>JAFSTO010000039.1 GCA_017450435.1 Paludibacteraceae bacterium
AATAGCTAAAGATTACAAGGATAGTATGACATCAAAGACCAAACCGAGCATCAGAAAACTATTATTCAGAGCCTCACTCAATAGTGACTTCCTTTTAGAAATGTTCACCAACTACAAATTTTGATGCGTTTGCCGTGGCATTTTTTTTAAGATGTCATATAAAAACATTGTCAGAAAACAGCACATTGTCCGTCGTAGCATCAAAGATGACAGTCTCAATCTTGTTATGACGAAGAAAAAGCCTGCAACACGTGCTGCAGGCTTTTTTCACTTTTGAGCAAAGTGCTACATTTGTCCCATGCTCTTTACTTGACTTGTCCCATCTTGCCGGATGTTACTTTCTTACCCTTGCTGTCGTAGAAGGTATAGAAGAACGTCTTTATTGCTGAGCTTATTTCGATAACAGCTCCGTCTGTAGGTGTTGCCACGTTATAGAGCAACTGCCCACCGAAGGCGTCGGTGACAAGTTGCATGTTATCGGCAGAACAACAAGGCACGCTGCTCTCTGCTATCTTATGTCCATACATATCAAACACAACAATCCTGACGCCTTGTCTTATAGAGGCGGCAAGGTATTGGTCGGTGCCGGGGATGCGCTTGAAGAGACAGTCATTTGCCGTCGGATTATCTGCTGTATTGACATCGGTGTATTTGAAGAGAATCCGATAAACAGTCTCCGAGCCGTCCTGAGCTGTACAGAAGATATAAGTCTCTTCACCGATATTTCCAACGGTTACATCCACTACTGCAAGCGAATCTTGCGGCAATGCCTCTATCAGCGGTATCAACTCCCCCTCGAAAATAAGATACTCATAATAGTAAACCGAGTCGCTGAAACTCTGATACTCTTCTCCGTTGAACAAGATAGTGAGCAGGCGGCTGTTGTTGTTGAGCAGTATCCGTTGCTGAATGACATATACCCGCGTCGAACCGTCGGGGGCTTTGACAAGCAAGGTTATCATACCGCTCTGCTCCTGTATTTCTACAGTCTGCTCGGCGTCAGCCTTCTCATAACTTATATCCTCAGCCGAAGGGAGTTCCTCTTCCTTAGTACCTACAGGATATGTGATTTCATATACAAGAGTATCACTGTTAAATCCTTCCAGTTCCTTGCCTTTTATACTAATCCCGTTGAGCCAGCATATAGGCGAGAGCTGCTGAGTGAAGATAATAACATATTCAAGCATTGTTCCGTCAGCCGCCGTGGTCTCAATAGTGAGTACATTACCTGTCCATGTCGAGTCGGCTCGTGCCGTAGTGTCCGCCAATGAGAAATCAACAACAGGAAGCGAGTCGGCATCGTAGGCATAACTGAGTTGGTACTCGTAGGTGTCAGACTTGAAATCGGCGAACGGTGTACCATCAAGGCTAAGCGAAGCAAGCGAGGCATTGGATGAAAGACCTTCTACGAAAGTAATCGTGTACTTGTTTATAGTCAGTCCGTCTTCTGCCACCACTGTCAGTTCTACCATCCACCCGTCTTTGTTGAGCGTAACGTTCTGTGCCTCCTCTGCTTTGGAGAACGTGATATTAGGTACACCTTGAGCACCGTAAGGCAGAGTAACGGTATAAGTGAACTTCTCCTCATCGAATCCGCTGAGCGGCACCCCGTCAATACCTATCGTGATGAGCGTAGCGTTGGTGCTCTTGACTTTTTCGAAACGCAGAGTATAAACACGCTGGTGTCCGTTCTCTGCCGTCACTACAAGTTGTGTATAACCCTCGTGTTCCACCACCTCTGTCTGCTGCCATTCATTGCCTGCCACATACGTAACGACAGGCTGGTCTGTTTGAGTCGAAGGAATGAGTATGACGTAGTCATTCTGTTGCGGTACAAAAGCCTGCATAGGCTTGCCGTCGAGGATAATTGCCGAGAGAGAGTCGTTGTCCGAACGTTGTATCTCATATATAACGGTATAGAGGTTCTTTCGTCCGCTCTCAGACAGAACGGTGTAGCGATAGGTGGTGAGCATTGCGCTGACGATAGTATCCACCGTCACTTGCTGCCACTGGTCAGCCTGCTCATAGTCCATCAGCGGCAGGGCACGGACACCCATCGGAAGGGTGAACGAATAATAGTAGTTATCCGCCTTGAAGCCGTCTATCAGCACACCGTCGGCGTATATACCGGATAGCGTATCGGCGTCTGACAGAGTGAACGAGAACTTGATGGTATAAGTTCCTTGTGTATCATCTTCCGCCTTTACAAGCAGTGTAACCGTCATACCATCATCTGCCGTCGCCGACACTACCGTCTGCAGCATTGATTCCTGCTTATCATAGTCCACCGAAGGCACCGTACGTACACCTACAGGCAAAGCAACATTATAAGTTCTCTGCTGAGGATTAAACGTTTGAAGCGAGTCGCCGTTGAGGTAAAGCATGGCAAGCTTGGTATTGCTTGACTGCTCTACTACGAAGATAAGCCTATAGTCGTTAATCGCAATGCCGTCCTCCGCCGTCACACGAATGGTCTTAGTGTAGCCGGAAGAGAGAATCTCCACCGTCTGTGCATCCTCCTGCAAGGTAGCAGAGATGTCAGGTATAGCCTCACCTGTGATGAGCGGAATGCGGTAGGTATATACCTTTTCACTGAACGTAAGTCCTGCGATGTCGTTTGCCACACCATACTCAGTCATGCTCATACTATTGAACAGTATGTCGGAGAGATTTGCATTGTTTGATTTCGAAGCTCTCCACACCTCAATCTCGTACTCACGCGTAGAGGTACCGTCTTGCGCTGTAACGACAAGAAGTTTGCCTTCTTCCGTATCGGTAACGACAACCGTCTGGAACGGGTCAGCAGTAGTGTAATCCACAGTCACTTCTTCGCTGAATACCTGCATTGAGTAGTTGGTACGCGTGGGTTTGAATCCGCTCACCGGCTCTCCGTTGATGAGTATGTTCCTCAGTTCAACGTTGTGCGACGGCTCTGCTTGTATCGTCACCTCATACTCACTGACAGTAATGCCGTCTTCGGCGGTAACAGTAAGTATAGTGGTACCACCAAGTGCCACTGCGGGGTCTATCTCCACATGCTGACTCTCCTGACCGAGGGTATATGTCACATCCGGCATGGCGGGCTCACTCAGTTTGGGTGAAGCCGACGGGATGGTATAAGTATATTTGAGTTTGTCAGGATAGAAATCCTTGAGCGGCGTTCCGTTCACACTTATGCCTGCGAGAGATGCTATGTCGGAGCTCTCCGGACGCAAGGTAAAGGTGTAGGTCTTTTCTGTGCCGTTCTCAGCCGTCACAACCACTGTGAAGACGCTCACCTGCGTACGGGCAGTCCCTGCCTTACGGACAGCCGGTGCCGCAGAATATGAGGACATACCGATAGTCAACGTCTGCCCCGGCTCCGAAAGGATGAAGCGTACGTCAACAGGCTCGTCCGACTCATATACATAATCAGTCCGGATAGGATTGAACTCAGCATACGATGTACCGTTGATAAGTATCTCACCGAGATTGCTATTCGATGACAGCTCCGTAGGATAAATGATAGTATAAGTATGGCTCTCGTTGCCCGTAAGAGCAATAGAGAGAGAGTCGTCAGTAATGGTCTCCACAACGGCATCAGCCTCGAACTCACGCGTGAATGCCACGTTCTCCGACTTGTGCTCATTGTAGGAATAAGTGTCCTGCGCAAAAGTGGTAAACTCGGCGCCATTGCGGTTGATGCCGGAGAGTTTGCCGTTAGTTGTCTCCGCAATAGGAGTAAAATGAACTATATATGTCTGCTGTGCAGTACCGTCCTCCGAGGTAACGGTGAAAACGACCTTGTCCGTATACTCGCACATATCCACCGTTTGGTGTAGTTCGTTATCGCTTAGATCATGCGCTCTTACGAACGACAAATCAGGCATTGTTGCTCCGCTGACGGTATATTCGGTTGTAGCCGGAGCGAACGCCGGTGTAAGCGAAGCGCCCGTGATTGCGTCAAGCGTTGCCTTATCGGCCTTCACTTCACGGAAGATATACACGTCGGTCTTACTGCTGCCGTCCTCAGCCGTCACGGTAACATTGATGGTGTTAGCCGCCTTGCTGACAGCAAAGTGCTGGTGAATGTTCGCCGGTGTAAAAGTGACGTCAGGCAATGCCTTAGTGCCGAAAGGCATGTTGACATAGACGGTGTCACCTGTGCCGGGTGTAGTGGTATATGCCTTACCGAAAGCAGGTGTATATGTCAGAGTTGTCACGGCAGCACGCTTCAGAACAATCGTATAAACGGTATTGTCGGAAGAGTTCTCTCCATAGTTGGTCACTTTGGCTGTCAATTCACCGTCAATCCATTCGCCGTTGTTAAGCCATTCGACAGTCTGCATCTGGTCGTGCACCTTGCCCGTGAACTTCAACGCAGGCAGACCCGTTATCAATTCATCCTCTGCGAGGGTATAAGTAAAGGTGTTACCTGACTTGGTAGTAGGCTTTCCGTTTACCGTGACAGCAGTCAGCTCGGAGTTGTAACCAAAGTGCATTTGATCATATATAACACTCGACTCATAGACAGTGCTTCCGCCAAACTGCTTTGCATTCTCTTGATCACAAGAAGAAAGCATCACATTGAACTTAGACACCGTTCCTACGCCTGAATAATTGATAGGCACACTGACGGGTGTCCATGTATTCAATCTGCTGAAATCACCGGTATAATTACTCTCTCTGTAACTTGTACCGTCTGACATCGTAAGCCACATCTTCCAATTAGAAATACTATTGGTAGAAAGAGGCTTGATAAGGAACTCAAATGTCTCCGGGGTATTCTTGAATGTCGTACCTGCCGTTGCATTTTTTGTCACGCTTGATGTAGAATTTCCGTTACTGGTGAGACTAAGTGACATAGCGCCCAAAGTCATCATTCCCGGTACGGAACCGTTCATTGGCGCTCCACGCAAGGTGGAAAGCATCACACCATTTGTACCGCCAGGTGTTACCTCTTTTCCTGTGCTATAAGTTAAATTCAAACCAATAAGGCCTATACTCCAAGTATATCCGTCATCGCAATCAGCAGGAGTTTTCCACGCTGATGAAGGTTTGTAACCCACACCTTTAGAAACAGCCACCCAATCGCCGGAGAAATCAAGCAGTTTGTCATAATTGGTATAATACCAGCAGACGCTGTATGTCTCGCCATCTTCTATAGTAAAGGTAATCTGCTTTTTCTTAACATCAATGGCAGATGGAGTAACGGTCTTGCCGTCGTAGGCTGTATAGGCAAAGTTAGCGGCAGAAGGCTGTGCGGTAACGTTCACCATATAGTTGTATATATCCGGACGGAAGTTCGGGACAGTAGCGCCGTTAAACTTCAAATCCGAGAGCTTGCCTGTCGTCTCAAACTCCGGCATCTTGGGCGTAACAGTATAGGTAACGTCAGCCTCGCCTGCACGGTTTGAACTTGCGATGATAGTGGCGCCGCGGCGGATACCGCCGTTGTAGAAGACAATAGCCTGCTCATCATAGTTCTTCTCCACCGAGGTGACAGTGAACGACTTGCAGCCATATGGCAGATTAACCGTGTTGTCACCTTTCTGCGGTACAAAAGACCCCTCGTGCGAAGTACCGCTACCATCCACGTATGAATACGCAATAGAACGTACTATATTCTCTCCTACCGGTTGTGATATGTTATAGCGGATGCTATATGTGCTCTTGTCGCCGTTCTCCGCAGTGACGATAATCTTTGTTGTGCCGTCAATAGGAGCACTTATATACTCTACCTTCTGCTCGCTCTCGGCTTTCTCATATTCCACTTCATAGGTCTCAGTAGTGCCGAACGGAACATTGAAAACATACGTCGTTTCGTTCACATCGCGAACGTCACCGTCAATAGTGAGCGAACCGAGTTTGGTGTTGTTTGATTTAGCAACAACGAAGTTGATAGAATAATCGGCTGTCTGTCCGTCTGCTGCCAGCACATGCACTGTTGTCTCACCATTAGCACCGCCGTAAGTAACGGTTATCGTCTGTCCCGGCTTGCCTGCCACAGGCCACAGACACGGAGCAGAAGTGCTGCGCCACGGAATGGAGACGTTGTAGCTGAAGGTGTTCTCGCTAAAACCGGTGATAGAGCGCCATTCGTTGTTTATATACACGCGGATGTCCTTTAACAGTGCATCCGTCTCCGACTGCTCGGTGTAATTTATCGTGTATGTAGCGGCTTCACCGTTCTCTGCCAACACGATGAGCTGTTGCCCAAGTTGACCTGTCTGCGCCGTCAGTACCGTCTGCTTATCAGCTGACTCATACGTAAGTTCCGGCAGGGCACTGCCCTTCTCTATTGACCGATTGATAATGTTGTCGCTGTCAAAATCGCCAAGTACATCCACTCCGTCCAACTTGATGCTCGATGGTACAGTATTATCCGAGGCATCAGTAAGGAAATGTATCTTATACGTCTTCTGTCCGCCATTCTCCGCTTTCACAACGATAGAATATTCATACTGAGCCGTCATACCTGCTGTCACATACTGCTTATCGCTCATGCGCACGTAGGTGATGACCGGTATAGTACGGTCAGACGGGAGGTCATACGTATAATTGAGTTCCTCGCTGCTAAACCCTGTCAGCTCAACACCGTCAGCCTTGATAGACAGCAATGTCGCGTCGTCCGACATCTGGTACTGATAGGTGATATTATACACCTGCTCCTCGCCGTTAACCTCTACATAGAGACGCGTACCTGTGTTATTTGTAACCGTCGTTACTTTCTGGGCTTCATCTGCCTTGAGGAAAGTGATGACAGGCTTGTCGTCAGTGTATGTCAACTCATAGTCGTAAGTGGTGGGAGCATAACCGTCCAATAGCTCACCGTCAGCATATATTGCAGCAAGTTGAGGCAGAACGGAGGATGTGAAGTTGATGATATAGGTGTTGCCTGCGCCAGACTCCGGAGTAACAACGATACGTGCCGTGCCGGTTGCTACGGGAGTGGTGATGGTTACCTGTTGCGTCATGTCCTTATCAACTGTGATGACAGGACACGAACCGGTAGTAAGAACAACGTTATAAACCAACACCTCTTTTTCGAAACCTTCCAATGGTACGCCATCAAGGAAGATGTTGTTTAAGAACGCATTTTCCGACTTCTGCAGGACGAACCGGAAGACGTAGGTGGCGGACGTTCCGTTTTCCGCTATTACGCGAATCGAGTATCTCGTTCCCTCCTGCGTAGCTATCGTCTTTTGCGTTGCATCCCCTTTGTCAAACGTAACATGAGGTACCTGGCTTATGCCGGCAGCTAAAGTGATGTCATATTCGCGGACCTCCGGATTGAAATCAGCATATTCTTCCCCGTCAAAATACACTTTTGCCAGAGTTGTGTTAGCCGATGTAGCAACAGAGAGATGGAGCACGTACGTAGATGTAGTACCCGCCTGCGAACGAACAGTCAACTTATAGTCACCATTGATGCCGTTCTGACGTGTCGTCACCGTCTGCCACTCATCGTGTTGCGTAAACGTTATCTGCGGCAGCTCTGTCGTGCCCTGCGGAAGAGACACGTTGTACTCCAGCACCTCAGGTGAGAATCCGGCAAGTGGCTCACCACTGATGCTAATCATATCCAGCGTTGACACGTCCGCCAACACCACGCTGAATAAAATCTCGTAGAGCGACGTACTGCCGTCATCGGCTGTGACAAAGATACGTGTGGTGGCATTGATAGTACCTTCCGACACCTGAACCGTCTCGTACTCGTCACCCTTCTCATAGGTGATAGCCGGGATAGTGGTAGTGCCCGTCGGGAGATTGACGGTATAACGGTAAGTGTCGGGCGAAAAACCTTCCAATGCCTCACCGTCAAGGTAGATATTATTCAGATGAGAAACGTCAGATTTCTCCGTTGAGCAAATGATTTTGTATATCGTCTGGTCACCGTTGGCAGCTGTCACTATGACGCGAGTCGTTCCGTTGACGCCGCCGTCCTCTATCTGTACCGTCTGCCATTCATCGCCTTGCTCGTAGGTAATCTCCGGCAAAGCAGAAGTACCAAGCGGAAGATTGATATAGTAGGCATAGCTATTCGGATTGAAAATCAGATAGTTTCCCATCTTAAGGTCGCGCAATTTGCTATTCGACGACTCCACTATCCTTAAGTTAAGTTTATAGGTCTTTGCCGTCGGGTTGCCGGGTGTAGTGACGCTCACCTGATATTGTCCGCCGTCGATTTGCGAAGGCGCCTTGTAGGTTATGTTCTGCTCACCTGCGGGATAAGCCGACACAGCCTCTACTATAGGCATAGTCGTTGTGCCAAGCGGCAGCTCGATTCGATAGGTGGTGAGCATCGGATTGAAATCAGGTATCTCTGTTCCGTTTACTTTTATGCTCTGCAGGGTATTGTCAGAAAGCAGAGCCACAGAGAAATTCAGAGTATAAGTCATGCGGGTCCTGCCGTCAGGAGCAGTAACGACGATAGTTGCCGTTCCTGTGTTGGATGCAGCAGGGGAGAGAGTGGCTGTCTGACCGTCTTCGGCTAACACATAACTAACGACAGGGGCATCAGTAGTGCCGTAAGGCAGAGCAACGTTGTAGCTACCCACATAACCATTAAACCCGGCCAATGGCTCTCCGTTGACAAGGATATTGCTCAAGCGCGGGTTATCTGACGGCTCCTGCACCATCTTGATGCGATATGTAGTGGTGGACGAACCGTCTTCGGCATGCACGGTGATGACCGTTGGTGCTCCATCTACCGTACCATAGTTGATATTTATCTCGTTACCTGACAGGCGGCGCCCCGTGAAAGCGGCGGTGTTGCCTTTCGTGTTCGTCAGCGTTCCTTCACCGCGTGTGGCATACACCTCCGGCACAACCGTCGTTCTGCCAACCGAATAGGTCTGCTCCTCCTCACTATTAGGATCAAAACCCTTCCACTCCTTACCGCCTATATAAAGATGCTGAATCTTCGACGAATAAATCAAATTCACATCGTCAACATATATCGCGTTACCGGCGTACAGGCCGTTGTTGGCACGGAAGTTTGGATAGTTGCCTGCTGAGAAGATGACATTACACATCGTCGGCACCTCATCGTTGGCATAGAAGATAGGCACCTTCATCAATGTCCAATTGCTGTATTCTTTACGGTCACGAATCCAACCCTCAGCCACCTGCGTTGCTTTGGTTGTAGTGCCGCATTCGTTGCCATCGGTAGCCTGACGTATGTCCGACTCCTCGTTCGTCTGCGTAGTGCTGGTACAACTGCCGTTTTTTGCTTTGTATTTCGTGCCTTGTGCATTCCCTTTCCACGAATAGAAGAGCAAGTGAAAATCTTCTTTATTCCAGTTTGTTCCCGTTCTTTTTATCCATACCGCCATAGTGTCCGGACGACCGGTAAAGTTCACACCGCCGCTTGTCCCCGCGGTGGCTCCATTCACGTTCAAACCCTCCAGATACTGCCAAGGCTGACCGAGAGATATATATCCCGGGCCCACCTCCGTTATACCGGCAGCACCAACCTCCGTGTCCTTGACGCACGCCGCATAACCGGTATGACCTGTTTCGCGCGTAACAAAATTAAAGCGGAATGTGAGACCTACCGCACTCTGCTCAACATTGGACGCATGCCAATATTTAGGTTGAATATTGCCGTCAAACTTCGCTCCACTCCAATCCTCAAACCCGGGATCAGGCAATTGCTGGGCTACTGACAAAAATATACCCAAAGAAAAAATTGTAAAACAAACAAGTAAAATCTTTTTCATTGTATAAGTGATGAGAAATAAATTATTAAGTAACAAGTGATATATGACAAGTAACCAACAGGCCATTATACCCCAATATCGGATACAAAGTTACTGCTTTCCACGCACGCGCACAAGGACAAACATTTGGAAAAATAGCATTATTTTTAAGTAAAACGTAAAAAAAGTATATTTTCAGTGCTTTTTATTGTATTTTTATTAAGATAACACATAAAAAGAGACGATCGAAAAGACCGTCTCTTAATGCTGTACAGAGCACTTCAGTCAATGCAGTATTGAAACCGTTTCTACCATTGTCTGTTTTACGGTATCAGTACTCGTCTTGCACCGTTGTCATAGAGGAAGATATAAGCACCCCTTTGAAGCATGTTGTTCTGCAGTTCCGTTGTAACGAGTTGTCCATTGACATTGTAAACAGCTCTAAGCTTGCCCAACGCTGCCACATTATCAAAACCTGTTTCCTGAGACTGTTCACTGACCACAATCTCCATCTCAACATCGTCCGCCGCAGCATAGTGGCTGTTTCCTTCTTGTTTTGCGATAACGGTTACCGTACCGGCATTTAACAAGAAGAGAGTATCCCCCTTGATGCACGCAACCAACGGGTCAGAAACGACATACTCCACCTCAAGTTCGGAACTTGCCAATGCTGTAAGTACGACAGTGTCACCCACGAAGAGTCCTGCAAGTTCGTCTGTCCACGTGATAGCCTGCGGCAGTTTGTTTACCACAACCGTCAGCTCTGCCTCAATAGAGAGATAGTTGGTATCCACCGGCACAAACACAATCGGCATCAAGTGCTCTCCAACCTCAAGATTGATTGAGTCATGCAGCCAATCAAACGTACCTCCGACAGATGTTTCTCCGCCTTCAATCACTGCCTCGCTTAGCGACTGGCCATAAACGAGTTCTGTAGCTGTAGGCATCACTTCGATAACCGGCAAAGCCTTAGCAACATAAACCTTTACAGATAGAGAAACAACAGCGTTGTTGACGCTGTCTGCCGGAACAAAGAGAACCATTTGTTCGTGCTCACCCGATGCAAGCAAGAGCGTCGAATCTGCCCATACGAAATAGCCTTCTACCGATGCTTTGCCACCTATAAGAGCCGACTCGCCAAGCAACTGACCATAGACGAGGTCAGATGCCTGCGGCAACGTATCTACAACAGTGGCCATCTTAGAAACGGCAACGGTCACACTAACGTTCAAAGTCAAATAATTAAGTGTATCCACAGGTATAAATACCACAGCCATCTCATGCTCACCAGCCTCCGGCAACATGGTGGAGTCTGCCCAAGCAAAACGGCCTTCAACACTTGCATTACCGCCCTCAAGCAGCGACTCGCCAAGCAACTGACCATAGACGAGACCCGAAGCAACAGGAAGGGCGTCAACAACAGGTTCAGCCTTTCCCACATGAACGCTAACCAAAATAGTATCTGAAACGTAATGAGCAGTATCAGCAGGAGTAAACACCACCTCGCGCTCATGGTCACCAACAGAGAGTGTGTCAGATGCGGCAATCCAAGCAAACACACCTTCTACGGAAGACTCACCGCCTGTCAGTTCTGACATCGACAGCACTTCACCATAGTGCAACTCGCTCGCCTCCGGCACGACACTAATTGTAACGGGAGCCTTGCTGATAACAATAGTCTTCGTTTCTGAAGTCTCATCGTACTTCTCGTTACCTGCTTGACGTGCAGTGATATCCACAGAACCTGCACGCAAGATAACCAAAACGTTATTCTCAACGAAAGCTATAGTGCTGTCAGAACTGAGATAATCAACATCCAACTCACTTGATGCAGTAGCAGCCAACGTAATCTCATCGGTCACAAAAGCCTGCGACGGCAATTCGAATCCGAGTATCGACTGGTTCAGACCTTTGGCTGTTACGCTAACCGGTATAACGATAGTGGACGGAGTAGCCTTACCATCTGTGATAGTGATAGTGCCGGTATATATGCTGTCCTTAACAGCAGGAGTGAAGGAAACGACGAACTTATCGTCGCCATAATCGCCGCAACCCTCGCCGAGAGTAACCACATCGGCAACAAACGGACCGGTACATTCCACCGTCATAATGTCGATATTGGAATGGCTGATTGTTATCTCTTTTTGCCAGATGGCATTAGCCTCTGCTTCCACCTCAATCTCTGATACATTGCTGCGCAGATATTTCTTACGTGTTACGCTTATATTGCTGATTGTATGTGTTGTGCCGGTCTCGTTCGTACGGAAACGTAACTTCGTTGCCGTCTCACTCAAAGTTATATCACCGGAAGCTGTTGCGGAGGTATTTACAACATTCTCATACAGTTTATACCAATCCCACACTCCGTCTCTTGAAGAATACTCCTCTACGATAAGTGGTGAATATATAGGATCAAAACCTATAAAACTACCACTCTTAGTACCATGTAATGCGGAAAAAGTGAGCTTTTCCGGAGCTCCTGATAAACTATATACAATCTGATAATTTCTACTACTATTAAGAATAATAGAGCTTACTGTCAACGCTCTACCATTACATTGTGAAGCAGGGTTACGAACGATAACGGCATTCTGTGCGGAAACAGACAGATACTCATTACCGTTGATTTCCCCACCAGCTTGATTAGCAGTGATGTACGTTTCACCCTCGCCTACCACTGTCAGCACGTTTCCTTCAACACTGACCACAGCCGGATCTGCCGATACATAGGTAATGTCGCCACCGCTTGATGCCGTTGCATTAAGTGTGACAGGCTCGCTTGTGGTGAGAAGCATCAGTAGATTTTGCTCCCAGTTGATAGTCTGCTTGAGAAGATTGGTCACCACGAAAGTCTTTGTATCAGATACAGGTTGATACTCGCTGTCACCTTCCTGAGTAGCTGTGATATTGGCAGTACCTTCCCCTACGGCTGTCAGAACCTTGCCATCTGCCGACACACTGATAACCGACTCGTTGTCCGACGAGTAGATTATCTCGCCGCCATTGGCTGTAGTTGCTATAGCACCTATTTCGGCATTCGGGAAAACTTCCTCCGCGTTCATAGCGAATCCTGTAGCAACCAACTGCTCGTTCCAAACAACGAGCTGCGGTCGCAACGTAGTTGCGGCGTGAACCGCTATCTCTTTGGTATATGTCCCGTTAGTCACAGTTATTGTCTCGTTATGCTCACCTGCCTCATTGCCGTGAGAATAAGAGATAGTCAGTTGCTGCGAACCATATTGGTCTATGCCGCCGAAAGAGGAAGGGCTGACCGTAAAACGGTCAGAACTGCTTGTGACAGTAAGAGGCGACACATTACACCAGTTTATCAGCACATTACCCGTTACCTCACCGGCATTGATAGCTGCTGTACCTAAATCAAGAGTTGCCGGTTCCGGATCCTCAACATACTTCAACTCCGTGACGGAAATGTCTTTATAATATCCTGCGAAATTGCCTCTGTAGTGAAAACGCACATAGCGAGTTGATTTCTGTAATTGTAGTCCGTTAATTTGAGTCGCGGTCTTGGTTGGTTGTGAGTTTTCCCAAATAGTACTCCATGTTCTATTATCAGAACTTTCCTCAATGTACATGTGTGACAAATTGGATGACTGCGTAGCACTATTACTACTATATTGATACTTAAACGATAGTTTGTCCGGGATACCGGTAAAACTCAAAACATCCGACTTATCATCCCAGTTAAAACCACCCCATGTAGCATTACCCAACGTATAACCTGAGGAATTAGAAACCGGTACATGAGCCGCAAACAGAAGACTTGCACTGAACAGAGTGCAGAAAAACAAAAGTAAAAATTTCTTCATAAATATAGGAATTTATTAAAGTGTTCAAATGACGTTCAAACAACGATTAAACAACGTTTGAATTATATTTGAACGTCGTTTAAACAGCACTTGAATAATGATTGAATATCGTTTAAATAGAGTTTTTATAGATTCAAAACAACACTAATATTAGTGCAGACACGCAATTACAATATATACAGTGCATAACCTGCAATTTCGTTTGCAAAGTTAATACATTTCTACTGCATGCACAACATAAATTATTTAGAAAAATAGTACATTTATTACGTAAAACATGAAAAAATAAATATCTTTAGTACGGATTTATGGTACAATTATTAAGATGACACAAAAAAACGGCCAAAAAGACCGTTTTTTTTAAACGATGTATTGATACACATTGCCAACGTGTAGAGACGGTATTTTTTACCGTCTCTCAAAATAAATAGACGCTCCGAAAGAACGTCTCTCAAATCACGTTTCGCTCTATGTACTAAGTTCAGTCATCAATCCCTGCCCTGTTGCCTGCGTGACTCGTCGTGAATAGCATCCAAGATACGCATTACGTTTTCCTCAGACAGATTGTTCTTCTCCGCCCACACAAGCCTGTCGTGTACGAGTTGCTGCCAGCGGTCGGACTGCAACACCGGTATATGGTGCTGTCTCTTATAGTTGCCTATCTGAACACTCAGTTCCATTCGTCTCAGAATCAGTTGCCATAACTCATCGTCCAGTTCGTCGAACTGCGCTCGAAAAGCCGCTAATCCGGTTGCAGCCGTTGACGGCGTTGCTTGGCTGCTTGTTACCTCTGTAGCATACAGGTCACGAAGGAGGTCAGATAGCCCGCGAGGCGTCAGTTGTTGTGCGGCATCAGACAAAGCCTGTTCGGGCTTCGGATGCATCTCTATCATCAGTCCGTTATATGCCAGCTCCACTGCTTTTTTCGCGACCTGCGGTACCAACACTGCGTCTCCCGCAAGGTGCGACGGGTCAAGCAACAGAGGCACATGAGGCATCAAGTGATGTAGTTGCAGAGCAAGCGACCACTTAGGAGCATTGCGCAGTCCACTTGTCCCGCCGGTAAACCCGCGGTGAACCGCCACAACATTCTCCTCACCGACAATCCCTGCAAAGCGCAACAACGCCCCTTGCCACAACATCAGGTCAGGCGATACGGGGTTCTTAACCATAATGGTAAGATTAACCGATGACGCCCGGCTATTTTGTTTCAGCCACTCGCTGCAAGCGTCTGCTATTTGTCTGACGAGAAAGGGATTAGTGGTAGTGCGTGCACCTATCCACAGCGTACGTATTCCGTATGACAACGCTAAACGTGTCTGCTGCTCGGTAGCAACCTCTGTAGCCACCTCTATCCCGAAATCGTCTTGTATCTGCCTGAGCCAACCGAGTGCCCGTTCCCCCATACCCTCAAAAAATCCGGGCTGCGTACGCGGTTTCCACGCTCCGGCACGAAAGATAACACGAAAAGCCGATAGATGCTTGCACGCAGCAATAACACCTTGTGCCGCCTCGAGCAGCTGTTGCTGCGACTCAGCGGCACACGGACCTAAGACTAATATTTTCTGCTTGCTATCTATAGTAAATGTTTTTTTGTCACTTAATATAAATGACCCATCATACATCAAGCAAGGGCCTTCAGTGAAGCCTCTATCGTGGCTATACGCGCTTCTGCATCAGCACGTTTCTTACGTTCCAACTCTACAATCTCCGGTTTGGCATTCTGCACAAAACGCTCGTTGGAGAGCTTAGCCATGACGCTACGCAAGAACCCCTGCTGGTGTTGCAACTCCGCCTCAAGCTTGCGTCGCTCCTCACCCTTGTCAATGAACTGCCCCAACGGAACAGAGTACTCGCTTGTTCCTACGATGAACGTTGCCGCTCCTTCCGGCTTGTCGTTAGCCGGCGTAACGGATGACAAAAGTGCTAACTTGCTGAGCATGCAGAGAGCATCCTCAGAAAAAGTCTGTTCACCAAGCACAAGCAACTCAACGGCCTGCTTCTGCGCAATATTCTTCTGCGCACGAATATTACGTACTGCCGTCACCACATCCTTTATGTGGTCAACAAGAGCCATGAGCCCGCTTATATCGGCGACTTCACCATGGGCGGTGGAAACAGAGATATTGCTCACCGAAGCTGTCATAATGCTCTCGCCTTGTCGGCGCTCAGCGATATTCTGCCACAGTTCCTCGGTAATGAACGGCATGAACGGATGCAACAGACGCAACAGAGCATCGAAGAAATACAATGTATGATCAAGCGTTGCACGGTCTATCGGCTGCAGGTATGCAGGTTTAATCATCTCCAGATACCATGACGAGAACTCGTCGGTATAGAGTTTATAAATCGTCATCAGTGCGTCCGATAGACGGTACTTCGCGAGTTGGTCAGCCACCTCGTCAGCAGCACGTTGCAGCACCGCATTAAACCACTTCACCGCAAGAATATTCTCCTTAGGTGTTACAAGTGTATCGTTCACATCCCAGCCCTTGACAAGTCTGAAGCAATTCCAAATCTTATTGCAGAAGTTGCGTCCCTGCTCGCAGAGTGAGTCGTCGTAAAGAATGTCGTTTCCTGCTGGTGCCGACAATAGAATACCCATTCGTACTCCGTCAGCTCCGAAGCGGTCGATAAGGTCAAGCGGGTCCGGCGAGTTGCCAAGCGACTTCGACATCTTCCTGCCTAACTTATCGCGCACGATACCCGTGAAATAGACATGACGGAAAGGCATCTTGCCCATATATTCATATCCCGCCATAATCATACGAGCCACCCAGAAGAAGATGATGTCCGGTCCGGTAACGAGGTCTGCAGTAGGATAGTAGTACTGTATCTCTTTGTTTTGCGGTTCTTCTATTCCGTTAAAGAGAGATATAGGCCAGAGCCACGATGAGAACCATGTGTCAAGCGCTCCCTCGTCCTGCACAAGGTCCGCGGCTGAGAGGTTAGCATCATGTTTCTGCGCAAGCAACAACGCCTCTTCGGCTGAGGGAGCAACAAAAATAAGCTCATCCGGATAGTTCTCCGCCCCAACCTCTTCAAGCACACCTTTGATATAATACGCCGGAATACGATGTCCCCACCAGAGCTGACGCGAGATACACCAGTCTTTGATATTCTCCAGCCAGTTGCGATAGGTATTCTTATACTTCTGCGGATAGAATACTATATCATCGTTCATCACCGGCGGCAGAGCTATATCTGCGAAGTGCTTCATACGAATGAACCACTGCAGTGACAATCTTGGCTCAATAGGCACGTTGGTACGCTCGGAGTATCCCACCTTGTTCTCGTAGTCTTCCACTCGCTCTACCAATCCCTCTGCCTGCAGGTCAGCGACTATAGCCTTACGACACACCTCACGGTCCATGCCATGATAATGCATCAAGTTCGGTCGCAGTTCGTCCTCCACAGGCTCCATATTGACATGAGCGTCAGGCGTAAAGATGTCTATTGTCTTCAGCCCGAACTTTTGTCCGAGAGCATAGTCGTTGACGTCGTGTGCCGGCGTTACCTTCAAACAACCTGTACCAAAACCTATCTCCACGTACCTGTCTTCCATTATAGGCACCACCCTACCCACTTTCGGCACTACGACGTGCTTGCCGCTAAGCCAGCGGTTAGCAGGGTCCTTGGGATTGATAAAGACTGCCACATCGCCCATTATCGTCTCCGGTCGAGTGGTGGCAACAAGAGCGTAATATCCACGCTCGTCCTTGCGAATAACCTCGCCTTCAATGCCTGTCGGCTGAACACTATCCTGCTCCACAACGTAGTACTTGAGGTAAAACAGATGCGAGTGCTCGTCCTTATATATCACCTCCTCGTCCGACAGTGCCGTCTGACGCTCAGGGTCCCAGTTGACCATACGCAAGCCACGGTAAATAAGCCCCTTACGATAAAGGTCACAGAACACATCTATGACTGCCTTTGAGCGTTCCTCGTCCATAGTGAACGCTGTGCGATCCCAGTCGCACGAACAGCCGAGTGTGCGCAACTGTTTAAGAATGATGCCACCATGTTCGTCAGTCCAAGCCCACGCATGTTTAAGAAACTCCTCACGTGTCAAGTCCTGTTTGTTGATGCCTTGCTCCTTCAGACGTTTGATAACCTTAGCCTCTGTAGCAATAGAAGCATGGTCGGTACCCGGAACCCAGCAAGCGTTCTTACCCTCCTGGCGGGCACGACGGACAAGCACGTCCTGAATAGTCTCGTTCAAGACGTGACCCATGTGCAACACACCCGTTACATTGGGAGGAGGGATAACGACAGTGAACGGCTCACGACCGTCCGGTTCGGAATGGAAAAGTTTATTATCAAGCCAATACTTATACCACTTGGCTTCTATCTCTTTAGGGGAATACTTTGTATCCATTAAGATATTTATGAATTATATATATACTATTGTTTGATTTCTCAAGTACGAAGGACAGATGTACGAAGGGGTTACGAAGTCTTTATAAAGGACAAAGTAACCTTTTTTATGCATTCTTTGTCTCCTCATCCGGTTCCTCTTCATCGCCGTAGTAGTTATAGTTATCTTGTTGACTCTTCTTTCCGAACAGTCCGTATCCGTAACCATACTTGCCGTAACGTCCATACCTTCCATAGCGACTGCCATACCTTCCGTAGCGTGACTTACCGTAACCGTAGCCGTAACCATACGAACCATAGCCGTAACCATAGCCGTAGCCGCCGTAACCATAGCCGTAGCCGCCTGAGTAATAGCCGTAACGATGACCTTCTGTAGGAATATCCGAGAGAACAAGGTGAATCTTATCCCTATAGTCAACAGCCAGTTGCTCCAATGTTGATTTGCAGAACGCCTTGTTTGTCTGCATACAACGGATTACAAACAAGGTAATGTCTGTCTGCTCGATAATAGCGTATGCATCGGGCACCTGTCCGACAGGAGAGGTATCAATAACAATGAAGTCATACTCTTGCTTCAGTTCGGTCAGGAGTTCGGTCAGTTTATCCGAACGGATAAGCTCGCCCGGATTGGGAGGAACGGTACCTGCCATGATAAAATCAAACTGGAAAGGAGAGTGTTCCGCACGCAGGATAATATCCTCTTTCTTGCAGTCGCCTATAAGATAGTTTGTCATACCTAACCCTGCGTCCAAGCCTAACTTCTCATGCAGGTTAGGCTTACGTATATCAAGGTCAATCAGCAGAGTCTTCTTTCCCATCATGGCATATAATGCCGCAAGGTTGGAAGAAAGGAATGTCTTACCGTCGCCGGACTGAGTCGAGGTGATAGTTATTGTTATCTTCGTCTTACGCTGCACGATAAACTCTAACCTCGTACGAATACCTCTCAGCATCTCAGCATACGACGAGCGTGGCGACTGCACCACAAGCGTCGGGTTCTGCGAGCGAGCATGACGCACCGAACCGACAAGCGAGAATACGGATAGTTTTTCCGCCTCCTTCGGCGTACGAATCTGCGTATTCAACAACTCGCTGAGAATAATAATTAGCAACGGAATCAACAGACCAATAATCAGATATGTCTGATACGTCTTTTTCTTCGTCTTAGCGTTGGTGACAGATGTAGTACGTGCCTTGTCAAGAATGTCGTTATCAGGTGTGTTACTTGCTTTCTGAATCTCCGTCTCCGCACGTTTCTGCAAGAAGAACGTGTAATAGTTATCCTCTATACGATAGTTACGTTCTATTGACACCATCTGCAGTTCTTTCTCCGGCAGTTTGAGCAGGTCGTTTTCCGTCTCAGAGGCTCTGAGCCTCAGGTCTTGACGCTCCAGTTCCAAAGCCTTACGCATGGATTTAATGACCTCGGCAATAGCCTCCTTCACGTGGTCCATATCGTTGGTCAGCTTCTGATAATAGACGTTCTTCTCCGACAGCTGCGAGCGTTGCATGCCGAGGTTATTCAGTTGCGTAACAAGCGGCATCAGAGCAGTCTCACCCATACCAAGCGAGGCGGGAGCAATGACAGCGCCGGTCTCCATGTTGGTCTTGATATAGTCGTCAAGATAATTGAGATAAGTCTCCTGCATACGGAACTGCAGTTCCTCGTTGTCATAAGACTCTATTTTCGACAATAACCTGCCGGCATACGCCGACACATTGACGAACTTGTTCTCCTGTCTGAAGTCGGTCATGGCACCTTCTGACACCTCAAGCGACTGCTGCAAAATCTCTATCTGCCGATTGATGAACTCCAACGAGCGGTCTGCCACCTGGTTCTTACGCTCAAGGTTCTGCAACAAGTATATCTCCACCAGTTTGTCGATAAACTCGCAGTCTCGCTCCGGCGTTTCTGACACAAGCGACAGCTGAAGCACCGACGACCCCTGACTGACGAAAGCCAGTCCGAGCCGCCCCATAAACTCCCCGACAAGGTCATCTCTGCTGCGGAAACGGAAATACATCTTGCCGTGCGACACCATATTCGCCGTTGGCAGTATCACTCCGCTGAAGTGCGAGTTCTCAATCGGTGCCCCGTAGGTGGTGGTGAACTCAAGCGGTCGGCCTTCGCTGGTAGAGCTTACTTCCAACGTGCCATCCTCATTAATCTCTACCTCATACAGGATACCGTAAGCAGCAGGTGACACCTCGCTTGCCTCAACGATAATTGGAGTGTTATGGTATATATTGCGCGTCTTGAACCTTCCTTGGGTAATATAATCTACCCTCATGAACGGCAACGAGTCCACCACTCTGCACATCAGGTCATACGACCCTAACATGATGACCTGGTTATTGACGTTTTTGTATCCGGCATCCACACCGAAGCCGTTGAGCAGAGCCTGACTGCCGGCATACGAACCATACTCCTTGATGATTATAGTGCCTGAACTGACATACGTCGGCATCCACTTGCGGTTGGCAAGGTAAGCTAAACCCAATGCAATAGCTGCACCGATAACAAACAGATACCAATAGTGCAATATTCTAAACAACCACTCTTTGATATCAAAACCGGAGCCTTCTTCCTCCTGCAAATCAGGTTGTTCGATCTCTTGTGCCATATATTATATATTTAATAAGGTGTAAATATACATTTGCCTTTATTATCCCACTGCCATTATTATTTGATAATAGTAGTGTAAGTAAGAATTGTTATCAACAGCGAAACCGATGATGTAATGAGTCCTGTAAATGACGCATAGTTAGCCACCCTATAGAAGCTGCCTCGTGCACGGCTTACATAGATTACATCGTTAGGATAGACGTAATAATACTTACTCTTGATGATAGTATTAGTACGTATATCAAACTCCAGAATCTCGGGTTTGCCTTCGCCGTGCGGGCGAATGATTCTCACGTGGCGACGGTCGCCTAACTGATTGACATCACCTGTCATTGCGAGAGCCTGAAAGATTGTCAGCCGGTCCTTATCGATATAATAGGTACCAGTACCTATTTCACCAATGACGTAAAACTGCTTGTTTCTCAGAGTCAGTTTCACCTCTGCGTCAGGGATTATCTCTCTGAACGCCGCCTGCAAAGTGTCCTGCGCCTCCTTTATTGTCAGTCCCTCAACATGTACCGGCGGCAAGAACGGTATGTCTATCGTACCATCCTCATACACCCGATATGACTTACCGCCGTAGCTCATATTCATGTTGTTGGTGGAGGAGGCTGCAATCGCTTTTGAGATAGTCTCGTCCATGGTAATAAGACGATAAATTATCTCGTCATTGATTGCAATGCGATAATCATGATACGGCTCTTGCTCGTAATGCGGGAGGTCTTTCCTGTCCTGCATAAATCCGATGGCACGGTGGTGATAACAGCCGGTTAGCAGAAGCAACAGGCAACATAAAGCCATGACTTGAGACGACAATCCGCCCCTCACAGCGTGCATAGTTTTAATTATCGTTCTCATCTGCCACCTCCTTCCATTATTATCGGAGCGCCGTTTGTTTGTGTTGTCGTTGTCTTCGGTCTCGTCCAAATATAGATATTACGTCCCAACGTATAGAGGAATACGCCGAACGAGATGGTGGACGCCGTAATGCCGATAACAGAGCTTACATGAGTGAGACCAAACGAGTAGCCCGGCATGTAACGCACATAGATAACGTCGTTAGGCTCAATGTAATAAAACTCCGAGTTGATGATATCTTCCGAGCGTAGGTCGAAGGTCTTGACGTAGGTTGAGTCTTCTATCTCCCGAATGAGCATCACCTTGCTGCGGTAGGCAAACTGCCCTCCGAAATTCCCCGCCATTGCGAGAGCCTCAAAGATGTTCACCTTCTCCTTCTGCAAGTAGAACCTGCCGCTCTTCTGCGGTCCGATGATAGAGAAGGAACGTTGCACCACCTGCACCTCGGCCGACAACATATTCTGGTCGCCAATCTTCTTCACCATTCCGGCAAGTTGTTCTTCCAATAGACGTTTGACTTCACGTGTTGTCATTCCGCGGACATACAACTTATCTATAGTCGGGAAAGTGATGTATCCGTCATCGTCCACCACATAGGTATATAAATCCATGTTTCCCCCACCATACTGACTGTTGCTGTTCATCATGTAGTTCATGTTGTAATTATTACCCATACCTGCATTAAACAGTTGTGCAGCCTTCTCGTCGATGGAGTAGATGTGTATATACAGCCTATCCCCCTTCCTTATGAGGTAGTCCTCAAAGGAAAGGGTGTCGGCATACGATGGTATGAACTTGTCAGGTTTTTGCAGCATGTTCACCTTCCGTGACGTCACACATGACGACAACCAGAAGACAGCCGGAAGAACCAGGAATAGAAACCTTAGATGCTTCATTAATAGTTGTTCATTTCTTCAATCAAGGCAGAGCGTTTGTCGTTCATGCCGAGACGATAGTACAAACTCTTCAGCGCATTGACATAGTCGTTGTTAGTGCGGTTCAGTTCGTGCGCCTTCTCATAGAACGGCACAGACTGACGATAATAGCCTTTCTGCTCTTCAAGGGCAGCATTGTAAGCCTTAGCGTCCTGAATGTACGCAGCCCTTTCGCCTACGTTATCGCCCTGACGCGCATACACGTAACCTTTGCCGCCGAAAGCCTCTGCATAGTCAGGATTGATAGCCAGCGCCTTGTCATACTCTGCAAGCGCATCATCATAACGTGCAGCACGCTCATAGAGGTTGCCCATGATGAAGTGATACTGCGCCACGTTAGGCTCACGCTCGATTGCCTGATTCAGATACTGAATAGCCAACGGCTCCTGACCGGAGAAGATGTAATAGTTGATAAGATTCTGCAGGAACCACGGCTCTTGCGGGAAACGCTGAACAGCATCTGTCAGAACGCGTACGAAATTTGCAGTATCTTTCAAGCTGACATACTCCTGATAAAGGAACTGGTTGATAGTTATCGGCTCATAATCGCCGTCTTTCATCGACTCATAGATGGCTATTGCTTCAGCATGACGCTCACTCTGTGTGGCGAACATACCGGCATAATACTTATACTGCTGATAGATAGTATCTTTCACCAACTCTTTTTTATACTTCTCGGTCTGCATCATCGGCAGGTCAGGAATAGCGAGGTGCCTCATGAACACGTCGTACGCTGCACTATAGTCGCGCTTGTCGTTGAGATAAATACCGTATTTAACCAACTCCTGCATACGATAGTACTCAGCCATCTTCTCTGCAATCTGCTTGCGAGTCTTGTTATCCACCACTTCACGACCTTTCTTGTCAAGCGTCGGAGTCATAGCTATCTCGTCTGCCTTGAGCCAATAGTCGTAACTCTCCACCACAGCTTTGCCTATCTTCTCATCGTCCACCTGCTGACCCATCGAACGTTGCACGATAGCATGATTATTCTCCTGATAGCCAATCAGACCTGCCACGTACCATGTGTTAGCAAGGTTCTTGGTCTCTTCGTTCTCCAGCGCCTGCTGTATATCACGGCGGGCCCCCTCAAAGTCAGGCGACTCAGTGTTCATGGCTTTGTTCTTTGCCGAAGAAACCATCTTCTTCTGTGCGTAGCCGCAGGTGCATATCAGCACCAATGCGAGCATCAATGAAATCTTTTTCATAACTATAAGGTTTAGATTATTTACCATTTATACGTTTTATCATTTGGTCTTTTATCAACCTGATATTTATTCATTTACCATTTGGTCATCAGCCTCACCTGCTTCTTGTTCCACCTCAGTAGCCTCGCTCTCTTCTTCCTCCTTCGGCACTATACATCCGAAAGCGATTGAGTCCTGACGTTTCTGCAGTTCAATGAGCTTAACGCCTTGTGTAGCACGTCCCATCACGCGAATGTCGCTTATCGGCATTCTAATCACGGTGCCTGACTTGTTCACCAGCATAAGGTCGTTCTCGTCAGTTACGGCATCAATACCTATGAGTAGTCCGGTCTTATCGGTCAGGGCCATCGTCTTAACGCCCTTGCCGCCACGGTTGGTGATGCGGTATATCGGGTCGCCGTTCTCATCATCAAGGGCTGTACGTTTGCCAAAGCCCTTCTCCGAAATAACAAGAATAGTTTCCTCTGTACCTTTAGATACACAAACCATGCCAATCGTTGCATCATTCGTCTCTTCGAGCGTAATTGCGCGTACTCCGGAGGTGTCACGCCCCATAGCACGCACCGTCTGTTCGTTGAAGCGAACAACCTTTCCCTGACGCGAAGCAACCAAAATCTCGGAGTTGCCGTCAGTCATTGCTACGCGAATGAGGGCATCGTCCTCACGCAGGTTGATGGCAATAATACCATTGGTTCTCGGACGCGAGTACTGCTCAAGCGAGGTCTTCTTTATCAAGCCGTTCTTTGTAAGGAACACAAGGTTATGCGAGTTGACGAACTCTTCGTCTTGCAGACCTTTCACATTGATAAAGGCACATACCTTGTCGCCCTTTTGCAGGTTAATCATGTTCTGAATAGCCCGTCCCTTCGAAGCTTTATTGCCTTCAGGTATCTCATAAACCTTGAGCCAATATACCTGTCCGCGCTCAGTGAAGAACATCATCGTTGAGTGCATTGACGCTGTGTGCACGTACTCAATAAAATCCTCGTCACGGGTAGAAGAGCCTTTAGAGCCGATGCCACCTCTGCCCTGCTGACGGAACTCCGCCAAAGCAGTACGCTTGATATAGCCGAGATGCGAGATGGTGATAACCATATCGTCGTCAGCATACATATCCTCCGGATTGAACTCCGACGCCATCAGAACGATCTTCGTACGACGCTCGTCAGAGTACTTGTCTTTTATCTCTATAAGCTCCTCCTTTATAAGGTCGTAGCGCAGGTTTTCGTTAGCAAGCAACTCGTTCAAGTGTGCTATCAACGCCTCTATGTCAGCATACTCCTTGCGCAACTCTTCGATACGCAGACCTGTGAGCTGGCTAAGACGCATATCAACGATTGCTTTCGACTGCAAGTTGTCCAGTCCGAAACGCTGCTCCAGATTGGTCTGTGCCTCTGCCGGCGTGCGGCTTGCACGGATGATACGAACCACCTCGTCGATGTTGTCAACGGCGATTATCAAGCCCTCCAAGATATGGGCACGTTCTTCAGCTTTTCTCAGTTCAAAACGAGTACGACGCGTCACCACATCCATACGGTGCTCCACGAAGTTGGCGATAAGGTCCTTCAGGTTCAGCAACTTCGGACGTCCCTTGACAAGGGCGATATTATTAACCGAGAACGACGACTGCAGTTCTGTGAACTTATACAGTTTGTTCAGCACCACCTGTGCATTAGCGTCACGGCGGATATCTATGATAATCCGGATATCGCGCTTCGACTGGTCGCTTATACCTGTTATACCCTCTATTTTTTTCTCATTAGCGAGGTCTGCAATCTTCTTAACCAAGTCGGCCTTCACCACTCCGAAGGGCAGTTCGGTAATGATTATTCTCTCCTTACCATTCTCTTCCGTCTCTATGTCGGCATTAGAGCGTACAACCACACGTCCGCGCCCCGTCTCGTAAGCCTCTTTAACGCCGCCGATGCCGTATATAGTACCGCCCGTCGGGAAATCGGGAGCCTTGACGTATTGCATCAACCCCTCCACGTTAATCTCAGGGTTGTTTATATACGCCACACAGCCGTCTATCACCTCGCCGAGGTTATGTGTCGGCATGTTTGTTGCCATTCCGACGGCTATACCGCTTGCGCCATTGACGAGGAGGTTAGGAAAGCGGCAAGGCAGCACCGTAGGCTCGCGCAGCGAGTCGTCGAAGTTAAGCTGCATATCCACCGTATCCTTCTCTATGTCTCGCAGCATCTCCTCTGCCAGTTTGGAGAGTCGTGCCTCGGTATAACGCATTGCCGCAGCACCGTCACCATCGACAGAGCCGAAGTTACCTTGTCCGTCCACCAACGGATAACGCATAGCCCACGGTTGCGCCATACGGACAAGAGTACCGTAGATACTGCTGTCGCCGTGAGGGTGGTACTTACCCATTACCTCACCCACGATACGCGCTGACTTCTTTGTAGGTTTGTCACTTGTGTTACCAAGCTCGTTCATTCCAAAAAGCACACGCCTGTGGACGGGCTTGAATCCGTCGCGCACATCAGGCAACGCACGGCTCACAATAACACTCATCGAGTAGTCAATATACGAGGTACGCATCTCCTCGTCAATATTAACCTTCAAAATTCTGTCGTTTTCAATCATATAATTTAGTTATATTATTCACAATTCAGTGTCACACTGTTATTATAAACACCACCGCCCGCCGCAATAACCGCCCTTTCCGGTGCACCTGTGCCTGTAGAAATCGTTGCACCACCGGCAATTACAATAGAGGTATCGGCACCTATGCCACTCGCAGCAGCCATCCCGCTTCCGGCGATAAAACTTGCATTATCTACATTCGCCAATGCAGCATTATAATCTGAAGACGAAATAGGAGAATAATATCAGAAAAGTATTTCTCCAAAAGCTTGTAGTTCCTGCGATTATTGCCCTGATGGACATACAAACGCGCACGTGTGCGTGCGTGCACGAACATATAAACGTACAAAATTACTAAAATAATCTGACATACACAAGTTTTGCCCTAAAAAAAAACACTGAGCAACTCATTTATTTTGGCAATTAACGAAAATATATTATCTTTGCGAGCGGACTTATATACCTGTGATAAAGGTTACAGATCTTCACGTCGATTATGCGACGAGCAGATGACGAAATTGCTGATAGCTGACCGAGGATAGATACTAAATTATTGACGAATTATGAATGAGAATAAATATCTACATCTACTGAGTGAGAAGTTTCCGACGGTTAGTTCCGCCGCCACAGAGATTGTGAACCTTGAGGCTATCTTGTCATTGCCAAAGGGCACGGAGCATTTTGTCTCCGATCTGCACGGTGCTGACGAATCGTTCTTGCACGTTCTGAAGAATGCGAGCGGTGTCATCCGTCGTAAAGTGGACGACATCTATGGCAGCCGTCTCTCGGAAGAGGAAAAACGCGCTTTGTGCGCAATGATATATTACCCTGAGGAACGTCTGGCTTATTGTCACTCAGTCAAAGGTGACATCACGGACATCTACCGCAGGCGCCTGGAACAGGTTACGGAAGTAGCCCGTGCGGTCACCATCAAATATTCGCGTTCTAAGGTCAGAAAACTTCTTCCTAAGGACTTTGCATACATCATTGAGGAATTGCTGCACGAGAGCAAAGCCGAGCCCGACAGACAGTCGTATTACAACGCTATCATCGATGCTATCATCGACACAGGCAAAGCGGAAGACCTCTTGAAAGCCATCTGTCACCTGATACACCACTTAGTGATTGACACGTTGCATATCGTTGGCGACATCTACGACCGCGGTCCGGGTGCCGCCCGCATCCTTGACCACTTGTGTGCGTACCACGACTTTGACATCCAATGGGGCAACCACGATATAGAATGGATAGGTGCCGCAGCCGGCAACTGGGCTCTGATAGCCACTGTTCTTCGCGTCTCAATCCGATACGCGAACGTTGAGACGCTGGAGGAAGACTATTCCATCAACCTGCTTCCGCTCGCCACATTCGCTATCGACACATACGGCAACGACCCATGTGTTGCCTTTCAGACCAATGACTTCGAACAGAACCTCAGGATGCAACGTTCAGCAGGCCTGATGGCAAAGATGCACAAAGCAATATCCGTCATTCAGTTCAAGTTGGAAGGTCAGACCATTCTTCGCCACCCTGAGTACAATATGAACGACCGTCTGTTGTTGGACAAGATTGACTTCGCCAACGGCACTATCCGCCTTGAGGGAGTCACCTACCCTCTCACAGACACCCATCTGCCGACCATTGACCCCTCCGACCCGTATCGTCTGACAGCAGAAGAAGAGCAGTTGATGAGCGGTCTTGCCCACTCGTTCCGTCAGTCGGAGCGGCTTCAGAAACACCTGCGTTGTCTATACGAACACGGTTCATTGTTTCTTGTTCGCAACAATTGTCTTCTCTACCACGCAGCTATTCCGATGAACGCTGACGGTACATTCACAGAGGTTGAAGTATGCGGCGAACGCGTCAAAGGCAAAGCCCTCATGCAGCGAATAGACAGCGTTATACGCGAGGCATATTACGGCGATCCGACGCCGGAAGTCCCGAAAGAGAAAATATCCCCTGCGTTAGATTATCTGTGGTACCTGTGGTGCGGTCCGCACTCACCCCTCTATAACAAAGACCGTATGACGACGTTTGAGCGTTATTTCATAGCCGATGAGGCGACTTGGAAAGAGACCAAAGGAGCATACTATATTCTCGCCAACGAACGTTCTACCTGCGAGGTTATTCTTCGCGAGTTCGGCTTGGACCCGAAGGTCTCAAAGATTATAAACGGTCACATCCCCGTTCACACGCTTGAGGGTGAGTCTCCGCTTCGCGCTGACGGGTTGCGGTTAGTCATAGACGGCGGTTTTTCAAAGCCGTATCAAGCCAAGACAGGCATAGCCGGCTACACACTCATCTACAACAGCCACCGCATGGAGCTTGTTGAGCACTCGCCGTTCCCCGGCAGAGACGAGGCAGCACGGACGGGAGTGGATATACAACATCAAGTGGTGCTGCTGGATTTCTCTCATCATCGCCTTCTCGTCCGTGATACCGACCGAGGCAAAGAGCTGCTGGAGCAGGTGGAAGACCTCAAGCAGTTGCTTTACGCCTACACTCATGGTGTTCTGACAGAAAAAGTCAGTCTATAAGTTTGGAAACAATACGGAAAAACTTGATTTTCGAGCTCAAGTGCCCGCCATATTTGCCGTAATCACAAGTCACATTCGGCTTGTCGCCAAGGCAACGCCGCAAGTGTTCGGCATTACAGAACGGAACAATATCATCACGCTCTGAATGAAAGACATAAACGTCAGCCCGTGGAGTCCACGCCGGGCAGATTGTGTCTGAACCTACCGGTGAGTCGTCAACGGGATAATGGACAAGGCTGGAGCGCAGAAAACCGTCATACATACGATGTGAGTCAGGTTTAGTCTTGTCCAGTCCGTAGGCAGAGAGCCAATGGTCGGCTTTTTTGTCGGCCATCAATAGTCCAAGCACTATAAAACTATATTTCTTTGAGGTAATATATTTGTCGTACCTTTTGTTCATTGCCGGTGTAAAGAACACTTCTCGCTTAAGTCCGAGTCCGTAAGCAGCACTTGTTCCCATTACCAATTGCGGAATAGTCATCGCCATTCCCACCTTGTTATGCTGCACAGCACAGTCATAGGTAGCCGCCACATCGTAAGGTCCGCTACCTGCGTAGCAAGCCTTGACGTAGAAACGGTCGGCATATTGTTCTTCAAGTAGTTTTAGGGTCCATAGTGCGACAGCAGCGCCCTGCGAAAACCCCACCAAGCATAGCGTGTCAGTCTCCAGCGGCACCTTCAAGCTGTCGAGCAGAGGTATGGCAGCAATGAGCATATCAACACAATGCTTTGCCGTCAATTCCCCGCAGAGATACGGATGAACACTATCACGCGTCACGCCGTAGCCAAGATAATCAGGCATCACAAGCACATAATCCTTCCTGAAATATCGGGCCTCGTCAGTATTGGATGTTGACGGCACCTCGTTGTTAGATGCGATAGTGTAATGAGGCAGAAGAATCAGCCCTTTGGGCTTACGAGCAGTTGGCACGCTTATCTTACCGGAGAGAACCAGCGGTGCACCGGTTCTATCAACCGAAGGATAGTTAATCACCTGTTCATAGATGCCTTGCTTACCCCATGACATAGAACTGAGGCAAAGCAGTATCGCCGATAATATAAAGACCCTTGTCGTTTTCATACATTGTCAAAAAAAGCGTTGCGCCACAATACAGGCACAACGCTTTGTTGTTAATTAGAAATTACCCATCATCAAGTAGTTAACTTCCTGCTGAGTAAGGAAGCGATACTTTCCTCTCGGCAAGTTCTTCTTGGTCAGTCCGGCGAAACTAACGCGGTCGAGTTGCACCACCTTGTAACCTACTTTTTCGAAGATTCGTCTCACGACTCTGTTTTGTCCGGAGTGGATCTGCAGACCAACATGCTTGCGGTCGTCTTCTCTCGGGAACTCAAGTGCATCGGGTATGATAAGCTCATCGTCAAGCATCACTCCCGCCATTATCTCATTATAAGCTTCCTCGGTAAGGTCTTTGTCAAGCGTAGCGGCATAAACCTTTTTCTTCTCGAACTTCGGATGCGTCAGTTTTGACGCGAGATCGCCATCGTTGGTAAGCAACAGAACACCGGTAGTGTTACGGTCAAGTCGTCCGACAGGATATATGCGTTCCGAGCAAGCGTTCTTCACGATATCAATCACCGTGTGCCTCTCCTGGGGGTCATCAGTCGTAGTAACAGTGTTCTTTGGTTTGTTGAGAAGGATATATACTTTCTTCTCACGGCGAACGGGTTGCTCGTGGAACATAACCTTGTCGGTAGGCAGCACTTTTGCGCCCAACTCGCTGACAACAACGCCGTTCACTGATATTACACCGGCAAGAATAAAGTCGTCCGCCTCACGCCGCGAGCATATTCCGGCATTTGCGAGGTATTTATTCAGACGAATAGGCTTTGTCGGATCTTCGTACTTCTCCTCGTAAGCTATACGTTTCTTTTGTGAGTACAGTCCGGGGTTGTTTTGTCTTTTAGGTCTGAATTGTTTTTCTCCATCTTGCTGTCCGAAGCGTTGACGTCGTTCTTGTCCGGCCGTCTCGTTGAAACGTGGACGTCTGTCGTTGTAGCCCTCGGCATTGAAACGCGGGCGTCGCTCTTGCGCAGCATCCTGTGCGAAACGCGGACGCTGTTCTCCGGCAGGTGTCACACGTGAGAAACGCGGACGCTGCGCGTCGGATGAAGAATTGGTGGTAAAACGCGGACGCTTGCCGCGCGGTGTAGCCCCATCATTTTGATGAGAATAACTGTTGTGGGGTTGGAAACCGTCACGGTTTCCTCTTTCGCCCCTGCGGCCGCCATCACGGAAGCCGTCGTTTTGAAAATTGTTCATAATAACGTACCTTAAATTTATAGAAGGTTTAATCTATTGAAGGTTTATCCGAATCCGTGTTTTTACACAAACGCAGCCTCCTATACGTCACGTACTGAGGCTGCATGTGAAAATGTCAATCACAATTGAACTTATGCAAAGGAATGTTATGCCTCTGCAGCTTTTTCTATTGCGAGTTTACCGCGGTAGTATCCGCAAGCCCCACATACAGTGTGGTAGATATAAGTTGCGCCACAGTTAGGGCAGATAGCGAGCGTAGGCATCTTAGCCACGTCATGCGTACGACGTTTCGCAGTTCTGGTATGCGATTGTCTTCTTTTAGGATGTGCCATAGTTATTTTACGATTTAATTATTTACAGTTTATTCAGTGTCTTTTATCTCGTGCTCTGCCTTGGACATAGTCTGCATTGAGCGGCTTATTACTCCTCGTTAGTGCAAAGGTGGGCTTGGAGAAGCTCCTCCATTTGAGGATTACACTCACCTTCATGGTGACAGCACACTAACGGCAGGGCTGTTTGAGTTTCTTCATATAAGAGCCATGCGAGGTTGAAGAGCGGCTTTTGCCTGCTGACATAGATGGCATTATCGTCCTCATCATCAGCATCCGCCAATTTCACAACAAGCTCGTCCTCAGCCTCAACCGGCATCTCAACAGGGTCAAGACAGCGGTCGCACGGCACGCTGACTTCGCCCTTCAGAGCGAGAGTCAGCTTCACTTCTTCCCCCACAACAAACATCCTCACATCAGCCTCAATATTGCCCCCAAGTATCGTTTGCTGGTCAAGCTCCGAAAAGAAAGCGTCATCAAGCATATAATGGTACTCGTTCACGCCTTCAGGCAAAAGACTCAAGTCAATATTCAAACTCGCAGTTTTGTTCATTGTCGCACGAAAAAGCTTGCAAAATTACATCTTTTTTCTGACATAGCCAAACTTTTGCCTCATTTTTTGTTATTTTTTTGCAAAAGTCGTCTAAAAGAGACACAAACAAGTACAGACATATTTTTTTATCAGTCCGTTTTTTTGTCTCAGCAGGCTTCGAATTGCCGTAGGAAACGGATATCGTTTTCCGAGAACAAACGCAGGTCTTTTACTCTGTACTTGAGGTTCGTTATACGCTCTACTCCCAGTCCGAAGGCATAGCCGGAATACTCCTTGCTGTCAATGCCGCATGACTCAAGAACATTGGGGTCAACCATACCGCATCCGAGTATCTCCACCCATCCTGTTCCTTTGCAGAACGAGCAGCCTTTTCCTCCGCAGATATTACAACTGATATCCATCTCTGCCGATGGTTCGGTGAAGGGGAAATACGATGGTCGGAGACGGATCTGCGTATCAGCACCAAACATCTCTTTTGCAAAATAAAGCAGGGCTTGCCTAAGGTCAGCGAAACTGACATTCTTGTCAATATAAAGCCCCTCTATCTGGTGGAAGAAACAATGTGCTCTTGCTGAAACAGCCTCGTTGCGATACACCCGTCCCGGGCAGAGTACACGTATAGGCGGTTTTTCCGATGTCATTACTCTTGTCTGGACGGAAGAGGTGTGCGTGCGCAAAAGTATATCCGTAGGCTTCTGCACCCCTTCTTCTTTCTCTACAAAGAACGTGTCCTGCATATCTCGTGCCGGATGTTCCGGCGCAAAGTTAAGCATACCGAAAACGTGCTTGTCGTCCTCCACCTCAGGTCCTTCCTCAACGGTAAATCCTATGCGTGCAAAGATATCAATAATCTCCTCTTTGACGAGCGAGAGCGGATGCCTCGACCCGAGTTCGATAGGGTCAGGTGTTCTTGTCAAATCAGCCTTCTCTTCTTCTACTGCCTGCTGTTCGAGTGCGTCACGCATCTCTTGCAGACGTGAAGCGGTGCTGTTTTTCAACGCGTTGATAGCCGCACCTAATTCAGCTTTCTGCTCTTTAGACAGCCTACGGAACTCATCGAAGAGTTCAGTCACCTCACCTTTCTTTCCTAAGAACTGAATACGCAGTTGTTCCAGTTCGTCTTTACTTTGCGCCTGCATCTGAGCCACCTGCTCCTGCAGCGACATGATTCTTTCTCTTATATCCATGATAAGCTATACAAAACTCAACAATACCCTTAACTTGTTATGAACAGACGTCATAACCACGAAAAGAGTATGCAAAGTTACAAAAAAAATACAACATACAAGCAAATTATCGAAATTATTTTTGAAATACGGCACATTATTTGCGTATTACCAATAAAAAGACTACCTTTGCAGGCTTATCGTGCGCTCGCGCAGCGTGCGCCGCACATGTACGAACCCAAAAAGCGAGGTAAACAAACGGACTGAGGCGCCTAAATAGACATATTCGTTTCCTCATGGCAGCAACGCTGCTGCTTGTGTTGTGTGTTGTCGGTAGAGCCGAGGACACGTTGTTTGTTGCCGCAGCAGACAGCCTGAGTGCCGTTGGTGTACATGAGCCGGTATCAACAGACAGCACCTTGCATGCCACGAGTGTACAAATGACAGCCGACAGCACCTTGCGCCCATTGAGCGACGAGCTTGTTAACACGCCAACAGCCGTTCCTTCCGAAGACAGTATCAAAGAAGCAGGAAGCAGAAAAAAAGAATCGGCAGAAAAAGTGCCTCTGCCACGAACTTCCGGAGCCGTTGACTCAAAAATTGAATACAAATCGGCAGACTCGCTTGTCATGCTGGGTAATGGTACCGCGTTCCTGCATGGTGCAGGCGATATGAAATACAAAAGCGTGAACCTGACATCGGATTATATCCGTGTCCGGATGGACTCCAGCACCATCTTTGCCGCAGGCGTTTATGACTCCATCAACGAAGAATGGAGCGGCAGACCTGTCTTCAAAGACGGCGACAAGGCATACGAGTCGCACGAGATGAGTTACAACCTAAAGACAAAGAAAGCTTATATCCGCCACGTAGTGGCAGAGCAAGACGAAGGATACATCATTGCCGACAGGGCGAAGAAAACCGATGATGACGCAATGATGATGGCCGGCGGCAAATATACCACATGCGACGACCACGAGCACCCGCATTTCTATCTGAACATCACCAAGGGCAAAGTCAAACCCGGCGAGTATGTAGCGGCAGGACCGGCATACTTAGTGGTGGGTGATGTGCCTCTGCCTCTTGCTATTCCGTTCGGTTTCTTTCCATTCACGTCATCATACTCGTCAGGTCTTATCATGCCTACTTTCGGCGATGACTATACCCGCGGATTGTATCTGCGTGGATTAGGTTATTACTTTGCCTTATCCGACTACGCTGACCTTGAGATAACAGGAGACATATACACCAAAGGCACATGGGCCATTTCCGCCCGTTCTCGCTACCTCAAACGATACAAGTTCTCCGGCAACATATCCGTAAACTATCGCACGGATATCACCGGCGAGAAGGGAATGCCTGATTACACGAAAGCGACGAACTTCTCACTGCAGTGGAGCCACTCACAGGACTCGAAAGCCAATCCGTATAGTAACTTCTCCGCCTCCGTCAACTTCTCTACGTCAGGTTATAACCGCTCAAATATCAATTCTTACTACAACTCAACCCTGAACTCCGAGAATACCAAGTCATCGTCAATATCCTACACGCAGCGTTTTCCGGACTCTCCATGGTCGCTGTCAATGTCCGCCCTGATTAGTCAGCGCACGAAAGACTCAACAATAGCACTTACCCTGCCTGACTTGTCAGTAAACATGAGTCAGATAAAGCCATTTAAGCGCAAAAAACCGGTGGGAAAAGAGCGATGGTATGAGAAAATAACCCTACGCTACAGCGCCAACGCAAAGATATCAGTTGACACAAAAGAGAATTATCTGCTCCACTCCAATTTCCTTCGTGACTGGAAGACCGGCGTCAAGCACAGTTTGCCGCTGTCAGCATCGTTCACCGCCTTCAAATATCTGAATATCAGTCCGAATATCAATTACAATGAGCGTTGGTATTTCCAGCGTGTTGACCAAAGCTGGGACGAGCAGCAGAACACAGTTGTACGTGACACCACCAATGGTTTCTACCGCGTATGGGACTTGTCTATGTCGCTAAGTATGTCAACCAAGCTATACGGATTCTTCATCCCAAGCAGAAAGCTCTTTCCGAACAGCAAGGTTGACCGTTTCCGCCACGTATTCACCCCCTCAGTCTCACTCAATTACACGCCGGACTGCGAGGCCATACGTGCCAAAATTGACCACAACTACTATGGTACATATACGAGGCCTATCACCCAATCTGACGGCACCGTTGTGTATGACGAAGTACAATACAACAGGTTTCAGGGCGCCATGTACGGCACACCGTCGAAGGGCAACGTGGGTTCTGTCAGTTTCTCGCTTGGCAACAACCTTGAGATGAAGATTCTCAACAAGAAAGACACAACAGGCAAACAGCCCACAAAAATCATATCTCTAATAGACAACCTATCGATATCCGGCGGTTACAACTTCATGGCAGACTCGATGAACTGGTCGAACTTCTCCGTCAACCTCCGCATTAAATTGCCGATGAACTACACGCTTAACCTTAGCGGTCAATTCGACCCATATCTTTACGGACTTAACGCCGCCGGCAATCCTGTTCGTACAAACAGACGTTGCTGGAACGAGGGCAAGTTCCTGCACTTCAAGGGCACCTCCACCTCATTCTCTTACACATTCAACAACCAGACATTCAAGAAATGGTTTGGCAAAGATGACAAAAAGAAAGAAGAGAAGTTCGACCCGGGTTTTGACATGGACGACCCCTACGCCACCGACCCGACGACAGGTGAGCTTATCACCGATGAGCAACGCGAGAAGGCAAAGCGCGAAGAGAAAGAGTGGAAGAAACACCACCGCGAGACAGAGGCGGATATGGAAGGTTGGGAATTTGCTGATATACCGTGGAGTCTGACACTTAACTACAACATCCGCTATGGCGAGTCAAATGTGTTCGACTACGACAAGATGAACTACAAGATGCGCTTCACCCACAACCTGTCAGGCAGTATCTCCATAGGTTTGGGCAGAGGTTGGAAAGCCAGCACCTCTTTGAGTTATGACTTCAGTGCAAAGAAACTGAGCAATGCCACCATCAACGTGACCCGCGACCTCCACTGCTGGACGATGACCGCCTCATTCGTACCTTTCGGCTACTACAAGAGCTATACATTTCACATTGGCGTGAACGCATCAATGTTGTCAGACCTGAAGTACGACAAGTCTTCGGCAGACGCAACAAACAAACGCGTGAGCTGGTGGTAAAAGTAATGGACGAAATGACGTAATGACGAAAGCTAATAACAAATAAAAAAAAGAATATGATTCAGAAACATTCAGTAGTAAAGCTCACTTACGAGCTTTATCTTCATTCAGACGAGCCGGGCAAGGAAGAGCTCTTTGAGCGTGCTCCGGAGCACACTCCCCTCACATATTGTCACGGCATCGGCATGATGCTGCCCTTATTCGAAGCCTCCCTTGAGGGCAAAAAGGCAGGCGACACATTTGACTTTATCATCACAGCATCTGACGCCTATGGCGAACACGATGAACGCGGCGTATTGACCCTTGACAAAGAGGTATTCTGCATTGACGGCGTGTTCGATGAGAAACGTGTGAAACTTGGTAACATCATTCCAATGAATACGACAGATGGTCAGGTTGTCCGCGCACAGGTGGTGGATATCCAGCCGGAAAAGGTGACTATTGACCTCAACCACCCGCTTGCCGGCGAAGACCTGCACTTTATCGGCAAAGTAATTGAGGAACATGAGGCATCCGCCGAGGAGTTAGAGTCGTTTCTTCAGCCCAAATGCGGCGGTTGCGGCGGTGGTTGCAAGAAAGGGAAAGGCGACTGCGGAAACGGCGGTTGTGGTGACTGCGGAGGCGACTGCGAGGAGTAAAAGAACGTTCAAAAGAATTATTATAAACACAATTACAAACCATTAAAACAACAACATTATGGCAAATATTGTAGCCATCGTGGGTCGTCCCAACGTTGGGAAATCGACCCTATTCAACCGCCTTACGAAAACAAGGCGCGCTATTGTCAGCTCCGAAGCGGGTACGACACGTGACAGACAATATGGTCGTTCTGAGTGGAACGGACGAGAGTTTTCCGTGATAGACACCGGCGGCTGGGTAGTTAATTCGGACGATATCTTCGAAGGCGAAATCAATCGTCAGGTAAACACCGCCATCAACGAGGCAGACATAGTACTTCTGGTGGTGGATGTAAGAGAGGGCGTTACTCAATTCGACATGGAGGTTGCCCACCTGCTTCGCCAAGCCAACAAACCCACCATACTGGCAGTTAACAAGATTGACACTTTCGATGAACAATACGGCTCTGCCGAGTTCTACAAGTTAGGCTTGGGCGACCCGTTCATTCTCTCTGCAGTCAACGGTTTAGGCACAGGTGAACTATTAGACGAGATTATCAGTCGTTTTCATCCTGACACTGAAGACGAGCCTGAAGACGAGCTGCCACGTTTTGCCATCGTAGGCCGTCCGAATGCCGGCAAGTCGTCACTTCTCAACGCACTGATTGGCGAGGAGCGTACGGTAGTGACCGACATAGCCGGCACAACGCGCGACTCGATATACACAAGGTATAACAAGTTCGGCAAAGATTTTTACCTTGTTGACACAGCCGGCATCCGCAAGAAAGCCAAAGTAACAGAGGACTTAGAGTACTATTCCGTTGTGCGCTCGATACGCGCGATTGAGAACGCCGACGTATGTATTCTGATGCTTGACGCTACACGCTGTTTCGATGAGAGAGGGATGTTCTGCGGCATAGCGGCACAAGACCTGTCTATCTTCTCAATTATTCAGAAAAACCGGAAAGGACTTGTAGTATGCGTCAACAAATGGGACCTGATAGAGCAGAAGACAACAGCGGACATCAAACAGTTTGAGAACAACATTCGCGAGCGTATAGCTCCGTTCACTGATTTTCCGATTATCTTCACTTCTGCCGTTACCAAACAGCGCATATTCCGCGTTATGGAGACAGCGCTACACGTATTCGAGAACAAACAGCGCAAGATTCCTACAGCTAAACTCAACGAGCGTTTTCTGCCGCTGATAGAAAACTACCCCCCACCAAGCAACAAGGGCAAATACATCAAAATCAAATACTGCACCCAGTTGCCGGATACGCAAGTGCCGACATTCGTGTTTTTCGCCAACCTGCCTCAGTACGTAAAGGAGCCATACCGACGCTTCCTTGAAAACAAACTGCGCGAGTGGTGGGACTTCAACGGCACACCGGTGAATATCTTTATCCGACCTAAATAAAAGCAGCAGCCGGCAGAGCAAGAAATGCCGTAGAAACAGTTTCCTAATGGTTTCCATATTGCTTCTATATGGTTACCATTAAGAAACGACATTCTTTTTTTCGTTTTTGCTTGTGTATGTCGTAAAAAAAGCGTACCTTTGCAACGCTTTATGCGTTGTAAAGAACCGCAGATGAAGATTATAGGTGTAGCATATCACGAAGGAGAGCGTCATATAATACTAAAAAGTGACTCATCGCTTCTCAACGGCAGGAAGCCGTTTTTCTCTCCGGAGGGAATGCAGTGCGTATCCGCTCATCCGTGTTTAGTGTTTCGCATCGGTCGCATGGGTAAGCATATAGAGCCTCGTTTCGCGTGGCGATACATTGACGGCTATGCCGCCGGATTGCACCTTGAGGACAGCGAACTGCTTAGTGCCAGCCGGCGCAACGGCAGCGATTGGACTTTCGCCACTGCAATGGACGGCTCAATGCCTGTAGGGGTGTTTACAAGACCACAAGAAGAGGCTTGTAACGAACAGTACACCTTTCGCCTCTACAACTCGGTGGCAGATATAGCCGAAGGCAAGTATGGTGACGAGAAAAAGCTTCACCTCAACGATTCGCCGGAAGACATAGTGTCAATGCTGAGCAAAACGATAACGCTCAGACAAGGAGACATGATTTTCATAGCGACTCCTGACAAACCTTTCGAAGCAAACAACAACAACTGTATAGTGGCGTTTACCGACAACGAGGACGTTCTATTTTGCAAAGTCAAATGAGAAAACTGATATACATACTTGTGCTGCTGTTATCGCTTACGGCGATATCAGCCGCTGCTCACACCTACGTTTCTTCGTCGGTTCTCTCGAGCGGTACGTTTGTCAAGATACAGGTAAGCGAGAGCGGCTTATACAGCATGAGTTATAGCGAGCTCCGCAACCTTGGGTTAGAACCAACCACACTGCGTATCTACGGCTACGGCGGAGCGCAGTTGTCGCAGAATTTCACGCAAACGAAGATTGACGACCTGCCTAATGTGCCGTATTATACAGACGGTAGCCGTATTATCTTCTTTGCTCAGGGCAACATATCATGGCGCTACGACGGTAGCCGTTTTGTCCACACAAGAAACACTTACTCAGATTACGGCTATTATTTCTTGACCTCTGATCATGGTACTCCCGTTGCTTTTCCGACAGCACCGACATCCGGCGGCAGTCCTTCTCTGACCCTGACGAGCTACACAAAACTGCTGCTCCATGAGAACGACTCAATCAACCTTATTGACCGAAGTGGCAGCTCCGGTGGCGGACGAGAGTTTTACGGCGAACAATTCACCGTGGGCCGAAAGATGCAGTTTACCTTCCCGAAGGACGAGTATATCGTCAATGATATTCATGCTTACGTTGACCTTGCCGCCAAAGCCGGCACGACGTCGCAGTTTATCCTAAGTTCAGGAGGAACGACAGCCTCATGTACGCACACAGCCATCACATCCTCCGACCACTATATCATGGGAACGGCTGCCGCCATCTCGGCTACCCTACCCCATAGTATTATCCCCACCCTAACCTTGACTTTTCAAAGCGCCAGTGCCACAGCTGTCGGCTTTCTTAACTATATAGAACTCAGCTATGAGACAGCCTTGGACTACCACTCCCAATCCTCGTTCATGTTCCGCAGCAGTCAAGGTTACGGTACGTCGCAGGTAATTAGATATGAAATAGCCAACGCCCCCGAAGACGCCATAGTATGGGACATAAGTAATCGTGCCGACATCAAGCGCGTAATCACAACTCGCTCCGGTAGTACATTGTCATTCAACGCAGCTAACCGCACTGCAAACGAATATGTGACATTCTCTCCGAGTACAGCCACATTCCTACACCCGACAGTGATTGGTCCCATAGGTCAGCAGAACCTCCATGCTTTGCAGAATATCGACTACGTAATCATCACTCCCGCTGCCTTTCTCTCCGAAGCAGAACGCCTTGCCTCTGCTCATGCTGAAGTGGATGGCATGACGACGGCAGTTGTGACCGACGAGCAGGTATATAACGAGTTTTCGTCCGGCACGCCTGACGCCACAGCCTATCGCTGGCTGCTGAAGATGTTATACGACCGTGCCAACACTTCACATGGAAGCATCTTACCGCCACGTTACCTGCTTCTTTTTGGTGACGGCACATTCGACAACCGCAAGCTTCTTGCTACGTCCGGCAACAATATTCTTCTCACCTATCAATCAAAGAACTCGCTCAATGAAGTTAAGGCATACGCCACAGATGACTATTTCGGTTTTCTGGACGACACTGAAGGTGAGGTGGATATCTACGGCAGGATGGACATATCTGTCGGTCGTATGCCGGTGAACACACTCGCTCAGGCAAGCGGCGTGGTGGACAAGCTGTTGCGTCACATGCAGACACCTAACCTCGGGCGTTGGAAGAATCAGGTGGTGTTCCTTGCCGATGATGGTGACCATAACCTTCACACCAAAGGAGCCGACGTGGCAGGCGAAGCATTACGTGTGCACAATCATGACTTTATCATCAACAAGATTTACCTTGATGCCTATACTCAGGAGGTAAACGCCTCCGGCGAGCAGTATCCTTTAGCTCAGCAGAAACTGACCAACATGCTTAATGACGGAGTCTTACTCTTCGACTATTGCGGTCATTCAGGCTACAACAACGCCTCCAGCGAGGGGCTTATCTCCACCGCCATCGTCAGACAGATGCAGAACGAGAATCTCGGCATGTGGATGTTCGCGTCGTGCAACTTTGCCCAATTTGATGCCGGCAAGGTGAGTGCCGCCGAGGAAGCTGTTCTTAACAGTAACGGAGGAGCATTGGCTATATGCGCAGCCAGCCGCACTGTTTATGCAAACCAGAACGAGACACTGAACCGACACCTTTGCGACTCATTGTTCGCACATTCATCTCCATTCAACTACTATAACCGCGTAGGTGATGCCGTGCGCCTCGCAAAAAACGCTTGCGGCTCAGACGAGAACAAGATGTCGTATCTGCTGCTTGGCGACCCGGCTGCCTCGCTCCACTTTCCGACAGAATATCAAGTGATGACGACCTCCATCTCTGATACTATCAACGCCCTCGCCGTGAACGAGATTGGCGGGTATATACAGACGGAGGACGGCGATACAGCAACTTGGTTCAACGGCAAGTTATCAATAACCATATTCGACAAGCTGCAACAGATAACAACACTGGATAACGACGAGAGTTCGGAAGATTCGAAGCAACGATATACATACAACGATTATCCCAACATTCTTTTCCAAGGGGAGGTAGATATCACTGCAGGTCGATTTAATTACGTGTTTATGACGCCGAAAGACATCCGCTACAACTACGGCAACGGACGTATTGTCTATTACGCCTACGACACAACAAGCGGCGAAGAAGGCGTGGGTCACTATGAAGACTTCATTATCGGCGGCAGTTCGACAGTTGAGATAATAGACAGCGTCGGTCCTGAGTTGAATATTTACCTCAATACTCCCGCATTCGTCAGTGGCGACAACACCAATGAGACTCCGCATTTCTACGCAGAGATAGCCGACGAACACGGCATCAACACCGCCGGTGCCGGCATAGGTCATGACCTGCTGCTGATAGTGGACAACCAACCTACCGAGACCTACGTGCTGAACGACTTCTTCACGGCTCGCAACAACAGTTATCAAGCAGGAACCGTATCCTACCGCATGAAGGAGTTGAGCGAAGGTAATCACTCTCTGTTCTTCCGTGCGTGGGACCTCTTGAACAACTCGTCATCAAAGACGATTGACTTCAACGTGGTCAAAGGTCTGGAACCCTCGATCATGTCGGTTATCAGCTATCCTAACCCCATACCGCAAGATGGTACACTGAACATCAACATCGATTATGACAGACGCGACGTGACGATGCAGACCGATGTGTACGTAACCGACCTTTCAGGCAGACTGGTCTATCACATAAGCCAACATGGTACCGACAACCTGCGTTGGGACATAGGCGGCAGCCACGTGCCGGCAGGTATGTATATATATAAGGTGCAACTATCGTCTCCTACAACAAAGACCATATCCAAATCAGGGAAACTGATTATAACGAAATAACGAAAAATCAATTCACCATGCGCTGTCATTAAGCGTAAGATGAAACTGTTTACCACCAAAAACAACTGCCTATGAGGAAACTCTACTCAATGTTAAACTTAAATTATTAATCATACAAAATGAAAAAAGTCTTTTTGGGCGTTATAGCCCTTGCTTTGCTCGCTTTACCGCTGCAAGCAGAAGAGTCGATGAATCCGATTATTACCGCGATGCCCTCCCTAAGTATTGCTCCTGATGCCCACGCCGGCGGTTTAGGTGACGTAGGCGTAGCCACCACTCCTGACCTCAACTCACAGCACTGGAACCCGGCGAAATACGCTTTCATGCAGAGTCACGGCGGCATCACTGCCAACTATACTCCATGGCTTCGCAAACTGGTGAGTGACATTGACCTTGCGTATATTGCCGGCTACTACAAGTGGAGCGACAATGATGCTATCGGTGCATCGTTTACTTATTTCTCTTTAGGTGCCGTTAGTTTGACCAACGAGAATGCCGACTTCCTTGCAGAGGCGCACCCCAACGAGTGGGCACTTGACGTGAGCTACTCTCGTAAACTGCATGAGTACGTGTCAATGGCAGTAGCACTGCGCTTCATGTATTCAGACCTGAACAACGGCGTAAATCAGGCTGTTAACACTCCTGAGATGTACCCCGGTTGGACAATGGCAGCCGACGTGGCATTGTTCTACAAACAGCCGATTGAACTGCCGATGGGAACATCATATATCTCCGCCGGTTTGAACATCTCAAACCTTGGTGGTAAGATATCCTACGACCAGAACAACCACTCCTCGTTCATACCCGCCCAGATGCGTCTTGGTGTAAGCTATGAACTTGCTTTCGACAACTACAACCGTTTGTCGGTGAACGCTGACCTTGGTAAGTATCTTGTACCTACCCGCAAGAGCAAGTTCGCAGTTGACAGCAACGGTGACCCGTTAACCGGTCAGGCTCTCACCGATTGGTACAGCGCCATCAGTTCGCCTAAAGGTTGGGCATGGTCGTTTGCCGATGCCCCTGGCGGAGCATTAGAGGAGTTCCGCGAGTTGCAGTACGGCATAGGTTTGGAGTACTCGTACAACCGTCAGTTCTTCGGCCGTGTAGGCTATTCGCACGAGAACAAATGGAAAGGCAACCGTCGCTACGTAACCGTAGGTGCAGGTTTCAACCTCTCAATCTTCTCGCTTGACGTAGCATACGTTATTGCCACCTCTGCTGCCAACCCTCTTGACCAGACATTGCGTTTCACTGTAGGTTTCGACCTTGCAGGCATCAAAGACCTTGTAAACAACCGTCGCTAATGCGTATAGGATTCGGATATGACGTACATCAGATAGCCCCCGACCGCCCATTGTGGTTAGGGGGTATTTGTCTTCCTGCCCCCTTTGGTCTGGAGGGTCACTCCGATGCTGATGTACTTATACACGCCTTGTGCGATGCACTGCTTGGCGCGGCTAACCTGCGCGACATAGGATACCATTTTCCGCCGGTCAAAGGCAATGAGTATGAAGGGATAGATTCGAAGATTCTGCTTAATAAGACTATGTCGCTCATAAGAGAGAAAGGATATGAACTGGGCAACTGCGACTGCACTATTTGTGCCGAAGCACCTAAGATTAACCCGCATATCCCCGCTATGCAGCAATGCCTGGCAGAGTGTATAGGCACTGATGTGGAGAATATCTCCATTAAAGCCACAACCACCGAGCGGCTTGGGTTTGTAGGGCGACAGGAAGGAATGGCGGCATACGCCGTTGTACTGATTGAGAAGACCGACAAACATTGATTCGAAACAGTTTGACAGATACTGCCGTTGCAGGTAAGAACAATAAACCGTAAAAAATGAGACACAGCAAGTGGCTATTGATAGTAGTGTGCATGTCATTGTCATGCCTTGAAAACCTGTCAGCACAGGAAAAGGTATCGAAAGACGCAGCAGAAGTGTTTGCACTGATGCCGGATAGCATGTGTCCGTACCTGAATATGCAACAACGGGTAGGGCTTATTCGTTATGCCCAAAGCGGAATAACCGATACAATAAACAACATTCTTGAGGGCAAAAGCCATGTCACATACTATAGTGCTGATGGTGAGCGGTTTGACATTCAACTCACATCCAACCTCCATTGGAGTATCAGCACTGATGGTATGACCCACACCATCACAGCCGAACTCTGTGCTCCGCGTTGCGCCCGCACCACCTATACCTACCGTGCTGCCGACTGGCAGCTGCTGAGCGTCAAGCGTGAACCTGTTGAACTGGAGACGGAAGAAGAGCAGACAGTGTATCTGTAAAACCAAAGCGACAAAGGCTGCAAGGCACAGACAGTTGTGGAGAATAAAAAGATTGCAGGAGATAAAAAGAGACGATGAACACAAACATAAGAGACGGTGAAAAACACCGTCTCTATCATGAATGGGCATCTACAATAACAAACTGACAATATGGAACTGCCGATATATTTGATTGGTTATATGGCGTCCGGCAAGACAACAGTCGGTCGTCTGCTTGCCGGGAAACTCGGTTGGCACTTTGTTGACCTTGACGATGCCTTTCTGGAAATCAACGGTCTGACCACCGGTGAATACATTGAGCGTTACGGCATCGAACGATTTCGCCGACAGGAGAAAGACTGCGTAGAGCGATTGTCCGAACTGCCGATACAAAAGGTTATCTACGCGACAGGCGGCGGCTATCCCTGCTGGGAGGACAACATGGACTGTCTGCTTGAGTTAGGGACATCATTCTATCTACGCTGGACCCCCGAACAACTCACCAAACGTTTGTTCCTCTCCGGCTTGGAAAACAGACCTCTCGCACGTTATGGAATGGAGCAACAGATGGGTGACAGTGAGGAGGAAAGGATGCTGAAATTCGTCAAGCAACACCTCGGTGAGAGGGCAGAGATTTACGAAAAAGCGCATTACATAATCGACGCTCCTGAGCAATTGCACCCATCGAACGATGAAGAGATTGCCACAAAGATTTACGAAATAATCAAATCCCTATAAAGTACATTACAAGAAAATGACAATAAACGAACAACAAGACGAGATAATAGCCGAGTTCAGCGCATTCGATGACTGGATGGACCGCTATTCGGTGCTGATAGACTTAGGCAACGACCTGCCTGCATTTCCCGACGAGTTGCGCACGCCGCAGAATATCATAGACGGCTGCCAGTCCACCGTTTGGATTGACTCGCAGTACAACCATTCGACCGACACTGTCACTTACCGCGGCGATGCCGATGCCATCTTGGTAAAAGGAATGGTGGCTCTGCTGATTAGAGTGTTGTCAGGTCACTCTGCACAAGAGATAGCAGACGCTGACCTGTATTTTATCGAACAGATAGGTCTGCGAGACCACCTCTCCCCCACCAGAAGCAACGGTCTGCTTGCAATGGTACGACAAATGAAACTATTTGCCAAAGCCTGCGTTGCCGCCGGATAGAATGTCAAACCAAAATCACTTGAGTGTAAACGGGAAACTGCCAATCATACTGCCGTCAATAAAGAAATCGGCAGTATATAGTCCTTTCTGCAGAATCTCTTCCACCTGCCAGTAGAGCGTGAGTGCAATCTCTTCACCCTCATACACAAAGTCCTTCTTAAGTGAATACGGGATATCGCCGTTTTCAAAATGGAAGAGATTGTCCTCAGACTTGAGCATAAGGTCACCATCCGGTCGGCGCAGTTGCATATAAACAACTTTCTCTCCCGGCTCTGTAGTGACGTTCTTTAAGACTGTGAAGTCGAATTGCAGTTTCTGTATATGATTGAAGAACGATGTCTTCCTGTCACGTTTGTTAAGCGTGAGAACATTAAACGAACCTATCTCCAGCATCGAAGCTCTATTAACCACTTCTACGAGACGAGTGCGCTCTTGGTGCAACGTCTCGTTTTCTTGTGTTACAGCGCGATACTGTTCACGAACCACACGGTTCTCTTGTACAAGCTGCTTGTTCTGCCTGTCAAGTGAATCTATCTGTGCCACATATTCTTTCATCACAGCGCGTACAGTAGCCAGTTCTTTCTTGAGTTCAGCTATACGACGCCCGTCAGTAACTTTGGTTATGCGCAGTTCCTCTAAAAGGTCTTGCACTCGCTGTTTCTCTTGCATAAGAAGGTCAGCAAGCGAGTCATTAGAGACGTTGATTTGATAGCCGTCGTATTGCATGGCCAAGTCTTCATACTCGTCTTCAAGCTGCTCTTTTTCAAACTGCATCATCTCTTCCATTGCCTGTATATCCTGATTCTTACGGTTGTTATCAAGAAGAACGACAACAAGGACTGCTACAAGCACCACTATTGCTATAAGGAAAAAGTACAAAGTTGATTTTTTCATTGTTCAAACAAATTAAAAGATTCTAAAAATTCTTCTGTGGCAAAAATTATGCGTTCACCGCCGGCTCCGATTATAGGAACTCTATTACTTTTTCAAGGTGGATGCCGTGACTGCCTTTCAGTAATATATTGCGTCCTGAAAGAGGATTATTCTTGAGATATATAATCAGCTCTTCCACACTTGGAAACACCTTATAGTCTCCTGCCGTTTTACCGAACTCGCTGCCGACAAGCAAAACGCATGTGAAAGCCTTCTGACGGATTATGTCCACAATAGCCTTATGTTCCTGTTCGGAATAGCTACCCAGTTCAAGCATATCGCCGAGTATTATCGTATCGCCCTTGAATGCCTCAAGAGCTGCCGTCATAGATGTAACATTAGCGTTGTATGCATCCACTACTACGGTATTATGTTCGGTCTGCAATAGTTGCGAGCGGTTGTTGGCCGGAACATAATTCCTGATAGCCTGTTCAGCCGCATCTCTACTTATTCCGAAATAGTCGCCCACACAGATTGCAGCTTGTATATTCTCGGAATTATAGTCTCCAACAAGTCGTGTACCGCTAAGCATCGTGCCTGTATGATAAAGGACAGTCCGGCAGGCGGGCAACGAAGAGCCCCGAGCTGCCAAGTCCGCCTCAGCATCATGTTGCATCGAGGCAAGATACGGGTTATCGGCGTTTCGGAAGATGGTGCCGCCGTGCTCAAGGATGAAATCATACAGTTCGCGCTTTGTGCGCTGTACGCCTTCGAAAGAACCGAAGCCGAGCAGGTGTGCCTTGCCCACATTAGTGATAAGCCCGCAGTCCGGCTCACAGATATTGACCAACTCTGTTATATCCCCCGGATGCGATGCACCCATTTCAATAAGCGCAAGCTGATGGTCACGAGTGATAGAGAGAACAGTCAGCGGAACGCCAATCTGGTTATTAAGATTGCCCTGGGTATATAGGAGGTCATACTTGGTTTTAAGAACAGCCGCTAGCAACTCCTTAGTAGTGGTCTTTCCATTAGTTCCCGTTATGCCGATTACTTTTATACCAAGCTCTCTTCTCCACTGCCTTGCCAGTTCCTGCAATGCGAGTAGAGAATTCTCCACCCTGATAATTCGTCCTTGATACTCTTGCCTCATAGAGCATGTCTGCGGTATATCTTCATCCACCACAACGAAAGCGGCTCCAAGTTCAAGCGCTTGCAGAGCAAAGAGGTTACCATTGAAACGCTCACCTTTGAGAGCAACAAACACGCAACCCTGAGGAAGGTTGCGTGTGTCAGTGGAGACACAAAGGGAACGACGACCCTTTATCAGAAAACTCCAATCCATGATAAACACATCAAATTATTTTTTATTCGGGAGCTCCAGTCCGTAGCCTTTACGTCTGTCTTCCACCTTCAGCATGAGAGCAAGGAAGAAGGCCATCACTCCAAACGAAGCAAACACAATCATAGGAACGAGATATCCATCGGTTTTAACACGCAGTTTACCTATAAGTAAAGGCACAAGACACAAACCGATATTCTGAACCCAAAATATCAAACAATACGCCGAGCCGAGCACCTTCTCGTCTATAATCTTAGGCACCGACGGCCACATTGATGCCGGCACAAGCGAAAAACTGACTCCAAGCACGAGAATAGTGACAAGTGCAAGTGTCTTACTCGGATAAGCCGGTAAAACAAAAGCGAATACGCTGTGGCATATAATCATAATCACAGCCCCCAACAGCATCATCGAAGCCCCTTTACCACGATAGTCGATGAATGCACCAAGGAATGGGGTAAGTATCATAGCCAATATAGGGAACCACTTAAAGAGTCCTGCTGCCTCAGCGTTTGAGATGCTGAGCGTCTCTTCAAGGAAGTTGGTAGCAAAGCGCTGAAACGGGAAGATTGCCGAATAATAGAGGACACAGAGAAGCGCAATAATCCAGAACATACGATTGAAGAGAATAGTCTTTATGTCAGCCACCCGGAACTCATCTGCCGGGTCTTTTTCGGCAGTGGCCTCTCCCACCGCCACAAGTTGCTTATCAAACTGCACGTCCATCAGCGTAAAGACGAAGAAGTTAAGCAAGCCTATGACAAGTAGCAGCGAAGCGAAGAGCAGCGGCGCCGTAACCGAACCTACTCCATTGACAGCGAAACGCTCGCTGATAGCCGGCGCCGCAGCCATAGCTGCAAACACACCCACACGGGCAATAGCCATCTCCAAACCCATAGCAAGAGCCATCTCCTTTCCCTTGAACCACTTGGCAAGAATCTTACTGACAGTCGTTCCCGCCATCTCACAACCGCAGCCGAATATCATAAACCCGAACATCGCCATTTTCGCCGAACCCGGCATAGTGGTCCACCACGAGTTGAGCCAAACGATGTCGTTTGCACCGAACCATTCGCTGATTCCGATATACTTGACAGCTGCACCTATCACCATAAGAGAAGCTGAAAGAAGTCCGGTAAAACGGACACCCATCTTGTCAAGAATAATACCGGCAATAATAAGAAAACCGAATACGTTAAGCAAATATTCACCTGCGGCATAGGTACCGAATACCCCTTGGTCCCAGCCCAGTGTCTGATTAAGAACCGAGGCAAGAGGTGAGAGAATATCCACAAACATATAGGCGAAGAACATCATTGAGGCAACAAGAACGAGTACCGTCCAGCGTGCCCATGCCTTATCACGAAGCGTCTGTTGTAGTTGCTTTACCATAAGAATAAAAGTTTAGAGTTTAAAAGGCGGGGTTAGAGTTTAGAGGGTAATGTTTGGAGAATATTAGCATAAACTACAAGTCTCTCCATGGGTCTTTCTGTTCCCATGAAGAGGCTTTTTTCTGCTTCTTGAGCCACTCTGCTTTGCGTCGCTCATAGTCAGCATAATGTTTCTCCAAATAGTTGTCTGCCATAACAAGGTACGGATGTACAATGGTACAACCCCCTTACACTCTCAAAGCGTAAGATTTTATTTCAGTCCGAGTTTAGTTTTGACATCAGGCATCACATCGCTGGCGTCAGGCGCAATATAAAGCATAGCAGCAGAGTCAAAGATATAGGTAAAACCTTTCTCCTTACCTACCTCTTGTATAGCCTTCGACATTTTCTCATGTACCGGCACAAGGTACTCCTGTTGTTTCTTCTGAATATCCTGTTGTGCAGTCTGATAGAAAGTCTGCAAGCGCTGCTCCATATCGGCAAGCTCCTGCTGGCGGAACTCACGTACGCCATCAGTCATTGTGGCTTGGTTCTGTTGAAAATCCTGCAGTTTCTTGTTCATCTCCTCCTGCATGGCGGCAAGCTGATTCTCATACATGCCTTGCAGAGTATCCATCTTCGCCTTAATAGTGTTTAGTTCCGGCATCTGCTGAAAAAGCTCCTGCGTATTGATATGTCCGAACTTCTGGGCACTCATAAGCGTAGGAATAGCGAGTGCAATAATTAAAAAGAATTTTTTCATTGTTATGTTAATTAAGTTTATAAATTTCGAGAATAAAACGACCGTGCGATTATAATTAGACAATCACCATGCCAAACCTGTTTTTACTTCGCTCCAAGCTTTTGCAAAACAAGGTCGGAAATTTCCAACTTAGACGTCATATATATCAACGACGGGTCAGACGAACGGTCCTTTACAACATCATAATGTTTCTCGTTTGCAATATCCTGTATAGCCGTATAAATCTCGTCCTGAATGGGCTTGAGCAGGGCTTCCCTCTTTTTGAAAAGCTCCCCATCCTTGCCGAAATAGCGTCTTTTCAGCTCCTGAGCCTCACGCTGCTTTTGCAGAATCTCATCCTCTCGTTTGGTTTTCAAGTCAGGTGACAAGAATATCTGTTCTGTTTGATAATTTGTCTCAAGCAGACGCGCCTCCTGCTCCAGCGCGTCAATCTCTTTTTGCCAACGCTTGGATATCATTGACAACTGCTCATTTGCAGTCTCATATTGAGGCAGGTTTTTCAAAATATATTGCATGTCAATATACGCCACTTTCTGCGCCGAAACGACACAAACAGATGCAACAACAGCCGCTAACGCAATAAAAATACGTTTCATTACAATTAAAAATTAGTCTGAAATAATAGTGCAATAACCATACCATAACGCACATAGACACTCAAAAAAGACGACATTTATCAGTTAACGTCATATTCACAACACTTACATTAGAACTTTTTTGCATAGGTTAGAAAAAAGCAGTACCTTTGCATGTCAATTGCCGTCCTCTCAATGACAACAGACTCCGTGGTTGTGATTTATCAAACCCGATTACAATGAAAAAAACAACAATACAAGAGATGAACCGCCTGACGGCAGAGCAGTACCTTGCTGTCAGAAAGACGCCGCTTACCATAGTTCTGGATAATGTGCGCTCAATGCATAACGTAGGGTCAGTGTTTCGGACAGCCGATGCCTTTCGCTCAGAAGAGATACTGCTGTGCGGCATCACCGCCGGTCCTGAGCACGACGAAGTTCACAAGACGGCACTGGGTGCCGAGCATACCGTTGCAAGCCGACATTTTGACAAAACAATAGACGCAGTCAAAGAGCTGCACCACAAAGGATATATCGTTTATGCGGTAGAGCAGGCGCATGGCAGCACAAAGCCCGAACACGTAAAGATTGACCCGACAAAGAAATATGCCATTGTCCTCGGGCATGAAGTTTTCGGTGTTGACCAAGCAATAGTGGACGCTGCAGACGGGTGCATCGAGATTCCGCAATATGGCACCAAACACTCGCTAAACGTCAGTGTCACGGCAGGAATTGTCATTTATGAGCTGTCAAAACAGCTTATTGGCACAGATTTTGCAAGATAATGTGTGGCGTATTAATAAAGTTAACAAATCACCACATAATAAAACATGGATAAAATCAGCTATGCATTAGGTCTGTCATTAGGGCAGAACATGAAGAGTTCGGGAGTCAAAAGTCTCGAATACAATGATTTGGTATCAGGAATAAGAACTATCATGGAAGGCAGCAAGCCGGCTATAGGTTTTGACGAAGCACAGCGCGTGCTGGATGCCTTTTTCACCGAGCTGGAGCAGAAAGCAGCTGGTGCTGCCAAAGAGGCCGGAGAACATTTTCTGGCAGAGAACGCCAAAAGAGCCGGCGTTAAAACCACCGGCAGCGGTCTGCAATACGAGGTGATAGAAGCCACTATCGGTCAGAAACCAAAAGCCACCGACACCGTGCGTGTTCACTACGAAGGCACGCTGCCTGACGGAACGGTGTTTGACTCAAGTTACAAACGCGGTGAGCCTATCTCATTCGGACTGAACCAAGTAATCAAGGGCTGGACAGAAGGCCTGCAGCTCATGTCAGTCGGCTCGAAATACAAACTATATATTCCGTATCACCTCGGCTACGGCGAACGTGGTGCAGGAGCGTCTATTCCGCCCTACTCTGCGTTAGTATTTACAGTAGAACTGCTCGGCATAGAGTAACAGAATAGTAAAAAACAAATCAGACGATAACTTAAATATTCTAAAATAAATGAAAAAGACTTCAATTTTAGTATTGGCTTCCATAGCCATGGTGGCATGCGGCAATAGTTATAATGCCAAGATGCCGGCTCTTTCCAACACCAACGACTCCGTTAACTACGCTCTTGGTTTAGTGAATGGTGCACAGATTCGTATGCAGCAGTTGTCCACAGCCGATGAGAAAGCGACAGACATTGCTGTAACCGAGTTTATTGATGCCCTTCAGCGCGGCTGGGACGGCAAGGTAGAGGAACTGAGCAGAGCAGCCGAAGTAGGTCGTAACATAGGCGGTGCAATCAAGGCATCTGAAGAAAAAGGGTTGGCAGACAACCCTGCATGGACATTGGACGAGAAAGTGTTCTTCCAAGGTCTTGTTAACGGCTTATACCAAGACACCACAGTGATGCCGATAGACGCTGCCCGCGAATATTTCCAAACAGCGTATCAAGGTGTACCGAGCGACGAAACTCCTGAGCGCGGCAAAACAGTAAAAGCCAAGTGTGGAGACAAGGTAAAGACCATTGAACTCAAGAACTTCCAAGACTCCATCAACTACGCTTTCGGTTACCTCAACGGCAACGAGATTGGTCGTTATGTACTTGCAGCCGATAGCGACGGCACACAGCACAAGGAGTTTATACAGGCAGTCAACCACGCTGTAAGCTCACGCGCCAAATATCCCCAACTTGAGCAGATGGGCGAAAACATCGGCAAGACCATCAAACAGCAATCGGCAGAAGGTCTTATCGGAGTGCCGGAACTGACCACTGACATTGAGCTTATCAAACAAGGATTCATCAATGGCATGAAGGAGTTCGGCGAGTGGGAGACCATGGAAGCCGGTCAGTACATTCAAGACGCAATTGACAACATCAAATACGGCAACGTCAAGTCAGAGGGCGAGGCATTCCTTGAGGCCAACAAACTCAAAGACGGCATTGTTGTAACCGAGTCCGGTCTGCAATACGAGGTGTTAAAGGAAGGTAAAGGTCCTAAACCTTCAGCCACCGACAGAGTGAAAGTTCACTACCATGGCACCCTGATTGACGGCACCGTATTCGACTCATCTGTTGAGCGCGGCGAGCCCATCACCTTCGGTTTGAACCAAGTAATCAAAGGCTGGACTGAGGGTGTACAACTGATGCCTGTCGGCTCGAAATATCGCTTCTTTATACCTCAGGAGTTGGGCTATGGCGGCCGTGAGGCCGGCAAGATTCCGCCGTACTCGACACTGATTTTCGAAGTTGAACTATTAGGAATAGAGAAGTAACACAGTGGGAATTATAGCCAGACAAAGCATACGCGGTACTATTGTCACCTACATAGGGGTCTTTGTCGGCTTCCTAACAACTTTTTTCGTGCTAACCCGTTTCCTCACCACCGAGGAAATAGGGTTAGCACGTGTTTTGATAGACACCGCCACACTCTTTATCGGACTCGCCCAACTCGGCACCTCTTCATCCATAATACGCTTCTTCCCGTACTTCAAGGACAATGGACAACAGGCTTCAAGTAAGTCACCGGCATCGCATAACGGTTTTTTCTTTTGGACCGTTGTTATTCCTTTTGTCGGGTTTCTTCTGTTCACGCTATTATATTGGGCGCTGCACGTACCTCTGCAAAACCTGTTTGAGGAGAAGTCGCCACTCTTTGTGGACTACTATTACGCAGTGTTGCCACTGGCGTTCTTCATGCTCTATCAAACGATATTCGAGACCAACGCCAACGTACTGATGCGCATTGTGGTGCCACGAATGGTACGGGAACTATGGTTACGGATATTTCTGCTCATTACCTACCTGCTATATGCCTTTCGTTTCGTGTCATTAGACGGGTTGGTTATTCTCCTATGCAGCAGTTACGGGTTGGCTGCTCTATGCAACATTGTTTATCTGTTTGCAGAAGGACACATCTCCCTTAGTCCGGACTTCAAATATATTGACCGTCATCTTGCACGTCGTTACCTGCTATATACCCTCTTCCAGATAACTGCAGCTATAGTGACAGTCATTACCCCCACGTTGTCATCATTCTTCATCACTGCCCAAATGGGCCTCAACTACACCGGCATCTATGCCATCGCCACATACATAGCCACCATGGTAAGCGTCCCCAACCGCAGCCTTAACGCTATCTCTAACCCACAATTGGCACAATGTATCAAAGATGCGGACAACGCATCGTTGCAATACCTGCTTCGTCAGATAAGCAACAACTCCCTACTTATCGGTGGATTCATACTATGTCTTATTTGGACAAATATTGACTTTATATTCACCATACTTCCCAATGGTGGCAGTTTTGCAGAGGGTAGAGAGGTGGTCCTGTTTCTTGGATTGGCACAACTGCTTATTGCTACATTCACCTCTCTTGTATCAGTACTCAATTACTCGCGATATTACTATCTGTCGCTTGTGTTTTCCCTCTTGCTGACCACTCTTTCCGTTTTTCTCAACAACAGTCTCATACCACGCTATGGCATGAATGGTGCCGCAGCTGCCAATCTAATCAGCTACGCAGTGTATTATATCATTCTATGCATCAGCATTATAGGACTATGCAAGGCATCGCCTTTTTCTCTTTCACAACTAAAGACGACTATCCTGCTTTGTATGCTGTTTATACTATGCTTTGGTATTGACTATTTCCTGCCCGACACATCCATATACATAGTAACAATAGCCAAGCTTGCATTGTGGTGCATTGCCGCAATATTGGCATATTTGTTAAGAGTATCACCGGAAATGAACACTATCATTTCTGATTTTTTCAACCGTAAAACAAAATAATCAACGATAAAGAACAATTTTTCAGACTTATGGGACTTGCATAGCTTTCGCAAAATAACTACCTTTGCAAAAAATACGTAAGAATGAAAATTCTGTTTGTCATTGACACCTACGATACCAGTAATAACGGCACAAGTATCTCCGCTCAACGTTTTGCGGCAGAGCTGCGTACACGTGGTCATGAAGTGATGATTCTGACGACCGGCGAGCCCGGAGAACACCGTTTCAACGTACCCAATTTTCGAATGCCGCTTTTCCAGCCACTGATGGACAAGCACGATTTTGACTTCGCCAAGTTCTGGGGTGAAGAGGCTGTCAGTACCATACGTAAAGCAGTTGATTGGTCTGACATCGTTCACTGCTTTTTACCCTTTGCCCTTGAGACCACTGCGCAACGCTATTCAAAACGTATCGGTAAACCGTGCACCGGTGCTTTTCACATACAGCCTGAGAACATGACCTCATCAGTCGGATTAGGCAAGGTTGAATGGGTCACTGAAGTATTCTACAAGCAGTTTCGGCAGAATATGTACAACGGTTTTCGCCACATTCACTGCCCTTCACAATTTATGGCAGACATGATAAAAGAGCGCGGCTACACTGCCAAACTGCATGTTATCTCCAACGGCATACAAGACGAGTTTATCAAGGCCGGTCACCGCAACATGGAGATGGGACGGCCCCCCAAAGCAGCAGAATATGAAGGAAAAAAACTGATTATAATGGTAGGACGATTGTCCGGTGAGAAGCGTCAGGATGTATTAATCAATGCCGTGCCTTACTCCAAGTATGCCGATGATATCCAGCTTGTTTTTGCAGGCAGAGGTCCTAAATACGACGAGTACGTAAAACTCGGCAGTGAACTGAAGAATCCTCCACAGTTTGTGTATAAGACCCGCGACGAATTGATAGACCTGCTCTCGCAGGCGGACTTATATGTACATGCCAGCGATATGGAAAGCGAGGCTATCAGTTGTATTGAAGCCTTCGCCACCGGTCTGGTTCCCGTCATTGCCAACTCTGAACTCAGCGCCACACCGCAGTTTGCGCTTGACGGCAGGTCACTCTTCCTACCCGGCAATCCAAAGGACCTCGCACGAGCCATCGACTATTGGCTTGACCACAACACCGAGAGGGCTTACGTGGCTGAGCTTTATAGGAAAGCAGCAAAAAGATATTCGCTGAAAAACTCCGTAACACTATTTGAACAAATGCTACAAGAAGAAATAGATGATTGCAAGAAAGCTTGAAAAAACGATAATTGCTGTACTGTTTGTTGTAATGAATGTTCAAGCGCAAGACATTACCTCACCCATTATTCATCCGGACGGTTCTGTAACGTTTCTTTACTATAATCCAGACGCCAAAAACGTAAAAGTCGTTAGCGATTGCCTTCGCCGTCGTCCCGACCATAGCGCTTTTGGAGAGAAGACGCGCACAGAGAAGATGACTTGCGACAGCTTGGGAATATGGTCGCTCACCACCCGTCCGCTATTGCCCGAAGTCTATTCCTACAACTACATTGTTGACGGCACCCAAATACCCGATCCCTCTAACGCGGATTCAGCATACGTTCTTCTTCACAAAGTAAGTCACTTTGCCATAGGCGGCACCGAGCGCACTAATCTCTACCTTCCGGCTCCGGCAGATAAGCGCGGGCACATCGACTCACTCTCCTACTACAGCGAGCAGCAGGGTATAACCCGCCGGCTGCTTGTATATGTGCCTAACGGCTGTAATGAGCACACAAAGTTACCTGTACTTTTTCTTCTGCATGGTGTAAGCGGTGATGAACTGAGTTGGTTAGAACATGGTAAGGCTACCTGTATCCTTGACAACCTCACGGCACAAGGCAAGATTCCGCCGATGCTGGTTGTTATGCCGGACTGCAACGTGGTTAGAAAAATCATGCGCGGCAAACGCACCAATATCCTGCGCAACATGTTCAACTACCCTGCCCTATGCAGGGGGGAGTTTGAGCGCGACTTCCATGAGTTGGAAGACTTTGTTGCCTCACGCTACAACATTTCTCCCCTTCGTCAAGACCACGCCATAGCCGGTTTGAGCTCCGGAGCACGCCAGGCGGCAAACATTGCCAAACTGCAGCCTGACACTTTTGCAACCGTAGCGTTGTTCTGCCCGGTGGTACATCGCAGGCAGATACCTGACAGCAGCGACTCTGTCTATCAAGTGTATGTCGGGACCGACGACATGTTCTACAACAACGGAAAAAACTGCTATCGCCGACTGAAAAAAAACGGCGTCAACTGCACGCTGTATGAGACCCAAGGCGGTCATACATGGCGCAGTTGGCGCGAGTTTCTAACGGTGTTTCTACCTACTTTATTTTCAGAATAAAACCCGTTTATCTTCCTTCTATTTTCACCTCGTTATAACCTTCATGCTGCGGACCGACGGCAACATACTGCCATGAGAAATCAGTGCCTGCTGTAAGGATAGTGTAGAACGAGTTGTAGTAATGGTCCTGCATCTTGTCAAGACGAAGGTAGAGGACATTCTTAAATCGCGTGAGGTTGCGGTGATGGGAATGACCTTGCAGCACAAGTTCAACCCCGTATCTGCTAAAGAGGTCGGCAAGGTCATAGGTCTCCTCAAGAGCAAAATTGGACGTGTGTCCCTGCGACTGGTCTTTCTTCCACAGATGAGTATGTGTGAAGCATACTATATGCCTGTAACCGGCCGTCCCTGCCTCTTGCAGCACCTTTTCCAGCCAAGCACGCTGCGCTGCACCTAACGTACCGTTTGACGAGTCAAGGCAGATATACATGTCTTGCAAACCGGAGGGGGTTTGTACTACGAAATAATAGGATGATGTATGCCAGTAGTCGCGATAAACATTCCATTGTCCGAAATATATATCATGGTTACCCGGCGTACAATACACCTGACGTCCGGCAGCTCTGATACGGTCCACGTATGCCAGAAATTTAGGCTGATAACCTTTCCCGTTGATTAGGTCGCCCAAGCATAGGCAGAAAGGAGCCGCATCTGCGTCTTCAAGATATGCGCTGGTGAAAGTATCAAGGTTGATAGTAGTGTTATCGACATGAATATCCGTCATTATATACACCCGATAGTTATCCTGCGCCACCAACACTGTATCAAAACCGTGAGTGCTATTATACTCCTGTGACTGCGCAAAACGCTCGTCTGAACCGGCTGACTCCGTATAGAACATACCCACCACATCAAGGCGGTTGCACGAACAGGTCAAGAGCACACCCCAAAAAAGCATGAATCGGACAATAGAGCGGACGTAATCAATGCCACTTTGAACGCTATTTGAAGAAAATCTTTTCATGTCTGTTACCATTTCACACTAAAACTTATACGCAAAACCCACCTTCACTTTCGCCCCATAGAACGATGCGTTAAGGTGGAACATCCCCGTAGGTTTGCACAACACCTCTGCCAGCAACCTAAAGTGCGAAGCTGCATTATACTCATATTCAAAGTTTGAAGAAGGCGGAAAATCATAGTACGCCCCGAGGAAGAATATAGGTTGCCACATGCGCTCATACTCCAGTTCAGTGTAATCGGAAACACCAAAATAGATATTCCACCTCTCGCATAGCGGTCGCACATTTACCGATAGTCGATACAGCACATTCAGTGCATCAATAACGTATTCCTCTTCAGAATTCCACATTCGTCCGTAGTCTGCCCACATCTGGGTAAAACAGCCGACCTGCAAACTCACATAGTCCATTCGATAGCCGAGGCTGAGAGCACCCGCTGCATTATGCATTCTGTTGCGCTGGACCGCCTTGTAAAGCACGCTTGCGTCAACGAACATTTCTCCCACAGGCACTGCAAACTTCGGCCTTAGAGTGGCAGAAGCAGTATAAACATTTGAGGACAAACCCTCAAAAGCGGCCTCCAACTCAACATTAGCATTCAGCGGCATATATGCCTTCAATTCACCACCTCCGAAATGTTGCCATGTAGTGTTGTAACCATACGTGCCCAGCACCGACAGCGAATAAGGTCGGGCAGCACGGGTGGTTAAGACAAAGGCAACCACAAACGTGGTTGCCAAAGCGATATATCTTTTCAGTCGTACCATAATCACCATTATCTTTCTTCACACGCCATACTGCCAAGTATGGTTTCATCGTATCACTACTCAGCCGGTGCGGGTTCAGCGTCAGGGTTTGCCGGGGCATCAGGTGCGGGTTCAGCGTCAGGGTTTGCCGGGACATCAGGTGCCGGTTCCGGCGCAGGTACAGCCTCCGCCATAGGAGCCGGCTTGGCAAGGTACTTGCGGAATGCGCGAGTGTAAATAGCAGGGAAACCGGCAGCAACAGCCTGATATTGACTGAAGAATTGTTCGACAGTCATTTTGCCGGTCTTCCAGCGGGTATAGAGTTTGTCGTACTGTGCGTTAATCTGTTTCTCTGCTTTCAGCGTACATGACATCAGCGAGGGGTAACGTTTTTTTCCGAAGAGGATAGTGTGAAGTTGCACGTACTGCTTGCCATTACTCATCGGCTCAGGGAAGACGTGGTCCATCTTTATCTGCATTGCCATGTTGGACAACAAGCATGTTGAGTCAGTCTCTGTACGTTTCATAGCCTCAGGTAGGCGGTCTTTGTCGCACACCACCGCCGGCATAGCCACACCACAGACAGGATATCCGAGAATGGTCCACATAGCAGGTCCCTCAAATACCACTGCTGCTGACGTTATACGCTGCGGGATAAAATCCTGATCTACCACCACCCCCGCAGGTGGGCAGTAGCCCTCAGGGAATCCCAGCACCTCATGTCTGTATGAGCGCGAAAGATGGTTAAACAGCCACTGGTGTCCTATTCCCATAGGCTGGTGTGTCCAATGGTCGCTAAGGTCATGCATTGCTGCCTCGGCTGTCATATAACGCTCATATCCCTGATACTTAGTCGGGTCGCCGGCAAAGGCGAAGTTAGTTTGTACACGATAGCCCTTAGCCTCCTCGTTCACATCATAAACGACGTAACGCCAATTGTTGGCCTCCACATAGATAGCTCCACCCGCAGCATCAATAACACCGAAATTAGCCTGTATGCCAAGCGGATGAGGCAAAGTATCCAATAGATTAAGGAAGTCTGCCACAGTGGCACAAGTAGCAAGGGCGCGGAACATTATCTCTCCCTCTTTGTCACTAAACGGTACCTGAGGGACCAACTCAGGATGTTTGTTAACGGAGTCAAGCCACAAGTCCAACTCTGCCTGAACAGAGTCAATATAAGCTCCCTCGGTCTTTAGTGCCATACGCAGCGAATCAAGCGATGCCGCATATCTCACACGCATGGTATCGGCAAGAATACGGTCCCTCTGTTTCTTTAGCGAAAGAGAATCTGATAACACCTGACTAAAACGAGCAGCCAAACGGTCGGAGTCACGATGGTGACGAAGGAGGTCTGAACGATAGTCGGCAGTAAGTGAGTCCTCGTCGAAATTATATACTGCCGTGTTCATAACCGCAAAGCCGAGACTGTTCTGCCCTGCCCAAACCTCGCCGGAATCAACGGGAGCATTCACCAATCCTACAAAAGCCACACTATCCACATCAAACCATGCCAAACGATTATCCAGGCAATCGGTATCGCGGTTCTTAAACATCAGCGGAACGCCCGACTCTGTGCGATTAGCGGATATGATGACCGATGTACAAGCAATGGCGCTGACATAGGTAATGAGCAGAAGACAAAAGGAGAGCAGATATCTTTTCATACATCCATATTTTTTGCAAAATTACAATATTTATTCCAATTACGCAAGCAAAGCGTTCATAATTTTATCATTCAAACTCGTCAAAAACACATTTTTTAGTGACATTGCGAAACTGAGAAGATACGCTCATTACGGCATATCTTCTCAGTTAGACTAATCAAACAGCGTCGGGCTGTCCTTTTCAAATTGTTGCAGCAGGTTCTTCATCAAAATCTCTCGTATGAGTCGTGACCTGTTGCGCACGTTATATCGTGCACAACAACGCTGTAAAACATTATACTCGCTATCGTTGAGACTCATCATCACCTTGTGGCGACGAGGCAGGCGTTTACTCTTATTATGAGAAGGTTCCGTCAAGTGTATTTCTCAATTATACCAACAATTTTATCTATTATAACCCCACAGCGAGCCGTGCTCCGAACGTAACGAAGGAATGCGAACCTACGCCGCTGTACGGCGTTCCGTCAACATGCTCTGTCATACTGAACCGGGCGTTTTGTATTTCGCCATAAAGGCCTAATCCGACAGTGCGTTGCTTCTTACTTGTGTACTGCCAAGCCAAGCACAAGTTGGCAAAAAGTCCGCCGATAGTGTTCTTTGTTACAGCTATACCATACCCCACCCCCATGGCAAGCAGTGGCGCATGGGCTGTCTGAGTAAGAGGTATCTCACCTCGAAGTTGTATAGGGAGGAACGAGTAAGTACCACTCAAGGCATTGTTATTCTCTGAACCAAAGAACATCCCATGGTATCCGAACGCACCACCGATGAATATTGCTCTTCCAAAAAGGTTAGCCGTACCTATAGCGATGTCAACACAAGCGGCTCCGCCACTACCTGCACCTGCCAACCATGTTGCTCCGCCACCGGCGGACAAACCCACACGCACACGTTTGGTACGAACATCCTCCACTGATGCTTCCTCCACTGCCGTAGTGTCTTCACTCACAACGCTCTCTACATCGCTTCTCAGATATTGAAAGCGCGCACCGCTACCATCACGGATAACAATAACCTGCTCGTTCTGAAAAACAATGTCGCCGCTTATCTTCGCACCCGACTTCAGCACAACAACCTCACCACGGCAAGGAAGAACAGACTGAGCTATGAAACAGCAAATAATCGCTACTATTTCTGTTATCTTTCGCATGGCAAGTTATATAACACTGCAAAGATACAATAATTATTTGAAATACACAAGACTGCCTTTAACAAATTTCACAAAAAAAATGAGAAGTCCGCTATATATAGCTTTTGCCACAGGCATTACTGAAAATCAGAACTTCAGAAAACGGTCCAGCTCAAGCGGACCATAGACCGCATATCCGCCCATTCCCGCAAGCACGATGAGCAAAATAGGATGTGCCTTAAATAGCAAGGTTCCGAAGAACACTAAAGCAAAGAAGATGACGCTCCACCAGTCTATAAAATTATCTCCTGTCATCAGCAAAAGAGCCGCAGCCGCTATCAGCCCGATGACAGTTATACGCAGCGAAGCCAGTCCGCCTGCCACCCACTTGTTGTCTTTCAAGCGAAGGTAAACCTGACACACGATGAGCATTATTATCACTGAAGGTAAGATAATAGACGACGTAGCAACAACGGAGCCGAGTACTGACATCCATTCACTGTAGCCTGCGGTAAGACACGCTTTATAGCCCACATACGTGGCAGAATTGATACCGATTGGTCCGGGGGTCATTTGCGAGACAGCCACTATATCCACAAACTCCTGCGACGTCATCCAGCCATAGGTCTCTATCTCATGCTGAATGAGCGAGATAATGGCATAGCCTCCGCCAAAGCCAAAGAGACCTATTTTAAAAAATGATATGAAAAGTTGTAAATAAAGCACAATAGCAATTACATAACGAGTCGGTTAAACAGAGTTGAATCCATGAATTCAAGTTAGTTGTCCTGTTGACTTCCGGTTTTGCCTTTCACCGCCACAAAAGCCACCCCGGCCATAATAGCCACTATGATAATAATGACCGGTGACACATTCATTCTCCAAATAAGCAGCGCGGCAAGCACCGGCATCCACAAGGTACGCCATGTGACCCGTGCCGAGATTGCCATCTTGTAAAGCGGAGCAGCTATAAGCGCCACAACAGCAGGACGGATACCCTTAAAGACAGCTTCTACAGCAGGATAGTCGCGAAAACGTGTGAAGCAAGAGGCGATAAGCAGGATGATACAGAACGATGGCAAGACCGCGCCGAGCACTGCTGCCAACATACCGCGTATGCCACGAATCTTATAGCCTACGAAAACGGCAGTATTAACGGCAATAATTCCAGGTGCTGACTGAGCCAGAGCTATAAGGTCAAGAAACTCCTGCTCCGCTATCCAGCCCCGGTTGTCCACCACCTCACGCTGCACAAGAGGAATCATAGCGTAGCCACCGCCAAGGGTGAATGCACCTATCTTAAAAAATGTATAGAATAACTGTATAAGCACTGATTGTGAAATAAGTATCTATGTAAGAGGATTGATTGTCTTGTATTGTTTTGTTTGATAACAGATAAAAATTCCATATATCAAAAAATAGAGACGGTCAAATGGCCGTCTGCCCCTATATCACGTTGCTTGCGGACTCAAGTGTCTCTTTGTTGCCGGCTGAGGTAAAACGGCTTTTACTGCACTGTAGCATGAGTTTGTTCCTCGGCTTGAATCTTATCGTAAGTGCGTAACACATTATGCACGTAGCGCGTCGTTTCACGGCTGTTAAAAGAGCCATATTGCACAACAGAATCGGTGTAATACTCTTCTTGACTAAGGGCTTCAAGATAACGCTCTATATTGTCCCAACGATTGGGGTTGTCGCCATATTTTCTGGCAAGTCGCCGCGCGTCGAATATGTGTGCCGGTCCGGCATTATAGCTGGCAAGGACAAACTTGGTTTGCTCAACACTATCAGTAACAAAACGAAAGTGGTATTGCAATCTTGCTATATACTTCACTCCGGCCGCTATATTATCCTCAGGCACGAAGAAAGTGGAGTCTGTCAATCCGAACCTATGCCCTGTCACCGGCATCAACTGCATCAGTCCACGTGCACCACTGGGTGAGATGACTTTCGGGTTATACCGGCTCTCGTGATAAGCGACAGCCGCCAATAGCTCCCAATCCCACCCTATTTCAGGAGCATAAGTCATAAAATGTTCGGCAAAAGGCACATCGCTAAGCACGCGTTCCTCCTCATGTTCCTCCTCCGCCACCTCCATACCTGCCTCAACACCTACTCCGGCAAGAGCAAGAAAAAGCACCAGCGCCAGCGCCATTGAGACTACATACGTCTTTTTCTTGTGCAATATGCCCTTATATGTCACTGCACTATTCATCCGAAACAGTTTTCAGTCTGTGTAGCAACACTCTTACTTTTCCTGTATCTGTTGCTTGATAAACTTCACAAGCATGTTTATAGCCGGTTTGTTGTGTCCGCCCTGCGGCACTATCACGTCGGCATAACGTTTGCACGGTTCGATAAACTGCTGGTGCATCGGTTTTAGCACACGCTGATAGCGCTCAATCACCGCTTCAGTCGTTCTGCCGCGCTCAACGATATCGCGCTTCATGACGCGAATAAGCCTGTCATCGGCATCCGCATCCACAAAAATCTTCAGGTCCATCTGATCGCGCAACTTCGGATCGCAGAGCGATAGAATACCCTCAATGATAATCACCTCTTTGGGCTCAATGTGTATCGTCTGAGGCTGACGAGTACAAGTTATATATGAGTAAGTAGGCTGCTCAATCGCTTTGCCTTCCTTCAGCTCACGCAGATGCTTTTCAAGCAGCGACCACTCGAATGCGTCAGGGTGGTCGAAATTGATAAACTGCCTCTCCTCAACAGGCACATGCGAGGAGTCTTTGTAATAGGAGTCTTGAGGAATAACGACAACCTCACCTTGAGGCAAACGCTCTGTAAGACGCTTTACCACCGTTGTTTTACCCGAGCCGGTGCCACCCGCAATGCCAATGATGAACATAATTTAAACTATGATTATTGGGTAATAATTACTCTCGAATATGCGCAAAAGCAACAACTGGCGTTTATCAATATACGCTTTGCATGGTGCAAAGTTAGTGTTTTTTCCTGATTCACGCAAGAATAACATAAAAAAAAGACGACAGAAAAAACTCCTGTCGTCTTTTTAGCAAACATTAACGAAGTGCTATAACCGTGTCAGCTTCGTTTTCCTCGAAGTTAAGTTTATCTTCGCGAGCAAGCCAGCCGAGTGCAAGGTTAAGGTCAGCTTCTTTCAGTTTGGTAGCTTTCTTAAGAGCTTTGGTGGTGAGGGCACCGCCTTGCAGTGCATTCCAGATCAAACCTGCATTCTCACCGATTTTTTCAATACTCATTTGTCTAATAGGTTTTAAGTCGGCAAAACGAACCATTTCGTATTGCATCGCAAAGTTAGTAAAAATTTCAGTAGAGCCAACCGACATACTCAAAAAAAACGTCGTTTATTAAGAAAGGTAAATCTATTCTTAACAAACGACAATTAAAAATCAGCTGTCAAGCATGCATAATATGCTCATTTTGCTAACTCCGAATTAGCAAAATTAAATCTTTTTCAGCAAAAGACAAACATTATGGCCTCCAAAACCGAAAGAGTTGCTCAATGCCACATTTACCGTTCTGTGTTGCGGCTTATTGAAGGTGAAGTTGAGCTTCGGGTTTATCTGCAGGTCCACATCATCGTCTGCGTGGTTGATGGTCGGCGGGACTATATCGTTCTCCACCACCAGTGCTGATATAGCAGCCTCTAACGCTCCTGCACCGCCAAGCAGATGACCTGTCATTGACTTGGTGGAAGAAATGTTTATGTTTGGAGCATGCTCACCAAACAAAGTATCAATAGCGTGTGCCTCTGCAATATCTCCAAGCGTAGTAGATGTGCCGTGCGTGTTGATATAGTCAACGTCGCTTAGACTTAATCCCGCCTTTTTCACGGCTTGTTTCATCACATGTACAGCTCCTGCTCCACTTGGGTCCGGCGCCGTTATATGGTAAGCATCCGCTCCTACTCCGGCAGCCGCCAACTCTGCATAGATATGTGCTCCGCGTGCCACAGCGTGGTCGTAATCCTCAAGTACAAGCGCAGCACCTCCCTCTCCGAGCACAAATCCGTCGCGCGAAGCTGAGAACGGGCGAGACGCCGTAGCAGGACTGTCATTGCGGGTTGAGAGTGCGTGCATAGCATTGAAACTGCCGATGCCACCCTCAGTCACTGCTGCCTCACTGCCGCCGGCAATCATGATGTCTGCATCACCAAGCTGGATATAGTGCATAGCATCTACTATCGAATGCCCACTGCTGGCGCAAGCCGACACTGTAGCGTAGTTAGGACCAAGCAAGCCGAAAGTGATACTAATCTGCGCTGCAGGCATATTAGCAATCAACTTAGGCAGGAACAGTGAACTGAAATGCGGGTTTAGTCTGTACTGCGTTCCATATTCCATCATTCCGTCCTCAAACGTCTTCAGTCCGCCCATGCCTGTTCCCCATACGCAGCCGAAACGCTCTTTGTCAACAGCCTCCATATCAAGTTTTGAGTCTGCTAACGCTTCATACACGGAAGCCATCGCAAACTGAGTGTTACGATCAGTGCGCTGCATAAGTTTGCGGTCAAGGCATGCAGGAGCGAAGTCCTTCACCTGGCAAGCAAAGCGGGTTTTGAAGTTCGTTGTGTCAAAACACGTAATCTCGCCGCATCCTGACGTACCCTCTTGTAGAGCGGACCAAATCTGAGGCATAGAGTTACCTACCGAACACACACCGCCTATGCCTGTTATTACTACACGTCTATTGTTCATATTGACTATTCAGAAGTACCACTAAAAACTACGAATTACGAAACATGTGTCAGCATGGCTTCGTAATTCGTAATTCGTTACTTGTGATTATTACTCACTTATCCGATAGCTTTCTCAACGTAATCAATTGCATCACCCACTGTGGAGATTTTGGTGGTATCCTCATCAGGAATGGTGATACCAAACTCTTTCTCGAACTCGATGATGATATCCACTGTATCGAGAGAATCTGCATTCAGGTCAGCAGTAAAGCTGGCATCGCGAGTAACTTTTGACGCCTCAACACCAAGTTTGTCAACAATGATGTCGCGCACTTTTTGTTCAATGTCTGTCATAATTTTTATATTTAAGTTTCAATTTTTTCGATAACAAAAATGCCGATTTCTAAATGCGCAATCAGCAAAACCGACTGCAAAGTAACTACTTTTTTTTGAATTATACAAATTTTCACAAAGAAAAATGCAAAATATGCGTAATTTTACAATTTATTAAAACATACCTTTGAAGTGTGTATTTGTTTTTGTAACTTTGTGCGGGATAGTATGCAATCCGTTTATGTCCACCAAATGCCGCTTGTACATATTAGTTTTATTTCTTTTACAAACCTTATATGCCGTCTCGTCAGAAACAACATCCGTCGTTGTCGGAGCATCGCGTGAAGAGTTATACCTGCCGCTGTTAGTTCATTCCCGTGTGGCACTACTAAGCAACCATACCGGCGTGGCAGACGGCGAGCATACACTTGACCGGCTGATAAGATTGGGAATACAGGTAACTGCCGTATTCTCGCCGGAGCATGGTTTTCGCGGCACTGCCGGAGCCGGTAATCATGTGGGAGACTCAACGGATGAGAAGACCGGAGTACCGATATTGTCACTTTACGACGGCAAAAGAAACTACCCGTCAGAATCTGCGATGCAACAATTTGACATACTGGTAGTGGATATTCAGGACGTAGGTCTAAGGTTCTATACGTATTACATTACCATGGTTCGCCTAATGCAGATATGCGCAGAATATGGCAAACCGGTGGTGATTTTTGATCGTCCTAACCCCAATGGTCACTACGTAGATGGTCCTATACTCGACATGCGTTACAAATCAGGCGTCGGCTACCTGCCCATTCCTGTTGTACACGGCATGACGCTTGGCGAATTGGCACTGATGGTGAACGGCGAGCACTGGCTGGAACCGACAGGTGACAGTGCTTCATGGATGGAGTGCAAGCTGACCATTATCCCTTGTCAAGGTTACACCCATCAGACGCACTATCGCCTACCTATTGCGCCATCGCCCAATCTGCAAACGATGTTGGCTGTCTATCTCTACCCCTCCACTTGCTATTTCGAAGGCACCCCGGTCTCACTCGGCAGAGGAACAGACAAACCTTTTCTGCAATACGGACACCCGAAGATGCGATACCAATGGAGCAAAGAAAGCAGAAAATCACTCGCAAAAAATAGCAAATCCCTGCCGCTTCGCCCGGCACGGTTCACTCCCCGCTCTTGTCCGGCGGCTCCGGCACCACCGCAGCAGGACAGGCTGTGCAGAGGTACCGACTTGAGCCGTATAACGGAAGAACAGGCAATGAACATGGGGTTAGACCTCCGCTTCTTGATTGATGCCTATCAACAGATGCAGATCGACAACTGGTTCTTCTCGCCGTTCTTCGAAAAACTGATAGGCGTGGACTACGTGCGAAAAATGATTATCCAAGGTAAGTCCGCCGAAGAGATACGAGCTTGTTGGCAACAAGACGTTGAGCGGTTCAAAGTACAACGACGCCCGTATCTGTTATACCCCGAATAAATCAATTAATCATTTAACCAATGTCTCCCATAATTATTCTCATCACTATCGTATGCTACTTTGCGTTGCTTCTCGGCATCAGTTGGGCAGCCGGCCGCAATGCAGACAACGCAGGTTTCTTCTCGGGCAACCGCCAGAGCAACTGGTTAGTTGTGGCAATGTCAACAATCGGTGCTCCCATCTCTGCCGTCACCTTCGTCAGCGTGCCGGGGATGGTGGCAAATGCCGGGATGAGTTATATGCAAATGACACTGGGGTTTCTTGTGGGACAGCTGATAATAGCGTACGTGCTTATCCCGCTTTACTACAAGATGAACCTCACTTCGATATACGAATATCTGAATCAGCGGTTTGGCATAGCCTCGTACAAGACGGGGGCGTGGTTCTTCTTCCTTTCCAAATCGACCGGTGCCGCCGTGCGCCTGTTCATCGTGTGTGCCGTGTTGCAACTGCTTCTCTTCACTCCGATAGGCATACCGTTTTGGCTGAACGTGATTCTAACGATGTTAATTGTGTATTTGTTTACGTTCAGAGGCGGCGTCAAGTCGGTAGTGTGGACCGACCTTCTGAAAACCGCATGCTTATTGCTGTCGGTCATTTTGAGTATAGTATTTATCCTGCGCTCCGGTGTTGGCTTTGATGACTATCAAGAGTCGCCTATGACGCGCATGTTTTTCTTTGATGACATCAACGACGGCCGCTACTTCTGGAAGCAGTTTCTTGCCGGTGTGTTCGTCGTAATAGCCACCACCGGTCTTGACCAGGACATGATGCAACGCACACTGTCGTGCAAGAACTATCGTGACTCGCAGAAAAACCTCATCGCAGGTGCTACTGTGCAAACAGTGGTGATTTATCTATTCCTTGTTCTCGGCTATCTGCTATACGCCTTTGCCGCAAAAGAAGGTGTGTCCCTTGCCGGTGCTGACGGCACACCTCTCAAAGGCGACGATGTATTTCCCTTCCTTGCCACAGGCGAGTGGTTCCCGGCAGTGGTAGGAGTGCTGTTCGTAGTGGGATTCATTGCAGCGGGCAACTCCGCTGCAGGCTCGGCACTGACGGCACTGACAACATCGTTTACAATAGATATTCTCAACCGAACGACACTAAACGCGAATGAAGAACAAATAAAGACCACACGCTCAATAGTGCACGTAGGCATGGCGGTGCTGATGGCGGCGATGATTTACGTGGTGTATCTGCTCAACGATGATTCTGTGATACAGACAGTGTATAAAGTAGCATCGTACACCTATGGTCCTCTACTCGGTCTGTTCTTCTTCGGCATTTTCACCAAACGTGCAGTACGCGACAGATGGGTACCGCTGGTGTGCATCATAGCACCGCTGCTCACCTTCGCGCTCGACATAAACTCGCAAACATGGTTCAACGGATACACCTTCTCGCACGAAAGACTCATCTTCAACGCACTGTTTACCATTATAGGACTATGCTGCCTGATGAAAAAGAACAAACAGGCATAAGCCTTTTGAATAAGATTTGAAACGGATTTGAATGACATTCAAACATCATTCAAATAGCGTTTAAAAAGCGTTTAACTGACACTTAAACACTATATATATCAAAGCTAACACTAACCAACTAAACCCAATTGTTATGAAAAGATTTTTCCTTCTTTACGTAATGATTCTATCGGCATTTGTCAGCCTCTATGCCCAGACGGTTGTTCCTGTCAGCGAGGGCGACAGCACTGCCGGTGGACAGACAGTTACCGTTACCTTGGTCGCATTCGGCGAGCAACTGGCTCAGATGCCTGTTCCGGCAGGCGAGCCTATCTATGCTCAGAACCTGCTCGGCTACGCCATGCGTTACAACCCTAACCTCGATTATGAGAAGTTCGACTTCATGTACGAGGGGATGCCGCATTTTGCTTTTCCTTTCCTCGGTTGGTCGGAGTCAAACATGTACTATTCTCCCTTCGAAGAAGGCTCTATTCTCAGTTCTGACATCACTCTATATGCAGCGTTCAACGCCTATGGTGAGAGTCTCGAACCTGAGTACAGCTACGAATGGAGCGCCAAGCCCGTATCGTCATACGTTGACTTGTTGACAAACATGAACAGCGGTGGCTTGCAGACCTACGTGGTTGCAGCTGAGGATAATGGTGTACTGTATTTTCCTGCAGCCCCGGAGGAGCAGACCTACGAAACAGTAACCTCTGACAGTTTGCCGGCAAACACCACCATACATGTTGTCAGCGACCAAGTTGCCGCCAGTAGCGTGGCAACAGGCATGAGCGAGGACGGCAGTCTGTCAGGCGTGGACATCAGTAGAATAGCTGTTTTCAACTTTGAGCCGCACTATAGTGGCGAGGCTACTCAAGTAGGCTTGCCTACGGGCGACAGCATCTACCTGCCTACCGGCTTCCACCTGCAGGACTTCAACAACAAAGGTCTGTTTATGCCGACACTGAGCGAGGACGGTATGCGCTATCAACTTGTTTCAACAACCGAAGGTTACGACTTCTTCGACGAGAGTCTGTTGTGGCAAGTGGCGATGAACAACAATGTGCCAATGCTTACGTTCAACGGCATGCAGATACCGCTAACGTTAGTCTATGCTCCTCAGGCACCGTATTTCTTCGCAGCAAGCACAATGGACGCCACCGGCGCGCCTGTGACGGAGTACGACCCTACCAAACTGCGCCTATACCGCCTGACAGAAAGCGAGGTAAAAAACACGACCGAACCGCGAATTTTCGCAGTGTTTGACTACAACACCGTCAACATCTCCATGAACCAAAACGACCTGCAGCATGGCATGTTCGAACCTGACGTTGACTGGATGGACATGATGATGCAATCCGACTCTACATATTCCGACATTCCCGGTTTCACGTGGGGGGACGTGGTGGAAGACTCTACCGCTATCGGTCTCGACGGCGCACCTGAAACGACAAGCATTGACCTCTTCTTGTTGGAAGGTTATGCGATGCAAGTACGTGTTGTCTATGAAGAGCCGGACAAGTACCGCGTACACTGGTTCTCATCTGATAGTGCATACAACGACATCTACACCAACCCGCTGCTCATCCGTCCTACGGAAGACATGATGCTGCAGATGGTCATCGAGCCTTATACTCCGGTCATCATCATCGCCGGCGACACTATTAAGTTGAGCGCCGATACTACAGAGGTTATCAACCTCACCGAGGACGGCTCTATAACCTACGACCTCACTACCAACACCATCACTCTTGACAGCGCAGCCGTAACCGGCACCGGTATCAGTTTCGACCAGCCCGAGTTCACTCTTGCCGTGGAGAACAACTCCACAATAGCTGTTGATGAGGAGTATGGTATCAAGTTCGATGGCGAGTCACTCACCCTGCAAACAGCAGACAGCGTTATGCTGACCGTTCAGGCACCGCAGCCGCTTGTGGGTAATGGCGGCAACCTGTATATAGAAGGTAACTTCATCTTCTCTTCGGTTGAATTCCGTCTCACGGCAGGTCAGGCAGCAGCTCACCGCAGCAAGATCCGTCGGATGCCGTCAGACGCCACACCGCTCGTTCACCCCGCTGTCAGCGGTTTCGCTAACGTAGAGCTGGCTGACGGCATTGAGTTGCAAGAGGTTTATTACACCGACGAGGCCGGCAACACCGTGCCCGGCGACCCCACCAAGACACATTACCACGCAGCCGAAGCCGCATATGGTGAGGTGGATGTGGACACGCAGTCGTTCACTCCCGCTACCTCGCTCGTCTTCGCCGACTCGAACTTCTACACCGACTATATCGACGGTAAGATAGTTATTGTCTCCGGCGTGGAGAACACCACCAATAATGACGCTATACGAGTAAGCAAAGTGGTAGAAAACGGCAACGTACTAATCATCCGTGGCGACACTACATACAACGTACTCGGCACTGTGGTAAGATAATCTTTATAACCAAAATCACAACGTGAAACAGATAAGAAACGCTATTTTGATAGTATTCTGTACGCTACTCTCCTGCGCCTTGTTGGCGCAGGAGAGTGAGCATATTTCCGTAGCAGAGCGCAACGCTCAACAGGGATTCAACGACACTATTGACCGCCTTGCTCCCGATTTCGTTCTCGTATCCCTCTGTATCGCCGACCCTACCGATTGGCACGACGATGTATTGGGCACAACGGGACACGCTTTTCTGCGGCTGCAGTGCCCCGTGTTCGGACTTGACTATTGTTTCTCATACGAAGGCGAGAATGTAAACGACAATCTCTATCGCTACCTTTCCGGTGACACCAAGATGGGAATGTTCGCCGTCCCCACCGACGAGTACATAGAGGACTATCGCCACTGGAACCGCTCGGTGCACGAATACCGCTTGCAGCTCCCGCCGGAGGCGGAGCAACGACTATGGGAGATAATGGACAACCACCTGACAAGCGGCATCACACTGCGGCAAGACTTGAACAAATACGGCTGTGCCATCACCGCGGTGCGCTACGTCAAGAGAGCTCTCAACGGAACGCCTATCATCTACGCCCCGAGCGACTTCGACCACCTCACACGTCGCGAGATAGGCTATCGCACCCTTGCCAACCACCCGTGGTTGCGCCTTGGCAGCATGATCTTCACCGACAGCCGATACGACGAAGAGTGTTCGGTTGACGAGAAACTGATTGTGCCGGCCGACCTGGCTATCGTTTGGCAAAATGCCACCGTGAAAGGCGAAGTGTTTGCTACCTACATAGGCGACCTCGTGACAGGGGAGACACCGAACGATAGCCGTCCGTGGTTCACACCTATACTGCTGGCCATAATACTGCTACTCATTAGCATCATCTTCTTCTTCACAGACTATCCATACTGGAGCTATATCATGCTGACAGCACAGACTATTATTGGTGTGGTTTTGATATACCTATGGATTGTAATGGCAAACTTCGGTTCCTCCGCCTACCTGCTACTCGCCTTGTTCAATCCTCTGCCACTGATAGCGTGGAAATGGCGCAAATACTGGGCATTGGCATACGCTGCTGTACTGCTCATAGGTACGGTGGTATTAGCATTAATGCCGCACATGATTATTGACCCCGCAATACTTGTATTATCATTTTCATATATAATAATCTACATAAAAGAAGGTTTACCGCTTGTTAGACGATGAAAACAGCCGACACACGTTCATATCCGTTGTTACCTTATTCGCAATTGGTGTGGGACCTGATGCAATCAGATCCTCATATTTATAATTTCGACTTTACACTTAGAGTAAAGAACGCAACTGCAGATATTGAAAAACTGAAACAGGCTTTTCGTACTGCGCTGAGCAATCACCCTGTTCTTTCTATGGTAATAGATGCCGACGGCAAACAATCGTACATGCCGACAGAGGACATCCTACATGGTCAGTTTCATTCAATCAGGTTTGAGGATAACGACAATTATACAGATATTAACGTCCATTATAACCGTATATTGGGCGATAGCGTGAGCGGCAACATATTTGTGGAAGATGTCTTTAGGGCATACAACAGTTTAGCACTTGAGCAAGACCACTATATCGACTATCTTGAGTGGCTGGAGAAATACAAACAATCATCAGCATACTCTCAACATCGTCAATGGCTTGAGAAGGAGTTCGGCGTTGCTTGTCCCGTTCATCCTCAGCCGGACCTTCCCCTGACTGCCGGCGTAAAAGCTATCGAGGGTGTTATACATGACGATTTCACAACGCTCCGTGAGCGACTTCAAGCCGTGTCAGAAAGACATATCGTTTCCCTCTCCGCCCTATTCTCTCTTGCCGCAGCAATGGCAATCATGCAGTATAACGGCACCGACATGGCGGCACTGACATGGGCATACGAGGGTAGAGAACAACCAATGGAACAACATGTTTTCGGCAGCCTGCACCGCGATATTCCCATACTGCTGAAGGCTGACACGGACAAGACAGCACTATTCAAGCAGATACGCACTCAGATGAGACAAGGTATAGCACATAGTTTATACCCCTACACCCTGACCAAACCTTTCACCGAAAGGTGGAACTACGCTGTCAACGTGCTGTATTACAATTCAAACAACGATTTTCTCAGCATAGCTCCGTTTGAAGCAGAGTTGATTATTCCCGACACTGAACATCCGGCTTACTCACTGTTAGATATGGAAATATACGACAGTGGCGATACATTAGCGCTGCTTTACCGCTATAGCGCCACACACTACAATGAGCAAAGTATGATGCGGTTTGCCGGATTGGTAAGACAGAACTTAGAATGGCTGACCGAATAAATAAACACATGATACCCCAAGGAAGTGAGACATATCGGCTATGGTATATGCTTGAGCACGACGCTGCGTTGCACCGTATGATGCTGCGTTCTCTTCAGTCGGCGGCAGAGCATAACCCCGACACAACGACTAACCCCGTGCGAACATTAGACGACCTATACCGGTTCCTTGACACATTCATCACCTCAATGCCGTGGCAGGCTGTGGAACGGTTCAGCGGGAAGACCAACGCCGAAGCATCACTCTTTCGACGCATTGACCAGGCGATGGGATACTTCTATTATCTGTTCGACCAACCGCTTGACGAACTGAAAGACAAGGGCTACGTCTATCCGTCACTGCAATATGAGCCACGGATTGCGCAGTGGATAGTGCAATATAATTCGATGTGGGGTTTGTATCTGAGTGACGAAAACAGCTGGAACGCCGAACACCTGCAGTTAGTGTCAGCCGACCCGTTGTTCGGCTTGCAAAACGGCTGGTACGAGTCCCCTGATAACTGGCATTCATGGAACGACTTTTTTTCCCGACGATTAGCCACGCCTCAAGTGCGCCCGATAGCCGACTCTTGCTTGGTTTCGCCATGCGACGGCAAACAGATGCCTTGGTTGCAGATTGACGAGAACGGCTTTCTCATAACCGACGATGCCCAAGGGCTGCAGGTCAAGACCTCTACCGTGTTTGAGGTCAACAAGCTGTTGCTTAGCGAACACAAAGACGTCTTCAATGGTGGCGTGATGACGCACATAGTGCTTGACATGCACAACTACCACCATTTTCACAGCCCTGTGGACGGAACGATTGTAGAAATCAACAACATCATTGAGTATAAGGCACTGAGCGGCGGACATATTATCCGGGACCAAGAGCAACACCGCTACCGTTATGAACATGAGAAAACGGACTGCTTGGATTATCAACTGCACGAGCCAAGGAAAGTGTTTATCATCAAAACCGATGATGACCGATACGTGGCACTGGTGGCGGTGACTGTAGCACAAGTGGGAAAGATAAATCAAGCCGACAATATTTATGTAGGCTGCCGCGTAAGCCGAGGCACCGACCTCGGTCATTTCCTATGCGGCAGTGATGTGTTGCTACTGATATCCAAGGAGAAAACGATGCCTACCCCCAGTCTGCCATCGCAAAACGCAAAGGACATCAAACCCATCACAATACCCGAGACCTCACATTTCTTAAAGTCCCCCACCCCCGCGTCCCCCGTTCTCGTAGGCCAATCAATGCTGTAAGACCGATGCCGCAGTTGGATGCGATGATGCACTATAATTTCCGCCGCGCTCTGCTCCGCCGGCATAACCCGGACCTATTCCCCCTGCGTCGGGACATACAGGGGAACGACAAAGATTGTAGCTACCATTCGCAGCTCAACTGATGAAAATGAGTTGAACACACAAAATCGCCGAATACTTTCGTATCCGGCGATTTTGTGTTGATTTTGCCAAATTCTTACAGCCAACGTACGTATGCAAAGTCCATGCGGTGCGGCAGCAAATCGTTCTTCGGGAACAGACGGAAGCCGAACTTCAGGTTACCGGCATAGTCAAGGGTGAGTTCGTTAGCGAAAGTGAGTATTGAACCCTCAGCCTTAACAAGCTGCAGTTCCTTCACACCGTAGAGATGGTCGTTGTTGTGAATACCTGTACGCACAATAACCAGTTCCACACCGAGCCCCTTATCGTTAAGCCCCTTAGTGTCAAGCACTACCTCAAGTTTGTACTTATCACCAACCTGCGGATTGTTGGTAAGCCCTTCGGGCAATGTAACTGACTTAACCTCTATCTCGTCCCAGTGAGCTACGATATTCTCCTTCCAAGACACTATTTCCTTTGCAACCTTGAAATTATCCTTCTCAAGCAATGCATGACGCTTAGCTTGTTTGTTATAGAAGCGCTCGAAATAGTCGTCCATCATACGCTTGGTGGTGTAGAACGGCGTGATCTGTGTCATAGAGTTCTTGATTGTCTCAATCCACTCAGGACTATATCCCTTTGAGTTACGCGCGTAATACATAGGAATAATCTCCGACTCAAGCATGTGATAGATTGTAGCGGCGTCAAGCTGGTCTTGGTGTGCCTGGTTCTCATAGGTGCGTTTTTCTGTAAGCGCCCATCCTGCACCTTCACGATAACCTTCATACCACCAGCCGTCTTTGACGGAGAAGTTAAGCACGCCGTTCATCTGTGCCTTCTCGCCGGATGTACCTGATGCCTCAAGCGGACGGGTAGGTGTGTTGAGCCAAATATCCACACCGGAGATGAGTCGTTTAGCCAATCGCATATCGTAGTTCTCAAGGAAGACTATCTTTCCGAGGAACTGCGGCATACGGCTTATCTCGATGATTCTCTTGATCAGTCCTTGTCCGGCGCCGTCAGCAGGATGTGCCTTACCTGTAAAGAGGAACTGCACAGGCTGCGTAGTGTTATTCACCAGCTTATCGAGCCTATCAAGGTCGTTAAAGAGCAGATGTGCACGTTTGTATGTAGCAAAACGACGACCGAAACCGATAATCAGCGTATCCGGTTTCATCGAGTTAACCGCCTTAACGATACGTGCCGGGTCACCTTGGTTCTTCATCCACGTCTCACGGAACTGCTCACGGATATAGTCAATCAGTTTACGCTTGAGGTTCATACGTGTTTCCCATACCAGCTCATCAGGGATATCTGCATACGGAGCCCACATCTTCGGGTCAGACTGGTTATTGAGCCAACCTTTCGGGAAATACTTATTATACACTGCTTTCCATTCAGAAGCAGCCCATGTAGGCATGTGTACACCATTGGTAACGTAACCCACATGCAGCTCTTCCGGATAGTAACCCGGCCATACGGGTGCAAACATCTTCTTCGACACCTCACCATGCAGGTAAGACACACCATTAGCCTCTTGGCAGGTATTCAGTGCGAATACTGACATAGAGAACTTTTCTCCACCGTTGTCAGGATTTTGACGACCCATGCCGATGAACTGTGCCCAATCAATACCTAACTTAGCAGGATATTCTGACATATATTTATAGAACAGCCCTTCTTCAAAATAGTCGTGACCGGCTGGAACCGGAGTGTGGCAAGTATAAAGTCCGCTGGCTCTTACCACCTCGAGTGCCTGGTTAAAGGTGAGTCCGTCTTCTGTTACATAATCGACAAGGCGCTGCAGTCCCATGAGAGCAGCGTGACCCTCGTTGCAATGATATACATCTTTCTTGATGCCGAGTTGCTTAAGAGCAATCGTACCGCCTATACCAAGCATTATCTCCTGTTTGATACGGTTTTCCCAATCACCACCATAAAGCTGGTGTGTGATAGAGCGGTCCCACTCCGAGTTAAGCTCGTTGTCGGTATCAAGCAGGTAGAGCTTGATACGACCCACATTAACCTGCCAAAGGTAAGCATATACATATCTTCCCGGATAAGGCACATTCACAACCATCGGTGTACCGTCAGCGTTCTTCACTTGCTGCAAAGGCAAGTTGTTAAAGTTCTGCGCCTCATAGTTGGCAATCTGCTGTCCCTCAGGTGAGAGCGTTTGTGTAAAATAGCCATAACGATAAAGGAAACCGATAGCAGTCATGTCCACATTGCAGTCAGACGCCTCCTTCAGATAGTCGCCGGCAAGAATGCCGAGACCGCCTGAATAAATCTTAAGCACATGTGACAAACCATACTCCATAGAGAAATATGCGATAGAGGGCTTCTTCGGATCGCGCGGAGCGTCCATATATGCACGGAAGTCGCTATAGGTCTTGTCAAGGAGTTTCATAAAGTCCTTGTCGTTTCCGAGCTCTACAATCTTGTCATAAGAAAGAGTGTGAAGCAGTACGATAGGATTTGACTGAGCTGCATGCCAAGCCTCTTTGTCGATAGAACGGAAAATGTTCTTAGCATCGGAGTTCCATACCCACCATAGGTTGTAGGCAATCTCCTCCAGTTTCTTTAGGTTCTCCGGCAGATTAGCGTGAACGTTGATGTCGGTCCAGCTCATCTGGTTAACGTTACTAACTTTGATTTGCATAGATGTATAAAATTTATTTATTTTTTTCGAAATTATGCCATTATTTGCATGTTTACGCACATGCACAGCGTGCAAAGGTACGAAAAAAAACTGAATTACGAAAGAATATTCGTTTTTTTCGCAATAAAATAGCGATGTTTTTGCATTTTAGCACAGTTTTTGATAACTAACAAATAACAAATAACGACTGAAATGAAGAAACGAGACCTGCGTGCACTATATCGCGAAGACCGAAAAAAAAAGTTAGAACAGAAAAAGACCAAAGCAAAAAATATCAAAGCATCGAGTGACAAAAAAAGAGACGGCGAAGAACACCGTCTATATCGCACAAACACAGACAGCAAACTAACAGAACAGTTGCCGGAAACCTTTGTCGGACGACTTGAATACATCCGCAAAGGTGGCATTGTGTATGTTAATAACAAACAGCTTCGTGACAATATCGTTGTCCCCACTCCCGACATGCATGGAGCCCAAGAAGGTGATAAAGTGCTTGTTAGAATAACCAAGCCCGGCACCGGCAGGGTAATGCCTCACGGTGAGGTGATAGATATTCTGGGAAAAGACGGTGAGAACGATGCAGAGATGCATGCTATTCTTGCTGAATACAACCTCCCTTACTCCTACCCTGAAAATATTAGCAAAGCTGCTGATGCTATCAGCGCAGGTATAAGCAATGAAGAAATCTCCCGCAGACGCGACATGCGCGATGCTTTGACTTTTACCATTGACCCTCGCGACGCTAAAGACTTCGATGATGCCCTGTCGTTCGAGGTGCAGGATGATGGTAGCTACCGGATAGGAGTCCATATCGCTGACGTCACTCACTACGTTCGTCCCGGCAGCATCATTGACGAGGAGGCCTATCAACGCGCAACGTCAGTGTATTTGGTTGACCGCACTATTCCCATGCTGCCTGAACACCTGTGTAACGAGATATGTTCCCTTCGAGCCAACGAGGACAAACTGACGTATTCAGTTGTCTTTACAATAGACGCCGAAGCCAACGTCACCGGCTACGACATCTGCCGCACGTTGACACGCAGCAACTACCGCCTCACTTATGAGGATGCGCAAGCGATAATCAACGGAAAGGATGTCCCTGCAGCATTACTTTCCGACACTGCCCTGTGTGAGGCAATACGGATATTGAACGAACTGGCGAAGAAGGTGCGCCAACGCAGGTTTGAACACGGCTCCACCGACTTTGAGCACGACGAGGTCACGTTTGACATCGACGCTGAAGGACATCCGACAGCAATACGCATCAAACGCGCTACCGAAGCCAATCACTTGATAGAAGAGTTCATGCTTCTTGCCAACCGGACAGTAGCAACACACGTTGGAAAGATTTTGAAGAAAATGTTTGTTTACCGCATACACGATCTTCCTGACAGAACACGCTTGAAGAGTCTGTCCTGTTTTATAGGAAGGTTCGGCTATAAACTGGAGACGAAGTCGGTCAGAATGGCTACTATATCCCGCAATCTCAACCGTCTGCTGAGCGAGGCAAAAGGCAAACCGGAACAGTCACTGATAGAGACGCTGGCTATACGCACCATGGCGAAAGCCGTCTATTCAACCGACAACATCGGACATTACGGGCTTGCTTTCAAATACTACACACACTTCACATCCCCCATACGTCGCTATCCGGACATGATGGTACATCGGCTCTTAACAGAGTATCTTGAGAAAGGGAAAAGTGAAGAAGGACAAAAAGCCCAAGAGAGATATGAACAGATGTGCAAACACTGCTCAGAGCGCGAGCAACTGGCGATGACTGCCGAACGGGCAAGTATCAAATACAAGCAGGCAGAATATATGCAACAGTTTATCGGTCAAAGTTTTGACGGCATCATCAGCGGTGTGACCGAATGGGGGGTATTTGTCGAACTGACCGACAGTCACGCAGAAGGAATGATCCCCATCCGTCAACTGTTGCCTTACGACTATTACAACCTTGACGATAGCGGCTTCGAACTACGCGGCGCCGATACCGGCACCACCTTCACCATCGGCTCACCGCTAAGAGTAACAGTCGTTAATGCCGACCCTCTAAAACGGCAGCTCGACTTCGAGATAAGTAAAGAGTAGGCAAAATCTCTACAACCACTCATTACTCAGACGTGTTTTCCAGCCATAAAACAGCCTTCTGATAGAACGCGGCAAAACCGGTAAGACTCTCCACCGGAAAGGCGAGGATGACACTACGTCTGCCGGTTTCCTCACATACGATACCTGCGCATATATTTGTGTCATCATACCTGAGCGCCACTTTCGCCTGCTTGCCTTCCGGAGTTATGCCGTCAGGGGCTTCTGCACAAAGAACATGCTCATCAGGCACAACCTGCAACACACTTTGCCTAACAGTGTCGTTTGCTGTCTGCCAAGCACGCAGATGACGAATAATACCAGACCGTGTGGCACGCTCTGCACGGAAAGTATAATGCAGATAACGCGCTGTCCACTGTTTATCGTCTTTAGTCTGCATCTCACTGCCAATATACGAACCTGACAGCAGCAACTGACATGAGGCAACCTCAATAACCCGCCGCAGATTGGCAGGGAACAATTCGTACTTGACGGTACGCTTTCCCATAACACTCGTAACACTCGCTGCCGAGTCCGCAAATAATGCGGTATCACGACCTATGCCGACATAAGTCCGCTTCTGTTTGCCGGCGATGATATCAAGCAACGTGATGTTGCCCAACATTTCCTCCGACAAAGCCTCAACAGAAGTGGAGCAGAAGGAATAATTCAGTTTCCTGAGTTCAGCAGCATGCATTGCAGTATAGTCGAAGGTATTGCCGCGCGGTGAGACGGTTCGGAAGTCGTTGTATGACGCACCAAAACCACATTGGTCGTCGCTCTCCCAGGGTTGATTACGACGGAACTCGTACTGCTCTCCCACGTAGTTGACCTCATTCATATAACCCACACCATAATGCAGCGGAACAAATCCTGCAAACAATGTGTCGCCCGAAGCGAATGACTCAGGCGCAGCCACACGTGTAAAAGCATTGACGATAAGCGCACGACCATGCTCATTAGATGCTTTGCATGCAGAAAGGATTTCAGAGGGGAAGGACCGCCCGCCCATGTTGACGGCACACACCTTGAAATCGTAGTGGGTATCATAGGCTATACTAAGTGCATAAACGGTGTCTTCAACAAGTGTCCCGTTGTCCCAGTCCTGCCCATGGACACGTTGATACAAGACATACGCATCGGGCATGGCCGTCGGTTCAAGACTGTCCGTGCGTGCCTGCCACGACAGGCGAACGAGAGCCTGCGATGAATCAAGCTGACAGCGGAACGCTCTGACAGGCAACGGTTGGACCACGTATGGTGTCTTACTGCGCTCGTGCAGAAACCGAAGCATCGCCTTGTAGATTGCCCTTGACACGATAAAACGGAAAGACGGGTCCAGTCCGTAACGCATATCTGCAAGATTCTGATGCGATAGCAGTTCCAATAGCACAGCCGGCATCTTCGGGTGGCGGGCTTCGGCGTACGACGAGTTGAGCAGTTGGCGTCTCGTCCATTCAGGTGCGTAGGTCGCTCTTATATCATTCACAATCTGCGACTGCACATAGTCAGCATAAGTGCGAGCAATCATGCGGCTGCCTCCGGCAGGATAGACATACTGTTTGTCGTTGTCAAACTCATTGTAGATAACCAGCGTTCCGATGACACTGTCGTTACGCGTAGTGCCTGCATCGGAATGGAAGGCAAGAAAGAGGTCGAGAGGGATGTTCAGTCCCGGTCCGTCGGGATAGACAGTACTGCCACCTGCGAGGTAGTTTGCCCAACGTCCTCGCGAGGCGTAATCGTCGGTATAGTCGTTCTTGCTTTCCGTGTAGTTATACACCGAGTCAGGAAAACCGGCATACTGCATCCAATACCTCGCTCCTTCCATCCAGCGCGGCACACCGCTAACCTGCGTAACAGCGCCAAGCAGGGCCTCTGACTGGGCAGATATCGTATCTGTCTCCACACCGTACTTTCTGCTGTCATAGCTACCGTTTTCCACCGCTAACGGTATATTGTCAAGCATCGTCTGTGACGGATACCGCGCCACATTGCCCATTCCGCCGCCAAAACGCACGGCATCTGAAGTAACCACACCATGAGAGGAATATACCTTGACGTAGTTGTCTTTTGGCTCGTTCGTAAAGTGAAACGTTCCCAAATAAATCCACGTGCCGCCACCCATCTGCTGATTGACAAGAAAAGTGGTTCTTACACCTGAGTGCCAGATGTCGTATTGCGCTTGCGTCGTGCTCCCTTTTACCGTTTTATATGACACGTACACAGCATAATCGCCGCATTCGGTCAGTGTCGGACGATAGATTAACGGGTCTGTTGATTTAGTAGATGCATACCCGCCGAAAGCGAACGGGTTTTCGTGTTCATACAACGTTGTTCTGCCCACTTGTCGTCCCCAGCCTTCATTGTCTGTGACATGCCACCGGTCAATTCCCTCGGCATCCTTGTCATCCACTATCACTTCATGCGTCTGTCTGTCTCTCTCGCGCGGCTGAAGAACAACTGCTCCGGCATTCTCCAACATCGGCACGAGGAACGGCATCGTATAGGAAGTGGTGTACAGGTCTTCAACGGTAGTCAGGACGCGGGCACGTTGCCATATCCAACGCTCCTGCTGCTGATTGAAATACAGTCCGTGGCTACCATATAACGCTATATGCCTGCCCTCCAAGCCTCCCGGCGCGTCCCACGGCTTGGCATGCTGTCGCGTGAGCGGCGGAACGGCATCGTCATCAGCAGAAACACTATTCTGCATACTACGCATCTGAGAAGAGGACACTGCAGATAATGAATGTATGTTCACCTTGGTTATCAGTTCAGAAAGTTCATGTTTGTCAGAATAAACAAGCACCCTTCCCTTAACGCCGACCACCTCTTTGGTAAGACGACGTATGCTGTCAACGATATCAGGCGTTAGTTGCAGCGAAGCCAAGGTCTGATTAGTATGAACCTCTGTGCGGCTGTCATACACCTTCACACGTTTAACAACAACCTCTCCGACCACCGCATGACGATTAGCAAACGCCGTGAGAGTGTCACCCAAGAACTTTTTATCGTATGCCAAACACGTTGGCACACATACACACACACAGAAACAAAGAAAAAATGTTCTTTTCATTAAAAAAATGCACGTATCTCTCATCTCAAGAATTCTCTTTATTGTTCGCAAAATTACAATATTTTCCGGACATATACAAGCCAACCGCAACTACAATACACCACTATTTCGCAAAAAGTGTACCAACACTTCATTTTATCTTTGAAATATGGCAAAAAATAACTACCTTTGCGGTCGGAAACATATTGCCACCACTGCTTTGTTATGATAAAAAAAATTGTTTACTCTTGCTTAGCCGTATTCTTTGCTATCATTATCGGTCTTATTGCCGTAGCGTTTATTTACGGCGATGTTATTTTGACGCGTGCTGCAGACCAACGTCTTCAAGCGGTGAACAACGAACATTTTCAAATAACCTATAGCGATATTGATGTCAGACTACTACACGGTGTTATACGCCTGAAAGATGTAACAGTCAGTCTTGACACACCGTCCGTGCAATTCACGTGCCAACGCATAGAACTCGGACCGATAAGGCGTGTGCTGCTACGCAAAAACAAAGAACTATGGTTCAGGCAAGCAGATATTATTGAGCCAAACGTAGTTGCACAAATAGGACAAAAGGCGAGGAAACAAGAGCCTACTGAACAGGAGTCTGCAAAAAAAGAGCCGGTGGACGACAACCGGTCATGGCTCACAAAGCAAGCCGCAGAGCAGATTAGCAAAATCAAACTAATCGGAATACAAGAGATACGCATCAAGCAGGGCAATACCGAACTGACACATTGTGAGAACAAAATGCGCGTTCTCGCCAAGGGTTTGAACATTAGTGTGGAGAAGCTCTATTACGACATGCAGGAAAACAAGGCAGTATATCTTGACTCTCCCTATCGTCTCCACACCGACACCTTGTATTTCCTCTCTCCTGATGGCTTGACAGCCACAAGCACGGGCACTATTGACCTGTCGGATTCGGATAGCATTTATCTAAGAAAAGTACGCTTCGGTCACACCGTGAAGAAGACGTCTCTTGCCGACCGCTTAGGCAAAACACAAGTAACATGGCTGCAAGTGCTGCTCAACGAAGTTATCATTTCGCCCACCAATATTGTGCATGCTATAACTGACAAGAGTATTGACATTGGCAATGTAAAAATCAAAGGTCGTCGTTTGTCTGTTTACCGCGATGTACACTACCCTGCCAAAGAGCCTTATCCCATGCCGCAAGAGAACCTGCAAGCGATACCGATACCGATGCATATCGGCCATGTTGAATGTTCTATGCCTCGAGCAACGGTTGAGATGCTCCTACCCATAGGCGAAGCCGGCAGATTAGATATGAGCAGTCTCAGGCTCAGCGTGAATAATATCAGCAACACCAAAGGTGCGACACTGTCAGCAAACGCACGAGTTAAGATTTGCGGCGGTAGCGGCAATCTGTCTATTAAGATGCGAAACAATCGCGACTGCACATTTGAGGGAAGCACCACGGTGGAAAACCTTCATGGCGATGGGATGAATAGTTTTCTGCACCCTGCTATGGGAATAAATCTACAAGCAAACATCAGCAAGTTAGAGACCTCGTTCAGAGGCGACATGACAAAAGCAGAAGGCGACATGTGCATGATTTACGACAGCCTGAAAGTACACCTCGTCAAAGAAGATGTCCCGATTGATAAACTCGCCAAGAACGCCGGTATCATCAACGCTTTCGCACCGCTCGCCATTCACTCGCATAACCCGCGCAAAAAAGGAGCAGCACCATACACGGCACATTTCTCAAACGAGCGCAACGTGATGCAGAACTTCGCATCATACGTAGCCGGCACCATCGCTGACGGACTAATGCAGTCGGTAATGTCTGATATGATTTACAAATCAGTGAAGAAAGCAATGGCCAAGAGCAAGCCCGGCAACCTGACTGCGGCTAACTCCACCTCAACTACGACAAAAGCAACAACAGACGATACAAAAACGAATCATGAAGAAACTACCGACAATAGAAAACGTAGAAATCACCGGCATCGCCGCTGAAGGTAAGGCATTAGCACGTGTTAACGACTGCGTACTGTTCGTGCCTAACTGTGTCCCCGGAGACGTGGTTGATATTCAGGTTACGAAAAAGAAACATTCGTTCATGGAGGGACGTGTAGAGCGATTTGTCAAGTATTCTGAGGTAAGATGCAAGCCGCGCTGTAAGCACTTCGGCGAGTGTGGCGGTTGCAAATGGCAGATGCTGCCATACTCCGAGCAACTGAAACACAAACAACAGCAGATAGTGGATAACCTCACGCGTATCGGCAAACTCACTTTGCCTCCTGTTTCGCCCATACTCGACTCCAAACAGACTTATGAATATCGCAACAAACTGGAGTTCTCATGCTCTGACAAGCGTTGGGTATCGTGGGATGCAGTGCGTGCCGCAGGAGGGTTGGAAAACATCGACACCGGCTACGGAATAGGCTTTCATATCACCGGTGCCTTCGACAAAGTGCTTGATATCGAAGAGTGTCACCTGATGCCGCCGATTAACAACCTGATACGCAACTTTGTCAGAGACTGGGCCAAGCAACGGCAACTGACCTTCTACAACGAGCGCGCACACAGCGGCTGGCTTCGCTCGCTGATACTGAGGTCGAACCTGCACGGCGAACTGATGCTCACAGTGGTATTTGCCGAAGAAAACAATGAAATGCAGGAACAGCTGCTGAGCGAACTACATAGCCGTTTCCCACAGATAACGGCACTACTATACGTTATAAACCAAAAATTCAACGACACAATCAACGATCTCGACGTCAAGGTTTTTTTCGGCAAAGACCATATAGTGGAGCACATGGAGAACCTGCAGTTCAAGGTAGGACCTAAATCATTCTACCAAACCAACACCGAGCAGGCATACGAGCTATACAAGGTTGTCCGACAGTTCGCCTTTGAGGCAACGCCTTCTGCCTCTGCAAAAAAACCGATTATATATGACCTCTACACCGGCACGGGCACCATAGCACAGTTTGTTGCCTCCGGCGCGGAGAAAGTAATCGGCATAGAATATGTGCCGGAAGCGATAGAAGACGCAAAAGAGAACGCACGCATCAACGGCATTGACAACACACTCTTCTACGCAGGTGATATGAAAAGAATCCTGACATCTGAGTTCATATCAAAGCACGGCACACCGGATATCATCATCACCGACCCGCCTCGCGCAGGGATGGACGAAGATGTAGTGCGCACCATCCTTGCTGCCGCACCAACCAGAATAGTATATGTCAGCTGCAATCCTGCCACACAAGCCCGCGACCTTGATTTGCTGTGCAACAGGACTGAGAGTGACGAAGAAAAACATTCGGCAAAGTACCGCATAACAGCCGTTCAACCGGTGGATATGTTTCCTCACACACAACACGTTGAAAACGTTGTAGCATTGGAAAGAATACAATAAATATATGTTATAAAACATATATGTTATTTTTTTACACCTATTCACTTGCCGAATAGGTGTTTTTTTTGTACCTTTGCATACAAAAGAATTAACTAAATAATTATGAAAAAGTTTTACCTTTTCATCACAGCCTTGTCACTTACACTGACTTGCGCAGCAAACACTATTTATTTGAACACCGGAGGCAATGACCTCTGGGGTGCGGCTAACGCCACATTTTTCATTCACGCTTGGTCATCGACAAGTAGTGACTCGCAGTTTGACATGAAGATGAACGAGTTCGCCACAGATGTTTACATCACCGAGATACCGGCAGAATATGACATGATTATCTTTGTCAGAATGCCTGAGGGTAGCGAGGTATTAGACTGGGATCTGAAATGGAATCAGACCTCAGACCTTAGCATGTATGACGGCGTTGACTGTTATACCATTATAGGCTGGGGCACGGGTGACTATTCCGAAGGACAGTGGTCAGTGTACGGCAGCAGTACGGGCAGTGACATGGTCACGCTAAATACGTACGCCACGCCAAACGACATTGGTTACGTCTATGTTAACGGTTCCTCAGTTAGCGGACAAGCACAGTTTCCTCCATACACAGAAGTGACACTCTCTGCCGAAATATCCACCGGAGGATATATGTTCGCCAACTGGTCAGACGGTAGCATTGATAACCCGAGAACGCTTGTCCTTTCCCACGACACAACTATCTACGCTGTTTTCAGCGACGGCGAATATGGTATTCTCATCAATAGAGAACGCCTTGTGCGCGGCATTTCTCAGGGTAAGACACAGGGTTACGTGTCGCAGTTTCTTGCAAGCGTGCAGTTAGAAGCCGGTGAAACAATAGAGGTGATTGACGTGATGCACGGCAACAACAGCACTTGGCTGCCCACGGTTGAGGAAAACGGCGAATATGCCAACTTCGTCAATACAGGCAACAAACTCAAATGTTCGGTAAGCGGATGCTACGACTTCTACATCAAGATAGGCTATGGCGTCTCCACCGACTATCTGTATATCGGTCCTGCAGGTGAAACAGGCTGTTCAAGCGGCGAGTATTACCCCGTTGGCGGAGACTCGGGTGGTGAAGTCACTCCCGGCGGCGACACACAAATGCCACTCTATTCTACCACATTCGAAGAATGGGGCAGTCTGAACGGAGGCTCCACAGCAGAGACATACTCTGCCACGACAAGCAGCTACCCGATGACTTTCACCCTGAGCGGCATCAAATCACAGCCGACCGGCAAACTGTCGTCCATCAGCGGAGCAGAGAACGTCATCGGCTACTTGCAGAACGCGAACACGGGATCTGCCACTTCGGCTTATATTGAGACAAGCGTATTGCCGTATGTCTCTACTATACGTTTCACCGCTGCCACCAACGTCAGCAATGGCGGTTGGCGCCTACAGATGAAGCAGGATGGTGCAACCGACTGGGAGACGCTAACAGAAGAGCAACTCGGCAAAAACAATATCCAGACAATGGAGTTGCCGCTGGAGATGAGCAATGTACAACTGCGTTGGCAGCCGCTTGTCAATGGCGGATATAACTATTTAACCGACCTATATATCTACGGAAGCACCGAGAGTCAAGGCGGCGGACAAACAGAAGAGATAACACAATACGGTCTGCTTATCAACGGCAACCGTTTTGTAAACAGCGTGCAGACAGACGACGGAGGAGCAAACTATTCGCAGTACCTCTCCCACCCGACGCTTAACGAAGGCGACTTCATTGAGGTTATCGACACGTATAACAACAACGGCCGTTGGATGCCGGCGCTGGAACAATTCGGCGAATATGCCAACTTTACCAACATCAACGACACTGCTCTCGTATGTAACGTTGCAGGATGCTACGATTTCTACATCAAACTCGGCAATCCTGACGCTTTATACATCGGTCCAAGCTCAGGCAACTGCTCTGGAGGAACGGACTACTACGTCTATGACCTTCAGCCGACTGACACCACTACACAGCCTGCCACCATCTATCTTGACGTATACACAAACGACACAACGATGGGTTACGTCAACGGAGCAGGCTTCTACCCATATAGCACAGACGAAGTAATGACTATCGCAATAGAGGCTGTTCCTCACAATGGATATATCTTCTCACAATGGTCAGACGGCAACACCGACAACCCACGTGATATAGTGCTTGATAGTTTTGAGAAAGAATATCATTATATGGCTGTGTTTGTGGCATATCAGCAACAATACACCATCACATACCTCATTGACTCGGCATTCTATCGCACTGATACGCTCAATGTAGGAGACTCTATTCCATACGTTGCTGCACCGGAGCGTGAGGGATACACCTTCACAGGCTGGAGCGAACACCCGACATACATGCCGGCGGAAGACATCACCATAACAGGAAACTTCAACGTCAATTCCTACGTACTCACATACATGGTGGACGGAGAGTTCTACTATGCCGACACTATTCCGTACGGAAACTTCATTCGCACAATAGGAGGACCTACACCGATGGGTATGACATTCACAGGATGGCAGAACGTTCCTGAGACGATGCCGGCAAGCGACATTACTATCACCGGCTCACTCGAGGCCAACCACTACATGCTTTACTATGTCCTTGAAGGCAATATCTACGATAGCGCAAGTGTTGCATACGGCACTGCCATAGAGCCTATTGCCGGACCAACTCGCGAGGGATACACATTCAGCGGCTGGAACATACTACCGGACACAATGCCGGCTAACGAAATAACCGTTTATGGTTGGTTCGACATCAACTACTACAAGGTTTACTACATCGTTGAACAGAATGTCATCGACAGCATGAGTGTCGCATTCGGAGATTCAGTACCTGAAGTAACTGCACCGGAGCGTGAGGGATATACCTTCACAGGATGGAGCGAACACCCGACATACATGCCGGCAGAAGACATCACCATAAGAGGAGCGTTCGTTGTCAACAGATATGCTATCACGTACATGGTGGACGGGCAGTTCTACGCAACGGACACTCTTGAATACGGAGCTAACATCAAGCCGATAGCTGAACCCACACGAGAAGGACAGACCTTCAGCGGATGGCAGAACCTACCGCAGACCATGCCGGCGGCTGATGTAACAGTAACAGGAGCATTCGACATCAACTACTACAAGGTTTACTACATCGTTGAACAGAACGTCATCGACA
>JAFSTO010000007.1 GCA_017450435.1 Paludibacteraceae bacterium
AAAAAAAGAAAGCGCAGATAGACATAGGAGAGACGGTAAGCGCCACCCAAAACAAAACCACCCTAATTACCGTCTGACACCCCACTTCACGATGTTCGCGGGGACCCCGTTGTCTCTACACGCGGACGGACAACGAAACAAGTGGATTAGGATAGAAACACTTTATATAAATCTGATTTGAACAAACATGGATTTTAACCCGCAATTATATAACGAGAAATACAGAATACCAACCACAAGACGACAAAACAAGAATTATAGCAAAGGACATTATCATGTAGTGGTATGTACAAAAAACAAGAAATGTTATTTCGGAGAAATATATAACGACGAAATACACTATACTCCAATAGGAGAATATGCCAAGCAATGTATTGAAAACCTGACACATTTCTACCCGTATGCAGAGGTACAAACATACCAAGTAATGCCTAACCACATACACCTTCTCATATCACTTTCGGAAGAAGCCCCTTGCGCAGCACACCCTACACACATAGAGACACAAGACGACAAAGAACAATGTAAAAGGGAATTTTCGACACAAAACATTAGACAACAACACGAAGAGGTATGTCAGATGGTAATTGGAGAGACACAGGGCGATATACCTACCAAATCTCACAACAGAAAAGGAGGATTGTCAATTTTAATAGGAGGATTGAAAAGGGCAATAACAAAATGGACAAAAAAACACGATATTGATTTTGCTTGGCAGGAGAGGTTTTATGATACCATCATACGCGATGCAACACAATATAGTGAAACAGTGTATTACATTAATAGCAATGTTGCCAAATGGTCAGATGATGACATGAACGTGTCCGCCACACGTAGCACAACGATTTGAAACACCACCGACAACGACGCACCGACAACGACGCACCGCAACGTGTAGAGACGGTATTATTTTACCGTCTCTCAAAAAAAGAAAGCGCAGATAGACATAGGAGAGACGGTAAGCGCCACCCAAAACAAAACCACCCTAATTACCGTCTCTACACGCGGACGGACAACGAAACAACCACCAACGTAACAACCACCACCATCAAATACCATAAACGAATAAAACACCAAAGATATGAAATACTTACATTTATCTACCATCAGAAGTATTTTTAACAATGTCATTAAGACTAACTATCGCCAGTCCGTGCTATGCGCCGCCACTACGCTTATGCTCCTATGCTTCGGAGCGGGTGAGATGTGGGGATATACATTTTACCTTTATACGGGTCAAATAAGCGGATGGGATTCTAGTTGTAATATTCGTGTATGGGATGGAAACAGCAATCTATCACCCACAAATTTGGGTAGCAACTGGTACTCGTTCACAACGACTAACGAGGGAACATTCTACTTTAAACGAGTTGATCCAACTAACGAAAATAACACTTACGATGAATTTTCATGCACTATTAACTCCACATATAATTGTGCAATCGTTGTTGATTGGAAAAAAGGAGGTTATCCATGTATTGTGGGAGAAAGTTGGACAGGATGGAGCAGTAGCGCAGCTTTGGGATGGGATGATTATAACCCGATGACTTTTAATTCATCCACCAAAACATTTACTCTTACATCACCATACACTAGCGGCACACCTAAAATAAAAGTAAAAATTGGTAGAGGTAATGCGGATTGGACAGGGGCAACAGGAACCTATTCGGCTGTAACACAAGCGAATGTTGTCAGCAATTCAAACGATGGAGATGGTAATTTAGTTTTTACCCCTGCCAAAGCAGGTAATATAACCATTTCTTATAGTCCTTCAACAAATAAAATTAGTCTCACATGTGCAGCTCCGACTATTACATTAAATGACGAAGGTGGGAGTGGCGGCTCCGGTACGCAAAATACTTACTACGGCGAGAGTTCGGTAAATGTATCTATACCGACAAAAACAGGATATAATTTTGCCGGTTACTATACAGCCGCCAGCGGTGGGACGCAGATTATCAATGCTTCCGGTGCTTGGTTGGCAAGCAAATCCGGCTATACCTCAAGCGCAACTAAATGGGAAGTTCGTGCAGATGCTGAACTTCATGCTCAATGGACAGAAAAAACCTACAATGTGACAGTCGCATCCAATAACTACTCCTATGGTACTATCATGAGCGGTCAGACTACCAATCAAACGGTTAGTGCCAAGCATTTTACCTCCGACTGCTCCATTACGGCAGAGGCGAAAACGGGCTATCGTTTCACGGGTTGGACTTATTCGGGGAGCGTGGTCATTGCCGATGCAACTGCTACCTCGACAACCATTAAAGCCACAGCTACCGGTGCTACGGTTACCGCTAACTTTGAGGCTATACCTGCCGGACAATTGGATATAGTGGCAGGCGCTAACGGACAGGTGAAGAAAGCATCCGGCTCTTGGGGAAGTTCAGCAAGTTATACCGACATCACCGCTGCCGGAAACTATAATATCTATGCGCAAGCGAATGCCGGCTACCATTTTGTCAACTGGACGAAATCAGGTGATGGTTCTATTACCACCAATGCAGCAAACGGTGTTTACGCCATGACTGCTAACGGAACAGCTACCGTTACTGCCAATTTCGCAGAGGACCTTAGAACCCTGACACCGACCGTAAGTTACGACCATGGTTCATCAACTTATACAGCAACCAGTGCTAATCAGTTAGGTGTAGCAACCACTTCGGTTCTGACGGCTTCTGCTCCTAATGCGGCGCACTACACCTTTGCCGGCTGGGAGCTGACCAACCTGACTGTTACCAACGGAACAGCTGCTACAGATTTGTCCATTACCGTGAAGGTGACCGACCCCGCACAAACCTGCTCGGCTGTAGCTAAATACAACGAGGTACTGACCACACCGTGGACAATCAAAGGCGGAACTGGCTTGACGGAGAATGACTGGACTACTGCATATAACATGGTTAAAAAAACTGGGTATTCCACGGAGAGTGTAGCATATTATACATTCCATGTAAGTGCCACCAACACAGGGGACAGTCAAAAGGATAGTTATGGATTCAAACTACTACAAGGTGAGACTTGGTATGGAGCTTCTGCTGATGGCGATTCTTATTGGGTTAGTGCCACAACATCTAATATAGAAATAAGTTCATCATATGATAAGAACATCCAGATTCGAGCCAATGTAGCAGGCGATTATGAGATAAAGGTTGATTATACCACCCCTGCCTCGCCGAAAGTTTCCGTCACCTTCCCAACCTCCTACACCGTGAACTATGGTGTGTCGCCGGCAGGGGCTGCCGATGCTCCTACTAACGACAAGTCACTGAGCAACGGCGCGTTGGTACTCAGCGGCACAAGCGTTACCTTCACCAAAGACGCAACGCCGAACCCCGGCTACACATGGGGCCACTGGGAGAAAGGCGGCGCGAATGTGGGTACAAGCAACACCTATACCACCACCATTGACGCGGCTACCACCATAACTGCCGTTTATACGGAAGACATGCACACTGTAACACTTGCCGCAGATGATGCTTTCGGAACTGCCCACGTAACAGGAGGTGCCGCCACAAGCGGCGAGGCTGGTATAGCAACGGCTTTGAATATCACAGCCGAACCCACAGCCGGCAACCGCTTCATCCGTTGGACGAAAACCGGCGGAACAGGTACAGCCACCTTTGGTGACGATCGCTCAGCAAACACTACTGTCACCGTTACCGACGGCGATGTGACTATCACAGCAGAAATGGGCTCCAACTGGGTTATTGGAGGTGATGCTTCAATCTTCGGCAATTGGGACATGGGGCTTGCTCATAGTTTTGGTAACTTCGCCACGATAGGCGGAGATAACGTCGGATACGTGGATATTGCCCTTCCGGCTAATACCACCTACGAGGTGAAGGTCTATAACCACGAAGGTAGCAAGTGGTGGGGTTATACTACAGAAAGCGTGCAGACAGTGAACTACACTACCCACAATAACGAAGCACTTGTCTTTGGTATGGGTGACGACTATAAAAACCTCCAAATCATTACCGCCGGAGCCGGCACCTATAGATTCACTTGGAACGAGACAGAAAAGGCACTCACGGTTACCTTCCCGACCTCCTACACCGTTACGTTCGGTTCGAGCACGGGAGGCACAGAGGTAACAGCGAGTGGCAGCACATCCGGCAGTATCACCACAGGTCAGTACGTGGCAGCCGGCGAGGACGTGACATTCACGCAAACCCCTGCTACCGGTTATACCTTCTCCGAGTGGAACACGGCTTCGGTTGGCAGCGGCTCTCAGTTGAGTACTGAAACATCTTACACGCTGAGTGGTATTAGTGCTGATAAAACCGTCTATGCGAAATATAATACTATCCCCTACACCGTCTCTATAGAATATAAGTGCGGCGGGACGACCCTACAGACAAGCAGAACTATCTACAATGCTAACGTAGAGGGTGTGGACCTTGCGGCGCCCGACATCATCGGTTATTCGTTCACCGGCTGGACAGCTGCAGACGGCATACGATATGGTGCAAGCTACGCTGGCGGAACAACAACCAGCAGCGAAGCCGCCACCACTCTCTACGCCACACAAAACGCAGCTATCACAGCTAACTACGCCGAGCATAAGGCAGTGTATTTCAAGAACACCCTCGGCTGGAGCGAAGTGTATGTGACGTATGATGCGTATTGGGATGCGAATTTAGGTACCGGAAATAACGACAAAGTTTACCACAAGATGACACGCATCGGCGAAACGGATATCTACTACGACTATATACCTTCAGGTTATCTTGCTGATATCGAGGCATGGAAATATTACATTGCATTTAACAGCGAGCAGTTAGGCAACCTGAGCGAATCTGATGGTAACTACAACAATTTCGACAAAGGTCAGGTCATCTTCCGTAAGGACTTTGACAGCAACGCCACGATGTTCGTCCCGCGTACAGAAGGCTCGTCATATACTAAGAATGGTGCCACCTACGTGTGCTCGAACTACACAACGGTAGATACGGACTCACGCTACGCAGATAGCTACTGGATGGTGTATAACTCCACCGAGTCGGGTTATAAACTGAGTATCAACAAAACAACAGACCCATGGACTGGCGTTAACTTCGACGCCACCACAGCCGGAATGTCGGAGTTTACTGCCACTATTGAACTCGCTGCAGGTCAGACTTACTCTTTCTGTGTTGACAAAGTTACTTCAGTTAACACCAACAACCATTGGTTTGCCAATAACATTACTGTCACTAAAGACAACTGCACCAACGTGGAGATGTACTCCAACCCGAGCGATAACTGTCATATCGCAACCACTGCAGCCGGCGACTACACGTTCACCCTCACCTGCGGCAACGGCCGCCTGTTCCTCAGCGTTGACTACCCGCTGTCGGTTGGCGACTACCGTCTTGTCTATACCCACGATGGCAAGAGCAAGCCGTCAGACGTCATCCGCGCTAACCCCGGAACGGAGAGCATTGTGTCGTTCTATATAAAGAAGTGGTATGATAAAAGCACCAGCAGCGGCGCATACACCGACCAGAGTCTGAAGCTGCAACGCTGTACCGCTGTCAGTCCGGAGTCATGGGGCGGAACAAGTAATGAGTGGGATGTAACGTCCTTGCTCAACAACGAAACCCTTCAAGACACCTCGGGTGTGTATAACTTCAAAGTGACGCAACCTGCAGGCGGCGGTACGCCTACCGTCACCTACGAAGGCGGCTACACCGGCAACTTCTATATCCGCACCGACGCTGCCGACGGAGGCTGGAACGCCTATAAGGACTTTGCAGACAATAGGATGACCTACTCGGAGTACTCAGAGAAGAACAGCAACTATTCGCATTACTTCATGAAGTACGTGACAGCGGGAAAGAACATCAAGTTCTGCATCGCCAACGACTACAGCCAGTGTATCTCCGACACTCTGGAGGGCGACACCTACACCGGCGATTCACAGACTCTGCCTGTCAATGCCAACATCCGCTACACATGGAACCACGAGACGAACGCCATCACTCGTGCATACATCGGAGCCTCCGCAGCAAGCGACTTCCTCCGTCTGCACGGCAACGCAAGCAACAAGCTTTACACCGCCGCAACGGGTGACACCTACAACACCGCTGTGAAGTTCGCCGATGATGAGAACTGGATTTACCACGTTGACGTGTTTGCCGTGCCCAACACCCGCATCAAACTGACGGCGAACTGGAACGGTCACACGCAGTACTTCAAAGGCGCGGCGCCTATTGACGACTTCGACGATGCAGACGATGATGTTCTTAACGCTCTCGCCCCCTACCTCATCGGTGGCTCAGGCTCTACCCGCTTTAAGATGCGCGTCATTTACGACTTCAAGACCAACCGTCTGACCACAGCATGGTTGCCTGACGGCGAGAACATAACCACGGATACCGAAGTCAGCGCCGACCTGCTCGTCATACGTGACGCCGACTCAAAGAACGCACCGAGCCTCTTCACACTGTCGGCAAGCGGTAAGGTTAGCCTGATAGGACATATAGTGTTCGCCCTTGAAATGAATCCCGCCAGCATCTTCGACGACTCCCACACCACCTACCGCAACGGCTTGCGCAGTCAGCTCTTCCAGATTTGTCTGCCGTATGACGTAAACGTGAACGACATCTACGGTCTGCCGGGCTACGGCACAAAGTGGGTGATACAGACCTACTCCGGCGAGATGCGCGCCAAGCTGAGCTGGACACCGTATATCAAAGATTTCTGGGGCACCGTTCGTCTCTCCGACGGCGGTATCATCAAAGCCGGCACGGGCTTCGTCATCTCGCATAACCTGCAGTATGAGGACTTCCGCAACGCCGGAGGAACAATAGACAAGCTATACCTCTACTTCCCGTCAGTGGACAAAGACGGCGGTTACACCATCAACCAGCCCGCTGCCTACGGCACAACGACATACGACGAGCTCAAGTGCAACCACACCGGTCGCGAGAGTATCGACTCCGACTGGCGTCTGACAGGTCTGCCGGGGTTCTATCCCGCTGTGGTATCAACAGCCGACCCCGCAAGCGGCGTACAAGGCGTGCGCGATGGAGAAGGGATAGAGTATAACCACGTCACCAACGGAACCACCCTCAACTGGCTATACGAGTGGGGCGGCGCGGCAGGTAACTACATAGTGAAGAACCCGAAGAGCTACGCCCTCAACCCGACCAGCGCGTACTTCATACAGTATCATGGCAGTGTGACATGGGTGAGCGGTTCGTATACTTACAGCACTACCCCTGCCAGCGTAGCGGCACATCGTGCACCGCTGTCGGACTACACCAACGCACAAGGCGAATACATATATAGCAACGAGTATGTACTGACGATGAGCGACGAGGACGGCAAACTGACCGACCAGGCATACGTAGTGGTGGAGCCTGATGCTACACAGGGTTACACCCGCAACGAGGATCTTGGCAAGTCGTTCGCACAGAACGCTGCACAGATATACACCCTCTCTGAGGGCTACCAACTGGCAGCTAACACCCTGCCCGACACGGTGACGGCAGTGAAGGTTTGCTTAGACATGCCGTCTGAAGGCGAATACACCATCCGTCTGGAGAAAGGCGGTCAGTTCAACCACGCTGTGTTAGAGGACCTCTACACTATGACGAGCACTAACCTCAACACGTCCGAGGGCTACACCTTCGCGGCAGAAGCCGGCAGGACAGAAGACCGCTTTGTGCTCCGCTTCGCTCCACAACAGCCCGGCACGGCAACCGACACAGAAACGGCCACGGCAGGCACGCTGCGCGTGACGGTAATAGACGGACAGATAATAGTGGAGAACGGCGCTAAGACAGGCAACACCGCCGGCGACATGGTTTATCTGTACGACGCCGCAGGCAAGGCTATCTACTCTACCCCGTTCCGCGAGGGCATGACCTTACCTGCCCCGTCGGCAGCAGGAGTATATCTCGTCCGCCTCGGCTCCGAGAGCAGGAGAATAGTAGTGGGGAAATAAGATGATGACGGAATGACGAAATGACGGAATGACGGAATGACAAAAAAACAACCGCCGAGTGAGGGGGACCTCACAAGGCGGTTGTTTTTTGTAACTACAACTCGGCGGGAGTAGCAGGTTTGTCTGCTTTTTTCCTTGCCGGTCGCTTCTTCTTAGCTTTCACGGGGACTTCTGCCGAAACAGCTTCACTAACGGCTATATCCTCATTAGAAGCCGGCATGACAGCTTTCTTTGCATTCTTTGGAGCGCGGGACTTTGAGGGTTTAGGGGCTTTAGGGGCTTTAGGGTCCTTAGGGTCTTTAGAGTCCTTAGGGTCTTTAGAGGCTTTAGAGGCTTTAGAGTCCTTAGGGTCTTTAGGGGCCTTAGGGGCCTTAGGGTCTTTAGAGTCCTTAGGGTCTTTAGGGGCCTTAGGGGCCTTAGGGTCTTTAGAGTCCTTAGGGTCTTTAGAGTCCTTAGGGTCCTTAGGGTCTTTAGAGTCCTTAGAGTCCTTAGAGTCCTTAGAGTCCTTAGAGTCCTTAGGGTCTTTAGAGTCCTTAGAGTCCTTAGAGTCCTTAGGGTCTTTAGAGTCCTTAGAGTCCTTAGAGTCCTTAGAGGCTTTAGGGTCCTTAGGGTCCTTAGGGTCCTTAGGGTCCTTAGAGTCCTTAGGGTCCTTAGAGTCCTTAGGGGCTTTAGAGTCCTTAGGGGCTTTAGAGTCCTTAGGGGCTTTAGGGTCCTTAGGGGCTTTAGGGTCTTTAAGGTCCTTAGGGTCCTTCTCAACCTTCTTCTCGGTTTGTTGGGCAGGAGCAGGTGTTGCCTTCGGCAGTTTGACCTCGGGTTTCTCTTCTATGGGTCGTTTGGTATAGAGCATCGCCTTTGCTTCCGCCTTTGCCTCTACCGACGCCGTCTCTTCCTTCGGCAGAACAACCTCCTTGCCGTCAGCATTGATGAAACGGTAACCTAATAACGGGAGCGACTCGTCAGAGAACAGACTGATACCGAACCGGCGTTTCCATTGCGCCTTTTTGTTGGTCAGGAAAAACCCTTGCGCCAGATAGGCATACACAAACGGGTGAAGATAAAGCTTCTGCTTCCTTCCAAAACGCTCGACGGAGCGCTCTGCCAGTTCTTCCAAAGTCTCAACGAAGAGCAACGACGGCTGAATCTTGCCATGCGTGCCGCACACGGGGCACTCCTCTTCCACATCGATTTCCACTACCGGCCTTACCCTCTGGCGGGTGATCTGCATCAAACCGAACTTACTAAGCTGCAGCACGTTGTGCTTGGCACGGTCGCGCTTGAGCAGCTGTTTCATGTGTTCGTAGAGCAACTGACGGTGTTCGGCTGAATCCATGTCGATAAAATCGACGATGATAATGCCGCCTATATCCCTTAGTCTGAGCTGGTGGTATATCTCGTCCGCTGCCAGCATGTTACACTTGAAGGCGTTGTCTTCCTGGTCGTCGCCGAGTTTCTTCGAACCGCTGTTCACGTCGATGGAGTACAGTGCTTCGGTGCGTTCCATGATGAGGTAGCCGCCGTTCTTAAAACCGACCGTTCGTCCAAGTCCCGTCTTCATCTGACGGGTGATCTGAAAACTATCGAAGATAGGCTGGTCCTTGTCGTAGAGTTTGACAATCTTCTCCGCCTCGGGCGCAATCATCGCCACGTACTGTCTCACGTCCTGATAGATATCCTTGTCGTTGACGTATATTGACTGGAAATCGGTGGTGAACACGTCTCTTATCACCCCTATCGTCCGCCCTATCTCCTCGTTGACGAGCGAGACCGGCGTTGCTTTTTGCAGTCGAGCCACTGTCTCTTCCCAACGGCTGATAAGCAGCTTGAGCTCAGCGTCCAGTTCCGCAGCTTTCTTTCCTTCTGCTACAGTGCGCACAATCACTCCGTAGTGAGCGGGTTTGATGGCCTGAACGAGCTGCCTTAGGCGGCTGCGCTCTGCCTCGCTTTTAATCTTTGAGGATACCATCACCTTTTCCCCGAAGGGAATAAGAACGATGTTGCGCCCTGCAAAAGATATCTCTCCTGATAGTCGTGGACCTTTGGTGTTGATGGGTTCCTTCGTCACCTGTACGAGGATATTCTGCCCCACCTGACACACGTCTGCCACGTTTCCGTCTTTGCCCACCTCCGGCTGTTTCTCCACGTTGTCCATCGCCGGTATGCGTCGCTTGTCGAGCATGGCCTGACCAACGTATGCACCGAGGGTGCGGAAGGCTGAACCTAAATCCAAATAATGCAAAAAAGCGTCCTTCTCGTGACCTACGTCCACAAACACCGCATTCAGCGCCGGCATCACCTTCTTCACCCTGCCGTAATAGATGTTTCCCACGGCAAAAGTGTTGTGGTCGCGGCTCTCACGACTAATCTCCATCAGACGGTCGTCTTCGGTGAAAGCAATAGTGATTTCTTGCGGCTGGACGTCCACAATCAATTCGCTTTTCATAATAAAACAAATAAATTAGCAACACTGCATCCCTCTTTTCACCAAAAGAAGGGTATGACAGCAGCGTTGTGGTTAGTAAAGAAAAGCAAACTTGTATCTCCCTATAGAGGAGACACAAGTTTGTTCTTATCGTTTGATAAATGTCATCAAGCTACGAAGATAATCTTACTTATGCTTATGACGATTCTTACGCAGACGTTTTTTACGCTTGTGCGTTGACATCTTGTGTCTCTTATGTTTCTTTCCGTTTGGCATAGTCTCAATTATTTAATATATTTACCGGAGAAATCTTTTGATGCTTTGAAAGCAGGAATTTTGTGCTCAGGCACGATGATAGAAGTCTGCTGCTTGATGTTGCGAGCTATTTTCTGACGACGGGTCTTGTTGATGAACGAACCGAAGCCACGGAGATAAACGTTCTCACCACCGAGCATAGTAGCCTTAATAACGTCCATAGATGTTTCCACTACAGCCATAACGTCTTTTCTTGTGAAGCCTGTTTTGATAGCCACCTCACTAACTAATTCAGCTTTTGTCATATTAGTAAAATTTTTAAAAAGTTATATAAATAGTCATGTTTTTGCTCCGACAAACATGTCGTTTGTCGCAAAAGCGTTGCAAAGGTACTAAATATAATTGACTTACACAAGCATAATCGTAAAAAAAAACAAAAAACAACAAATCAAGGACAAATTATTCACTACATTACGACATTACGACACGAAATTGTTATGCTGTTCTGTTTTCTTCCAGTTGTAATATCCGTAAACGCAGTTGCAGCACCAGAAGGCGTAAAGCACCGCCATAGACATGTTGTCCGCGATGCACCACATCCATATTGCCAGCATATCTACCACAATCCACAGCATCCACTGTTCGCGGTAGCGGTTAATCATCAGCAGTTGTGCCACAATAGACGGCACTGTAGTGAATGCGTCCAACCACGGCTGCGAGTCGTCGGTGAATCGTTCTAAAGCCAGCGCAGCGAGCACACTGCCTGCCACTGCCACCACCGCCAACACCACGCGCCACACAGCGGACAGACGACGGGTGAGAAGGGTATTGGCTTCACTGCTTTCCGACACCACATAACGACGGCGCCAAGAGAACACCCCGTAAATCATAGAAAAGAAGTAGAAGCCGTTGAGCGCCACCTCGGCGTACAGCCGCTCCTCAAAACAGATAAATATATAGGTTACAACCTGTATAAAACCGAACAAGTAAGCAGAAATCCTCCCTTGTGAGGTCAGAACAACGGAGAACACCCCTGCCAAGCCGCTGACAATAAGCACCGGCGAAGCCGGCTGCAACACATACACAACAACCTGCAACAGCACTCCGACGGCAAGAAAACAATGGTCAAACCAAGTCTTGCCGGCAATAAACTCCCTCTTTAAAAATGATAACACAAATAACGATTTTTTTTAAACCGGACAGACCGGACAGACTGTAAATCTTACTTCTTCTTGCCGGCGTCTTTTTTCAGTTCAGCCGGTTTCTGTTCAAGCAACGCTTTTTCCTGCCAAAGGAAAGTCTCTTCAAAGTCCCAGTTCGCCCGCAGTGACTGTTTTTTACCCGAATAATACACCGGTTCGGGTTGGCGTTTCATCTCCCAGTCGCCTGTTGTCCATACCGAATCACCGTTAAGATCCTCGAAAGCACGTATATAATAGGTCTGCGGCTTAAGATACTCAAATCGTGTACCGTCTTCCGTTGCCGGCAGAGTATGCACCACCACGTCCTTGTCGGTCAGCACCTGCAACATCAGCCTCGGGTTGAACGGTTCCACCTTCATTATCAGCGTGGCGTACTCGTCGAGCGAGCGAATCTTCCAGCGCAGGCTTTGCCTGTCAGAAGACAGATGATACACATCAGTGAACGCTGCCGAGTCAATTTCCAGTTCGTACTCGCGCTCCGGCTGCCAGTCGTGCATAAGAAGGAGTTTCATATTGGTGCTGTCCGCCTTGATTATGGTGAAAGGCAAGGGACGGCGCACGGTATCAACCTTCTCGTAGAAATGCAGGCTGTCAGGCTGCCATGACTTGAGAGGTGTAGCGAAGGTGAGCGTCAGAGGCTGGTAGATATCGAAAGTGGTGGAAGTATTCGACTTCAGCTCGAGTTTCTGCTCACGGCGTTTCTTCTCCAGTGCCTCTCTTGCCTTGTCGCTCATCCTCGGTTCGCGATAGACGGCTTCGATGGTATCTGTTTGAGGCACAAGGTTAAAAGTACTATCGGTAAACATATACGTCATCAGCAGCGACAGCGTATCTTGCCGGATGAGGAGCGAGTCGGTGAGCCAGATGTTTATCGTATCGAACTTATGAGACGGTTGCACCACCAACATAGTGTCGCTGACCTGTATGGTATCGGTGTGCCCAAGACTGTCGGTAGTGTGTATCGGCAGCCATTGCAGCCCCGGCATCGAGTCCTGCGGAGCTGCGAACAGCAATGTCAGCAGATGACGCTCGTCACGCAGCGGACGCTGGAAATAGCGGCGTTGCTTGTTCTCCGAGAACAGGCGAAGCAAGATATCCTGCGGCTCATAACGCAGCTTGGTACTACGATTTGGTCCAATGCTGTCAGAGAATGTCAGATTTGGTCCGATGCTGTCAGAGAGTGTCAGATTTGGTCCGATAGTGTCAGAGAGTGTCAGATTTGGTCCGATGCTGTCAGAGAGTGTCAGATTTGGTCCGATAGTGTCCTGCTCCTCGGTCACTATTGGTGAGAAAACCGTATCAAGGAAAGCGAGAGCCTCGCTCGGCTGGTAGATATAGTCTTTGGAGATATCGTTAAGGGCATAGATACGATACCTACCCTCTTTCACGTTTTTCACGCAGAACGCACCTTTCTCATCAGTGCGGGCGATATACGCAAACGGCATAGAGTTGAACGCCGAGTCGTGAAGCACATAGTGCAGACCGATGGTTATACCCGACACGGGGTTCAGGTCTTCGGCATTGATAAGCGTGCCGCTCAGTTGAAGAGTGTCGATGACCGGTCCGGTGGAGAATGAGAACGAGTAGTTCTTCATAGGGTTACGCTCATTGTAGTCGCAGATGGCACTGCCGAAGTCGATGTTATAGGTAGTGGAGTCGCGTAGCGGTTCCTCGAAAGTGACAATCACTCTCTTGCCTACACCTTTTACTATCGGTTGCTTCTGCGAAGGCGGCGAGATGATAACCTGATTAGCCACGTCGTTGAGTTGTATATACTCGTTGCAATAGAGCACCACCTCTTGTCCGTGAAAGTCGGTGGAGCCGTTGAACGGCACCTCCTTCAGTATCTCCGGCGGCGTCTCATCCTTCGGCCCGCCCTGCGGACCCATACCGCGGTTGGCACAAGCCGAGAGGAGTACGAGAGAAACGAGAAATATTGTATGTCTGAGACAGTTCATTTGTTAGTAAATTCGGATTGAGTCGGAGTTATCAGAGGTCTGAGGTTATTTGGTAGCCGATGTTACAGTCCCTGCAGCGGTGACGCTGACAGTATTCCTGATGCAGTTGCAGCAGCGCCTGCGTATCGGCGGCACTATGCGGAGCGATGCCCAGCATCTTCCACTGCTTGATGATATTATTGCTCTCCGGCGGAATGTGGCTGAGCAGTGTCAGAGCGTTCTCACGCATGGAAAAGTCGTTGTGGGCAGCTCCCCACGCATAGCGATACGGAACGACGCTATTGATAAGCAGTATGTCCACCGACGCCGTACCAAGCACCGGTGATGAGGCAACGCGAAAGATGTCGCGAAGCTGCTGCAGTCCTTGCGTCTCAAGACAAGTACGCAACAGCATCTCACGCTCGTGCAGCAGGGTGGCGAACTGGCGGATACGCACCTCCGGAAAACTCTGCGGACGCATACGCAGCCGTTTCCATAAGGCTGCCGACAGAGGTTGCAGCGCGAATTTCTTTTGCAAAAACAGGTATTCTTTCAGCAGTTTTTTATCCTCGTCGGTGCGAGCAGTGTCTGCATTGAGCAGCCCTGACTGTCCGAGCAGCATCGCCTTCAATTGGAAAAGCGAATTACGATGTTTGAGCAGATAGGATAACGGCGTCTGCTTAGCCAGCATCTCAAAGGGTACGCCGTTGGTGTGAAAGCCGAAGTTGTGCGCAAGAGTGATATAAAACGCTTCTTCCCAGTTACCATGCAGCATATCCAAGAGCTGCCGTATAGCGTCCGTCTTCCGTTGCAGCCGCTCGTTAGTAAGCGTGCGTAGCCAATCGGCTGTGAGCATTGCCGGTTTCTCCTGAAGGCGGAACTCACACAAAGCGTTGGTGTCGGACAGCATCTTAGCCAGACACTCCGGCTCATAGGGGTACTGCAACTCGCACTGCGGTATCAACTCGCCACGACTGTTGCGCACCTCCTTATCCGCTTTCTTCACCACGTGCAGCACCACCGTATCGTACGCCTTGTCAGTGTCGTGACCATGACGATACCAATCGGAGGCAAGCACGTGCAACTCTACATTGCCCACCCACTGCATGCCGTCAATACGGATAGTGGCGGCAAAGAAGTCAGGACCGGCATCCGTGTTATGCCTACCTACATCAAGCACCTCCACCCGACGGCCGTCGGTGGTCTGTTGAGCAAGAGGCTGAAAGAGCCTACGCTGCCAGATATAATGCAAAAACAGTTCAGGCATGACTGATGATTGAGGAATGATGCGCTGCGCTATGGATGAATTATCACAAAGTATCAAAAATATATCCTTGAGCACGAAGGTAGTCAATGACCTTGGGCAGGGTGGCGAGCATCCTGTCGCCTGACTTGAGGCTGTCGTGAAAGACGATGATTGAGCCCGGTCGCGTATAACGCTTGACTATATCGAGCATCAACTCAGGTGTATAACTCTTGTTGTAGTCGTGCGTAAGTACATCCCACAGCACCAGCTTGTATCCCCGCCGCAGGAGTCTTACTTTCTGCGATGTACGAATCCTGCCGTATGGCGGGCGGAACAACGGCGGTTTGCCGGCTCCGTAGCCCAACACCTTGTTGCAATGCTCCACATCAGCAAGGTAAGCATCAGTGCCGGTGCGCCAACCTTTGATATGGTGAAAAGTGTGATTACCGACACGGTGACCGGACGTAAGGATTCTCTGATACAGGTGAGGGTACTTAGCCACATTATCACCTACGAGAAAGAACGTGGCATGCACGTTCTTTTCTCGCAGAATATCCAATATACGCGGCGTCACCTCAGGTATCGGTCCGTCGTCAAAAGTGATGTACACGATTGGCGTGGCAGCCTCACCGCGCCACATCACTCCACGGTAGAACCACTGCAGCCACGCGGGAATCTGATATAGCAGACGTTTGAACAAGCGATAAGTTATGAGTGATAAGTTATACCGTTTATTTACTCATCGGTGCTTGTGCATCCACGTCCCAGACGAGTGCTGAAGCGCCGAGGATAGCAGCGTCAGAGTCCTTGAGAGTAGAGAACAGCACCTTGATTTTGTTCTTCCAGAGCGGCATCACATTCTCATTGAGGGCTTTGACGACCGGCTCCATCAGTATATCCCCGGCCTTGGTCAGTCCGCCGAAGAGTACGATAGCCTCCGGTGCGGAGAACGCTACGAAGTCGGCAAGTTTGGTGCCAAGCAGTCTGCCGGTATATTCGAAAATCTCCTTCGCCATGTCATCGCCTTGCATAGCAGCATCGAACACGTCCTTTGATGTTATCTCTTCCGCCGGCAGTTGCCTCAACAGCGATGCTCTGTCGGTCTTTGCGAGCCACTCCTTAGCGGTGCGTGCCACACCGTTGGCTGAAGCATACGCCTCAATGCAACCTTTCTGTCCGCATCCGCACAGACGTGCCGACTCGCCACGCTCAATCTTGGTGTGACCCAGCTCACCGGCGAAACCGTCGTGACCATACACCACTTTTCCGTCAATGACGATACCCGAACCAACGCCTGTTCCGAGGGTAATCATGATAAAGTTCTTCATTCCCTTAGCCACGCCGTATGTCATCTCGCCCATAGCCGCAGCATTAGCATCGTTAGTGATACGGCAGGGTACGTGCATGCGCTCGGCTATAAGCTCAGCAAACGGCACTATTCCCTTCCACGGGAGATTGGGTGCAAACTCAATATTTCCTGTATAGTAGTTGCCGTTAGGTGCGCCGGCACCTACGCCGCGAACCAGCTCAATGCCGCCTGCTGCGTCAACCAGTTTCATCATCTCTGCGCACAGCACATCGCAATACTCGTTGATGTCGGTGTAAAGCTGTGTCTTGATAGAAGATGAGTTAATCACATTTCCACGGGCATCCACGATGCCGAACTTTGTGTTGGTACCGCCCATGTCGATACCCAGTACATACGGTTTTTCCATGATAGTTGTATTTTAGATGTTTTAGATTGACTATAGAGACTATTGAGTTTAGTGAGACTATAGAGACTAAAACGGTGTTCCGTTGCTGCCGTCATCTACTGACATGCTGTCTTGCTGTTGTCCCAGTCCGCTCAGGTTCCACTGTCTTGGCTGGCCATAAGCAGGTTCGGAGTCGCTGACGAAGTCGGGCGTTGCCACCGTCTGCTGTGGTGCGGTGACAGCATCCTGCACGCCGGGAAGGACCTCCGTGTTGCTGTTGTTCTCAAACTTAGCATATTCGCCGCGGAAGCGCAGGTTAACAGTCTTGGTAGCGCCGTTACGATGCTTGGCGATGATAATCTGCGCCTGACCGACCAGACTCTGGTCGTAGCTCTCTGATTTGGAGCCGCTGCGAAAATAATACTCAGGGCGGTGGATAAAAATAACCATATCCGCGTCCTGCTCTATAGCTCCTGACTCACGTAGGTCGCTCAGCTGCGGTTCTTTTCCTTCCACTCCCGTACCGCGTTGCTCTACCGAACGGTTGAGCTGCGAGAGCGCGATGATAGGTATATCCAGCTCCTTGGCCAGTCCTTTGAGCGAGCGCGATATCATCGACACCTCCTGTTCACGCGAACCCGGGTTCATGCCGGCAGCGGTCATCAGCTGCAGGTAGTCGATGATAAGGCAGGATATGTTATATTGTTGCTTTAGTCGCCGTGCTTTCGAGCGCAGTTCGAAGACAGACAGTCCGGGCGTATCATCCACGTAGATAGGTGCGCCGAGCAGTGCATTGACCTTATGGTGCAGCCTGTCCCAATCGCTTTGCGAGAGGCTGCCGTTGCGTATCTTCGAACCTTCTATCTCGCATACGTTCATCATCAGACGGTTGACGAGCTGACGATTGGACATCTCCAACGAGAACATCGCCACCGGTTGCCTGAAGTCAACGGCTATCTGCTTAGCCATTGAGAGCACAAAGGCCGTCTTACCCATCGCCGGACGGGCAGCAATGATGATAAGGTCAGACTTCTGCCAACCCGAAGTGACGGCGTCAAGGTCGGTGAAGCCAGTTCTGACACCGGTCACTGAGTCTTTGTTCTTAGACGCTTCCCTCATCACCTTCAGAGCCTCGTCAATGACGGGATCAATCTGCGTGACGTCCTTCTTCTGTGTCTGTTTGGAAATCTCGAACAGACTGCCTTCTGCCGACTGCAGCAGTTCGTTCACATCCATCTCCTCGGAGTACGCCTTATCCTCCACATCGGCTGCAAAACGGATGAGGTCTCTTGCCAAGGCTTTCTGCGCGAGTATCTGCGCATGCCGATAGAGGTGTGCCGCCGACGCTACGCGCAACGTGAGGTCGGATATATACGCTGCCCCACCCGCTTGCTCAAGGGTGTTCATTCTCTTGAGCTGCTCCACCACGGTGAGCGCATCAATAGGCTCGTCAGCCGCGGCTATCGACTGAATAGCCTGGTAGATATAGAAGTGATGATTGTCGTAGAACGAGTTAGGCGTAAGAATCTCACTGACCGTGCCGAAGGCATCCTTCTGTATCATTATAGCCCCCAGCACCGCCTGCTCCAGTTCGAGCGACTGCGGTGGAAGCTTGCCTATCTCGTTCGGACCGATAGTGACCGGTCCTTGCGGTCCTGTGGACCGCCTGCTTCTGTTTCCTATTGTTGTTGCCGGCATAATGTGCTATATTTATCAAGCAGCTCATGTGCTGCCACGAACGATGACACTTTGTTGCCAAGCACCTGTCTCTCCGCCTCTTCTATTTCCTCTTCCATCGTCTCGTTATGATAGAACGAGTCGAGCAGGTGCTGATTGATAGTCTCGTACATCCAGTACTTGGCCTGCCTGGTGCGGTTGCGTGTGAAGAACGTGTTTTTCTTCGTAAACTCGATATACTTCTCCACCATGTTCCACACGTCCATCACTCCTGTATGCTCGACAGCGGAGCATGTCACGGCGTAAGGTTTCCAGCCGGACTCGGTAGGCGGGAAGAGCGCGAGTGCGTTCTTGAACTGCGTTCGTGCCACCTGCGCCTTTTCCACGTTGCTGCCGTCACACTTGTTGATGGCTATACCGTCAGCCATCTCCATTATTCCGCGTTTTATACCCTGCAGTTCGTCGCCGGTGCCTGTCACCTGCAGCAGCAGAAAGAAATCCACCATCGAGTGAGCGGCGGTTTCGGACTGCCCTACCCCCACCGTCTCCACTAAGACAGTGTTGTATCCTGCGGCCTCGCACAGCACTATCGTCTCTCTGGTCTTTCTCGCCACGCCTCCCAGTGAGCCGGCGGACGGACTGGGTCGGATGAAAGCGCCGTCAGTGGCGGAGAGCTCCTGCATACGTGTCTTGTCGCCGAGTATGGAGCCGCGCGAGCGTTCCGATGACGGGTCGATAGCCAGCACCGCTAATTTTTGTCCCGCCTTGCAAAGCTCGGTGCCAAGCGCTTCGATAAAAGTGCTCTTTCCGGCGCCGGGCACGCCGGTAATGCCCACTCGAACCGAGTTGCCCGAGTGAGGCAGACACTGCTCTATCACCTTCTGTGCTATAAGCTGGTCGGCAGGCAGGTTGCTCTCCACGAGAGTGACCGCCTGAGCCAGTATAGTCATATCACCACGCAAAATGCCGGCTACATAATAGTCGGCATCTCTGCGCGGAGTGCGTTTCTTGGGTTTGAAATACGGATTGACCGTCGGCAGACGGTCAACACCGGCATTCACCGTCAAACCCTCATATTGTTCATCATTCTCAGGATGTTGCATTGTTGAGAAAAGGATGCTTTTATTGTCGTTGTTTGGGGACCTCAGGTGCTTTTTTTTGAGAGACGGTAAAGTAATACCGTCTCTACCCGTAGCGGGGCATCGCGGGCAGAGAGGTTGGCCTTCCTGTCTTACTCGGCGATGGTCCAATTGACGTGAATCAGCTTCTTCGGGTTCTTCGGGTCGTTGGTAATAAGGGTTATAGAGCGGTGATATGCGCCTGCCTTCAACGGGTTGCCGTTCAGCTTACCGTCCATCTCAATAACCAACGCGCCCTTCTTTCCTGATTTGAGCGACTGTTTGTTTGCAGAAACGCGGAAGAATTCAGTGGCATTATTCACCACGGCACGAACCAGAAGCGGGTCAGCCCCCACGTTGGCGAAGCTGATGTTGTGTTTCGCCTTCTTGCCGGGCACAATAGTGCCCAGGTCCACGGTCTCAGCCACCTCCACTATAGGAGCGTTCTGACGCTGCTCAGGAGTGAGAGCAGAGAAGTCTTCATCCACATTGGCGGAGATAGTGAGCTTGAACTCGTCAGTGAGCTGACGCTTGCCGTTGACGATGACGTATGCCTCGTACTGCAACGGACCATACTGCTTAGGTCCTTCAGCCGACAGATAAACCTCTATCTGACCTGTCTCACCTTTCTTCAGAGTAGGCAGCGACACACGCACCAGAATCGGGTCTTCCTCATTGCGCACAACATCAACGGTTACATCACCATCGGTGAGGTTGGCATACTCAATGGTCTTCACTTGCTGCTTGCCATGCATCACATGACCGAAGTTGACGGAGTGTGAGGCGATAGAAAGGTCACCCATCTTGACCGGATATTTAGCTACGGGCTTAGCCTGCTTAGGAATAACCTCACCCTTGATAAACACCTTCTTCGTAGGCTCGGTGGCATTGGAAGTGATGGTTATCGTCTTCTGGAAACGCCCCGGACGTCCGTTGGGGTTATAGGTGACGGTGATGTTTCCCGTCTGCCCCGGCTCCACCGGAGTCTTGGTCCATGTAGGAGTGGTGCAACCGCAGGAGGCACGCACGTTGGTCAGTACCAGCGGCTCCATACCTTCGTTCTTGAATTCAAAGACGGTAGATACGCGGCCGTCAGCTTCATTGATTTTACCAAAATCATGCTCAGTCTTTGTGAAGGTTATCACCGGCTGCTGAGCAAACACTGCACAAGTCATTGCGAGCAGTGCGCCGAGAAAGAGATTACGTTTCATCGTTATGTATAAAAAATTATTGATTTGATATATCTGTCGGGAAGACCCTACTTCGTATGTCGTGCAAACTCTGTGCCAAAAAGATAACGATACTTATAAAAATCAGCTTAACGCACGTTTTATAGGAAACAGTCCGATTAATTAACGCGCTCAATATTCTTTATTTCTTTAATATTTCCGAGTTGTCGGAACAATGTATCCAGTTCCATCACCCCGTGCACCTGCAATTCGAGCGTGCCGGAGAACAATCCGTCCTTGGCGGTAACGTGTATGTCTGTGATGTTGATATGGAAACTCTCCGTAATGGTATAAAGCATCTGTATCACGACGCCTATCTTGTCTATACCTTCCAGTTTGATTGTCTGTGCATAGGTGTTGGCACCTGCCGTATCCCACGTGACGGCAATCAGTCCTTTGCCGTAGTGCGTCTTTTGCAACTTGGCTTCGGGGCAGTCAATCTTATGCACCATAATACGCCCTGAGTCATCGCGATATGCCAACACCTCGTCGCCCGGTATAGGATGGCAACATGGGGCGAGGTGGTAAAGCACGTTGATATTGTCGTCGGTGAGGGTGATGTTCTTCTGCTTGGCAGCCAGCTCCGTCTTTCTATCCATCTCCACCTCGGCTATCTCGTCTGATAGGACGCCTTGCTTCTTCAGGTACTTCTTCACCTTGTCCTGCGCTTTGGCTGTGGTGAGCCACTCAAGCCACTGAAGCGTAGGGTGCTGGGTGTGCGAAGTAAGTATCTCCACTTGGTCGCCGCCACAGAGCTGGTAGTTAAGCGGTTGCAGACGGTGGTTGACCTTGGCACCGATGCAGTGCTCACCCAGTTCGGAGTGAAGCAGATAGGCAAAATCCAGCACCGTAGCCCCTTGTGGCATGGTCTTAATGTCGCCCTGCGGAGTAAAGACAAACACCTCGTCAGCGAAGAGGTTGAGCTTGAACGTATCAAGGAAATCAATAGCGTTAGGCGAAGGGTTCTGCAGCGTCTCGCGGATAGTGCGAATCCACTTGTCGAGCTCCGTCTCGTCGTCCTCCATGCCGGTCTTGTACCTCCAGTGCGCCGCCAGACCTTTCTCCGCTATCTCGTGCATACGTCTTGTGCGAATCTGCACCTCAATCCACTGTCCCTCATTGCCCATCACTGTGACGTGCAGAGCCTCGTAGCCGTTCGCTTTCGGAGTGGATATCCAGTCACGAATACGCTCAGGGTGAGGCTTATACATCTCCGTCAGCGCCGAGTAAATCATCCAGCATTGGTCCTTCTCGGATATATCCATCTTCGGGTCGAAGATAATACGGACTGCCAGCAGGTCATACACTTCCTCGAAAGGTACATGTTTGGTGGTCATCTTCTTCCAGATGGAATAAACCGACTTGATACGGGCGTGAATGTCGAATGTATATCCCATCATCTCAAGTTTGTCGCGTATAGGTGCCGCGAACTGTTCGAAGATTTGCATCTGGTCCTCGCGTACCTTGCTCAGCTTGAGCGATATGTCTCGATAGGTATCGGGGTGCTCATACTTGAATGAGAGGTCTTCCAGCTCGGTCTTGATAGGGAACAGTCCGAGGCGGTGAGCCAAAGGTGCGTATATATACTGCGTCTCTCCGGCAATCTTATACTGTTTCTCAGGCGGTTGCGCTTGCAGCGTACGCATGTTGTGCAGCCTGTCGGCAATCTTTATAAGCACCACTCTCACGTCCTCCGACATGGTAAGCAGCAGTTTGCGGAAATTCTCCGCCTGCAGCGAAGCCTGCTGTCCGAACACTCCGCCGCTGATTTTCGTCAGGCCGTCAACGATAGAAGCAATCTTATGTCCGAAGCGCGCTTCTATATCCTCCACAGTGTAATCGGTATCTTCCACCACATCATGCAGCAGTGCAGCACATATCGAAGTCGAACCCAGCCCAATCTCTCCCACTACTATACGTGCCACAGCAAGAGGGTGCATGATATACGGCTCGCCGGAACGGCGGCGGATACCGGCATGGGCAGCCTTGGCAAACTCGAAAGCTTGCGTGATAAGCTCCACCTTCTGGCGGTGGGGTGTCTTACGATAATCGTCCAACAAGCGTTCGAACTCCGCTTGTATCATCTCGTCTTCTTTCTGGTTGATGTTTTCCGGTTGCACGGTTCTATATCGTTGTTTTTTGATTGTCTTAAGTTGATTGTCTTAAGTTTGAGAGACGGTAAAAAATACCGTCTCTACACTTGGGCGATAACGTACTTGGTACATGGTACTTGGTACATGGTACTTGGTACATGGTACTTGGTACTTGGTACTTGGTCACTTGGTACTTACGGCAGGCACATTCTGCGGCAAATAGCGCACAAAGATAGTTATTTTTTCTTAGCCTGACAAAAACAATCGTTTTTTTTATAAATAAAAAAGAAAATCCTTGCATACATAAAAAAAATTAGTTACTTTTGCACACTAAACTTATCATGGCAAGATATGCGAAAATTCATCAACTCCATCATTTGCGTATTCAGCAGTGTAATGTTGCTCTTTCCTTTGTCAGCATCGGCTTGGCAGTCCGGTGCGGGCAAAAGTGTCGCCAAACCCTTCACGGTGGTTATTGACGCAGGTCACGGCGGTCATGATGCCGGTGCGGTGGGAAAGATTGCCAAAGAGAAAGACCTTAATCTGGCCGTGTCGAAACTGGTAGGCGAACTGATAGCCACGGGGCACCCCGACGTAAAGGTCGTTTACACACGCAAGACCGATGTGTTTCTCACATTGCAGCAGCGTGCCGACATCGTCAACAAGAACAACGCCGACCTCTTCATCTGCATCCACACCAACGCCGCGGAGAACCGCAACGTATCCGGCGCAGAGACGTTTGTGTTAGGTATAGACAAGATGCAATCAAACCTTGACGTGGCGATGCGCGAGAACGCCGTCATCATGATGGAGGACAACTATGAGACCACATACGAGGGTTTTGACCCCACATCGGTTGACTCGTACATAATGTTCGAACTGATGCAGGACCAGTATATCGACCGCAGTCTGCAGTTCGCCACCCTTGTCCAGCAGGAGTTTTCCGGCAGTTTGCAGCGTGCCGACCGCGGGGTGAGACAAGCAGGGTTCTGGGTGTTGCACAAGTCCGCCTGTCCGAGCGTACTGATAGAGATGGGCTTCATCTCCAACCGCGAAGAGGAGCGTTATCTCGCCTCGCAGAAAGGCAAGGACGACATAGCCAACGCAATCTACGACGCTTTCACATCCTACAAAGCAGCATACGACAAGCGACACGGCAAAGAGGTGACCGCAGCAGAACGGCCAAAACGCAAAGCGGCTGACGAACAAGAGCTGACGCAAACGCCGCAAAGAGAAGAGACACCTACTCCGGCTGTACAACCTGCAAAAAAGACACAAACGGCACAAACCGACAAAAAGACCACTCCTGCACAGACCGACAAAAAGACACAAGCAGCTAAACCTGTATATCGGATTCAGATATTCACCACAACAACCGAGCTCAAGAAGAACGACCCTACCTTCAAAGGGCTGAAAAACTGCCGCTACACCAAAGACGGCAAGTATTATAAATACACCTACGGCGAAGAGACTGACTACCAAACCATAGCCGACATACAGAAGCAACTCAAAGCAAAGTTCAAAGATTGCTTCATAGTGGCGTTCCTGAACGGAAAACAAATAACAGTGAAGGAAGCAAGGCAATTGACGAAGTGAGTACTAAGTACAAAGGGACTAAGCGAAATAATTTAAGACAATGAAACATACAAAAGAAATCAGAGTGGCGGTACTCGCCATATTAGCATTATTCATTCTTTATTTTGGTTTTAATTATCTCAAGGGAATCAATATCTTCCACAAGACTCAGACTTTTGTGGTCTGCTTTCCGAAGATGAACGGTTTGGTAGAGCAGAGCCCTGTCTATATCCGGGGTTACAAGGTGGGCATGGTGGATGAGATTGATTACGACTTCAGCAAAGCTGACGCATTTTGCGTCACGTTCTCCATCAACCATGATATTGCGGTAGGTGAAGGCAGTGTGGTTGCACTGGTTCCCGATGGTCTGATTAGCGGCGAGGCACTTGACCTGCGTCTTGCCTTAGGCGAGCAGGAGAAACGTCACGTCTCCGGCGACACCTTACCCACCCTCATCGAGCCCGACCTGATAACAAGTGTCAGCACAGCCTTGTCTGACAGGTTAGACCCCGTGATACACAACCTTGACAGCATCACAGCCGCACTGAAGAGCAGCCTTGACAGACAGAAACTGCAGTCGATAGTGGACAACGCCAACGGCACTATGCACAATGTGAACGACATCACACTGAAAGTCAATGGCATGTTAGAGAAGGAGTTTCCGATGCTGCTTGACACCGTACAACTCGTGCTGAACGACCTGCATCAGATATCCACTGACGTCAAGGACGCCAATCTCAAAGGCATCATCATGCGTGTGGATACGGCTGTGACGGGCGTCAATGAGTTCATTGCCGGACTCAACTCCACCGAAGGCACCGTGGGAATGCTGATGAACGACAAGGAGCTATACGTCAACCTGAATAACACCGTCACCTCTGCTGACAGCCTGATAAACGACCTGAAAGCGCACCCTAAACGGTATGTGCATTTCTCACTATTCGGAAAGAAAGACAAATAACTGTTTGGAAAGAAAGATAGATAGACAAAGCAAGAAAGCAGGAGAAGAATAACCTTCTAACCTTCTATTATCCCAATGAGCAAAAGTGTACAAGAATACTGGAACGAATGTATGTCTCTGCTTCAGCGCCAGCTGACTGAATCGGCTTTCCGTATGTGGTTCGTACCCATACAGCCTGTCAGTTTCAGCAACGGCAAGCTGGTATTGCAGTTACAGAGTTATGCCGTGGCGGACTATATAGAGGAGAACTATATCAAGCAGTTCTCGTCAGCAATCTTCAGCGTCTTCGGGACCGGCACCAATGTGGAATACCGTATCCTTATTGATAGTCACTCAGGCGCAGACGCGCGCGTAGTGAGCGACAAGGTTCAGCAAGAGCAGACCCGCAACGAGGTGTTAGGCGGCAAACCCCAGGCGGCATACACACCGCCGAGAGAACACATACAGCAGCCGGCGCTGCAAAGCAGGCTCAACCCCAACTACACCTTCGAGAGTTTCGTGCCGGGAGAGTGCAACAAACTGGTGCGCTCGGTGAGTTTGGCAGCCGCCAAGTTGCCCGGCAACAACTCGTTCAACCCGCTCTTTATCTACGGCGGCAGCGGCGTGGGCAAAACGCACCTGCTGAACGCCATTGGCAACCAAGTGAAGCAACTATACCCCCAGAAGAGGGTGCTGTACGTCTCTGCCAACGAGTTCAAGACGCAATACATGAACGCCGGACAGACGGGCAGAGTGGCTGACTTCCTGCAGTTCTACCAGACGATAGACGTGCTGCTGATTGACGACATACAGTTCCTTGCCGGCACCTCACAGCAGAAGACTCAGGAGCAGTTCTTCCATATCTTCAACTACCTGCACCAGTCGAACAAACAGATAGTGATGACCTCTGACCGTCCGCCGCTTGACATCAAGGACATAGAGGACCGTCTGCTTACACGTTTCAAATGGGGTTTTCAGGGCGAGATGGGCAGACCCGACTATATGCTCAGGCGCGATATCCTTAGGAACAAGATGCTGCGCGACGGCATAGACCTGCCCGACGAGGTAATCTCGTTCATAGCCGAGAACGTGCGTGACAACGTGCGTGACCTTGAAGGAGTGCTCGTCTCGCTCCTCGCCTACTCCACCATCATGGACTCGCAAATAGACATCAAGCTGGCAGAGAAAGTGGTGGGCAACGTGGTGGAGGTCGGAGAGAAAGAGTTCGGGCTGGAAGACATCCTTGACGTGGTAAGCACCGAGTACGGCGTTGAGCGGCAAGTGCTGTTAGGCACCTCGCGGCAGAAAGAGATAAGCATGGCACGCCAAGTGGCGATGTTCTTCTCAAAGAAACTGACCAACCACTCGCTGCAAGAGATTGGTGACTTCTACGGCCATCGTACTCACGCCACGGTACTGCACTCGTGCACCACCATCAAAGAGCAGGCGGAGACCAACCCCATGCTGAGAAACAAGATGCAGCGAATAGAAAACAAACTACGGAAATAACAATAACGATGGAACACTATATAGTATCGGCGCGCAAGTACCGCCCTATCACCTTCGAGTCGGTGGTGGGTCAGCGTTCTCTGACCGACATGCTTCGCAACGCCATCCGCACCAACCACCTTGCTCACGCCTATCTCTTCTGCGGTCCGCGCGGTGTAGGAAAGACCACGTGCGCCCGCATCTTCGCCAAGACTATCAACTGCAGCAATCTCACCGCCGACAGCGATGCGTGCAACGAGTGCCCCAGCTGCAGAGCCTTCAATGCACAGCAGTCGTTCAACTACCACGAGTTAGATGCCGCCAGCAACAACTCCGTTGACGACATTCGCACCCTGATACAAGAGGTGCAGATACCTCCGCAGGACGGCAAGTACTCGGTGTTCGTCATCGACGAGGTGCACATGCTCTCCACCGCAGCCTTCAACGCCTTGCTGAAGACATTAGAGGAGCCCCCGGCACACGCCATCTTCATCATGGCAACGACGGAGAAACACAAGGTGCTACCCACCATCCTTTCGCGATGCCAAGTGTTCGACTTCTCCCGTATCACCGTAGCGGATATCATCTCTCACCTCGCATACGTGGCCAAGACCGAAGGGTATGAGGCAGACGAGAGTGCGCTTGCCGTAGTGGCACGCAAGGCCGACGGCGGTATGCGCGACGCGCTGTCTGTGTTCGACCAACTCGCCACATTCTGCACCGACGAACAGGGGCACACGAAGATTACCTACGACAAAGCTATCAACGTACTGAACGTCTTAGATACCGACTACTATTTCCGCCTTGTTGACATGGCTCTTAATGCCGATGTGAGCAGTGCCTTGCTTCTTCTTAACGAGGTGCTGAACAAAGGTTTCGACGGTGCCAACTTCCTTGCCGGTTTCGCCTCTCACCTGCGCGATGTGCTGGTTGCCAAGGATCCTCAGACGATTATCCTTCTTGAGACGAGCGAGTCAATCCGTCGTCAGTACGCCGGGCAGGCTGCCAAGTGTGCCGCCGTGTGGCTCTTCCGCGTGCTTGACATAGTAGGTTCTACCGAAGCCGCCTACCGCACGGCACGCGACAAACGCCTCACACTTGAGCTTATGCTCATCAAGCTATGCCGTCTGCTGGCAAATGACAGCCAGCCTCAGACGGGCAGTCAGCCTCAGACGGTTAACAGACAACCTGCAAACGCAGCTACACAGCGGGTAGCAACAGCGGCAAACAGCGCACAGCAAGCAACAAGCGCCACGCCGGCAAGTAGCAAACAGCCGGTAGCAAGTCAGCCCGCAGCAAGCATCAAACAGCCGGTAGCAAACAACATACAAAGAGCGCCAATGCAGGGAATGTCCGCCATGCCGGGGATACCGACAATACCTATTCCGGGGGGTCCGGCGCCCACCGCCACACCGCAACCGATGGTGGCACAACAACCTCAACAACAGGAAACACCGCAGAACGCCCCTTTTACGGAAGAGCAAATGGCTGAGGCTTGGAGACTGATGTGCAAACAACTGTTTGCAGAGGACAAGATAAACCAAGCACTGCTCTCAAACATAGCCATACAGAAGAAAGACGAACTGACATACGAGGTGCAACTTCCTAACAAACTGCTGCAGCAAGAGATTACCAACAACCACCTTGCCAAGATGCACGGCTTTCTCAGGAAGACTCTTCGCAACACAGGCGTCAATATCATCATCGGATTAGAAGAAGTACAAACCGAACAGGTGGCATACACTGCTGCAGAAAAGATGCAGGTGTTGCTCAAACTAAATCCCGAGCTGAGTACCCTCACATCCGAACTCGGACTGATAGTACAGTAGGCAGTTACCATAAACAACCATATCCACTATGCGGCGCATATTCTCAGTCATCTCGCTTATTTTTCTTGCCGCTACATCATCGTATGCTTCATGCGGCTCATCGGTTGTTGCGCCCTTTCGTTTCGCTCTGCTGACCGACATACATATCTCTTCGGTCAACCCCACCCCTCTTGAAGACCTGCGTCGTTCGGTTGACGACATCAACGGTCAGGACAGTCTTGCTTTCGTTCTTGTCTCCGGCGACATCACCGAAGCCGGCGACCTCCGCTCGATGGAGCTTGCCAAGACGGAGCTTGACCGGCTGCATATACCTTACCACATCACCTCCGGCAACCATGAGACCACATGGTCGGAGTCCGGAATGACCGACTTCAGCCGCGTCTTCGGCAGCGAGAGGTTTTCTTTCTCCCATAACGGCGTCTTTTTCTTCGGTTTCAACACGGGTCCGGTACTGAAGATGGCAGACGGTCATGTGTCGCCGCAAGACATCAAGTGGATGCACCGTCTGCTTGACTCCGTCGGGCACCACATGACGGTTATTCCCGTCACCCACTACCCGTTGCAGACGGGCGATGTGGACAACTGGTTCGAAGTGACCGACCTGCTGCGCCGCTACAACGTGCCGTGTGTGCTTGGCGGGCATTACCACCGCAACCTCATCTTTAACTGCGACGGCATCCCCGACATCCTCTGCCGCTCTAATCTGCGCGGCAAAGAGGACACCGGCGGCTACTCCGTCATATCAGTGAGCAGAGACTCGCTCCGTATTGAGGAGAAACGGCCGGGCAGCCCCGCAGAAGAATGGATAGCTATTCCCCTCACCGACACGAACTACGGCAAACCCGACCGGTCGCTGCGCCCCGATTACAGCGTCAACAGGCAGTATAGTAACGTCAGAGAACTGTGGCAAGTGCGTTTAGGCGCTGCCGTTTACTCAGCACCGGCGTATGCCGACGGAAAGGTGTATGTAGGCGATGAGCAGGGTTACTTCTACTGCCTGAGCATACACAGCGGTAAACAACAATGGCGGCGCAAGACCGGCTCACGTATCAACTCGGTGGCAGCCGTAGCAGAGGGCAAGGTGGTGGTAGGGTCAACCGACGGAAACATCTGCTGCTTCAACGCAGCTGACGGTACCGACGTATGGACTTACGAAACAGGCAAAGCCGTGATGGGCTGTCCCGTCATCACACGTCTGCCCGGCAACGGAGAACAAGCCGTACTGATTGGCGGTAGCGACGGCTGCTTCAGGGCACTGGCATTGGCAACAGGGAAACAGATATGGTGCTACAACGGACTGAAAGGCTATGTAGTTACCCGCCCGTGTCTGTATGAGGACAAAGTGTATTTCGGCGCATGGGACTGCCACTTCTACGCCCTCAACCTCGCCGACGGCTCACTTGCATGGAGCTGGAGCAACGGGCATCCTTCGGACAAATACTCTCCCGCCGCCGTATGGCCGGTGGCGGCTGACGGGAAGATTTTCATCGTGGCTCCGGACCGAGTATTCACCTCTCTCAACGCAGCAACAGGCGAGGTGGTGTATCGCACCAAGGAACATATAGTACGCGAGAGCATCGGCATCTCAGCCGGCGGCGACACCGTCTATAGCCGCTGTATGTGGGACTCGGTGGTGGCGATGGATGCGCACAGCGACCGTCCGCACACGCTATGGAAGACATCAGCCGGCTACGGCTACGACCATAACCCCTCAATGATGATATACAACGCCGGCAGACTGCTCTTCGGCACCAAGAACGGCTTGCTGCACAGCATCAACGCCGCGACCGGCGAGGTGATGTGGCGGCACAAGATAGGCAACTCAGTGCTGAACACCGTCTGCCCCGTGACAAGCAACACCTTACTTGTGTCATCAACAGAAGGAACGGTGACACTGCTGAGCTACAAGTAAAGGGCACTCATAACGATGAACGAATTTCTCCCGACAACGAAAAAAGAACTTGAGCAACGCGGCTGGAGCTACGTTGACGTCATTCTATTCTCCGGTGATGCGTATATTGACCACCCGTCGTTCGGTGCGGCAGTCATCGGCAGGACTCTTGAGTCGGCCGGGTATCGTGTAGCCATCGTTCCCCAGCCTGACTGGCACGGCGACTATCGCGACTTCACCAAGCTCGGCACGCCCCGTCTGTTCTTCGCCATCACCGCCGGTTCGATGGACTCGATGGTCAACCACTATACCGCCAACCTGCGTCGCCGCAGCGACGACGCCTACACCCCTGACGGTAAGGCCGGTATGCGTCCGGACTACTGCACATCGGTGTACGCCCGTATCCTTAAGCACCTCTACCCCGATGTGCCTGTCGTCATTGGCGGCATAGAAGCCTCAATGCGCCGGCTATGCCATTACGATTATTGGCAGGACCATATCCTCCCCTCGGTGCTCGTCACCTCCGGTGCCGACGTGCTGGTGTACGGCATGGGCGAGAAGGCGATGCTCACTCTTGCACGCCGTGCCGCCACACTACAACCGCTGCAGGGCGTGGAGCAGACAGCGTATATAGTGCCTCAAAAAGCGTTCAAAGCAGACCAACACGCCGACGCCATCATGCTGCACACATACGATGACTGCCTCAAGAGCAAGAGGGCTTACGCCGAGAACTTCCGACACATAGAAGAGCAGTCCAACCGCTGGCAAGGAGACATGCTGATTGAGCCCTTCAGCGATGCAGCCTATAACAACCTTCCCTCTTCTCTTGTTTCGTTGCCACCTCTTCCCGCCGGCAGCGTTCACCGCGATGGCGGCTACGTCATAGTGGAGCCGGCTAACCCGCCTATGACGACGGCAGAGGCGGACCGCAGCTACGACCTGCCCTACACCCGGCTGCCGCACCCCAAATACGCCGGCAAGTCCATTCCTGCCTTCGACATGATACGGTTCTCCGTGAACATGCACCGCGGGTGCTTCGGCGGCTGCTCGTTCTGCACCATCTCCGCCCACCAGGGGAAACAGGTGGTGTCGCGCTCGAAGGAGTCGATAATACAAGAAGTGAGAAAAGTGGCGGCGTCGCCCGACTTCAAAGGTTACCTATCGGACCTCGGCGGTCCGTCTGCGAACATGTACGGCATGCACGGCAAAGACATGAGTCTGTGCAAGCGCTGCAAGCGCCCCACCTGTCTGCAACCCGCTATATGTCCAAACCTCAATCAGGACTTTGAATCACTGATAGATATATACCGCTCGGTGGACGAACTGCCACAGATAAAAAAGTCGTTCATCGGCTCCGGTATCCGCTACGACCTGATGAGCGAACGGTACGCCCGTGAGGTCATCACTCGCCACGTGTCAGGCAGGCTTAAGGTGGCGCCTGAGCACACCGAGGACAGTGTGCTCAGACTGATGCGCAAACCTTCATTTGCGCTGTTCGCACGTTTTCGCGACACCTTCATACGTATATGTCGCGAGGCAGGACTCAACCAACAACTCATACCGTACTTCATATCCTCCCACCCCGGCTGCACAGAGCTGGACATGGCGGAGCTGGCGCTGAAGACTAAATCGATGAACTTCAAGTTAGAGCAGGTGCAGGACTTCACCCCGACGCCGATGACGCTCGCCACGGTGATGTACTACACCGGCATCAATCCCGAGACGATGCAACCCGTGTATGTGGCACACACCAAAGAGCAGAAACTCAATCAGAGAAGGTTCTTCTTTTGGTACAAGAGAGAAGAGCAAGCCACCATACGCAAGATACTGCTAAAACTCAAACGCCCCGATTTGGCACAAAAATTGCTCAGTAAAAACTGATGGCTAAAAAGCACTACCATATCAACCCCGTCACGCTTGCTATGGAGCAGGTGGAGACCAGTTTCAAGGATATCATCCGCCGCATCACATGGCCGATGTTGTTCGGAGTGCTGCTTGGCATAGGACTGTTCATCTTGTTCGTCATCTTCTTCCCTTCTCCACGTGAGAAGCAGATTCAGCAGAAGTATGACGCCCTGAAGGCACAGAACAACCTGCTCACCTCACAGGTTGAGCGGATACAAGAGGTAGTGACCGACCTTCAGCAGCGCGACGACAACCTCTATCGTGCGTTGCTGCAAGCCGAGCCTATACCCATCTCCGCCCGTCTGGGCTCAACGCAACCGCTGTCGTACTACGACTCCATTGCACGCATGACCGACTCGGAGCTGGCGGCAGACCTCGCGCGGAAAATCGATTTGCTGGAGAACGAGGTTTACTCGCAGATGAAGTCGTATGACGAACTGGTAGAGTACGCCCGCAACCAAGAGATACGCTTGGATAACCTGCCCGCCATACAGCCCGTTTTGAATAACGACCTGACGCGTTTCGCGTCGGGCTACGGCTGGCGTATTGATCCGGTGTATCACACCCGTCGTTTTCACGCGGGTATCGACTTTGCCGCCCCCACCGGCACCGATGTGTATGCCACGGGCAACGCCAAGGTCATCTTCTGCGGATGGCGACAAGGCTACGGCAACTGCATAGAGTTGTCGCACGGCTACGACTACGTCACGCTATATGCACACCTGCATAAGATTCTTGTACGGCAAGGTCAGCAAGTGAAGCGCGGCGACGTAATAGCCCTTGTGGGAAGCACCGGCAAGTCCACCGGCCCGCATTTGCACTATGAGGTGCATCATAAGGGGCAGGCGGTGGACCCGCGTAACTTCTACTTCCTCGACCTCAACCCCGAGGAGTACGACCGCATGGTGCAGCTACTAAGCAACGCCGGAAACATGTTAGACTAAAGAGACTAGAGAGACCAGAAAGACTAGAGAGACTAGAAAGACTAGAAAGACTAGAAAGACTAGAGAGACTAGAAAGACTAGAAAGACTAGAAAGACTAGAAAGACTAGAAAGACTAGAGAGACTAGAAAGACTAGAGAGACTAGAAAGACTAGAGAGACTAGAGAGACTATAAAGAGAGGCGGGATTTTTCCCGCCTCTCTTGGGTTTTTATTGCCTTGTACGCGCTTAACGTACAGCCTGACCGGCAACGTTGTAGCGCACGCCGTTCTTCTCAATGAAAATCTGTCCGTTCTCCACAACCTTGCGCACCCTCTGCTGAGCCTCCACGCTCTCAAGAGCATTCATAGGAGCCGGCTCTACATTGACACCGAAGATAACGAAACGTAAACCTGCTGTAGCCGAGAAGGTCAGTTCGGTAGCCTCCACGATGTCTGACAGAGTAAGCTCGAAATAGTAGTCCTCTGACGGCTCGTTGACTAAGATGTAGTTGTTATTTGACCCCTTGATGTTAGCATCAGCTACCAAGTCAAGCGAAGCCGGGGAGACCGTGGCACCTGTGATTCCAACCGTCACAGTCTCGCCGTTCCATGCAGCGAGGTGCACATGCAGCTTGGTGGAGCCTGCCGGTACAGTCAGCTTCATTGCGCCGGCTACTGAGCCGGTACCGCACTTGATGGCAGCATACGCAACGTCATCGATATTAACGACAGCCTCAGAAGCCTTCAGGTCGGCGTTGGCATCAAGTGCTATATTGCTGGTGTAAGTAGTAGCAGGACCGGCAACCACAGCCGCCTTAATAGTGATAGTTGCGGTTTTCTCTGTAGCGTTATACTCGTCCGCCACAGCCGCTTGCGAGGCTTTCACGACAACAGAGCCGACAGCCACAGGGGTGAGAACAGAGCCGCTGAGAGTAGCCAACTCCGAGCCTTCTACAATACTGTAGCTCACAGCACCGGTACTATTAGAGGTGAAGAGAGTTGCAAGGTCAAGAGTGTTACCCATACGCAAGACAGCGTTGCCAAACGAAGCGACAGGGTCAACCGGACCGCTAACACCGGTTACTGTCACGTCAAAGGCTTGAATACGCCTATTCCCTGAGGTACCGCTGATAGTAAACGTTACGGCATTAGCCGAGCCGCTCCATGCTCCGTTGCTATAGGTGCCGACATTAGCTGTAATCTCGTTTGAACCATCACCACTACCAAATGTGATAGCCACGGCCGTTACCACAGCATTGTTTTTACCGGTAATGGTGAAACTATTTCCGCCATAGCAACGAATTGCCGTACCTGTATTGTAGTACTTCGGTGCATTGTTGTTGGTACCTTTGTCGAAAGTAACAGTGAACGTCTCACCGGCATAGCTTTCGATAGCTTGACTGTTCTCGAAGTTTTTTTGCGAGAAATCTACAGTCTCAGCAAAAGCCATCGATGCGGCGCACACAAGCGCCATTAAGAAAGAAAATTTCTTCATGATTGTTGTTTGTTTATGTTATGGTTGAAAAAAATTAACATTATGTTTGACAAACTTTAATCTGTACCTATTCCGGGATCGGCAGGAGTATCTCCTATATGGATTATCGGATTTACCGGACTCTCGCCTACCATCATTGGTTGGGAGATAAACATCACGCTGTTAGCTACAGGGGAGAGATATTGCTTTTTCATATTCATGCTATTATTCGTTTGAGTTATTCGAAATTGTTTTCGTCTTTGGCGTGGAGAGCAGGTGTATTGCTCTCCACGCTAAAGCCTGTTTAGTATCATCTTATCAACTGTCCTTGTGCATTGTAGGTCTTACCTTCACGGATAATGTACACGTGTCCGTCTTCGATTACCTTTGCAGCCTGCAGGTTATTGCCCTGCACGTCCTCACAGCCTGTAGCAGTGTTAGCACTCTGCTGTACCCTAATGACTCTGCGACGTGGTGAGTCGGCAGGTGTCTGCGATGATGCACTGCCGTAGAGAGGCACTTCCGCCATCTTCAGATAAGCACGATTGGCAGAGAGATTGATAGCCCCACCCGTGGTCTCGCGTAGCTCGTTGCTTTGCAGCACATAGTAGCCCTCACCGTCAACTGTTGTTCCGTCAATAGTACCGTACAGACCGTTCTCGTTGCTTGCTTCAGCGGAATGTTCTGTGGAATAAGAGAACTTAATCTCAGTTGTCTTGCTTATGAAGAAATACGGCTTGCCGGCTTCCATGGCATCTACCAGCTCCAGTATCAGACCATCCTTGCTCAGACTTGAAAAACTGATTACCTTGTAAACCTCAGCATTTTCAATGCAGCCCTCATATACGGGGTTAGCCAAACATATAGTACCGAAATTACCTGCGGTAACTGTACGCTTGTACTCGCCAAGCTCTTCCCACTGCGCAGTAAGGGTCATATCGGCGTTAACCTGTATCTCTTTGCCGGCTTTGTAGCTATTGCCACTCTCGTCCTGCCAGCCCATGAAGTAATATCCGGCATAAGCAGGCTTGTCAGCCAGGACAACAGATTGTCCTTCCTCCACATCCTGAGAAGAGATTGTGCCTTCTCCACCGTTCAGGTCATAGGTGATGGTGTAAGTGGCCGGTCCGGCGGGGACGTATAGAGCAATTGCAGTCTGACCGCTTGAATAGCAGGAGAATAGACTGCTTGTGCCATTAAACCTCATCAGATGGCGGTTGCTGCTTCCTTCTGCAGATGCTGAGGTTGCTGTAATCTTCCACTTGGCATTTTCGTCAATATCATCCTGAGTCCTCATATAGTTGTTACCGCTTGAAGCTGCATAGAGGTACTTGCCATTCGAAGTACGGAGTGCAAATGTACCACCATCTTGTGCAACAAGCGTGAATGACATTGTTCCCTCGCCAGGTGTCAAAACGCCTTCGCTGACTGTAGCAGCAACAGCTGCACGGTTGTTGTTATTCTGCTGACCCATTGCATAAGTTACTTCGTCTTTCACACCTGTGATAAGTACTTCAGCGCCATCAACAAGGTCTGCATCTGTTGCTGCAACCCATTTCGAAGTTGTGCTGACTGCGGTCTCTACATCTTCAACAGAGAGTGAGAGATTAAGAGTTTTAGCCTCTGCAGTCTCAGCATTATCCGAAATAGTTAATTTTGCAGAATAAGAACCAATGGTGGCAGTGCTTACAACAGATATCTCAATTTGATCTCCGTCAACAAGGGTCGTTTTACTAATGCGGAATGCTTCCGGATTAGTGCCACCCAGCGTTGCTGTAGCGGCTGCCACGTTGGTGAGCGTTACGGTAATCGTCTGCGCGTCAACACTTGCATTAGGCGCAACCGTACCAAAGTTCACACTCAGTTTATCCACATAAATCTTAGGATCAGCAGAAGCCACTTCAAGACCGGTGATAGTTTTTTGAGCATGCTTCTCGCCATAAGTAGCAGTAACTGTTACTTCTGTTTGGTTCTCAACGAGTGCATCATAAGACCACTCAACATCTTCAGTTACGTCAACCGGATCCTGCTCTACTTCATTCAGCGTGTAGATAGCATTTACGGTCAAACCTTCCATATTAAGGTCATCACCTGCTTTGTAGCCGCTCTTGTTTGTCAAGTCACCGCTAATTTCAATACGATCGAGTACCGGAACGATACCACCCTCTTGGTTAACACCGAAGAGAATGAAACGTTTGCCGCCGGTAGCTGTGAATGTCAATTCTATTTCCTCTGTATTGCCAGACAGACTTACTGCATAGTAAGCATCTGTTTGCGGAGTAGAACCTTCAGCCAGAGTAAACGGAGAATTACTCTTTATACCGCTATTACTTGCAATCGCTTGGGATGCAGGGGTAACAGTTACACCAGTAGGAGCTGTAATGTCAAGAGTTACCGCCTCGCCATTCCATCCGTAAGCATGATAGTGTAGCGTTGTGGCTTGAGCTGGTACAGTTATTTTTACAGCACCAGACACGCTTCCCGTTCCTGCTTTGATAGCATCGTAGCCTCCTTCTGTTTCATCAAATATAACTTTTGCAGCAGATGCGCTTGTACCTCCTTCAGTGCTCAATGTTACATTGCTTGTGTAAACCGAAGCCCAATGAGAAAGTGGTTTATTAACCTTTATAGTATAGGATACTTCGGTTGCTTTATACAAAGCGTTTCCTGCGAACGAAGCAGTAATTGTTGCTGTGCCTGTTGCGTTTTCTACAAGCGAAACAATTCCGGCAGAAACAGTTGCCAAGGATGTATTGCTACTCTCAATCGAGATTTCTCCGGCTGTTATGCTATTCGGGTTATTCAGTATCGGAGCCGAGAACGCTTCGCCTAGTGTCAATTCGACCGCATCCGTGCTCCATGATAGGCCTGCAGACGCACGAGTGTCGGTGATATAATTTACTTGGACAGCCGTAAAACCGCAAGTACCGCCAATAACTGCACTGACGGCATTCTCTCCATCTGTCGGGGTTACCGTAACTGTTGAGCCAACAGCAACTGCAGATGCATTTGTCCATGTGCTATTTGCAAGTGCTGTCGCGTAACTATCAGATGTTGCAGTAAAGACGATAGAAGTTATTGTCTTTCCATTAGGAGTAATGGTCAATTTATTACCGCTGTAGAAACGGGTCGACGTTTTTGCAGTTGGAATATAATTGTTTACTGCTGTTTCCGTTCCTGTGCGCTCATTCTTCATAGACACATATGTTGCTGTCCATTGAATCAAATCTGCAGTAGGCTCCGGATCTGACACGTATGAATCCGTACTCAAATTCCATGTCTTGCGTACTTCTTCATTCTCGGGCAGATTGATTACATATATAGCAGAAGCGATAGAACTTTCTTTCTCGTCCTTGATTGCAATTGCCTTAATGGTCATATTCTCGCCTACTTCTATCGGAGAAGAATATAATGTAGAGGTGTTATCTGGAGTATCTCCGTTTGTAGTATAGTAAACAGCCGCACCTTCCGTTGCGCAGCTCAACTCTACACTCTGTACACTTGTATAAGTTCCACCGGCAACAGAGAATGTCGGAGCCTCTGGAGCACCCTCTTCAATAATTTCTTCAAAAGAAATGGGGTACAACTGATAATTAGTATTATATTTTTGAACAATTCCTACTACCCTGTATGAAATTCCAGATTCTAAAGACTGATTTAGCTTAAAGGTATTGCGAATAATAAGGGTCATTCCTTTGAAAGTTCCGTCTATATTTGTAACAGAACCAGATAGTGTTGCAGCAGATGCAAAAGTAACATCTTCTAATGTTACATATTTATTCAAATCAGCATCTGTCGGATAAGCATTCAACTCCTCCGGGTCAACTGTCAAACCTTCATTTATAGTCGGAGCCTTTGTTACTGTCGAAACCTCAGGAAGACCATTGTATAATTTTGCTTTACCTTGAAGCCCTTGAAGAATCTTGCCATTTGTCGCTCCACTTATTGAAGAATAAATTAACAAATATCCGGTTGCATCTTTTACATAAACATTGCTGCCATAAGCATAAGTTACAGTCACATCATTCAACAAGAATTCTTCAGTCTCATTTGTCGTTGTCGGTATCACTTGTGCAATTGTCTTCGGTAATAAGACAGTATAAGTAGCAGTAGCAACTGTGCTATTATTCAAACCATCTTTTACTGCAATAGCTTTAATTGTTGTAACAGCATTAATCGCAATTGGTTGAGCAGTAGCAGAACTTGTTGTAGGATTTGAACCATCTGTCGTGTAGTATATAGTTGCTCCTTCCGTAGCAGAAGTAATAGTTACATTCGTCCCACTAACTACTGCACCAGCAGCAGGACTAAATGTTGGCACCGCACAACTGACCGGTTCTCCGGAGCCACTGCCGGATGTAGAATAGGTCACTGCAACCGATTTGCAGTAGAGAGCTTTCGCTGCGTTGCTTGGTTTCGTAATGGTTACTATAATTTCTCCCGATGCAGAACCGGTAAATGTATAGTCTGT
>JAFSTO010000040.1 GCA_017450435.1 Paludibacteraceae bacterium
CATTTTATATTGCCTGACGGTTCCTTAGATCAGACAACCAATGTGCAACGGATGGGGGAGATGCTGAAAACAAAAGGATTTGTACCAAGTCGTAGAGAACAATATATAGCTGACTATGGTCTGAGAGTATATACACATGATTATTTTTCTCCCATAACCTCCACCCGTGTGATGCGCAAGACCCGAAACACATACAGCATTCACCATTTTGCGGGCAGTTGGACAAACAAGAAACATCATCGTTTATGTGATTCTTGGATAGTGCGGGAAACAATAAATGCATTGATACAAATAAAACGGAAACTAAAGGGAATAGAGTAATATGAAAAAGGACATTTATGTTGTAGTAGGGCAGTACAACCTTAAATCTGAAGACTATTCGCCATTGATGAAAGAATTGGTGGATAACTTATGTGAACTCGGCGAAGTGAATGTGTTTGACATTCCACGTGCAGACAGTAAAGACGAGGTAGAGAATGACGAACCTCTGTATGTTCATCACTACTTGTGCCCGAATAAGGATATTACCCAAGCTGATATGCGGACTGAAGAGATGGTTCGGGATATAGTACATCTTGGTGCTAAAGAATGTTTCATTGATTATGGGGTGGATGCTGTTTATCAACCTGTTTTCAAAGCAATTTGCATTGCTTTGAAAACATATGGTATAAAGACTTATACATTCAACAAAGGTGTACCATTCCGCTTCGCGCGTAATCTATGTTGGGGTATCCGATTTCATATAGACGAGAAGAAGAGATATGAGCATGAAGAGTATGAAATCTCTCAGGCAGAAGGATATTCAGGACATGGTTCAGTGGATGGCTTCCGTTTATATAAAATCTACGAGAAGCAACACCAAGTGCGCAAGCATGTATTAGAACTTTTGAAACAAAATTGAAGATGGTGCTTTTTCATGCATGAATCATCCCATGGCAGGTTTTGGCTTTTACATGACCATGCAACGAAATCGTGCCGAACGCAAACGCCTCCATAAAGAGCAACTTGCAGCAATTCATTAGAGATAGTGCGCACTTGCGCAACACAAGCGTTCATACGCCCATGAGCAAACGCTAAATTATTTTACAGGACTCCGTGAGGCGTCCTGTTGTTTGTTTGACATAGTGATAGACAAATAGAACGTAATTGATTCTAAACTGCCTAAAGATTGGCTATCGCATATAATGGGATGATATCTATTCCATCGTTTTCTAATTGAGAAAAATTCTCCATAGAAGAACGGATTGCATGCACAAGGTGCTTTTTCTGCATGAATAACCGGAGACTTTTCATCTTGCCGCTTGTGCCCGATTTGATTTCCAAAGGCAAAACGGTCATGTTTCGTGAGAGAATATAATCGACTTCGGCAGTGGCACCATTAGCGAGGTTCTCCCAATAATATAATTCTGCTTTTCGTTTAGGCGAAGCATATTTTATCAGTTCAAGCCCTGCCACCATTTCGGCAATAGTTCCTTTGTTGACCAGATCTGAGGCTGTTGCTGTAAGTATTTCCTGCGTAACTTGATGTGCACCTTGGGTATCCATATTAAGCAGGCATAGCAGAAGCCCACTATCCAACAAAAGGTATTTGGTAAATTTCTCGTTTACCTCAGCTCCTAATGGGAGGCCATTGGCGGCTGTGTGTTTGACAGGAATAAGAATACCCGCATCACTTAGAAAGCCCAACGCTTTTTTTACATCAGCAGTACTATATACACCTTCTACATGGCTATAAACAAATTTCTTACCGCTCTGCCGTACAGCACTTTGTAGAACCGCCTTCAATAGATCCGGAGATATTCGCTTGGCATACTTCTTAAAGTCCTCGTAATAACTATCTGCGATATCCTCTATTTCGTCTTGGCAAGCGAGATAATCATTATGCTCTATCCATGCCACGACACTTGCCGGCATTCCTCCGGTCATTAAGAATGTGCGAAAACTATTTGAGAGTTGTTCGTGAAGAATAGGTAATAATGGTGTTTGTGGAGTAGCTTTACGCTTGCCGTCCAGCCACATAGAATGACCTGTAGCGATAAGAAACTCATCAAAAGACAATGGGTACATGAATAGGGACTTTATTCGTCCGACACCATACGTTTGTGAATCTTCCTTGAGTGCTAATTCTAAAAGCGAACCTGCGGCTATGACATGCAGTTCAGGAAAATCTTCTTTGAAGAACCATAAACTATGGATAGCCTCCGGGCAGGCTTGAATCTCGTCTAAGAATAGCAAAGTTTGCCCCGGAACAATAGGCTGATTGTATAAGTTACCTATTCCTGCAGCAATGTCATGGACAGACAGATTGGAAGTGAAAAGAGTCTTCAAAGAAGAGTTTTTCTCAAAATTGGCTTCGATATAGTAGTCGAACTGCTCACCCAAATGACGGATGGCTGTTGATTTGCCTATTTGACGCGCTCCCCGAAGTAAAAGAGGCTTGCGTTGAGACTTGTTTTTCCACTCCAATAAAAAGGCGTCAATCGTCCGTTCTATGTACTTCATGCGTTCCTATGTTTTGAACATCCGGTGCAAAGGTACAAAAAATAAATGAATTATGCAAGAAATTTGCAAAAATAAAGACGAATAAATAGCATGATTTTAAAAAAATCAAGAGGAATAAATAGCATGATTTTGAAAAAATCAAGAGGAATAATAATTTCCGAATCTAAAAAATCAAGAGGAATAGGTGTTGAGACTTGTCAGTCACTATTAATAAACAGAATATAATAAACATCGCTAACATATGAATAAACTCTTATCCATCGTCATTCCGGTCTATAAGGTTGAGGAATTTATCGATAAGTGTATCTCATCCTTGATCCTGCCGGACGAAAAGCAACCCTCGCGAGGAGGTTGTAAAAACGTTCTTTGACATAGTGGATACTTTATAACCATTCTTTCGCGTTGACAATATGAATGGTATGCCCTGAATGGATTGCGGTTCGAGAGGCTGATAGGGTGACGAGGGTTAATTGCTCGCAACTGAATTGAGTTGCGCCATTAACCAAAGCCTGTAACTCGCGGTGTTCGGTTTTACCTTCCTGTAACTCAGCACACACTTGGATAAGTTCTATCACTTTCCGAGCTTTGCAAAGTATGAAGTCTATCTCATAATTCTCTCTAAAGAAATATATTTGATAGCCTTCTTGATAACTGCGGCGCAGTAACTCCAGATAAACAATATTCTCCAGTTTCCAACCCGTATCATCTCCCGACAGATTGTTCATTGCCGTAGCAAAACCAACGTCAACGAGGTATAGTTTGCTGCTTCTAAGACGAACACGGCTCTTATAGGAGAATTTCTGCAAAGGTATAAACAGGTACGCCTGCGTTATATAGCCGATATAGGTGCGTATCGTTTGATCGCTTGCACCGAACTGCTTTGCCAATTGTGCATAGTTACACTCGCGGCAAAAATTGGACACAAGGTGTGCTGCCAAGTCACGCATTAACATAGGAAAACGAACGATAATATGGCTATTTTCGTCAAAAATAACGAAATTAAGCCTAAGAATAAATCAAAAGACTAAATATGTGTGAAAAGAAAAATAGCCCTTTAATCCTAACCCCGTTTTGACACCTCTGCTTGCCCGTAGGAGACATGTTTAATCAAAAAAAACGTTGAATCCTTTCGTATTCGACGTTTTTTTTGTAACTTTGTGCTCACCATTTTATTAATACTTTATTTTAATAAGTATGAAAGCATCTGATAGAATATTAAATCTTCAGTCGTCACAATCGCTCCAGATGGCACAACGTGCGGCGGAACTGAAAGCCGCAGGGGCGGATGTCATCTCGCTCTCGTTAGGCGAACCTGATTTCTTCACCCCTGCCCACATCAAGGATGCGGCAAAGAAGGCTATTGACGATAACTTTTCGTTCTATGCCCCTGTCCCGGGATATCTATCTTTACGTGAAGCTATTAGTGCAAAGTTGTCGAGCGAAAACGGACTTGACTATACTCCTAATCAAATTATTGTATCTACGGGTGGCAAGCAGGCTATATGTAACGCTATTCTCGCTACGGTTAACAAGGGTGATGAGGTTATTATTCCTACTCCGGCATGGGTAAGTTATACTGAGATGGTAAAACTTGCAGAAGGTGTGCCGGTTATCGTCAGAACATCATACGCTGCTGGTTTCAAGCTGACTGCAGAGCAGCTTGAAAAGGCGATAACCGCAAGGACGCGCATGCTGATACTCTGTTCGCCTTCAAACCCGTCGGGAGCAGTGTACTCCGAGCCGGAGATACGTGCGTTGGCAGAGGTGATTAACCGACATCCTGAGGTGCTGGTTCTGTCAGATGAGATTTACGAACATATCAACTATGTAGGCGGACATTTCTCAATGGCACAGGTGGAAGAGGTGAGACCGCAAGTGATTATTGCTAATGGTGTTTCCAAAGCGTATGCAATGACTGGCTGGCGTATTGGTTGGCTGGCGGCTGAGCAGTGGGTGGTTGATGCTTGTAAGAAACTGCAAGGGCAATATACCACGTGCGCAAGTACCATAGCTCAGAAAGCTGCTGAGGCTGCTTATACCGGCAGTCAGGAATGTGTGGCACAGATGCGAGAGGCCTTTCAAAGAAGACGTGACATTGTCCTCAATCTGGCAAAAGAGATTTCCGGGTTTGAAGTCAGTGCGCCGGACGGAGCGTTTTACTTATTTCCAAAAGTGGACAGCCTGTTTGGTACACACTACACCGATTCACAAGGCGTGTGTGTGACAATTACTGACAGCTCTGCTCTGGCTGACTATCTACTTGAGGATGCTCATGTGGCTGCGGTTGCAGGAACGGCTTTTCTTATGCCGGAATGTATTCGATTCTCGTATGCAACGTCTGAAGACAAGCTTCGTCAGGCGTTCGCAAGAATCAAAGACGCTATCGAAAAACTCGAAAGATAGGGTTTAATATTTAGTTATCTGATGGTATGATTATTAATGCTCAGTATGTCAGTTCTGTGGCCGATGTAAGCAAGTGTCCTGATCACAAGATGCAGGAGTTTGCCTTTATCGGCAGAAGTAATGTCGGCAAGTCGTCGCTTATCAATGCTCTTACCGGACGGGTAGGGTTAGCCAAGACATCACAGAAACCCGGTAAGACGGTCACCATAAACAGTTTTGCGGTCGAGTCGCGTATCGCAACAAAAGTTGGAAAGAAAACTATACAATGGAGTCTTATTGACTTGCCCGGATATGGTTTTGCGCAGATGGGGGCAACTCAGAGGGAGAAACTGAGGGTGATGATTGAGAAGTATTGTTTGATGCGGCAACAGTTGAACTGCTTGTTTGTGCTGGTGGATATTCGGCATAAACCGCAGACGATCGACCTGCAGTTCCTTGAGTGGTTAGGGGTAAACGGAATACCATTTGCTATCGTCTTTACAAAAGCAGACAAGGTTGGCAACGATCGTGGACGATGGAATGTTGAGGATTACAAGAAAGTGCTGTGTGAAACATGGGAAGAGTTGCCGCCGGTTTTTATCACTTCTTCGGAGTCAGGGAAGGGTACTGCCGAACTGCTGGAATATATTGAAAAACTTGCGATGATTGAGTAGTTTAACGATAATTGAATAACTTGTTTATGTGTCAAACACGTGTATTGTATTATCCGTTGTTAATTGCGCTAAGTTTTATGGCAGTTTTCTCAGTGTCATGCTCCAAGTCGCCGGATAGTCGCTCTGCGGCGCATGACAAGGCTTCGGGGTTTGTCATTACCCATCGCAATGACTCATCGTTGATTACTATCTATGATGATGGTTCAGAACAGGCTGTCACTTTGGCCGTGTCAGATAAGCACCCTTTTACACATATTGTTACCACCTCTGTCACTCACGTGGGATTCTTGCAAGCAATAGGAGCTGATAATCAAATAGCGGGTGTTTGTGATGCCGACTACCTATACACTCCTGTCCGTGGTGCAGCGGATGTGGGGTCTTCTCTTACTATTGATACTGAGCGTATTTTGCATGTAGGTGCAGACCTTGTATTACTCACCTACAGTGGTGACTCGCGCAGCGATAATCGTTTAGAGTCGTTTGGTATTCCCACTCTGATGATAAATGAGTGGCGCGAGCAGAATCCCCTGGCACGTGCCGAGTGGGTGCGAGTGTTTGGCGCTTTGACGGGCAGAAACAGAGAAGCAGACTCGGTGTATCATGAGGTGGTTGAGCGGTATAATAACCTGCGTGATTTGGTGCGTGCACAGGAGGAACTTTATGACAACAGAAAGTTGAAGATAATGTCAGGAGCTGTCTGGCAAGGGACATGGTATGTGCCGGATGGTAACACCTATATGGCGCAGCTGTTTCGTGATGCCGGAGCGGAATATAAGTTCACAGATGGGAGAGGTTCGGCGTCGCTTCCTTTATCTTTCGAACAGGCTCTGCTGGACTTCCAAGACGCTGATGTGTGGGTCGGGGCGCCTGTTGCTTCAATGGATGAATTGAAGCAGAGAGACGAGAAAAATACATGGTTTAAAGCTTACAAAGAGGGGAGGGTGTATAATTTTCATCGTCGCACAAAAGGTGCAGCCAACGACTTTTGGCAGTTGGGGGTTGTGCATCCTGAGCTAATATTATCAGACTTGATAGATATTGTGCATATCAATAATGACTCGCTTTTGTTCTTTGCGTCGAAGTTACAGTAACTGATTGTTATTTGCTCAAAATCACTTGCGTTTATGGTATTTCTTTATATATCTGATGTTGCTAATCCCAATGCCGAATTTTGGACTCGGCGTCTGACTAATGAGCTTGGCAAGACTTTCGAAAAATCGGAAGCAGATGACATAATAGAACTTCGTGACCCTGATGTTTTTTCCGAGTGGCTACAGCAGCGTGACGTGGACCTTGTGTTTATTAGTTGTGAAAACGAGAAGCGTATCATTCAGCGTTTTCTTAACGCTTGTCGCTCACTGCGTATTCCGTACCTGTTCTGTACTGACACGATGGCTAAGTTATCCGTGCTCGCAAAGTATGAGCCTGCATTGCATGAGGTTCTGGCTCCGGTTACGCGACTTGAGGAAGAGGTGTATAAGGCCGAAATACTCAGTGTTTTACGTCGTTACACCTTGTGTAAAATAACACTTTTGGAGGCGAATGACTACGGCTCTCGTGCTGTGCGTAACACCGAGCGTATTCTGAAGTTTATTGAAGACAATGCCAAGAACGACAACGAGAATACCTCCCCGGCTGTGCGTAAAATAAAAGCGGTAAAGAGCAGCGATGCTCTCTACCGCGAGATAAGTGACCGTCAGCGTGAGTTGGTACCGGATATGGTAGTCATGACTGCATCACGCGAATACGGTTTAGACGATCTCTTGTTCGGTCCTGCTGAGCGTCATGTTATTTGCAAGTCGCAAGTACCGGTATTGTTGCTTAATCCACGCGACGATTTATTCTCACTATGTGATTAGTCTGATACTCCACTTCACTTTGTTCGTGGGAAAACACCGTCTCTACACTTTGGCGAAACAAGGTCGGTTCTTGGTCACTTGGTTAGTCTTTCGTGAAAGACAATATACCATTATCTCTGTTCCGTTGGAGGAACTCGTAGAAGTCTGTGTTGACGTGAATGGCGTATTTTTGTGAGACGAGTTGCACAGGATTATGTCCGAGTCCGTCGTAGAGCAGGAACTTGAGTTTGGCATTAGCTCTCGGAGGTCTTGCTGAATATACAGGCAGTGGTTCAGCCGGTGCCTGCATCTTTTCTAAAATTTGGTTGAGCGCAATGTTGAATTCCGGAGTTATATTTTCTACAGGCATTTTGATGGTGAGCGAGTGTAACATCTTGCTTTGCAGCGCATTAAGCATGTCAACCGATTGAAGTTTGAACTCATAACTGGCGTTCTCAAACGGTTTGGGCGTGAAGCGGTAGTTGGTGCTGTCGGCGCCGCGTTGTTGTATCAGTCCGGTGAGCATTACGAAGTTATTAGGACGAAGTACGGCGCTGAAGTTGTTGAATTGTTGGTCGTAGAGGTCAAAGTTCCAACTGCCGGTGTAGTCTTCGATAGTGTATCTGCCGAATGTAGTGCCGTTGTATGACACTATTGATTCAGCTTTGCTTATCAGTCCGCCTATCATCCAATTCATGTTTTCACGCGTGCTTAGCCATTCTTTGGGGTCAGTGTCGTTTGGACCGGGCACGAAGGTGCGAGGACGGCTGCGAGACGGGTCTTGGCGGTTGATGTAGTTTTGTTTCCATTTATCAAAGTAGCATAGGTCGGCTGCGGTGATGGTGCTCATCTCTTGTATCTCGAACTTATATTCGTCCAACGGGTGTGCAGAGAGATAGATACCGATAACCTCTTTCTCTTTGTTAAGCCGGAAGATTGGCGTGTCCCGTGGGCATTGCGGCATCTCGGGGTGCTGAATTTCCACTGACATACCAAAATTGTCTCCAAAGAGCGAGTTGGTTTGCTGCTGTTTGTCTGCTTGGAAAATGTTTCCGTATCGAACAATAGTGTCAATGACAAAGTCGTTTTTGCTGTTCAGTGCGAACATCTGTTCACGGTAGAAGTTCGGAAAATCGTCAAACGCTCCGGCGATAGTAAGGTTCTCTATTACCTTTTTGTTACATGCCGAGAGACTGACTCGTTCTACGAAATCGAAGATGTCCTTGTAGTTTCCGTTTTTCTCGCGCTCTGCTATAATGGCTTCCACGGCTCCTTCTCCTACGCCTTTGATACCTGCTAAACCGAACCGTATGTCTCCCTTGCTGTTGACTTTGAAGTTAAGTCCGGACTCGTTGATATCCGGTCTTAGAACGCTGAGTCCCATAGCTTTGCACTCGTCCATCAGTTTGGTCACTTTGGTTATATCGTCTTTGGCAATAGTGAGGTTAGCCGCCATGAACTCAGGAGCATAGTGTGCCTTGAGATAGCCTGTTTGATATGCCACCCATGCATAGCAAGTGGCGTGTGACTTGTTAAATGCGTATGAAGCGAACTTCTCCCAATCACGCCATATCTTATCGAGTTTTTCCGGGTCATGTCCGTTCTTACGGCCCCCCTCCATAAACTTACCTTTCAACTCCTGCAGTATAGCCATCTGTTTTTTACCCATTGCTTTTCTGAGCTTGTCGCTCTCGCCTCTGGTGAAGTTGGCGAGCAGGCGCGAGAGAAGCATGACCTGCTCCTGATATACGGTGATGCCATACGTGTCTTTCAGATACTTTTCCATCACCGGTATGTCGTAGGTTATCTCTTCCTGTCCGTTTTTGCGTTTGATGAACGATGGGATATAGTCCATTGGGCCGGGGCGGTACAGGGCGTTCATTGCGATGAGGTCGGGCAGAACGGTAGGCTTGAGTTCGCGCAGGTATTTCTGCATACCGGGTGACTCAAACTGGAAGGTGGCTATTGTTTTGCCTTCTGCAAAAAGCTTATATGTTTCTTTGTCGTCAAGGGGAATATGGTCAATATCCACCTCTAAGCCGTCGTGTGTCTTGCGTATATTGGCAAGAGTCTCTTTGATAATTGAGAGGGTGGTGAGCCCAAGAAAGTCCATTTTTATCAGTCCGACGCTCTCCACAACGTGTCCGTCGTATTGTGTGACGGTGATGTCGCCTTTGTCTTTATCTCTAATAACGGCAATAGGCGCGAACTTAGTCAGGTCGTCGGCACCGATGATGGTGCCGCATGCGTGGATTCCAACTTGACGGATAGTATCTTCCAGTTCTTCGGCATAGTGCAGCATGGTGCGTTCGTTCTCGTCCGGACCATTGAGAATCTGCTTCAGTTCGTCAACGTATTTGTAGCAGTTTTTGAGGTTAACCTTGGGGCTTTTGCCGTTTTCGTCCTTGATGTTGTCAGGGAACGAGCGGTCGGGGATATAGCTTTTTATTCTGTTTACTTCCGCAAGTGGCACTCGCTGTGCCCTGCCTACGTCCGACAACGCCGACTTGGCTGCCATGGTGCCGTATGTGATGATCTGAGCTACGTGTGTCTTGCCGTATTTATCTGTAACCCACTGCAGCACTTTATCGCGACCTGAGTCATCAAAATCAACGTCAATATCTGGCAGTGATATTCGGTCGGGATTGAGGAATCGCTCGAATAGCAGGTCGTAGGGTAGAGGATCTACATCAGTTATATGCAGGCAATACGCCACTACTGAACCTGCTGCTGAGCCACGCCCGGGTCCGACCGACACACCAAGTTCCTCACGTGCTGCGCGGATATAGTCCTGCACGATGAGGAAGTAACCGGGGAAACCCATTGTCTTCATTATGTGCAGCTCGAAAGTGATACGCTCAATCTGCTCGTCGGTGAGTGTTTCGCCGTAGCGTTTATGTGCGCCTTCCCAAGCTAACTTGGATAGGTAGTCGGCTTCTAATTTGATACGGTATAGGCGGTCGTAACCACCGAGGCGATGAATCTTTTTCTCGGCTTCCTCCTGACTAAGAACTACCTCACCTTTTTCGTTGCGTGTGAACTCGTTAAAGAGGTCTTCATGCGTGAATTGTTCGCGATATTGCTCCTCTGTGCCAAACTCCTCAGGAATAGGGAACTTCGGCATGATGGGGTCTGAGTTGATGCTGTAGGTCTCAACCTTGCTAACTATCTCCTGAGTGTTTTGCAGGGTTTCCGGCAGGTCAGCAAAGATAGCGGCCATCTCTTCCGGCGTCTTCAGCCACTCTTGCTTGGTGTAGTGCATGCGGTCAGGGTCGTCCATAAACTTACCGGTTGATACGCATAACAGCCGCTCGTGTGCCTCTGCATGTTCTTCTTCCACAAAGTGAACATCGTTGGTGCAGATTATCTTGACGTTGTGTCGCCGAGCAAGGTCGATAAGGACAGGATTAACCTGCTGCTGACGGATATATACGTCTTGGTCGGCATTAGGTTTGTCGGTCTTATGCCGCTGTAGTTCTATGTAATAGTCATCGCCAAAAACCGACTTGAACCACTCAATAGACTTTCCTGCATCGTTTATCTTGCCGGCCATTATCAGTTGTGGCAGTTCTCCGCCAAGACAGGCGGAGCAGCATATCAGGCCTTCGTGATATTGTTCCAGCAGCTCTTTGTCGATTCGGGGACGGTTGTAAAAACCTTCCAAGAAGCCGAGACTGATTATTCGGCACAGGTTGTGATAGCCGGTTTTGTTCTTGGCAAGCAGAATAAGATGCCAACCGCTACTGTCAACGATATATTCTTTTCTTTCGGCGTTGTACGCCTTCACATCTTTGTCTTTGAGCAGTCGGCTTCTGCGTGCGCAATATGCCTCGCAACCTACAATAGGTTTGAAGGGGATGTAAGCTTCGGCGGCTTCTTTCAGTTTGGGTAGTTCCGCTTCCAATCCGGGGAGTTCTTTTTCGGCCTTTCTACCGTCAATAATTTTGCTTTGCAGGTCTTTCTTGTCGTGTTCGGATAATGGCAGGTCTTTCTCAACCAACTTGTCGTTCTCCATTACCATCTGCGGAGCATGTCCGGCTTTAAGTACTGCTTCGTGTTTGGGTATCTCTGCTATCAGTTCTTTCGCTTTGCGGATTTTCTCCTCACAGTCTTTGACTTTACCTTTCGGTTTGCCATTAACCTTGTCAGCCGTGTCTAAAAACTCTTTTATACCGTACATGTTGCCGTGATCGGTCAGTGCCATTGCGTGCATGCCGGTGCGCTGACACTTGCTGATAAGGTCCGGAATCTTGGACATGCCGTCCAAGATAGAGTAGTGTGAGTGTACGTGTAAATGAGTGAATGTATCCATAAGTTAAAAAACTGTTGTAGATGAATGGTTGGATGTTGCTTTTTTACCAGCGGAGTTTCATAGCGCTAAGCAGAGTGTCGGGTTTGAGATGCTGCATAGCATGCATCTCTCCTCCCATTGAGAATCCGCATCTGTCGCAAACGCCGTGTGTGTAACCCATACATTTCGGGGCTCGGCTGCCGTCGGAGAAGATGAAGTTGGTTATCCAGCAGTATTTGTCGCCGCATAGTGTTTTGCCCTCCTGCATCTTCATTGCCCGCAAGCCGGAAGTGCTGTTCATAACAGGGTAGCCACGATGTTTGTAATCGATAATCTTATCTATTGTAGCGTTTCTTATATCAGCGTCAAGAAACAGGTCTTCAGTCTCGCTGAAGGGGGTGTGGAAGTTGAATGATACCTCGTCAATATAGGGATTGTTTTTCACATATTCCATCACCTCATCCAAACACGGGTAATTAAGTCGGTTGATAACCATATTGACGCAGACGCCGGTCTTTTTGTTTTTTTCGGAGAGAGTTTTCTGCTCGGAGTATGTTTTAATGTTTTCTTCTAATCGCTTGAACGTTCCTTCTCCACGTATCTCATCGTGCCACTTGCCTACACCGTCCATCGAAACCCATATCTGGTCGGCATGGCTGCCGCAGAATGGGAGTTGGGCATTAGTGGTGATTGTTACGCTCCAAAAGCCAAGCTTGTGAGCAAGGTCAACCACATCGTTGATGTCGTAGTCTCTGCCGCCGGCTTGTCCATCGGAGCAGTCTTTCCAAAGGTATAGTTCTCCGCCTTCAAAATCGACGAAACGCGAGCCTTGCGAATAGCAGTATTCAAGCTCCGTGCGTATCTGTTCGAGCGTTTTGATGCGCGGCGTGGTAATTGCATACACCGAACAGTGTTTGCAGCGAAGGTTGCATTTGTCAAGGATGAAGATAACGGACTGCAAAGGTGAGCGTCTGCCAAACCATGTCCGCAGTTGCCACCATACAAGATATAAAGCACGGCCGATGTTTCTTATCATTATGGTTTCCTTTGTTATGCGAATATTATTAATGCCACTTTTACCACTGCGATGATGAAACAAAACCCTGTGTTGATGTTTCTCATTGTATACCAGCGTAGCAGGTAATAGCGGTTTCCTTGCTCAATGTTCGTCCAGTTATCCATAGGGCCGAGCCACCAATGAGGTTTGTCAGTAGGTATATCCACTTTTTTGGCATACATCACCATTGCCCACATTAGCCACACCGCCTGAGGCAACATTAGGCAGACGAAGGAATATGCCCAATGGATGTATCCGGCTGCAACGCATGCTAAGACGAGAATGAAAGGTGTAAACAGGAAAAAGGCGTATGCCGTTAGACCGGCTGCGTTGGTGCGGAGCAGGACGGCAAGAGTTTTCTTGTGCGACACATCGTCAACATGACGCTCTACAAAAGAGTGGGTGTAGAGAATATTTGTAACGAACATACCGATAGCGCATCCGAGTGCCAATATATGCCAGGCAAAGCCGTCCTCAGGACTATACAATCCTCCGCACGCCGACTCATACACTCCGCACAGAAGGCACGGTCCGAAGCATATACCTATAACCAGTTCGCCCATACCGTGGAAACCGAGTTTAAGTGGTGGAGCAGAGTAGAAAAAGCATAGTACGGCAGCCACGCCGGCTATGCCGACAAGCCACCAGTCGAAACGACGCATTACCCATATTATCAATCCGCATATTATAGCAATGCCGAAGAATACAGCAATAGCCGTCTTTAGTTGTTTAATGGTGGTGGAGCCGTCGCGAAGATACGGGTATTTGTCGGTAAACGCCTGTTCGCCCTGCTCGCGCAGGTCTTCACGATAAGAGAGAAGCTCGTCTTGCCAGTCGAAATAGTCGTCAAGAAGATTGCCGCCAAGGTGAACCATACATACGCCGATAACGGCAAGAAGACCAAGCCATACGTTAAAATCATAGGCGCCGATTGCTAATACTACAGCAAGAATGCTCGGCATCAGATTCTGGGGGGCTGCAAAGGAGCGGGCATTATATAGCCAACGTTTGATTAGAGCCATTTGATAGAATTTGTTTTATATGAGACTGCTGACGCTGTGGGAAATGAGGCTGCTGACGTTCAACCAACAACGTTTAACCACAAGCGTGAATGAACTAATTAGTTGCAAAGGTAGCAATTTTTTTTGTTAGAACAAAATTATTTTCAAACTATCTGACCATACTTGAAACGGAATTGTAATTTTGTTAAATTATTTTTCGAAAACCTTGCGTATATGAAATATATGTGCTAACTTTGTGGAGAAATCTGCTTTACTATGAAAAAACATTCCATTCTAAATTCTAAACTCTCCCCTTTAAACAATTTTTTAGTTCTTCCGCTATATGCGGTTTCCTGTTTAGTTGTTTTAGCATTATCCCTCTTGTCCTGCCGAACGGTTGACACCACTGAGCGTAAGATTAATAATCTTCTTGCTCAGATGACGCTTGAGGAAAAAATTGGTCAGCTTAATCAACTTGACCTCTCATGGGCTGTTGAGGAAAAAGCCGAATTGATTCGTCAGGGAATGGTGGGGTCCGTCTTTAATATTGTTGACCCGCAGGAGATAAATCGTCTGCAACATATTGCAGTGGAGGATACTCGACTCGGTATTCCTTTTGTTGTGGGGCGTGATGTCATACATGGCTTTAAGACAATTTATCCTATTCCACTCGGTCAGGGTGCGACATGGAATCCGGCTCTTGTAGAGAATGCGGCACGTCTAACAGCCGGTGAGGCTGTGCAAGTAGGCATACGTTGGTCGTTCTCTCCGATGGTCGATGTGGCTCGAGACCCCAGATGGGGACGTATAGCCGAAGGCTACGGCGAAGACACATACCTTGCTTCGCAAATGGCTTCGGCTGTGGTGAGAGGTTATCAGTACAGCCAAACAGAGGAGAGCCAAATGGCAGAGGGACAGACGATTTCCGGCATGGCTGCTTGTGTGAAGCATTTTGCGGGTTACTCAGCATCAGAGGGAGGACGTGACTATAACACCACTTGGATTCCTGAGATTCAGCTTCGTGACGTGTATCTGCCGCCTTTCAAGTCTGCTATAGACGCCGGTGCGGCATCGGTGATGTGTTCCTTCAACGACCTTAATGGCTTGCCCTCATCAGCCAACAGGTGGCTCAACGTTGACTTACTGCGCAATGAGTGGGGATTCGACGGACTGCTTGTCTCCGACTGGGGCAGCGGCTCGGATATGGTGCCGCACGGACTGGTCGCTGACAAGAGAGAAGCGGCGCTACGAGCAATAGATGCAAGAATGGAAATGGACATGCAAGGCGGTATTTACACTGATTATCTTGCGCAGTTAGTGGCTGAGGGAAAAGTGTCAGAGCGACAAATTGACGACTGTGTACGCTCCGTGCTGAGGATGAAGTTCCGCCTTGGATTGTTCGATAATCCCTATGTGCCGGAAGATGTTTCGGGGTACTATTCTGACGCATCTCTTGCCGCTGCTACACAAGCTGTGGAGGAAGGCGCTATTCTGCTAAAAAACAACGGTGTTCTGCCGTTGCTGTCTGATAGTAAAGCAACGGAGTCAACCACCAACGTTCAACCTCCAATGTTCAACCGGCAATGTAACACCGAAAAACGTACCGTTTTAATCTGCGGACCGCTTGCCGACCAAAAGAAAGAGCAGCTTGGTACTTGGGTCTTCGATGCCGAGCCTGAACATAGCAGCACTCCGCTGATGGCGTTTAACGATTTGCAGACAAAGGGATTGAACATCCTTTATGAAGCGGGACTCACGTATTCTCGCGACCGAAATACTGACTTCTCGAGGGTTTTGCAGAAAGCACGTCTTGCAGACGTCATCCTTTTCTTTTGTGGCGAGGAGGCTATCTTGTCAGGCGAGGCTCGTTGCCGCACTACTCTTGACCTGCCCGGAGCTCAACCGGCAATGATGGAGGCACTTGCGGCAACCGGTAAGCCGGTGGTGATGATTGTAATGGCAGGACGCCCGCTCTCTATCGGTAAGCAGGTGGAGCAGGCGGCAGCGGTGGTGTATTCGTTCCATGGCGGCACAATGGCAGGACCGGGATTATGTAATGTGCTGACAGGAAAACACTTCTTCCCAATGAATAACGACAACAACCATCACCCTTCACTTGTCACCACCTGTTCACCGAGCGGCAAGTGTCCGGTCACGTTCCCGAAGATAGTTGGTCAGGTGCCCCTATATTATAATCGTCACAACACCGGTCGTCCATCATACGAGCCGCCGATGCTGCTTGACGAAATACCAATAGGTTGTCCGCAGTTCTCTATCGGACAGTCGTCGTATTGGCTTGATACACCAACAGAACCGCTGTTCCCATTCGGCTACGGACTGTCGTACACCACATTCGAATATGGTAAGACTTGCATTACGTCACACGCTGCAGACACCGGTATCGTCGTTTTTGATAAGTCAGAGGAGGCTATTACTCTGTCTTGTACAATTACCAACACCGGTACAACGGACGCGTATGAGACGGCGCAACTGTATGTTCATCAATTGTCAGGCGACCTTGTCAGGCCGATTAAGGAACTGAAAGGTTTTAAAAAAGTCTTTATTCCGGCAGGGGAAAGTAGAGAACTCAAATTTACGCTTACTCCTAATGAGCTCGGTTATTGGCATGAATCGAAGTCGGGAAACAGCACTGTTACTTATTTTGCTACTGACTCTGCGCCATTTGAGGCTTGGATTGCGCCACATAGTGATGCCAAGATGGAACATGCGAAGTTTAGGCTTGCGGAATAAAGTTGTGGTCTATATGTTGTAAAACATGTTTTTTTTGTTTGTTTTTATTGTAGAAAAGTAGTAATTTTGCGTTGTGAATAGTGTTTGTTTCTTGTAGGTCCGACTTCCCATAGCGTAGCGGTCTTTGAAGAGAAAGATTGGAAGCAAACAAAACAAACATTAACCTGAAAAATGAAAAATAAATTATTATCAACTATATTTATTAACCTAAAAAACACAACGATCATGAAAAAGATTTCATTTCTTTTTGCGCTATTGTGCGCAAGCATGATGTCGTACGCTGCTATCGATTGGAGTGGCGTCGCGTGGCTCGGTAATGGTGTCGGAGAGGGCTATACTGAAAAGTATAAGGCCGTTGTCTCTCCCGCGCTGCCTTCACCGGGTTATATCAATAATCTTCAGCTCAAAGGTTCAACTCCTGTTTTGCATGTGAGTTTCCCATCTGCTGCTTTTGGCGCATTCTCACTTGCTTCTTCAAAGTATGAAGTAGAAGGGGCCGGCGTGTTCTTCCACCTTGATGCATTCACGGCTCAGGAGACGGAGTTTACAGTGGTGTGCTCGGATATTACCTACACTTTTACGGTGTTTTATGCTGATGGCGCTGCCGGCAGTGTTTCACCGGTAGAGGTGTATGACACCAACTTCGCACTCGCTTCGAATGGCGCTTCGGCAACATCTTCTTCGGGAGTGGCAAGTAATGCTATTGATGGCAACAACGGTTCACGTTGGGAGTCTTCGGCGATGGACCCGCAAGAGTTTATGGTTGACCTTGGACAAGCGCGCATATTCAACACAGTACAAATACGTTGGGAAGGTGCATACGCCAAGACTTTTGATATCGATGTATCAAGCGATGGCGAGACTTGGACAAATGTGGTTAAGATTGAGGATGTTTCTCTTGCCGGCTTCCCCAATGAGCAGACCTACACCTTCGATAAGATTACGGCACGCTACGTACGCTTCAATGGTATAGCACGTGGAACGGGCTATGGCTATTCGTTCTATGAGTTCCGTGTTCTGCTGCCCGGCGTAAGTACACTCACTACTATCAACCTCTCGGCTGCGGATATTATCGCCAAGGTAGGACAAGGTGTTAATCTGACACTTCAGACACTTGACCAGAATGGTCAGGCAATGCAGGCAGATGTCAACTACGAGATTACTCCTGCCGATGCGGGGGCTGTAGAAAACGGAGTGTATATTCCTGCAAAGGTCGGTGCTGCTACTATCGTAGCCAAGTCAGGCGAGGTGGTTTCAGGAAACGTGTCTGTATTCGGCTATGCCGGCGACAACCTCGCACTCAGCACGAATATCACTACTGACAATAAGGTTATTGCGCAGTCGGAGTTCGCTCCTAATGGTACTGATGCCTTTTTCGCAGTTGATGGCAATGACGGTTCTGTATGGCAGGGTTCTGCTACCAACGGCACGGCGGGTGACGACGAAGCGCGCACCTTTGACTCTTGGTTCGTTCTTGACCTTGGAGCGTTCTATAACATTGACCTTGTTACAATCAAGTTTGAGGGCGCTTGCTCGCAGCTTTATCACTTGGATTTCTCGGCTGACAACAGTGTTTGGAACGAGGCATACAACTATGTCGGCAATGCCGGTGTCAACGGTCATACCGATGTGCTCTCTACTCAGCTTGCCAACACTACCAAAGTGCGTTATGTCCGCTTCTGGAGCACCAAGGCTGCTACAGGATGGGGCATGAAGATGTATGAAATGAAAGTGTTTGGTCAGGAATGGATTGACTCCGGCGATACCGAGAAACCAGTTATGGGGGAGGCTTCGGTAGAAAGTAAGTCGTGGAATAATGTGGTTATCAATGTGGCAGCTACCGACAACGGTACTGTGGTGGCTTATCACGTGGTTGACGCTACCAACAGCATTGATAAGAACTGCAACGTTAATGACGGCAAGATTACCGTTAGCGGCCTGGAGGCTTCTACTGCTTACTCTTTCACCATCACAGCCATTGATGCAGCTCAGAACGAGTCTGACAACAACGCTGTTGTGGCTGTTACAACCAACGCTCACCTTGTTGCTCCGGCTGAAGCTGCACCGACGCCCACTTGGCCTGCTGCGCAAGTTATAGCATTCTACTCCGACACCTACCAGCCGGCTTCTACTTGGAACTATAATGCCGGTTGGGGGCAGGCAACTCAACTGCAGGAGAAGGATATTGATAATAATCACTACCTCTCTTATACCAACTTCAACTATCTTGGTTGGGTTCTCACCGGTGGTACTCCTTACAACGCTCTTGCAATGGAGAAATTGCATGTTGATATCTGGTCAGAGAACGACGCTCAGGTTAAGCTCACACCTATCTATGGTGGTGATGGTTTGGCAACTGACGACTTGAAGGGCAAGATGCTTACACTAACGGGTCAGCAGTGGAACAGCTTCGACCTCGACCTCTCGACCGACTTCGCCGGTCTGAATCTCTCCAGCATCTTCCAAGTTAAGTTCAGCGATGGCTCTGCTCCTTCTTTCTGCGTGGATAATGTATATTTCTATCGCACTACTCCTATTGTTGATAATGAGGCTCCGACCAACGTTAGTGCTTCGATGGCTTCGGCTTCCTACTTCTCAGTTCGGCTTGCCCTTTCTGCTGACGACAATCAAGGCATTGTTAACTTCAAGGTTCTTCTTGGCGAAACGGAGATGGCTACTATCGGTGGAACAGCCGGTGCAGTGGTTAATGTTGATGTCAAAGGTCTGGCTGCCGGCTCGAACTATACTCTTGATGTAGTATGTTATGACGGCAACGACAACTACGCTGCTGATACCGTACATGTTGCCGCTGCTACTTTAGCCGGTCCTGCTGCTGATGCTGCTCCGCTCAATCAGAATTACTTTGTTAAGTCGATATTCTCCGACGCATATACTGCTGCTCCGGCAGCTATTGGTTCGTTTATCTCTGCTTGGTGGGAGCCACCTGCAATGAGCAGAGGACCGTTGGCAGAAAACGACGAGGCTCTCTATTACGCACCGGCAACTACAGGTATGATTGGCTGGGATTTCTCAAACATCAATGTAACTGACTATCCGTATTTGCACATCAGTATCTATCCGATGGCAAGCGGTACGATAAAGATTTATCCTGTTGTAGCCGGCGGTGAGGGCGACTATAATAGAGTAGTTGAGGTTACCGGCAACCAATGGAATCACCTTGTTCTTGACTACTCGGGTATGAACCTTGACAACGTAGCACAGATGGGCTGGATTGACTATTATGCTCTCAACGGATTCTTTATTGACAATGTATATTTCTCAATGAGTGCAGAGTCCGGTGTTGTAGCAGAGTCCGACCGTCGTATCAACGCTTACGGGCTGAATATGGTAAAAGATGGTGACAACTATACCTTCTCTTATTACGCTAATATCGCCGGTACTGCAGCCAACCTTATCTTCTATAAAGATGGTGTGGTACAAGGAACGATAGCTCTTGACGCTCCTGTTGCAGGTCTGAACACTAAGACTGTGGATAAACATGAACTTCCTGTAGGCGAAGGTCTGACTTGGGCTGTTGAGCTGACGGCAGATCCGGTTTATGTGTTTAAACAGTACTTTGCAGGAGATGACCTTATGAAGTGTCACTTAGCTATGGATAATAGTCCGGAGTCCGACTATTTTGGTCGTATGTATGTCGCAAACCGTGCAGGTGCCGGTTCTGGTGGTATATATGTATATAATCCTGATTATACGGTGCATACCTCAAATACTCTCGCCGGTCAGGCGAAATGGCAAAGTATGGGACGTCCGTCTGTAGGTGTTGACGGCACTGTATATGTTGCAGACTGGGGTGACAGTCATGGTGGTATTTACGTTATGAATCCTCAGACTCTTGTAGCTACCAATTTCTTTGTAGGAACTCAGGCAAGTAACGGTCTTTGGACTAATGCTGATGGTGTAGCGATGGGTTCGTCAACTGCTGCTGTAGGTGTTTACGGCGAAGGAGCCAATACTGTTCTCTATGCTATGAACGAAGATGTAAGCAGTGCAGGTACCACTCTTTATAAGAATGGAGTAAATGTTTATCAGATAGGTCAAGAGGATGGTACAGTACTTTCTACGTGGAATACTGCTCCGACAAAAACTTTTGCCCTGCTTGATAATGCTGCTGAGATGTTTGTTCTTAACGTTAATGAACACGGCGTGTTCTTCTCGAGCTCGCGCGGTGAGGGTAATAATGCAGCTGGTGCCCGCTCGCTGCAGTTCTACAATCATAATGGCGAGCGTACCTTTGTCGCTCTGCCGGCTGATGCAACTGCCGACCTTACGGGGTCGCTTGGTGGCGGTTGCGCTGTGTCGCGTGACGCAAGTCAACTGGCTATTGTTGACGGTAAGAAGAACATCCTTGTTTACGATATTGCGTGGACAGAAGACACACCTGCTCTCACTCTCGTTGCTAAATATGCTACATCTTATGCGGCTCATGGTTCGCTTTCCTTCGACTATGCCGGAAACTTGGTAGGCACAGCAGGAGCGAATTATAATAACTCAACGTCGAGCAAGCTGGTTGCTTATGGTGTTCCTACAATGGACAACACAGTTGTTGTTCCGGCGAAGAAGTCGCTTGTTGTAGAAAACGAAGGTTACTCGGTAGGTGTAGATAATGTTAATAGCGTTGAATCGGTGCGAAAGGTTGTTGAGAATGGTCAGGTTTATATTATTCGCGACGGCATGCAGTACACCGTTACAGGCGTAAGAGTAAAATAAATTCTCTATAGCATTATAGACCTAAGAAAAGAAGGTGTGCCATCATGGCGCACCTTCTTTTTCAATTCAGCAATCATCAATCTACCATTCATCAATTCACCTTTAAGCGTTACCGTCACCATTCATAATTCATCAATTCTCAAATTTTTATTTGTGTATTCAAACAAATTGTATTATCTTTGCGAAAAGAATACAATATATCATACCACTATGAAACGCTTATCTCTATTTATGTGTGCTGCTCTATGCAGCCTTGCCTCAGTGGCTAATGATTGGACTAACGACATTACCGTGGCAGCCGGTCCGTTTTCTGCACCAAACTTCGGATTTGTTTTTTATGCAAACAGTATCATCGGTGCAACCAATGCTGCAGGGAAGGTGTCGTTGGAGAACTTCTCTTATGTAGGCTCGTATAGTTTCAACTATCACAAGCAACTCAAATCGTTCCTTGCTCTTGGTGTGAAAGCTACTTACGAACAGAATGCGTGCGACGTCTTCTCTACTGACACACGTCCAAGTGTGTTGGCTGTGATGGGAAGTGCGCATGAGTTTGTCGGACATAGCAACATTCATTTGCTTACGGCAATGGCGAGTCTGCAGTTTACCTATGTACATACACGTATTGTCAAACTCTACTCTGGTGTTGACCTTGGTATAGGATTTGGTATATGGCAGCGCTCTCAGGTGTGGGACAAAACTATTCCTGCAGCGGCACAAGAGCTTGATCCTGAACTGAAGAAAGTGGCGGATTTCCGCGACAAGTACAACAATGGAACATCTCTATACGCTCTGCCGGCATTCGACATCACTCCTATAGGCATCAAGGTGGGAACGCGAGTTTACGGACTGGCGGAGATAAACATCGGTTATGATGCATTGTTCAAACTTGGTGTTGGTGTCAGGTTTGATTAGTTCCGTGAGAATAAAAAACTATAGACCTATGAAACGCTTAAGCAAGTTTTTGTGGCTATGTGCCACAGCATTAGTCATCGTTGGATGTGCTTCAGATAAACATTCTAACAGTCCATTTAACTACGATGAAGATGTTGATTACCGTTCATCTGACTACGATGATGGTGGTGAGGGTAATAATGGGGCAGGAGGTGAGGAACAGGAATATGCAGGAAAAGTGACTGCCGGTGAATGGCGAGACCTTGATCATTGGGACCTTTGGTCTGAATTAATGACTAACCCGGATTATGGTAAACAGTCTCTGCAGAACGACACACAGCAGACGAACTATAATAATGAGGAGAATAATCCTTATGATTTCACTACTTACAGTGACTATTGGGAGTTTTATACCAATAACCGTATTGCAGTGCGTCTTAGTGATGCCGCCGGTTTGCCTGTAGGAGATGTGCGTGTTAGACTGATGCGCGATAATGGCGGAGAACGAACGGTGCTCTATACGGGCAGAACAGACAACCGCGGTGAAGTAAATCTATGGATAGGACTGACACAACGCCTAATCGATGCCGGCAACGGGCTGGTGTTGGTGGCGGATGGTGCAGAAGAGCTTGCTAATGTGGCCGTAACCGGATGGGGTTCGGAGGTGCAGTGGAACGAGATGACCACAACGGCTACGTTCTCCAAGAAGATGGATATCGCTTTTATTGTTGATGCTACCGGTTCAATGTCTGATGAGATTGATTTCCTCAAGGCCGATTTGCAGTCAATCATTCGCCGTGTTGAACAGGAACACTCAGATGTGGCATTACGTACTGCTGCTTTATTCTATCGTGATGAGGGAGATGAGTATTTAACTAAGGCAAGCGACTTCTCTTTGGATATCAATACTACTGTCACATTCATCTCCAAGCAGAACGCAGGTGGTGGCGGTGACTATCCGGAGGCTGTTCACACAGCGTTAGAGAAAGGGTTGCAGGAACTTAGTTGGAATGAAGAGCCGGGTATTCGGCTGGTGTTTATGCTTCTTGACGCACCACCGCACCATGAAACTGAGGTGATTCGTAGCTTGCAGAGGTCTGTACCTGAATATGCTGCTCATGGTATTCGTGTTATTCCTGTAGCAGCCAGCGGAGTGGATAAGCCTACGGAGTTCTTCCTGCGTTTTGTAGCAACGGCTACCGATGCCACATACGTCTTCCTCACTGATCATAGCGGAGTAGGCAACAGTCATATTAAGGCTACCGTGGGTGACTATGAGGTAGAGTTGCTCAGTGACCTGATGGTAAGGCTGATTAATCAGTACATGGAATAAGAATGACCAACGTTTACACCACACGATGAGAGACGCTCAAAAAGAGCGTCTCTCATCGTGTTCGTTTCTGAGTGTCTCTTTTTTGAGAGACGGTGAAGAAAACCCTCTCTACCCTTTGGCGGTGCGTTGTACTTTGTCAATTCATCATTACATCTGTATATCGTTGCTGACGTAGCAGATAGTAATGTACAAGAATAGAGAACGGCCGCATCTGTTGTGGCGTCCATACTTTGGTTAGCTGCAAGTTTGTTTTGCGTTTGTCTTTCATCCGCCTTCGCATCTGCCGATAGTCGTGGCAGGCTTTGATGACTGCCTTGGCTTTGGCTGTTTCTCCTTTAAACAGATACTGCAGTGCTGCCACATAGTCAAGCAAACAGCGTAGCGGCATCAGCCAAATAAGTCGTGATGTCGGGCTGTTCTTGTATAGCATCAGCAGACTGTTGCGGAAATTAAGATACGTCTTACGCGGACTCTCATACGGCAGTGCGCCGCCTCCGAGGTGATAGACGACAGACTGTGGCAAGCAGACCAGTCGGTAGCCTCGAGCATTGAAACGCCAGCAGAGGTCAATCTCCTCCATGTGTGCGAAGAACTCGGCATCTAAGCCGCCTGCTTCTTTGTATAGTGCGGTGCGGGTTACGAAGCAGGCACCTGTTGCCCAGAAGATGCCGGCGGGTGTGTCATACTGACCATCATCGCTCTCTAAATGTCCCATAATTCGTCCGCGACAGTAAGGATAACCGAGCTTATCAAGGAACCCTCCTGCTGCACCGGCGTGCTCAAAGAGGCGTTTATCGTACCATGCGCGAATCTTTGGCTGAACAGCGGCTACGTCTTCGTGACTGTCAAGGTAGTCAAGTAGCGGACTGAGCCAGTCCTCTGTTACTTCTACATCGGAATTGAGTAGAACACAATAGCGGCTGTCTATCTGTTGTAGAGCGCGGTTATAACCTTCCGCAAAACCATAGTTTTTGTCAAGTACTATCAGCCGTACTGACGGATATGTTTCTTTCAGCACCTGCAGTGACTCGTCGGTAGAGCCGTTGTCGGCAACAACTACTTCTGAGTCTTCCGGACAATAGCTGACCACCGATGGCAGATAGCGACGAAGCATTTCTGCCCCGTTCCAGTTTAATATAACTATTGAACAACGTTTCATAACGGCTTTGAGTACTTGAAGCGATTATGTGTCCAGAGCCAGATGTGCGGTGTGCGAAGAATGGTCTGTTCTAGCAATTTTGCGTATTCGCGAGTTATGCTGCCAACATCTGTTATTTCCGGAGCGTCGGTGATAAGCTTGAGACGGCCAATGTAGTGCCCGCGTGAAGGCATCGTATAATCAATATAAAAAACCGGGTAGCCGAACTTACGAGCCAATGTGTCGGTGCCGGTGATGAACGGACTGTCCGTATTAAGGAATGGCAGCCGATAATCGAGGTCCTGTGCCGAAGGTTTCTGGTCAGAGAGCATACAATATATGTGGGGAAGATGGTCCTTGCGGTAAGATACCATACGTCGGAGCAGCAGGTTTTTCTCAATACAGTCGCCTCCGCGTTTTTTTCTTAGTTCAAGCATTGCTTTATCAGCCGACTCGGATTTCAGCCGACGATAAATATAATGAAACTTGAGGTCTGTTGCACTCTGTTTAGCAATTTCTGCGTACCACTCCCAGCAGCCTATATGACCAATCATCAGCATTGCTCCGCCGTGTTGGCGGGCAGCCTTGGTCAGTTCGTCCAGTCCGCTGTATTGAATACGTTCGCGCATCTCCTCATCTGTGGCGCGATAGCCGTGTACTATCTCAGCTAATAGGTCGGCAAACCAATGGTAAAACTGCTTTTCTATCAACTGGCGCTCATTGTCCGGTTTATCCGGGAAAGCGAGTCGTAGGTTATGTCTTACCATTTTGCGCCTATATCTAACCACGTAGTAAATAAGCGGATACAACAAACCTTGCGCTATTGCATATAGCACACTCAATGGCAGCAATGACAGTATCTTTATCAGAGTAAGCATTACTTATTGTTGGGCTTGCTAACGCCGGATGTATTAGTCTTCTTCTTCGTATATCCCGATAGAGATGCCGTATTGCAGTTCTCCGTCAAGAATCAGCTGTATCTGCTCGTCAGTGAGTTTGATGCCCTCGTTTTTGCATGCTTGGCGCACGTAGTTCAATTCTTCGGTTTCATCAACATAACTGTCGCTTACTGTGTCCTCGTCAATAAGACCGTTTTCTTCATAGTAATCATAGATACTATCCAGTACGAACTGCACATCATCGCGGCTGATGCCTTGTCTGTCCTCCTGAGGAATAAGGTTAAGGATGAAGTCAATACACTTGTCATCGTTGAACTCTTCTCCGAGTTCGAGTAATTCTTTTTCTGCCATAGTTGGTGATATGTTAAAGTTATTTGCAAAGTTACATAAAAAAAACCGTTCAGACAAATTATTATTAAAAAAACAATTTATCTTGTTCAGGTCAGAAAAATGTTGTATCTTTGCAAAGTTTATTCAAAGTAGTGATACAGAATTATCCATCTCAGTTGCTTGACCGTGCGGTGGCTCAGATGTCCACTCTTCCCGGTGTAGGGCGCAAGTCTGCCTTGCGGCATGTGTTGTATCTTCTCAAACAACCGGCAGAAGATGTTAGGGCGTTTGCAGATGCAATGACGGGGCTGAGAGAAGGGGTTGTCTATTGCAAGGAGTGTCATAACATCAGTGATACGGAAATCTGTTCTATTTGTTCCGGTACCCGGCGCGACCGCAGAGTGGTATGCGTGGTAGAGAACGTGCAGGATGTGATGCAAATAGAGAATACCGGACAATACAATGGGTTGTATCATGTATTGGGTGGAATTATCTCACCTATAGACGGCGTTGGACCAAGGGATATAGAGATAGACTCGCTTGTCAGTCGTGTTTCGCGTGGCGGAATTGATGAGATTATTCTTGCTTTACCTACCACTATGGAGGGCGATACAACGAATTTCTATATCTACCGACAACTAATGCGCCTTGAACACGCTGATTTGCGTGTGACTCAGATTGCACGTGGGGTCGCAATTGGAGGAGACCTTGAATATATTGATGAACTGACGCTCGGGCGCTCGATAATTAACCGTACTGAGTTCACGGCATAAAGATATCAACATACATTTTGTTTTAACTATGAATACGCGCCTCAACATTCTTTACTACTCATTTTATGTATTGGCAATAGTGCTTGTTGCTTTGCTGGGTTTTGTTATTGACCTAAGTGAAGTAGTCATGTTACCTCAGTCCGGTTCCGGCGAGGTGCTGCAATATGTGTCGATAATGTATGTTCTTCTATCCGTTCCCGGAGCGCTTTATGGCTTCAAACGCTATATGGGGAAGGTGAGTAAGATGGAAGATGCGGCACGGCAGGAGAAGGCGTATATGTGTGCTGCCGTTATGCGTATGACACTTATCGGCATCGGAGTCCTTCTTTGCATAGCTGCATTTTATCTTCTTGGTTCGTACCAATCAATGCTTTGGTGTGCCGCTATGGCGCTTATTGCATTCTATTTCTGCAAGCCAAGCGAGAAGAAAATTTACCTTGAGATGCATAACATGAACGATGGTGACAGGCCGTCAGAATAATTCAATAACCACCTCTTATACCTCACACGTATGATTATCGCAGTTGATTTTGACGGCACAATCGTCACACATGCTTATCCTGCAATCGGCAAACCTATCCCGTTTGCGATTGAGGCGCTGAAGCGACTTCAACAGGAAGACCACCACGATATCATTTTGTGGTCAGTGCGCGAAGGCGAGCTGCTGCAAGAAGCTATTGACTATTGCAAAGCTCGAGGACTGGAGTTCTATGCTGTTAACTCTAATTATCCGGAGCAGGCATTGGTTGAGAAGACTGTGCCACGTAAATTGACTGCAGATATCTTCATTGACGACCGCAACCTTGGCGGTTTGCCGGATTGGGGGGTTATCTATCAGATGATTCATAGCGGTAATCCGTTCAAGCAACCGAAGAACGAAGCGGCGTACAACGAACCGCCGAGGCGTAAGCTCTTCGGTATATTCTAATTAGTTATGCGACTGCGAGCTATTGAAATATCCGACTTACCATATCTTTATCGTTGGGAGAATGATGCTTCTGTGTGGGCTGACGGCGACACGCACAACCCATTGTCGCACAAGCTGCTTCGGGAGTATGTTGAGTCTTCTACCGGAGACCTATACAAAGACGGGCAATTGCGGCTGATGATAGCTGACGATAGTGATGCGGAGCAACATAGTATCGGCTGTATCGACCTCTTCGACTTGGACGTACGCTCACGACGTGCCGCAATAGGTATGTATATTGCGCCGGAAGAGCGAGGTAAAGGATACGGAAGAAAAGCACTCTTGCAGCTTGTTAAGTATGCTTTCGGTTTCTTGGGACTTGCTCAACTCTATATAGTGGTGGGCATTGACAACCAAGCGTGTATCAGACTCTTCCGTAGTTTGAACTTCGAACAAAGCGGCGTGCTGCGACACTGGATAAGAAAGGCGGACGGACAGTGGACAGACGCTATTATATTGCAAAAACTGGTAGATAGGCTGTAGTGTATTAGCACGTTCAACCATCAATGTTCAACCATCAACGTTCATACATAACACTCTTTTATCGTGAATACAACTAAATATATTTTCGTCACAGGTGGTGTTGCATCATCGTTAGGTAAGGGTATATTGGCTGCCTCGTTGGGTAAACTGCTGCAGGCACGAGGTTTTCGTGTAACCAATCAAAAGATGGACCCATACATTAATGTGGACCCGGGAACGCTGAACCCTTATGAGCACGGCGAGTGTTATGTCACGGTTGACGGACATGAAGCAGACCTCGACCTCGGGCATTATGAGCGTTTCTTGAATGTGGAGACACACAAGGTTAACAATATCACTACCGGACGTATCTATCAGTCTGTTATAGAGAAAGAACGTCGTGGTGACTTCCTTGGGAAGACAGTGCAGGTTGTGCCGCATATCACTGACGAGATAAAGCGTAACATCATGGCTCTCGGACTAAGCGGACATTTTGACTTTGTCATCACGGAGATAGGCGGCACCGTCGGTGATATCGAGAGTTTGCCTTACGTGGAGGCTGTCAGGCAGATGAAGTGGGAATTGGAAAACGACTGCTTGTCTATTCATCTCACTTATGTGCCATATCTTGCAGCTGCTCAAGAACTGAAGACCAAACCAACGCAGCACTCTGTCAAGGCTTTGCAGCAGGGTGGGGTGCAACCCGATATTTTAGTGCTGCGAACAGAACACCCGATTACGGACAATATGCGACGGAAAGTGGGACTTTTCTGCAACGTCAGTCCTAATGCTGTTATTCAATCGGTGGACGCTAAGTCTATTTACCAGGTGCCGCTAAATATGCAGCAGGAGCATCTTGACGAAATAGTACTCCGTAAGTTGGGATTTAATCTGTCGGATGTGCGTGAGGCAGATATGACTGAGTGGAACGCGTTTCTTGACATGCGCGACAAGGCGACACAGGAGGTGCATATCGCTCTTGTGGGAAAATATGTTCAACTGCATGACGCATATATGTCTATTCGTGAGAGTCTTTCACATGCCGCTACTTATAACGACCGTAAACTTGTTTTGACGGAGATTCTGTCTGACGAATTGACTTCGGATAATGCAGCAGACCGTCTTCGCGGGTATCAGGGCATCATCATTGCACCGGGATTCGGAAGCCGGGGAGTGGACGGAAAGATTGCAGCCATTCGCTTTGCGCGGGAAAACAAGGTGCCGTGTTTAGGTATCTGTCTTGGTATGCAATGTATGGCGATAGAGTTTGCGCGGGATGTGCTCGGGCTGAAAGATGCTGACAGCAGTGAGTTTAATGCAGACACGAAGCATAATGTTATCGACCTGATGGAAGAACAAAAGACGCTGGTTAACAAAGGTGCTTCAATGCGACTTGGAGCATACGAGTGTGAACTGCTAAGTGGCTCAAGAGTGAATCAGATATACGGTAAAGATGTTATTTCAGAGCGTCATCGCCACCGCTATGAGTTTAATAACCGATATCGACGTATGTTTGATGAGGCGGGAATGTGCTGCGTTGGTATCAATAGAAAAGCCGACCTTGTGGAAATAATTGAGTTGCGTGACCATCCCTGGTTTATCGGTGTGCAGTTCCACCCTGAGTATTCAAGCACCGTCCTCAGACCGCATCCGCTTTTCCTCGATTTCATCAAAGCAGCATTAAACGATTAGCAGAAAGTAGTTTTTTGACTGAATCATATATCGTATTATTAACAAGGCTTGTATTTTTCTGCAGGCCTTGTTGTTTTTTTGAATTTATCAAGTGTTTTTAGCCTTAAATAACTACATGTTTTACAGCAAAAAATGCCGGATTGTGGTTTTTGGTAATAAAAGTCGTGTTATTGTCAATAGGGTGTACGTTTTTTTTTATTATTTTCTTGTGAGATAAAAAAAATATGTTTACCTTTGCGATATTTCTCACGATAAATCAATTAGTTTATGGAGAATTCAATCGACTTTAAGAAAAAAATCTCCAATATCAAAAAGTCGGAAGTGTTGGTTTTACGTAACGTTACTCACTTCCCTGTCTATAATCGTGAGTTCGAGATTCCTCACATGGTGGTATCGCTCGTTCATAGCGGTCATGCGCGTGCGATATACGACATGCATGAGGTCAGTTTCGGGAAAAACGAGCTGACCGTTGTTATGCCAAACCACATTCTTCTTCCTTTGGAAAGCAGTGAGGATTATAATGTCACCTTGTTTTTCTTATCTGAGGATTTTGTCAAGGAGGTGAAACATTGCATCTTGTCGCACGACTATAGCAAGTTTCATACTTCACCTTCGTGTGTTATTACCGACAAGCAGGCTGAGAAACTCCTTAAGATGGTTGATGTGCTTGAGATAATTTGCGGCTCCAGTCCCGCCAGTTTGCCCAATAGGCATCAGTTGCTGATTTATATGGTAGATGTGATATATGAATTTGTCAACTCATTCCGTGTCGCCCAAGACGTGAATATCAAGCACAACAGCAGGCAGTCGGCGTTATTTAATAAATTCTGTGACCTGCTTGCCAAACATTATAAAGAGTCGCGTGAGGTGATATTCTATGCAGAGATGCTTGATTTGACGCCGAAGTATTTCTCTCGTGTTATTTTTGAAACAGTTGGAGTTACAGCCGGCGAATGGATTGACGAATATGTTACGGCCAAGGCAAAACATGTTTTGCGAACACGTCCTGACTTGACGGCTCAGGATGTGGGACGAAACATCGGTTTTGCTGATGCGGCTACCTTTAGTCGGTATTTCAAAAGAGTAAGCGGTTTGACCCCTAAGCAGTATCGTGACGGTTTGAATGTGGTTGCGGATGCTCAGGATACAGACTCATTAGAAGCAGAGGCCTAAACCGGCATCAAGAAATTCCGCTTTCATTATATGTAATTTCAGCCCTACTTGCGCGTATGCGTAGCGGCAGAAACGGTATTTAAGTTGCAAACGCTGGTAGAACCATCCGTCTTGGTAGGTGCTGGCGCGACTTGGGTCGTAGCTATAGACGAGGCCGCGATTAAGCGCTTTGCCTGATTCGGTTGCTTTCTTGGCTTCGTTATACGGCTCAAGGTTCTTAATCGGGTCATATAAGTATAGACCAAGGTGATAACCTACTGTTAGGTTGCCTATTATAAATTCCGGCTGAAGGCTTATTCCCACTCTGAAACAATTGCTAATCTTACTTTCGGCAAGGTAAGTCTTGCCGAAGAATGTGACGGGCGCATCAGGTGCGGCTGACGAAAAGTCTTTATACACACTACGGTATGCTCCGTCATAGAACACGTCCACTCCGGCACCTATTTTGAATATAGATAGTGGTATCCAGTGTGCGGCCAACGTCAGTTCTCCGACGCCGAACAGCCACTGATTACCGGCAATGCTGCGGTCCTTGTAATAGACGCTACGGGCTCCGCCGGCAATGCCTATCTCTATGTCCCAGCGTTTGTCAACGCCGTCCCATAACTTACGAGGCACCTCTGGCGCTTCGAACTCGTCATTCACTTCTTCTGCGTAAGGGGTGTAAGCTACACCAACCTCTGCGTTGAACATATTATATCCGGCATTGGGCGTTAGCACACTGCCATTGCTCACGTGTTGCCAACCGCCGGTGAGACTGACCGACCAGCCGGCTTTAATCGGAAAATCAAAATATAACCCTCCGTTGATAAAAGCATTGGCAATGCTACCTATCGAGATGTTGGCTATCTGTTGGCTCTTTCCTCCCGCTGTGGCTAACTGATATTGTGTCCACTTGTTTTCCTCCGGCACAGTGTTGCTATAGCGTTTGTCGGCAAAGGCTACGCCAACGCCGGGACGCAATCCTAATATGAAATGTTTGGAATGGTAGAGGGGAATGTTGAGGTAGGTCCAAGTGGCAACAACGTTGCCTAAATACTTGTTTTGTCCGAGATTAAGCCATGTCGCAGCTACACCGATGGAGGCATTATTCCACTGTCGAAGTGCCTTGTGGGGCTTACTCGCCAACCCGCTTGTGGGCAGGAACTCTGCCGCTATTGTAGCACCTGTTACTACAGGACGATCCATCGTCAGACCAATCATGGTCTTGGTTCCGGCAATCTTGTCGTCACGATTGAGCCAACCTGCTGTACCTGACAAGCGGTACTGCATTCTGATTTTATGCTTCAAACTATCAGACGCACTGACGGATAAGCAGGTAAGGAGTAATATGTATAGAACTTTGCTGCGCATAATGGTGATTCCAATTTGCAAAGATACAAAAAAAACGCCGTATACGAAAAAAAAACGCTGAATACTTTCGTATACGGCGTTTTTTTTGTAAATTTGCATGATATTTATATGAACTAACTTTTCTAATCATTCTATTCCTACATGTTTGACAATTTATCAGAACGTCTTGAACGCAGTTTTAAGATACTGAAGGGCGAAGGCCGTATTACTGAAATCAACGTAGCAGAAACGGTTAAGGATATCCGCAAGGCACTGCTTGAGGCGGATGTCAACTATAAGACAGCTAAGCAGTTCACCGATTCGGTCAAGGAGAAGGCTCTTGGGCAGAACGTGCTGACTTCCATTCGTCCGGGCCAACTGCTTGTCAAGATTACTCATGACGAACTTGCTACCCTGATGGGCGGCGAAGCAACGGAGGTCAATCTCAAAGGCTCGCCGGCGGTTGTCCTGTTGAGTGGTCTTCAGGGCTCAGGTAAGACGACATTTGCCGCCAAGTTCGCTCATTATCTGAAAGAGAAGAAGCAGAAGAAAGTGATGCTTGTGGCGTGTGACGTCTATCGTCCGGCTGCTATCGAGCAGTTGCGTGTTCTGGGTGAACAGATTGGGGTGGAGGTCTTTGACCAGCCCGAGGAGGGTAATCCCGTTCGTAAAGCGCAAAACGCAATAGATAAAGCCCGTGTTTACGGGTATGATGTTGTAATTGTGGATACCGCCGGACGTTTGGCTGTAGATGAGGCGATGATGCAGGAGATAGCCGCTATCAAAGAGGCTATTCGTCCGCAGGAGACCTTGTTCGTGGTGGACGCAATGACAGGTCAGGACGCTGTGAATACCGCCAAGGAGTTTAATGACCGGCTCGACTTCGATGGGGTGGTGCTGACCAAGCTTGATGGCGATGCCAGAGGTGGTGCTGCTTTATCAATACGAAGTGTGGTAAATAAGCCGATAAAGTTTATTGGAACAGGCGAGAAGATGGACGCTATTGACGTCTTCCACCCTTCGCGTATGGCGGACCGAATACTCGGAATGGGCGATGTGGTCAGTTTGGTTGAACGGGCACAAGAACAGTATGACGAAGAGGAAGCACGGCGTATATCCAAGAAGATTGCCAAAAACCAGTTTGACTTCAACGACTTCCGTAGTCAGATTGAGCAGATAAAGAAAATGGGCAATATGAAGGACTTGATGGGAATGATTCCCGGCATGTCCAAGGCTCTAAAGGATATAGAGATTTCAGACGATGCCTTCAAACCTATAGAGGCGATGATTGACTCGATGACGCCGGAGGAGCGTCAGAACCCCGCTTTACTCAACGGAAGTCGGAAGAACAGAATAGTCAAAGGCGCCGGTGTCAGCATTGTGGAGCTGAATCGATTTCTTAAGCAGTTTGAGCAGATGAGTAAGATGATGCGTAAGGTTCAAACAATGCAACGTTCAGGTAAGATGCCGCATAGAAGATGAGAGCGCTGCGTTTAATGGCGAGGTTTAATAACAAGAGGGTGTGTCAAAACTGACGCACCCTCTTGTTATCTTTGATTTTTGACACACCGTCCTAACTTTGGGCGGTCTTGCAGATTGGGCAGTTTTGAGAGACGGTATTCAATACCGTCTCTACCCGTTGGCGAAACAAGGCCGGGACGCTTGGGCAATCTCACTTCCTATAGCGCAGGTTGTATCATTTCCCACTGCGTTGCAGTCCCGCGTTATTTCTTAGCGCCAAACTGGTCGAGGCAGAAGTAGGCGGGGGTGTTCATACCATAATCGCCGTTGTCTGATGAGGTGAGTGTGAACGACACTTTGCTGACTTGTCCGAGGGCGGAGAGGTCGCAATATTGCCAGTCTTTCACAATCTCGCTCTTGCCGTCGCGGAAATCTGCAAGATAGAACTCCACCTTACCGGTCTCTTTGTACTCCACCTTTTCGTTCTCTTTGACCGTGTTATAGCCGGTGATGGTCAGCAAGAACCAGTCTCCGTTGCCGAACTTCTTAGCGTATGTGTCGCCATTCTCCATCGAAGCAACGGCGTAGGCATTGTTACATAAGTAGCAACCCGGCACTGTCTTTGGCTCTGTGAGCTTAATCTCAAGAGCAGCACCTTCGCTGAACAGATCTTGGAAACATACGGCAAACTGGTTACCCTCAGCGGCTCCGCCTGCTGCAGAGTGATATTGGTCTGCAAAGTCGGCATAAGTGTTCTCTTGTTGTGCGCTGACAATGAAGTTGTAGAAGTACGTTCCACTATAGGCACTGCCGGTTGTGAAGGCGAACTCACCGCTGGTCCAGCCGTGAATACCGTCCTGTTCGGCAGTGAAAGTTGCGTTGGTACCACCATTACCTACAGTTACATCTTCAAAGGTGGCAACATTAAGAGCGGGTTCCTTGTCGCAGGACACCATGAGCAAGCCGGCTGCTACAGCAACGCTTGCAAAAAAAAGTTTCTTCATAATTAAAATTAATTTAATTGGTTGATAATTATTGTTGTACTATATACAGCGTTAGCGTTCTTTCGGCTTCGTTGTTTTACGTGACGGTGATAAACATCGTCTCTACCCTTGAGCGCTCTCACTTCACTTTGATTATATGGCCCGGTATATCTCCTGTTCTGTGTTTGGATACTAATGTGCCGTTTTTGTCATATCGGTATAGCACACCCGGTGTTACGTAGTCGCGGGCATCAGTGAGGTAGATATCTTCGCTCTCCTCATCCACGTAGATAGAGTATGGCATCCGTATTTCGGCACTATTGGATAATGTAATCGGTGTGCGCTGAAGTGTTTCTATACTGAGATAGCCATAGCTGATGTTATTGCCGGTGAGCATGTCTCCTGAATAAAAGTATAGTTTTTGACGACAAAGGTACATCTTTGTGGCTGCAAAGCCTAATCCCTGCAGATTGCCGCTTGTAAGGTCAAGACGATATAACTCAGCCGGCAGAGTGTTATAATTCCCCTGTGAGCTTATAAACAGTGTATTATGAATAGAGTCATAAATAATAGATTCAAGATTTTGTGCCACAGTTAAGCGTTGTGTTTCTTCGAAGCTGTCAAGAGATATCACAGATACGGTTGAGTCATAGCGAGGTGCCATGTATCCACCGGAGTTGGCAACGTATAGCATATCGCCGGCGATAGCAACGCCGTTAGGCTGGTAACCCACAGTGCAGGTCGCGACAACTGCCAGGGTTGTGGTGTCAATTTTGGCAACATAGCCAAGCTGTTTATATTCGGGATTGTTGTAATCGACAGGTCCGGCATAACTGCTAACATACGCGTAGCCGGCTGCAAAGGTTATATTGCGGCAGTTAGGCACCTCTATCTGTCCAATGCGGCGACAACGCAGGTCGGTTACCTCTATCTTGCCGCTCACGTTGACTATTATATACATCTTATTACCATAGACGGCTATATCGTTTCCTACATCTCCTAATTCCTTCACCACATTCGGATTCATGCGGGGGTAGATGTCGCGAATAATACTATCTGCAGCAATGTCATAGAGATCGATAGTCGCCTTGTTTGACCCCATGTTTCCTTCATTAAGAATGTAGAGTACAGCGGCGCTACTGTCGTTCAACTCAACAGGCGTGTCCTGCACTACATCAGCGTGCCGGCAGCCGATACACAGATTGATAGCAGCGAGGATGGTAAGAGGGATGATTTTTTTCCGGTATGTTGTTTTCATGTTGATTATATAATGACTCTTATTATACCTTTCCCGTTGATTCCCGGCATCGGGTAGTTGGGTATTACTTCGTATTGCTGGTTGAAGATGTTGTTTATTTCCAATCCTATCTGTATTTTGGTCGTGTTTGCGGTTTTGTTTTGACTGACAGGTATTGTCCAGCTTGCGGCGAGGTCGTGGGTGTACCAGGGCTGAACGATGTTTGCCGGAATGTTAGCTGAGGATGTAAAGCGTTGTCCGACATAAACAAAAGAGTAAGAAGCTGTCAAACCTCTCCAAAGTAAAGTGCCTGTTGCGGAGCCGGAGTGGCGGGGAATATACGCAACCTGTCCTTTATACGTTCCCCCATACTGGTCGTTGTCGTCAGGGTTGGTTTTGTCAAGGGCCTGCTGAAAGGTGTACGATGCGTGCAGGTAGAGGGTCAGATCGTCCGTTGGGCGAGTTGTGGTTCGAAACCGAAAACGAAGGTCGGCTGAGAGTTCGGCACCTGTTATTTCAACATATCCGAGATTGAGCATCATCCAGCGATACTGCGAGTTTCCTTTCGGGATAGCCACAATCTTATTCTCCACCTGATTGAAATATGCGTCAGCCTTCAGTCCTGTTTCCACGCTGCGCAAGCGAGTGACGTCGGTGGCAAAAAGTCGGCTCCACTCGCTACCAAGGTCGTACTGTCGAGTCTTTTCCGGTTTGAGGTTACTTGAGCCGACATCGGTGTAATAGAGGTCGTTGAAGGTCGGCATACGATAAACCATCTTGTAGAAGCCGCGTATGAACCATTCCTCATGCAAAATAGGTTTGACGTTGACAAATACTGCGGGAGTCACGGCGTTGTAGGTGTTTTTAGTAGTACTTGGTACTTTGACACTCGGTACTTTGTCCTTGACGTATGTCTCTAAGACGGAGGCTTGTGCTTTGAGCCACTTGTATGATACTGCTGTTGCAGCGCTGACAAGAACGGTGTGTCTTATCGGATTGCTGAAGTCTGTCAGGTTAGCTTTCAGCCAATTGAGGTCGTAGTCTGCTGCGGCTGCAATGTCCCAAAAAGGGAACAAGCGCCAACGGGCTGAAGCAGACATATATACTTGCTGCTGTAGAAAAAGGTTGTCGATATACATCAGGGTGGTGTCAGGATTGAGGTAGCGCAACTTGTCATTGGCATATTTGGCGTTCACCTGTAGGTCGGTTCGTTTGCCGACAGAGGTAGTATAATTAACTTGCACAAAAGCGTTGCGGTCCCACTGACGTTGGCTGTTCTTCCAGACGTTGTTGACTATTGCTCCGGGTATTCCTCGCTCGCTTTGGTAGTAGTAGCCCTTGACGTGCCATTTGCCTCGTTCTGTATATCCAAAGAGTCCGGCTTCTGCGCGGAAGGCTTGTACATCTCCGTTTTCACGTACTGCAGTGGTATCCCAAGCTACGCTGCCGTCTGCAAGCTCCTTGCGGTAATGGAAATGATAACGTCCTGTCGCATAAGTGTATTCGGCATTGGCAGAAATGTGAATATTGTCGCTCAGGCGCTGCTCGTAAATAACTGAAGGGTTGGCGAGACCAAAAGTGCCTCCTCGCATCTTCACTTCCACATTATATGTTTTGTCATGGCTGAACTTAGGCCGTTTGGTTTTTAGATAAAGCGTTCCGGCACTGCCGAAGTCGCGGGCGGGCTGGAAGATTTCTGATTTCTGACCGTTGTACAGAGCCACTTCTTCGAGGTTGTCCATTGAGAATTTTCCGAGGTCCACTATGCCGTTTTGTGCGTTGCCTATAGCTATACCGTCATAGAACACAGCGAGGTGCTGACTGCCCATCGAACGTAGGTCAACGGTCTTCATACCGCCCACGCCGCCGTAGTCTTTCAACTGGATGCCGGAGAAGTATCTCACTGCATCTGCAACTGACGTGGTGGCTAAGGCATGGAGCTGTTCACCACGTAGTCGTTGCGGTGGAGTAACGTCCTTCTCCTGACGGGCTACAACCTCTATCTCATCAATGCGGAAGAGGCGGGCAATAGAGTCAAGATATAGAGAATCAGACCCGCTTTCACCCCACGGCGCGTTGCTTGCGGGGACACCGCTGTTGGCTTTGAGGCTCAGGGATAGAAGAATGGAAAATAATATTGCAGTCAGTTGGTTTCTCACTTTATTGTATGCCCGAGAATGTTGTATTCAATACCATTTTTCTGTATGATTACATGACCGTTATATATTATTTTGCAGCACTGTTTGTTTGCCTCATGTTGTGTTAGTCGTAGTGCGGCTTGCGGGTGCAGGTCTTGTGCTCCGCTTATCTCCGTGCTTGTCTCGCCTTTGTTGCCGCTGTCGGCAGATACACCGGTTTGTACACGGACAAAGTCAATACTCTCAAGCTGCGCAGGTTCGCCATTTTCGTCCACAGCCCAGTCGATATCTATAAATCCTGCCGGATGTCCGTTAGGGTGGTTGTCCGCATATCCGTAGTCGAAGACGAGCCACGAGTGTGTAGCGTCTTGAAGGACGTTGGTAGGGAGTAGTGTGCCGGTTAGGGTGTAGCGCGAACCAAGCCATTTAGGATAGTAAGCTTGCGGGTGAAAAGCGTTGTGATAGACAGTAATAGTGTTGCCGTCGATGTCTGTTCCGGTAACATTGAGAGTGTCGTTTGTAGGGCGGCGATAGGTGATACTGTAGTGTTGTCGGCTGCGGCTATATTCGGAGCCGGCTATCTCATACCACGTGTCGTCAGGCATGCCGTTGTTGTTGTCATCACGACTCACATAAACGATGCCGGGCTCAGCACTGCCTTGTTGACGCCCCTGCTCGTCAATCTTCGAGTAGAAAGCGTTGCCTAATAGCGCTAAATCACAAGAGTCAGGCAAATTAACTATAGGGTGGTCAAAGCCGAATGTGACGTATCCTCCCCAAGCTCCAAGACATACAAGAGAGCCATCGACGCCGCATAGACGTTCGTTCACTTTGTTAAGAATTGCCTCAGCATCATCGCCGTCCTCCCATTCTGGCATAAGGTTAGTGAATTGGCCGGGAGCCGGCACATATTCATAGACACGAGAAATATACGGGTTATCAGTCTCACCCGCAAATAATGCCACTGCCGAGATAAGCAGTAGATATACGATAGTAGAAAAATTCTTCATGTTGTAGCTCATTTCGCGAGAGCGTTAAACAAATTTATTTACTTGCAAGGTCTTCTGACTTAATCCGCCGTCTTTGCTGCCTTCCCGGCAACCGGACATCTCTGTCCAAGTTGTTTGTCCAGTGGCATGTCAGCGTTTGTCTGACAAAAATGCAAATAGGCTTTCGGATATCACAGCAGCGCGTCTGTACAGGAATGGAGAATGATACTTGGTACTTGGCCCCTTTGTACTTTTGAGAGACGGTTAAAAATACCGTATCTACCCTTGGGCGAAACAATGTTTGTCACTTGCTACTTGGTAGTTCTCTTCACCTGTTTCCCTACAACAAATAAATGAATTAAACCAATGATTTTCGGTGCAAAGTTACTGCTTTTTCCTGATATATGCAAGATAATTTTTATCAAACAATGCAGGCTGCCCGTCGGGCAGCCTGCAAAAGCACCAAAGTATTTTTGGCAGAAAACAATGTAAGGTGCTTTTAGTTGTTCTGTTTTATAATCTTTGTTACGGTTGTGCCGTGCTTAGTGATTACTTTTATCCAATAAGGTCCGGCTTGCCATGTGTCAGTGTTGATACTTATATTTCCGTTACTTTGCGTGGATTTAATACATCTACCGTCGGCTGCGTAAACATTGATAGTAGCTGAATTTTCGGAGCTTACGTTTACTGTTCTGCTAACCAATGTTGGGAACACTCGGCAATCAGCCGCAGCTCTGTCATAACCGACAGCCGTTCCTTCATAGCTAAAACTGAATAGTTTGTACTGCTGTTTGCCACGTTGTGATGAGCGGATAAGCAACTGAGTAGCACTATCGCTGTTCGACGAGAGAGTGAGTGTCAGACTGCCGTCAAGGGTTAGATAGGCGGTTATACCGCTCTCTTCTTTGCTGACGATATCGTATGTCACTTTCCCTCTTGCTTCATGCTCGAAGTAGTCGGACAGATTGATGGTTCGCGTATCGTTGATATACAATGTTGCGAGAGTGTCGATATGCGGTTTTCCTCCGAAGTTATCAAGTGCAAAATACGTAGGTGTCGTAAATCCGTATTCATCACTTTTTGTGGTGAACATGTCGAACCGCAGTTCAGTAACCTGGCCGAGTGATGTGAGGTCAAGCCATTGCCATGTGTCAAGTGAGTAATGCTCATCAGCGTTACTGTCGCGGTAGTCTGCAAGGTAGAAATCAAACGTGCCGGTTAGATTATTATCATTGTATCCACTCACCGTTAGGAGAAGGTAGTCAGCTTGTGTCTCGTCTCCTGTTTTGTTCTTCTTTCCAAAAGCAGGATTAGCGTAGTCTCCGTTAAGGACGGCGTTCTGCGTGTAGGCAGTGTTAGTAATATAGAAACCGCTTATAGTCTGCGGCTCGCCGATGTTGCTCAGACGCACCGTGTCAGCGTATCCGGCAAAGCCCCAGGTGAAAGGAGCCGAGTAGTATGCTACGGCGAAGTTATCCCCCTCATATGCGCCTCCTGCTGCTGAGCGGAACTGATCAATAGCGTAGTTACCGGTAGCCTCTGCGCCGGTGTCGGACGAGATAGCGTAGCCGTTATATGCATCCCATTTTTTATTGGGTGTGTTGGCAAAGGCGTATGTGCCGCTGTATAGCCAAGCCGGAGTATTATCTGCCCAAGCTGTCTCAACATGACGATTACTGCCTGAAAGAGTATATTCTTCAAATCCCGCCGGTGTGCTCTCGCGTCTTACTCTGATGGTGGTGGTCAAGTACGCACTCTGTCCCTTTGTATCGCTAACCTGACATACATATTCCGTTGTCTGCTCTGCTGTGGTGAGGAGAACGGATGAGTTGGCAAGCGTGTCGCCGAAGACGGTGTACCAAACGAAGGAGTAGGGACGAGCTTGTGCGTATTCTTGTGTTATGATTGCGGTGAGATTTATCTCAGAACCTTCATCCACCCAAATGTCGGCTATCGGCTCGAGGACGATAGGACGAATGGTCCAGGCAGTGGTGAAGGACGCCGATGATAACACGGTGTCTGAGGCATCGCCAAGAGGTGATAGCAGTACTATATATGCTTTATATTCTGTTTCTTCTGTCAGTCCGCCTGCTTGGAAGGTTACCGCAATATCCGAAGTCAGGTGTACATCACGGCCGCTTGTAATAATGGTATTGACGTCAGGAATATCGGCAGTGGCAGGAAGAACAACAACTTTGGCATTTCCATGAGAAGAGGATAACAGAACAATTTCGGCTGTGGTGTCGGTTACGTTCTGTATATGAGGATAGCCGTTTGTCATTGTCGGTACGACGAATAGACTCGAATCATATTCGTATGCACCAATAGTAGGAGTGGCAGCTCGTGTTTTGCCTGTTATATCTTTAGTTATTCCTTCAATATTTACGCCGCTGATGAGGTTACCGGCGTTGCGGAGCAGAAGAAGAGAGTTGGAGGCGAATAATGTCTGCTCATTCAGGTTTCCATCTTCAGCTGTGGCGTCAACGGCAGCCAGCCAATCAGAGAACGTGGTTTTGGTATTATTGATAGCCCCTGATGCACTATATAGAGCGTTATGACTGTAGGTCCCTTTGACGCCGAAAATACAATTACCGGTACCGTTGTTCTGAATGATATTGTTCGTTGCTTTGAGCTGTAAATTATTAAAGTTCTCAAGCCAAAGTGTAGAGGTGGAGGTATATGTTCCGTTAATAAGGAGTGTGTTGTATGACACATTCACTTCGCGTTGCCACTTCAGACGCAGACAGGATGATGGACTATTAGCAGTTGTCTCCACATATACAGCGTTGTTGTAGATGTCAACTACACTGCCCTCAGCGCAGTTCGTTGCACCATTGGTGGCGAAATAAATAGCGTTGGCGTATCCTCCATTGCATTTAAGCGTTATTGTGTTGCCGGCAATGACGTAGTGGCCGGACATTATTCTAACGTCCAGCGCGCGTGCGTCATTGGCTTCTATTCCTTCACAAACGATGTTGTTACCTTCCACTGTCAGATTTTTTAGAGCGTTGCAATAAATACCGGTCTTTTCCTGATTAGTGAAAGTGTTGCCTTGTACGGTGTAGTTGTTTCGATGGGGGTGAGTAGCGTAGCTGCCTTGTGAGAAGTTGAGAGCGTAATACCCTCCGTTGAAACTACAGTTTTTGATTGTCAGGTTGTCGCAATTGGCATTATCTGCATCCTCTGAGATGACGCGTATTAGATGGCAGTTCTGCGATGTGTTACTACCCCTAACTGACGTTGTGAATACGCATCCGTCCAAGGTGGCGTGATGACTTTGATTTTTTAGAACAAGGCAAGCTGCATAACCGGTTTGTTCGGTGCTAAAGGTGATGTTTTTCAGCGTTAGATAGTCCGTTCCGTTGATGGTCCAAACACCCTCACTGTCGCTTGTCTCATTTGACCGGAAAATAACATCCGAAGCTTTTCCTGTTGCTGATTGGAAGGTGATGTGTGCCGCGGCTGAAGTACCTACCACGTCATTGAAAGTTATATGTTCGTTGTACGTGCCGGTATTGACAACAAAGACAACGTTGCCTTCAATGCCAAGGATGTTCATTGCATCAACGGCAGTCTGTACGTTGCGGAAATCACCGTCATTGCCGATTGTGTAGATACCGCTCATTCCGTGTGCCAGTTTTGTTTGGGCGGTCTCGGATACTGTCGGTTGAATACTCTGCGAGCCGGATGCGAGAGAAAGAAGCTTAACGCTAACAATATCATCGTCATCTGCCGTAGCAGAGGCATCTGCCGTAACCCAGAAGTAGTATGTGCCGCGTTCGCTTATAGTATAAGGACTGACGAATAATTCAGTATCTGCGAATCTATCTATAGTACCTGTTTGATATATTTTGGTAGAGGTTACGTTTTCGTTGCTGGTCAGCGTTAGCGCGTCTATAGTGATGGGGGTGCGGTCACCGCTTACGCTTACTGCCACCTTAAGCATCTTCAGGTCTTTTGCGCCTACCGTCTGTAAGGCATCAGATATATCGGTTGAATAAACACTATCTATAGAGAGGTCAACAAGTAAGTGTTCGCGTATCTCTATTTCCCAACCATCGTTGGCGGAACCATAACTGCCGTCTTTGAAATAGATGGTAAGAGAACCGTCTGTTGCTGAAGAAACATATATATCACCAACATACTTGTTCGGACTGCTATAGTTATAAGATATAGTTGCGTCAGCAGAGCCCTCGTGGCTTGTGCCGTAATAAATCTTTACATCAGCGCCGTTTGATAATTTATAATTCTTCACTTCCGCTTCCACAGCGTAACCTTCATGCTCAGGAACGAAGGTCACGTAGCCTTCTAATCCTTTGGTGTATGTTCTGTCGTCTCCGCCATCGTCATAGAACATCAGACTATTAGAACCGATTGTGAAAGTGCCGTTATCGCCCTGAGATAAGTATAAAACATTTTTGATAATGCGGCTTCCGGCAGGGTCTGCATTTTCTGCAGAAATGTTCTGACCATCTATTCTGGTATATAATAACGCAGCGTCAACTATTGTTTCAATAGTAGCGTTTTGCTTGATAGATGCAGCTATGGTTAAGTTGTTATCATACTCTTGAAGGACGTAATCTGCCGGAAGTTCGAGCATTACTGTTTCGGCTGAAGGCTTAACTGCGAGGACAACATCCTCTTTGAGCAGATAGACGGAGTCAATGTTGGCTGATGTGCCTTTTAAACTAATGGTTATATTTTCGAGTATAAGGGGATTAAGCGTACCTAAGGTTTTGATGTTGATGTATAGTAGCTGAGCTTGTTCCTCCCCCGGTGTTACAAGTTTGGTGCTTGCTTGTTCTACGCTAATACTATCCACCGCCATATCGTGTGGTGTGTATTCAGAAACGGCAGCGTGCCATCCGCCGGCGACGTAATATGATGAGGTCGTATTAGGATTGAAAACGACTGTCAGAGCGCCGTCCGGTGAAGCGGAACGCAGGTAATAAGGACGTTTGCCGTTGTTGTCAAGCTCCCACAGTTTGGTGCCGCTCGTTCCCTCACCCGAATATACTATATATTTGGCTTTGGTCCCGTAAGAAGAGGATGAGTAATATACGTCAAAGTCGGAGTAGTTAATTTCTATAAGGTTGCCTTCAGTTGCCGGCTTGAACACAATTATCTGCTCGCAGTTTTCTGCTTTGTAGTTGCTGCTATATTCGCTTGCCGCAGTGTGAGTGTACTGCCAAATTCCGTTGATATTAAAGGTTTGTGAACCGCAAGCTTGTACTGCCGTGTTGTTTACGACAACGTTACCTCTGATGTTGTCAAACGAGCGGAAGTCGCTATTGTCGTAGAACACAGCTTTTACGGGAACAATAGTAATCCTTTCTTCGTTAACAGCATCGGCAGATATGTCGCATGCTACCCAGAGATAGTTATCTCCTTCGCGAAGGGGTATGCCGTTGGTTATTTCTACAACGACATTGTCGGTCAGCACGTCTGCTTCACCTATCATTCGACTGTCATATAGCTCTGTGGCTGATGGCGTTAGATAGATACGCACATGCGACACACGCTCAAAGGTGTTGTTTAGATTGAGAAGAAGTTGCTTGATTGTCAGAGCCGGTTCGGTGTTCTGTGTTTTCATATTAAAGCCGAGTATCGGCACGTTGGTCGCTCCTGCTTGGCTCTCAGTTACCGCAGCCGGTAATTGCTCGGCCGACTCTGCTATCATTGCAACAGGTGTGAACTCTGACACGACACTCTCCCAGCCGTCTTTCAACTGACTGCTGATACTAACGTTATTAGTGTGTTTTACTGTTAACGAGCCGTCTAAAGCAGTACTCTTTATGGTTATGTTACTGAACTCACCGCCTTCCTTGTCGCCACTGAATAGAAGCGTACCTGTTGTTCCGCTACCGTCGTATATATACAAGTGATCAACCCTGTCGGTGGATGAAGCGGCATACTCTGTATAATGCAAACTGATTTTACTGAAGTTGATTTGCACTTTTTTTCCGTTAGTTTTCGGTCGGAAAGTAACAACACCTGAGAAACCGCTGTTTATCTTGCCGTTTTTGCCGCCATCATCGTAGAAGTATAGGTCTCGACTAACATCGTAAGCGGCGTTTTCTGACATAAGAATAACAGGTTGAACGGTTAAAGTGGCAGGTGTCGTTTTCTCGAAGTCGGCGAACACGCCTAATGAGGTGGTGATACCGGTAATGTTTATCGTTGTGGTAGCATCGTAGGGAGCGCCGGAAAGGACGTCGCTGCCTAAACAGAAAATGTTTTTGCCGTTGGTTAGTGGCTGCGGAGTGGTTAGGTTATATATCAATATGCCGTCATTCTCGCTTATTGTACCATCCAGTAGAGTCAGTTCGGCTACTGATGCTGCCTGACCGATGTATAGTTTGATGTCAGACGCATCAATGACGCCGGAGCCGGATGTGGTGAAACTGACAGATTGCAGCATTACGGGTGAGCTATAGCCGTCTGTGGTGATAGAGAAACCGCTTAAGCTAACGTCTTGCTTACCTTGCCAAATGACCGTGTCAACAAATGAGTGTTCTGCTGCGGCTGACGTCAGGGTCATGGGGGACAACGTGACCGAGGATACGGTTGCTTTCCAACCACTGATGGCTTTCGCATATTTATAATGATAACATACTGACAAGGCACCGCTTGCATCAGAAGATATATAGGTCTTTTCGGTAAAGGTGCCGTCTAATTTTTCTATCATTTTGTCTGTTGACGGAAACTCGGTTGCAACAACTCCTGAGGTTGTAGTAGGATAGGTGACGGAGCTGACATCAAATATCCCGTCATAGATTTTCAAATAAGCCGGCCAACTTGCACCGTCGTTGCGAACGTCGATGTTTTCAAATTCAATTTTGATTGAATTGCCGGGTTCTGCCGGTTGGAAGATTGTTGTGGCAAACGAGTTGTTAGAGCTACTACTGCTGATGCTTGTGTAGCCGTTCATGTCATAAAAAGTGACCGGACTGCCGGCGCTTACCATGATTGTTTGATGACCGAATTGTGGCATTCGCACATCTTCTGCCTTCAGCATGTGAGGCAGAATAACAAAGGCTAATAATAGCCAAAAGAAAGTCTTAAATTTGTTCATATCATTGCTAATTTATTTATATAAAGACGAGTTGGAATAATAAAAACAACACACCTATCCTCGGTTGTCCGCAACCGAGGATAGGTGTATGTTAAATACTTGTCAACGACTTCAATCGTTGAATGGTGGTATACACCGGCAAATGTTTTTGCTCGAAAACAAGTCATTATTAAGCCCGTTACGCGAGAGCTGTTACAATGTAAATGTTTTCGGGAGGTCTTCTGACTTAATCCGCCGTCTTTGCTGCCTTCCCGGCAACCGGACATCTCTGTCCATGTTGTTTGTCCAGTGGCATGTCAGCGTTTGTCTGACAAAAATGCAAATAGGCTTTCGGATATCACAGCAGCGCGTCTGTACAGGAATGGAGAAAAATACTCTTGTCCTTTGTGCTTCTCTTCACCTGTTTCCCTTTTCCGAAAACTATGTGTTTTATGTTGTTATTCTATTTTACACGGAAAAAACAAATGTATTTGCAGATTTTGACGCAGTTACCTATGTCGTCTGTAAAATAGTTTGTATTCATCTGTGGTATTTAATCCTTTCTTTGTGCAAAGTTACTGCTTTTTTTCGAGTCCGACAAACAAATCAGACAAATTCTTTCTAATCAAGAGACCGGACACGCTTCCGACCTTGTACCGCCCATGGTAGAAACGGTGTTTTAGTCAAAAAATGTAACATCCAAAAACGTTACAACCATTCAAAAAAATTAGTGGACAGTAGTGTTCTTCTACCGTTGGCGGTCTCACAGCTTATAGTTTTCTATGTCAATAAGATTATTGACGATAGCGTAGATGGTTAAGCCTGCAGTGGAGTGAATCTTTAGTTTTTTGCTTATGTTTTTTCTATGACTGATGACAGTGTGCGGTGATATACATAGTACGTCAGCAATTTCTTTATTACTGAGTCCTTTGACGACCTGCACAAGGACATCGTTTTCTCTGTCAGAGAGTGCTTCAGCAGCTGTGGACTGCGACATTGTAAGAGTCTTTTTAGGTGTGTGTTTTTTTAGTTGTCGTACAGCCGGCAGCAGTATTACGTCCTCTATAGCGCAGTGCGTGGCAAGTTCGTGTTCGGTGTTAAAGATATCGTATAGTGCAGAGTTAAGAAGATTGTTCTGCTCTGTTTCGGGGTAGTATTTAATAATCAGGCTTTTGAGTTCTGATAACTTGTTGGCAATATGTTGGTCATCTACAGCCCTGTGCTGGTGTGCGAAGACCTCTATTGACATCTCAGGTTCCTCTCCTCGCAGCATCTGCTCCACATAAGGAAACATCTGTTCATTTTCGTGTTGCATGTGAATAGAAATCTCGTTGACGTATTCATCGAAGAATCGAATGATAAGCATTGGAATCTTCGATTCCGGGTTGCTGTAGTTGATAGCTTCAATCAGTTTCTTGCGAAGCATGGGAAAGACAAATTCGAAGAAATATGAGTGTGCGTTTCTTAGATATGCTATGAGGGTAGGAAGTGATAGTTCGGCGAAATTTATATAGTTGTTGAGTTTATCTTCCTCAGTAGCACGGTAAAATAGTTCGTAATTAACCACTGTAAGAAAAGTAAGTGTGTGTATATTATGTTCGTTGCACACTTCTCTGATGGTCTTTTCTCCGACACCGAGTGGCAGACCGAATCTGCCTATTATTTGCAAAGCTTCGTGCTCGTGTGCGATGAGGTCACACATTTTATTTGTCTCCTTATACATGTTGTTGATGTTTGATTATTGGTGTTATCTTTGAGAGAGGCTTAGCTCTGAGAGATGGTGAAAAACAGCGTCTCTACTGTGGACGGTCTCACATCTCACAGCGTCGGTGGTCTCACATACTTATATTTCTATTGTTTGTCCCTTTTCAGGTATAGTGATGTTGTTGTACCCTGCTTGTTGTAGTTTGTCCGCGAACGCTTTTTGTGCGTCATATTCGCCGTGAACGATAAATATTCCTTTCACTTTGTCGGTGTTCTGGCACTTGTAATATTGTAGCATCTCCTCGAAATCTGCATGTCCTGAGAAGCCGTCCATCTTCAAAATCTGTGCTCTAATAGGGTGTACAACACCGAAAATAGATATCTCCTTTAGTCCGGGTCGCTGAATTCTGGCGCCAAGTGATGCTGGAGTACAATATCCCACTATAAGGACGGTGCAACGCGGGTCTTCAATGTGATAAGCAACATGTTGCTTCACTCTTCCGGCTTCAAGCATTCCAGAAGATGAGATGATGACAGCGGGGTCCGGGTCAGTGTTAAGACGAATGCTGTCTTCCGCCTTGCTTATATACGTGAGGGTGGGAAAGCCGAACGGGTCTGTATCGTTTTGCATAACACGTTGTACGTCGGCATTCATCTCGCTTAGGTGGTCGGAGAATATTCGTGAAGCATTTACGGCAAGCGGACTATCAACATATACCTTTAGTTTGTGGGATAGTAGTCCGTGATTATAAAGGTTATTGAGAACAAAAACCAGTTCTTGTGTTCTGCCAACAGAGAATGATGGAATAATGAGTTTTCCTCCTTTCTCGACGCACGTTTCATGAATGAGTCTGCAAAGTTGCTCTTCTGCTTGGTTGTCAGGTTGGTGTCGTCGGTCGCCGTATGTGGCTTCCGTTATTAGATAGTCGCACTGTGGAAAGGCGCTGTCACGTCGTATGAGTCTGTTTTGCGGCCGTCCCATATCGCCGGTGAAGGCAAGTTTGGTGGTTTTGCCGTCCGGTTCTTCGATGGTTAGGTTGACGATGGCAGCGCCGAGCATGTGGCCGGAGCGTGTGAAACGCAGAGTAGTATGTTTGTCGATTTTGAAGTCTCGGCCGTATTCAAGGGCTCTGAATAGATGCATACAATGTTTGGCATCGTCGGGCGAGTAGAGTGGGGTGGCGCGCTCTCTCTTGTTCTGCTTGACCATTTTTTTGTTGAACCACTCGGTGTCCTGTTTCTGGATATGTGCGCTATCCGCAAGCATGATGGTGCAGAGGTCTCTGGTCTGCGGGGTACAAATCACTCGTCCGCGAAAACCTTGACGATAGATATATGGAATCAGTCCTGAGTGGTCGATGTGTGCATGTGACAGGATGAGGCAATCTATATCAGACGGGTTGAAACCGAGTTCGCGATTCATGCGGTCAGTCTCCAGCCCCTTGCCTTGATACATACCGCAATCCAGCAGGATACGTGTTTTGTAGGCGGTAGTAATAAGATGTTTGCTGCCGGTTACCTCACGTGCAGCACCGAGAAACTGTATTGTCATAGTGTTATTCGGTATTTGGTTTCAAGTTGTTGTTTAAGTGCTTGTTGCTTCTCTTTTAGTGCAGCGATGTTTTCCGGTGAACTATGTATCGGCCGGTGATTGAGAAGCTGTTTATACTTGCTAACTTGCCCCATTGCTTCTACCGATTCTTTGGTAAAAGACCAGTCACGGAATATCTCCCATATGTATTCTGCAGCCGAGTTAGACGGATGGCACAAGTCATCACTATACCAACGATAGTCTCGGAGCTCGTCTAAAAGAATCTCATAAGCAGGAAAATAGGTAATATTGTGATTGGTGTGTGCTATAAGGTTGTTGATTGCAAGCTGCAGGGTACTTTTACTAATGGTATTTCCGTGTAGTCCGTCGGCTTTATGTCGAATGGGAGATACTGTAAAGATTATACGTTTATCATTGAGATACGTCTGTATTATATATTTTAAATTATCTTGAATCTCCGTAGTGGAAAGCAGTCTGCGTTGAAAGTGTGTTGCTGGCAGCTTATGACAGTTGTTGACAACTGTTGTTCGGCTGTTTCTGATGTATTCTGTTGCCGGTTGTTCTACAAGTTCGTACACCCACGCAGTGCCTAACGTAATTATCACGACATCAGCATGTCGAAGAGCTTCTGCTCCATTGTGCAGTGCGATGTTGATATTATTCAAGGTGCGTTGTTTGTCGGGTGTAGAGAATGAACCGTGATGTAAAAAAGAGTGATACAGCCCGTTAGCATAAAACAGTTTTTCTTCTGCAAAAGGTCTGTTATCATTGAGCCGTTCGATAACAGAGCAAATACTCAGTGGGTTATATGTTGTTCCAAACGGATTGCAGCATGTATTTATACCTGATTCAGAGAGTCGCTTGCCTATTTCGTCGGCAAAACATGAGCCGATGACAAAAAAGCGGTCATGCAGTGTCAATAGAGGATTCAATGCTTTTCTCTCAACGTATGTAAACAAGTTCACGGGCATGTTATGCAGCACAATTTTGCTTTGCAAAGATAATAAAAATAATCGAAATCACGCTTATATTGACATTATTTAAAAATTAAACCCTCATTTTTTTGACAAATCAAAAAAAAATTATATCTTTGCAGTGAAATTGACTTATTATGTCAAGAAATGTGTGAAATAATAATCAAAAATCATATCAGATATGAACACAACACTTCAGGAACTGACCGACAAACTCTATTCAGAGGGCGTTGAAAAGGGCAAAGAACAGGCAGCTGCAATCATAGCAGAGGCAGAGCAAAAAGCGCAAGAAATAGTGGCTGCGGCTGAAAAGGAAGCTGCTATCAAGCTTGAGGCGGCAAAGAAAGCTGCGTCGGAGTTGGATAAAAACACTCGTTCAGAGCTCAAACTTTTTGCAGGACAATCGGTAAATGCAATCAAGACGGAAGTGATAAACTTGCTTTCTGACAAGATTGCGACAGAGGGTGTCAAAGCCGCCACTGCTGACCCGAAGTTTATGCAGAAATTGATTGCAGACTTGGCTGGCGAGTTGGTGAAGGGTGGTGAAGTGGTGATAGAGGCCAAGGACGCTGAGGGGCTGCGCAAATATGTGGCAGCCGGCGCAAAAGCTGCACTTGACAAGGGGATTGAGATAAAAGAGGTGAAGGGTATCAAGACGGAGTTTACTATCTCCCCGAAGAATGGTGGTTATAAGCTTGCGTTTGGTGATGAAGAGTTTATCGCATACTTTAAGGAGTATCTTCGCCCGCAGCTGATAGAACTATTGTTCTAAGATTCTGTTAGGCAATAGGAAACAAGCAATTATATTTATCAGTCATGGGGTATGAATATTTAATAACCGGCCTTGAGGAACTACATGAGGGTGTGCCGATGCGTTTTGGTTATGAACGTCTGCTTGAGCTTTTAGAGGAGCAGATGTCGCCTTCTGATTGGGCTCTTGTGGGGGTACTTAGTCGCCGAAATGATGATCCTGCTATTCTCGCTTTGATGGAAGATGATGCCGTCCGTGATCGTTTGGCGGAAACATCGCTTTCAGAAGACGATTTCCGTACTCAGTTGTTGTATGAACAAGGTATGCATTCGCGCAATCGCTTTGTTCGTGACTGGTTTGAGTATAATCTCAATCTGAATAACGTGATGGCGGCGGCGGTGTGTCATAAACACGGTTACGCGCCGGAAAAGGTAATTGTAGGTGACAACGAGGTGGCACAGTTGCTGCGCAAAGGCGGGGTCGCTAAGAATGCTAACCTTGCGGCTGTGTTGCCGGATTTGAAGGAGATTATAGCCGTGTCGGAAATACAAGACTTGTTAGAGCGCGAGCGTCATATTGATGCATTGCGTTGGCAGTGGATTGACAAACGCGTCCGTTTCAAGTATTTTGAGATTGATAACGTTTTGGCTTATTACCTTCAGGCTACTATTCTTCATCGTTGGGACGACCTGACAAAGGAGCAGGGCGAGCGTATCTTTAGAGAGATGCTTGCTGATATGAAGAGGGATGTTCATTTTTGACGGTTCAATAGTCAGATGCGTTATGGCTGTCATATAATAACGCTGCTGTTCTGTTTGTTGGCAGGTGTGACATTGCGGGCAGGAGACTTTGCAGAAACAGCTTTAAGACTGAATGAAAAATCGCTGCCCATATTGAATCTCTCTTTTGATGAATCGGCGTTGCGTGCTACCGGCTTCATTGCTTGTAAAGTGGATTTACGTGATTATCACGGTCGTCTTGAGGGGGGAAAAACAGCAGTGTGTTATGAGGCACAGATACGGCATCGTGGTGGTTCGTCGCTGAGATACGAAAAGAAGTCGTTCGCTATAAAACTGAAAAACGAGCAAAACAAGAAACTGAGTGCAGAACTATTCGGCATACGCAAATCAAACAGTTGGATACTTGATGCGATGGCGGTTGACCGTTTGCGTATGCGTAACAGGCTGTGTTTTGATGTTTGGAATGAGATTTCACCGATGCCTTACGATACCGATTATGGTAATCGTAACGGCACAAACGGCGAGTTTGTGGAGGTTTTTGTCAATGGCACTTATTTCGGGTTGTATTGCCTCACAGATAAGGTTGATCGAGCGCTGCTCGGACTAAAGAAAAAACCGAAACAGAATCCGGACGGAGCTTCACACGGTTATTTATATAAAGGTGTATCTTGGTCAGGCGCACATTCGCTGAGAGGCTGTTACATGGAGCCTACTAATAGTGACACGTGGCTTAGTTTTGAGATAAAGTACCCTGATAATAAGAATACGATAGCGCATTGGGAACCGCTGAAAAATCTGGTTGATTTTTGCAGTGACAGCGTCTCGGCTTTGAAGTTCAGACTACAGTGGAAGGAGCATTTTTATGAAGATAATCTAATTGATTACTTTGCTCTATTAATGACAATGAACATTGGAGATGCACCGTATAAGAACACGTATCTGTCAGTAGCTGATTATCCGAACGACCACCGTTTTCTTATCACTCCGTGGGATATGGATATGTCTTTGGGTGGTAATTATGACGGCAGTTATAATGACACAGTTGCATCGCTTGACAGGTTGTGTGATGTGGCTCCATATAACAGGTTATACGGGGAAGATATAAATGGTTTTCAAGGAAAGGTGCATCGACGTATCATCACTTTGCAGGATAGTGTGCTTTCACCGACGCGTTTGTATGAGCAGATGGCACGTTATGCAACGTTGTTCGAAGAGTCAGGTGCTTGGAAAAGGGAGGTGGAACGTTGGAACAACAACCCTGTTGCTTTGAAAGCTGATATTCGAGGGGAGATTGGATATGTGTCATCTTGGTACAAGAGAAATTACGACAATCTTCGCACCGAATGTGAAAGCAGATTGGATAGTGAGAAACGAGACCAAAGAAGACGTTTGATTATATCTATTGTTTCACTTATTTTGATAGTATTTGGTATATCTAAGTATAAGACATATTTAAACAAAAATCATATATTACTATGACAAACGGAAAAGTTAAAGGAATCATCTCAAACCTTGTGACGGTTGGTGTAGATGGTCCTGTATCGCAAAACGAAATCTGTTATATTCATTTGGGTGACACCCGTTTGATGGCAGAGGTGATTAAGGTGACAGGCGACAATGTGTTTGTCCAAGTGTTCGAGTCAACGCGTGGATTAAAGGTGGGGGATACGGTTGAGTTTACAGGTCACATGCTCGAGGTGACTCTCGGTCCGGGGCTGTTATCTCGTAATTATGACGGTTTACAGAATGATTTGGACAAGCTCACGGGTGTATTCCTTAAGCGTGGCGAATATAATTTCCCTCTTGACGAGAATAAGCTTTGGCAATTCAAACCACTTGCTAAAGCAGGTGATGTGGTAGAGGCTGCCGCATGGCTTGGAGAGGTGGATGAGAATCATCAGCCGCATAAGATAATGGTGCCCTTTGTGTTCAAGGGAAAATATACGGTTAAGTCAGTAGTTGCAGCTGGTGAGTATAAAATCAACGATACGATAGCTGTCCTTACCGATGAAGACGGTGTGGACCATGTTGTAACGATGGTACAGCGTTGGCCTGTTAAAAAAGCTATCACTGCGTATAAGTCCAAACCGCGTCCGTTCAAACTCCTTGAGACCGGTGTGCGTACTATAGATACTGCTAATCCTATATGCGAGGGTGGTACGGGCTTTATTCCGGGTCCGTTCGGAACAGGTAAGACGGTGCTTCAGCATGCTATTTCCAAACAAGCTGAGGCTGATATAGTAATTATTGCCGCGTGCGGTGAGCGTGCTAACGAGGTGGTGGAAACATTCACCGAGTTCCCTGAACTGGATGACCCGCATACAGGTCGTAAACTGATGGAGCGCACCATCATTATCGCAAACACCAGTAACATGCCTGTTGCATCACGTGAGGCATCTGTTTACACTTCAATGACGATAGCTGAATATTACCGTTCAATGGGGTTGCGTGTGTTGCTGATGGCAGACTCCACTTCCCGTTGGGCTCAGGCTCTTCGTGAGATGTCTAACCGTATGGAGGAGTTGCCGGGTCAGGACGCCTTCCCGATGGACCTCTCGGCAATCATTGGTGCGTTCTATGCTCGTGCAGGATATGTGTATTTGAATAATGGCGCAACAGGCTCGGTTACTTTTCTCGGAACAGTATCACCTGCCGGTGGTAACCTCAAGGAACCGGTGACGGAGGGTACGAAGAAAGCTGCACGTTGCTTCTACGCCTTAGAGCAGGCTCGAGCAGACCGTAAGCGCTATCCGGCGGTTAACCCGATTGACTCATATTCGAAATACATTGAGTATCCTGAGTTTGAGGAATATATCAGCAAACGTATTAATACTGAGTGGATACCGAAGGTTAATGAGATGAAAACATTGCTGCAAAGAGGCAAGGAAATCCAAGAGCAGATAAACATCCTTGGTGATGACGGTGTTCCTGTTGATTATCATGAGCAGTTCTGGAAGTCAGAAGTTATTGACTTTGTCATCCTTCAACAGGACGCTTTCGATAAGATAGATGCGGTATGCCCGCTTGAACGTCAGGAATATATGCTTGACCTTGTGATGGACATTTGTCGTCATGACTACGATTTTGATAACTTCGTTGATGTCAATGACTACTTTAAGCGTGTCATTAACCTCTGCAAGCAGATGAACTATTCTGAGTTCCAGTCGGAGCAGTTTAAGGACTACGAGCAGAAACTGCACGCTCTTCTTTCAGAAAAGCAAGTGGCTGCCTAAGTGGTTCACTAATAATACGGACACTATGCTGTAGGAGGTGTAGTGTCCGTTTTTATGAAGTGTTTTGGTGTGAATCATATATATAAGCTTAGCAAGATAATCAAAAAACAGAAGTAAGATGATATTACCTATTTATTTATACGGTCAACCTGTTCTCCGCAAGGAGGCAGAGGAGGTACCTGCCGATTACGCTGAACTAAAGCAGTTGGTGGACGATATGTTTGAGACCCTGACTGTGGCCGAAGGTTGTGGGTTAGCCGCACCGCAGGTTGGCAAGTCGTTGAGACTCTTCGTAGTGGATGGTACGGAACTTAAGGAAGAATATCCTGAATGTGCAAATTTTAAACAGGCTTTTGTCAACCCTGAGATTTTAGAAGAGTCTGAGGAAAAGATTGCATACAGTGAAGGTTGTCTGTCACTGCCCGGAATTTCTGAGAATGTTGTGCGCCCTAAGCGTGTTCTTGTGCACTATTACGATATAGACGGCAACGAACATGAGGAATGGTTAGAGGGCTTCAATAGCCGTATTTTCCAACACGAGTATGATCATATTGAAGGTAATGTGTTTACTGACCGTATATCTCCGATACGCAGACAGTTTGTGAAAGGCAAATTAGTGAATATCGCCAAAGGGAAGACAACGCCTAAGTATCGTTATAAACGTAACTGATAATAATAGATATTTTTGTGGATTGGCTTACAATCATCTTATTCTCTATAGGCTTGGCAATGGATTGCTTTGCAGTGTCACTTGCTAAGGGAATAGAGTATTCAACATACGTAAGTGCCGATGTCAGACATTGGCACTTGCCGTTATTAATGGCAATCTTATTCGGGTTGTTTCAGGGCGGAATGCCTCTTATAGGTTATTTGGCGGGCTCAGTGTTTGTTTCTTTTGTTAGCCGCTATTCATCGTGGATTGCGCTTTTATTATTGAGTTGCATTGGTGGCAGGATGATATGGGAAAGTCTGGCGAAAAAAACGAATGATAATCCGACTACGGAACATTCAGCCAAAGGAGGAAGTGTTGATATGTCGGTAAAGACACTGCTTATACTTGCCATTGCCACTTCTATTGATGCTTTGGCAACCGGTGTGGTGTTTGTTCCGTACCCTGATTGGATATGGCTCGGAGCCGGTGTAATAGCTTTTGGTTCGTTTGTGTTATCGTTGATTGGCTGGTGGATAGGATGTTTGATGGGAACCCGCTTTCGACTGAAAGCCGATTTAATCGGTGGAATTATTTTAGTAGGAATAGGTTTAAAAATTTGGATTGAGAGTTTATGGTTCTGATACAGGATACGATAGTGTCACTTGAGATATTAGAAAAGGAGTTTTGTTGCGACCTTGAGCGTTGTCATGGCGCATGTTGTATAGAGGGGGATGCAGGTGCTCCGTTAACTGAAGAGGAGAGTGCGCAAATAAAAAAAATGCTTCCTCAACTATTACCGCTAATGTCAAAAGAAGCAAGAGAAGTAGTAGAGCTGTCAGGAGTGAGTTATCTTGACAAAGACGGAGAGGAGGTAACACAAATACTTGACGGCAAGGATTGTGTATTTTCCCGTACGGATAATAATGGCTGGTGCTACTGTGTGATAGAGCGATTGTTCAGAGAAGGAAAGACGGCTTTTCGAAAGCCTATGTCATGTTATTTATACCCTATACGTGTGAAAGAGTTTCCTGCCCAAGGTGCAGCTCCGGCAATGACTGCGCTTGAGTATCATCGTTGGGATATATGTCATCCTGCAAGGCTGTGCGGGAAAAAACTTCGCTTACCATTGTATAAGTTTCTTAGGGAACCGCTGATTGAACGGTTCGGGCAGGAGTGGTATGACGAGTTATGTCTTACTGCAGAACAATGGAAAAAAACGGCACATTGAGATAGACAATGTGCCGTTTTTATTGTATGGAATATCAATGTAAGGACTCTTGATGATTAGCTATGACTTTTGTCAGCCAACCCTTGATATTTTGGCAAGTGCCGGTTCGTCAAGTATTTTGATTTTCCTTCCGTCAATGGAAATAACACCTTCTTGAGCGAACTGAGACAGGGTTCTAATAGCGTTGGCGGTTGTCATATTGGAGAGGTTGGCCAAATCCTCGCGCGACATATACATTGAGATTGTCGCTCCATCTTCGTCTAAACCATAGTTTTGCTTCAGTGTCAGCAATGCGTCTGCCAATCGCCCGCGGATATGTTTCTGGGTCAGATTAACCACTTTTTCATCAGAGCGACCAAGGTCTTTTGCCATCACAATCATAAACAGGTAGCAAAAGCGCGGGTTTTGCTGTATTAGCTGCATGAAGATATCTCTACGCACCTTATAAACGACGGAATTTTCGAACGCACTGACGTTTGTGTTGTAATTCTCATCAGCAATCATTGCGCGGTACGCAAAGAAATCATTGGGCTTGAGCATTCGTATTATCTGTGGTTTTTGCCCAACGCCTTCCTTATACACGCGTAACTTGCCACTACCAAGCATCATCACATGAGTAGGGTAGTCACCCTCATGATGAATGATGTCATTTTTCTTATAATGACATATTTCAACATTGCGGTTAACAAATTCTTTCTCCTCGTATGTAAGCGCTTCCCATACGGAATTCATTTCCCATAGTTGGCGCAGGGGAGGTTCTTGTGAAGATTTTCCTGCCATAATTTGCAAAGTGAACTTTACAATTGCAAAGATAGTGGTTTTTTTTCAAATGTGCAAATATTTAAAAAAAATAATAAAAAACTTGTATATTTGAGAAATAAATTTTATCTTTGCATAGAATTAAGTTAATTAGACAAAAATTGGCATTAAGTAAGTTGTTTCATGGCAATATCTAACAGACAATTTGGTAAAGACCATGGTCCTCTTGCTCACGCAATGTCCTTCGGCTGGGGATTGGGATTTTGGATGGGCGTTCGCTTTATTCTTGAAGCGCAGCAGCTCAACTATTCCTGGTTGGGGGTAATAGGCTGGCTTATCGGACTATACATTATATTTGGAATGTACACATCAACAGTGCATTATAAATATAAAGTAAGAGGAGGAAAACTCTCGTTTGGAAAAGCATATCTTTATGTTCTTGAACTTGGAATGTGCGCTGCATTGGTAGGCGCACTTGTAAAATGGGCATACTTGATGTGGTTTGATACGGATTATTTGAGATATGTGTATAATACGATGATGCCTCTTCTTGAAAAATTATTTCCGACACAGCTTGAATCGGCAGAGGCAGCACTCAAAGCGTTGCTTACTCCTATCCGTTTTGCGGTTAATAGCATAGCCGGTGAGTTGCTAACGACAGCGTTAGTTGGTATTCTAATTGCAGCACTGGCTGTAAGAGCTAAGAATTTTCTGCCGGACGATGCTGATAATGACAGCGAGGACGACATATAATTATTACAACTATAAGTATATATAACATAAATGGATATTTCGATAGTTATACCCTTGTACAATGAGGCGGAGTCTCTGCCACATCTTTTTGAGTGGATAGAGCGCGTTATGCGTGAGCAGCAATATAAGTATGAGGTTATTTTTATAAATGACGGCTCTACCGATGCGTCATGGGACGTTATCAGACAATTGAAAGAGGATGCTCCCAACGTGGTTAGAGCAATATCTTTTCGTCATAATTACGGAAAGAGTGCAGCTCTTTACTGCGGTTTTAAGGCAGCTGAGGGCGAGGTGGTTATCACTATGGACGCAGATATGCAGGACTCGCCCGATGAAATACCGGCATTATATGACATGATAACCAAAGATAATTACGACCTTGTTAGCGGATGGAAACAAAAACGTTATGATAATGCGTTGACTAAGAATCTTCCGTCGAAGTTATTTAATGCGACCGCTCGTATGGTGACGGGCTTGCATCTGCATGACATGAACTGCGGTCTGAAGGCATACCGCAAGGATGTGGTTAAGAACATAGAAGTTTTTGGTGAAATGCACCGATATATTCCTTACCTTGCCAAGAATGCCGGATTTACAAGGATAGGAGAGAAGGTCGTGCAGCATAGAAAGAGGGAATTCGGCGTGTCGAAATTCGGACTTAATAGGTTTGTCAACGGGTATCTTGACTTGATGACCCTTTGGTTTTTGTCAAAGTTCGGCAAGCAACCTATGCACTTTTTCGGACTCGTAGGTTCGTTGATTTTCATACTTGGTTTTATAGCGATATTAGTAGTGATAGGAATGAAGATTCACGCTTTGGCAACAGTCGGCACATCAATGTTGCTGGGGTTAAACCCGTATTTTCACATGGCAATACTCGCTATGATTCTCGGAAGTATGTTGTTCCTTGCCGGATTCCTCGGGGAATTGATAATACGCAACTCACAAGAGAGAAATCATTACCTGATAAGGGACGAGTTGTAATTGTTATGGAACTGACAATGTATGATAAATAAAATCAAAAGGTAAGTATGAATGTGTTTGCCGGCATAAGTCGTTCGCTTTCGGGCAGAATGCTTGGGCATAGTTTTGCGTTGTTAAAGCCCGTAGTAAAGGCTCTTGATGATGCGGAACTGTCAGAAAAACTACGTATTCTTACTGAGCAGTATTTGTCAGTTTCGCAAGATTTTCTTTCAGGAGCGGATGACATCTGCATAACGGATGTGACGGATACTCTTGTTCGTGAGATGTATTCATTATCAGATATTGTTGCAGTTCGCACACGGTTGAAGGAGTCAACCTCATACGAGGTGAGAGAAATGCTCAAACAGTTGCCTTCCACACATGAGACGTTAGAAGATATTTTCCGGTATTTTTGGCTGGCAACGCTTGATGGCGGCGATATGGAGGAACTACTTTTGCTTGCAGAACAAGAAGAGACTGCTGAGAAGGCTTTGATGGGAATAAGCGGATTGCTTCTTAATATATTGCGTTGTTTCTCATCGGAGGCTGTTGTCACATTGTTTCGACTCGCAGACGACAAGTATCCGCAAGAGATAAGGGAAAGAGCGTGGGTGAGCGTACTGCTATGTTTGATTAAATATGACGAGCGTCTTGCTTTTTTTCCTGAGATACAAGAAGAACTGCAAGATTTACTACTATTAGATGATAGTATTGTATTTGCTCGTACTGCATTGGCATGTTTGGTCAGGACTTTAGGAGTTGACTGGGCAAGTAGTTCGTACGATGATTTACAAAAGATGCTTGCGCCGCTTGTGGAAAAGATGATGCCTGGAACACACGAGAAGAAGGCCGTGCTTCTGGACGACCTTGATGATTTTACCGCTCAGTTTGGAGAGGAAATGCAGAGTTTGTTTGAGGAGCACAGAAATGAGATGGCAAAGATGCAGGAGGAACATTTGGATACTCATTTTGCTATTATCAGAAGTATGTACAGCACATCTTTCTTCTCGGAGATTTATCGTTGGTGGCTTCCTTTCGACGAACAATTATTGACAGAGGACCAGAAAAAAGCATATTTAATGAGCAAGCGAATGTCGCTACACGGATTGTGTGATTCTGACAGATATGCATTTATTTCCGCAGTGGCTCATGTGGGAGTTTTGAGAGATGGACAGATGCTTTCAGAAGAAGCATTGAATGATATGCCGATTTCGGATGATGATGTCTCGGATAACCTTCTTTGTAACGGTTACGTGAAGCAAGCATATCGTTTCTTCAGACTCAATCCTTGGCAGATGGACAATCCGTTTGAGTTAATCAAGGACATCTCTTCCACACTTGTTTTCCGTCTGCTGTGTCCTACTGCGCAGGGAAAAGCCATAACTGCAGGGCAGTGCCTAAGGTGTCACGCTTACACAGTGGCGGCTGCTATCTACAGGCAGATTGCTGATTCTATTGATACAGCACAGACTTATCGGAACTATGCGTTTGCTCTGCAAAAGGAAAAAGATTACGATAGAGCATTGGCTGCGTACAAACAGGCACAGGAAAAGGAGACTGATATCTGGACGCTGCGACAGATGGCTTTTTGTTACACCAGTATTCACAACTACAGCAAAGCTTTGGAAATAGCTTCGCAACTATTGGAGCTTAAGCCGGACAATATGATGTATCATTACGAACAGGCACGGTGTCTTGAGCGATTGGAACTATATGCTGAGGCGTTGCGTGAGTATATGTTTATTGAACTCAAACATTCGGGTGTGGCGAAGGTGCAAAGAGCAATTGCATGGTGTTCATTCCTTTGCGGCGATTATGAAACGGCGGAGTTGTTCTACGGAAAACTGATGGATGCGGATAAGATGAAAGATATAGATTACCTAAATATCGGACATTTGTATTTTGTTACCGGCAAGCGACATGATGCGCTCAATGCTTATCAGCATTCGATGAGAATGTACGATAATCTCAAAGCGTTTCTTACAGTGTTCCGCCCGGACCGGAAATTTCTTATAGAGAAGGGACTCTCTAAAACAGATATTTATATGATGGAAGATCAGCTTATTTATATTTACTCTCAATTAGGTTGATGTGTTCCCGTATAAAGAAATAATAATCCAATCAAAATCCTTACAATTATGAAAAAGAAGTTTATTTGCCCCATTTGTGGTTATGTTCACGAGGGGACTGAAGCACCGGAGCGTTGCCCGCAGTGCAGACAAGTAGTAGAGTGGAAAGTTGTTGACGAATCGGCAGGTATCAGTTTTGCTTGCGAACATGTTATTGGTGTTGCAAAAAGCACTGACGACGAGATGTGCAAGGACCTTAATGCACAGTTTATGGCTGAAGCAACAGAGGTTGGTATGTATCTTGCAATGTCACGTCAGGCTGACCGTGAGGGCTATCCTGAGATTGCAGCTGCTTTCCGTCAGTACGCCTTTGAGGAGGCGGAGCATTGTGCCAAGTTCGCAGAGTTGCTTGGCGATGTGGTGTGGGACACGAAGACCAACCTTGAGAAGCGCATGATGGCAGAGGCCGGAGCATGTGAAGAGAAATTGCGCATAGCTAAGCGTGCAAAGGCTCAAGACTGGGATGCAGTGCATGATACAGTACATGAGATGGCAAAGGACGAAGCTCGTCACGGAGCCGGATTCCAAGGGTTGTACAATAGATATTTTAAGAAATAGTCTTTTGTTTCAAGTAACTAAATAACCTTTTCAATAAAACAAAATTATCATGGCAGCCAATTTATATAATCAATATGCGTGGCTTGTTGATACCATCCGTACAGCAGGGCGTATTACCAAGCACGAGATAGACGAACGTTGGGCACGCTCGCCACTTAACGAGAAAGGTGATAAGGTGTATCCGTTGCGCTCCTTTCATAGGCATAAAGAGGCAATAGCAGAGTTCTTCGGATTGTATATTGGTTGCGACAAATTAGACGGAAATCGCTACTATATATCTGACAAGGTAGGAAACATGAGTAGCGATTTCCGAATATCTCTTTGCAATACTCTTACTTTTGCCAATGTGTTTTTGGAGTCGGCAGATATGCAACGTCGTGTTGTTTGGGAGCCGCTCAATGATGGCAGTCAGCACTTGGCTACACTGCTTGATGCTATGCGCCAGAAGAGGTGTGTTGCGTTACACTTAGTTAAAGAGCGGGGAGGAAGAGAAAGCATCGTGATACCATATTGTCTTGGGCAACATAAGCGGATATGGTATCTTGCCGCCAAGGACGACAAGTCAGAGCAGGAAGTGGATGTAATAGCGTTGAATGGGGTGGATACTATTAGAATTATGCCAACAAAAGGCAGTATGCCAAAATGGTTTAAGGGGGATATCTTTTTTGCATCTTTCTTCGATAAGACCTCACCTAAGGAGAGAGCTAAAAAAGAGAAAAACACTCCTGATACTAATAAACCTCTAAAGGCAGCGCAGAAGGACTTGCCGGCTAAAGACAAAGAGAATAATCAGTTGTCGTTATTTTAATTGACATCGTATTTGCACATTTGTTTCTGACTATCACATGACTCCCTGTTTGCAAGTTGAGCATCTGACAAAAACATTTGGTGACCGTACCTTGTTTGATGATATCTGTTTTGGCCTGTCTGAAGGTCAAAAAGTTGCAGTAGTTGCCAGGAACGGGTACGGAAAAACGACATTGCTGAACATAATAGCCGGTCTGACTGAGGCGGATTCGGGTAGTGTCACTTTTCGACGTGATTTGAGGGTGGGCTATCTGATGCAAGATCCGCCACTTAATGGCAGTTTGACGGTGATTGAGGCATGTATGGAGCATGCTCCGGCGGAGACAGAGTTGGAGAAGACTTGGGATTATGAAACACGTTATAAGCAGATTCTCGGAAAGCTGCAAATCACGCATTTACAGCAGTCTGTAGCAACACTGTCAGGTGGTCAGCGAAAACGTGTGGCATTAGCGGCAGTGCTTATTGCCGACCCTGATTTACTTATTCTTGACGAGCCTACTAACCACCTTGACCTTGGTATGGTGGAGTGGCTTGAGGATTTTCTTAGGCGGTCAAATAAAAGTCTGTTGATGGTTACGCATGACCGCTATTTTCTTGACCGTGTGTGTTCTGATATCCTTGAGTTGGATAATCGAACATTATTTACCTATCATGGAAACTATTCCTATTTCCTTGAGAAACGGGCGGAGCGTATTGATGTTTTCAATGCGGAGACTGCCCGTGCTCAAAACTTATATCGTACAGAACTGGAATGGATGCGGCGCATGCCACAAGCTCGAGGGCACAAGGCTTCGGCGCGAATAGATGCCTTTTATGAGCTTGAGGAAAGGGCAAAACAACGACTTACTGACGGACAAATTCACCTTGAAAACAAAGGTGTGTACGTCGGGTCCAAAATTTTTGAGGCTCGATATATATGTAAGTCATATAAGCGTGAGGGGATGGAACCTCTCATTATTTTGAAGGACTTTTACTATAATTTTGCGCGTTATGAGAAGTTGGGAATAGTCGGTAATAACGGTACAGGCAAGTCCACGTTTCTAAAGATGCTTCTTGGTGAGGAAAAGCCGGATAGCGGGTCATTCGATATAGGACAAACGGTTTCTTTCGGCTACTTTTCTCAATCAGGTTTGCCCCCGTCTGATGGCAAGCATGTGATAGATGTCATTAGAGATATTGCCGAGGAAATTGATCTTGGTGGTGGAAGACGCCTTACCGCTTCGCAGTTTCTACAGCATTTTCTGTTTTCACCATCGCAGCAGCGAGACTATGTTGAGAAGTTGTCAGGTGGGGAGAAACAACGACTTAATCTATGTCGGGTATTGATGAGTAATCCTAACTTCCTTATACTGGATGAGCCGACAAATGACCTTGATATACAAACGCTTAATATCCTTGAAGATTATCTTCAACATTTTCGTGGTTGTCTGATTGTTGTAAGTCACGACCGCTATTTTACCGACAAAGTAGTTGACCATCTGCTTGTGTTTAAGGGCAATGGTGTTGTGAAGGATTTTCCGGGCAATTATACACAATACCGAGCGCAAGAGGAGAGTTTGACATCCGAACTCAGCAGTCGGACGATAGCGTCACAGGTGAAAGAAAAGCCTCGCCTAAACGAGACAAAGCGACGTATGACGTTTAAGGAGCAGCAAGAACTGAAGTTACTGGAGACGGCTTTGCCACAACTTGAGGATGAACTGAAAAGAATAGAAGGACAATTATCAGGAGGAATGATGACACCGCCTGAAGAATTGGAGCGTCTTGCAGCGCGATATAGCGAACTGAAGGAAGAAATTGACGAAAAAGAAATGCGCTGGCTCGAATTGTCGGAAATAAATAATTAAAATAATTACTATATGGTCTTTGTTTTTGCAACAAATAATCAACATAAGCTTGAAGAGGCACGTTCAATTCTATCACGTATTTCTATTTTAAGTTTAAGTGATATAGGTTTGAGTGCAGATATTCCGGAGGATGGCCTGACATTAGAAGAGAACTCGATGTATAAGTGCCGGTTTGTGTCATCGTATATCTGCAGTAAGCCGGAGATATATGCCAAAGTATCCGGCTGTTTCTCTGATGATACAGGGCTTGAAATTTCTGCTCTTGGAGGAGCTCCCGGGGTACATACTGCACGTTGGGCAGGAGAGCCGGTTGATAGTGCTGCCAACCGCCGGAAGGCTTTGGCAGAACTTAAAAGCATGACGGACCGTTCAGCTCGATTTCGTACAGTGGTGACATTAGAGTTGTGGAATAATCGGAATATGATTGCAGAAAACGGAATGGTTGCTAACAATATTCAAACTATGCAGTTTGAGGGAATTGTATGTGGCAAAATAGCAGCACAAGAGTATGGTGAACAAGGGTTTGGCTATGACCCTGTATTTGTACCACAAGGATATGAGCATACTTTTGCCGAGTTGCCTGCGTATATAAAGAACCGGATATCTCATCGTGCACGAGCATTGGCGAAGATGAACGACTATATTCGGAATGAGGTTGAGCTATAGCTCTCTGCCGCAAATATGTGTAAATACACATATATGAACGCAGATAAATATGCAAAAAAAGTTAAGATAACTTTGTCATGTGAAAAAAATGTTGTATCTTTGCATTTGTTACATATAATCTAATCAATTTCTAAAATACTAATATCTATTTCTATTATATAACCATGGCTAAAGCATTTCAAAAAATCTACACGCAGATTACAGCCATCACCAAGGCGACGTGTTCTCTAAAAGCCCAAGGAGTAGGTAACGATGAGTTGGCAACAGTTAACGGCAAGCTTGCTCAGGTAGTTAAGATTATGGGTGATGATGTGACGCTGCAGGTATTTGAAGGAACGGAGGGTATTCCAACCAACGCAGAGGTTGTATTCCTCGGCAAGGCCCCTTCTCTGAAGGTAAGTGACCAACTGGCAGGACGTTTCTTCAACGCATACGGTGACCCTATTGATGGTGGTCCGGAGATAGAGGGACAAGAGATTGAGATTGGTGGTCCGTCGGTTAATCCCGTGCGTCGTAAACAGCCGTCAGAACTGATAGCCACAGGTATAGCAGGCATCGACCTTAACAATACTCTTGTATCAGGACAGAAAATTCCATTCTTTGCAGACCCGGATCAGCCGTATAACCAAGTAATGGCAAATGTAGCACTGCGTGCTGAGGCTGACAAGATTATTCTTGGCGGAATGGGTTTAACCAATGATGATTATCTATATTTCAAAAATGTATTCTCAAACGCCGGTGTACTTGACCGTATAGTATCTTTTGTCAATACGACAGAGAATCCTGCTGTTGAACGTCTGTTGATTCCGGATATGGCACTTGCCGCAGCTGAGTACTTTGCTGTCGAGAAACATCAGAAGGTTCTGGTTCTGCTTACGGATATGACCCTTTATGCAGATGCACTTGCTATCGTGTCAAACCGTATGGATCAAATACCGTCAAAAGACTCTATGCCCGGTTCACTTTATTCCGACCTTGCAAAGATTTATGAAAAAGCGGTTCAATTCCCCGAGGAAGCCGGTGGTGGTTCTATCACTATTATAGCTGTTACGACTCTTTCCGGCGGAGATATAACTCACGCTATTCCTGATAATACAGGATATATCACTGAAGGTCAGCTCTACTTGCGTCGTGACAGTGACATTGGTAAGGTTATCGTTGATCCATTCCGCTCTCTTTCTCGTCTAAAACAACTTGTTGCAGGCAAAAAAACGCGCGAAGACCATCCACAAGTAATGAACGCCGCCGTTCGTCTTTATGCGGATGCCGCCAATGCTAAGACTAAGCAGGAGAATGGTTTTGACCTTACGGATTATGACAACCGTTGTCTTGCTTTTGCAAAGGATTATTCAGATAAGATTCTGGCTATAGATGTTAATATCAATACAACAGAGATGTTGGATGTGGCATGGCAGTTGTTTGCAAAGCATTTCCGTCCGGAAGAAGTGAACATTAAGCAGGCTCTTGTGGACAAGTATTGGGTGAAATAATTGTTTGTTAGCAATGATTGACAGTACAATCTGCAACATGCTCCGAACATACGCGGAGCAATATGAAACGAAGGATTTCCTGATAGGAGATCCTTCGTGGTTTATGCATCAGTTTGCTGATTTGCATAATCAGGAAACAACGGCATTTGTGGCATCTGTATTAAGTTATGGTAGTCGTAAGCAGTTCTTACCAAAGATTCAGTCATTACTTGACGCAAGTGGTGGTGATATATATGGTTGGATTCTATCTAATCGATTCACGGAGATTTTTCATGACGGAGATACCGCTTGTTTTTATCGTTTATATACTAAAGGGCAGATGGCGGAATTTTTTAGAGGTTACAAGTTATTATTACAACAATATGGTTCCATCGGTGATATGCTTCGCAAGTCAGATGTATCAAGTGGTTTATCGGCCGTTGAACATATATGCCGATGGTTCGCAGAGCATGGGAGTGGGGGAGTAGTGCCTAAAAATGCACAGTCATGCTGCAAGCGCTTGTGTATGTTCCTTCGTTGGATGGTGCGGAGCGGTTCACCGGTTGACCTCGGACTGTGGTCTGATTTCATTGACCGACGTACACTGATAATTCCAATGGATACTCATGTATTGCAAGAGGCTATGCGTCTTGGTTTAATTCATTCTCGAACGGCTTCGATGTGTGCGGCGCTGCAATTGACTAAGACTCTTGCGGATGTCTTCCCTGATGACCCTCTGGCGGGTGATTTTGCCTTATTCGGGTATGGAGTGAATAGTGATAAAAAAAACTGATTGTCATGCGACAATCAGTTTTTTTGTGTACCAACGTCCGCCATAAAAACTTTTGACGAAATATACCCCTGTGGGCAAACTGCTGGTATCAATCATTAGTCCGACAGTTTCTTTCCCAAATCTGCCAAGAGATTGTATTGTCTTGCCGCTGATGTCGCATAAGTAGAGTGCTTCTGAACCTGACGGTAAATCTGCAAAGCATATATCACGACAAGGATTGGGGCGGATAATAAGAACATTATCTATAGGCAAAACCGGTAATATAGTCGGAACACTATCAAGGTCTTCAACGTTGAATGGGTTTGGAACAAAATTGTCGGTCTCGGTCTGAGTCAGAGCTTCCTTAGCCCATTCAGCATCACATTCAGGCATGGTGGAAAATTCTATTATTGTTCGCACAAGCATGTCATTGAGATGTTCCACTTTAAGAGAATCGGTTGTTGGCTTGAGGTGTGTGTTTCCAATGCCGCTATCATCGGTAAGGAAGAATGATGTTCCGTTGGTGAGTAGGCTTAATTCTCTCATCAGTAGTTCTCCATCTTTTTGCAGACCGCTACATACAACAGGCACGATACGTATGCCTGAGTGAGCTGCTGACATAATCTGCCGGTGAAGCAAACTGAGTGTTGCACTATCAGTGTGGCATGGAGCATCCAATATCAGAAAGGCAATGCGTGCACGTGCTTCAGTACTCCAATCAGCACTGTTGATAGCAGCCAACAATGCTTCCGGAACAGCCTCAGGATAATCGCCACCACCACCGGCTTCTTGTTTTTCCAGAAATGAACGTGTGACGGTGATGTCATCATTGAGAGGCGAGATTCTTGATATATACATGTCACCATGATCGCGATAGACCAGTGCACCCGTGCGTATCTTTGCATCACCCACTGCCGCCTGGCTTCTGTTGATGACATCCAGCATTTCTGCTTTGAGATAACGAAGTTCATCTCCCATAGAACCGGTTGCATCGGCAATGAAAAAGACATCAACATTCTCCGGGGCTCCACATGACTCCGATAAACTGATGACTTCGACAGCGGGGTAGGGTTTGATAGAATTGGTTGTCACTGCTTTCCCATCTCTTGAGTATGCTATAATGGTTTGGGGTTGTGAGGATTGTGATGATGGAAAAATATCAGCCCAGAGTTCAGCATGACCGGTGTTGTCGGTTTTGGTGGAAAAAATCACCTTACCATAACTATCTAAGAGTTCTACTGTTATGTCTGCGAGCGGATATTGTTCGGTGTTAACAACGGCTACTCGATATCTGTTTTTCGCTAATAATTGCCATGTGTTGATGTATTCCTTGTGCGAATTGTCTATTATACCGCTCCACAATGACCATTTCGCAAAGTCGTTCACCTCGCCGGCGGTTAGTTTACCGGCTGAGGGAAGATTTGTTTTTGCGACGCCTCTATATGAGGATACTTTTGTATCAACATCCATTACTTCATAGACCGCTTCCGCTTCTTCCGCCAAAAACATAAACGCAACATCATCTTCTACTGCTATTTCATCCGATATCGGTTCAGCATCAGCCATGGGTGCCGCGGCTTTTGTTTTTGTGCTCAGTGTTGCCCTGCTTGTTTTCATAGCTCCGAGAGATGCGCCAACAAAAACATCGTCACTTGGGGAGTGGTGTGCCGAGTGGGTCATATATAATCTTTGTAAATGGCTGTTAGCGGAAGAATGTAAGCTGACGGTAAGTGTGTCATAACCACGGGCTGTCAGTATGCCGTCAACTGTTTCTACGTCACTTGGAAAGTCATAGCGTAGAAGACCGTCATAACTTGTTGTAGCAACTATAGTGTTATCTACGTGAAGGCTGGCATCGGATACAATAGAACCTGCGCTATCGGTTACAAGATAGAGTGCTATACTCATTAGCAGTGTTGTTGTCATAGTTGTTAAGTTTTTGTGGTTATCAGTTTCTGAATTTGTTTTCTCTATAATTGTCAATAAGTGTGCCAAACAAACGGCTCTCAATATGAGATTGAGAGCCGCTGCGTTGATTTATAGTTTGTTATGATGATTAAATTTTGTTATTTAGACATTTTGGCTATATTGTTTTAGTGTCTGTTGTGGAACTAAATAATAGGTTTTTGAGCAGTGGTGGAACAATGTTTGCAAGTATTACAACTACAATCATGCCTATCAGTGTAACAGCTCCAAGTGAATGCATAGCAGGGTGACGGGCAATAATGAGAACGCCAATGCCCAAAAGCATAATAATAGCAGATAAGATTATACTCCGGCGATATTGTGGAAGCATTCGTTTGCCTGTTTTATGTTCGTATATGAGTCCCTCTATTACAAAGATAGTGTAGTCGTCTCCCTGACCAAAAATGAACGTGGCTAAGATAATATTTACAATGTTAAATTGAAGGCCTATAAGTTGCATTATGCCCAGAATCCACACCCAGCTTATTGCCATTGGAAGAAATGCTACTATCGCTGCACGCCATGAGCGGAAGGACAATAGAAGGAAAAGAAATACAAGTATTGAGCAGGTGAGTCCGATATAGTTGAAATTATCGGATAGTTGTGAGGCAAGTGAGCTGTTTAGTGTACGGATATCAAAAATGTTTTCTGTATGTTCGTTAAGTTTCTTTTGCAGTTGTTGCTCTACCGGAATGACTTGGTTGCTCTTAACGCTTAACTTACTGATTAGTGATATGCTACTATCATTGATAATCCAATAACCTTGCAGCATATCCTCGGCGAGTGGACGGAAATAACTGAAATCTTGTGTTTCAAACGATGTTTGAATGGTGTTTAAAAATGGCAAGAATGCCTCGTCAGCAAAACCTTCCTGATGAGCTTGTCGTGTGAGTTCGCTTAGTAGTTGTGCCCGATGTACCCGCCAAAAGTCGTCCCATTGTTTGAGACGTTTTGTTTGTTTATCTTCTGATGGTAGCCAGCGGTATGCGGAATGGATACTTATGATGCTACTATCAATAAGTAATTGTTCGGGTGAAGAGGCACTATGTTGTGGCTCAACAATATAGACGTCTATGGTATTGGTTGTTTCTCTATTCAGCGATGCCAGGCGAGCAAGGTCATTGCGTTGCTCCGTTGTCATATAATTGATATGGGATATATCCGCATCGAAGGTGATGTTTCTTCCGGCAAGCCACAGCAGTAGGGTGAGTATAGCAATAATGATGATGATTAGATACCTGAATGTGGTGTTGCTATTATGATGTACTTTTGTATCGTTTGCCTGTCGGTCAGTATTGTTTTCTTGTATAGTACAAACTTTATTAGGCATGGCTATTGGCAGAAAAACAATGGTAAAGATTATCGTACCGATGAGCATAGCAGCTGCAAAAATACCGAGGTCACGCAATGCAACTGCCTGCAGAGGTACTAAGGCCAGAAAGGCGCCTACAGTGGTGATGTTACCGATAACAAGCGGTGAAAGTACCTCTTGTAGTGTTTGCCTTACGGAGTTGGTATAACGATTATGGAAAAGAATATGCAACGGGTAGTTGACTGCTATGCCGATAATAACGCTGCCGATACCGAGGACGATGATGCTGATTTGTCCGGCAACAATGCTCATTACCGCCATACCGAATAACCAGCCGAAGCCGATAGTAAGAAGTATGAGTGGGATTGAGCTAAGGTCATGGCGAAAGCAATATATAAGTATTACAAGAATAAATATAATGGCGACAACTATGGATAAAATACTATCTTTTTTGATTCGTGATGCATTCTCTACTGCAATGACGGGTGCACCAAGCAGCCGTATGGATATGCCGCTGTCCGTTGTTTGTTCTACTTGTACACAGAGGTCTTGAAGAAGTCGGACAAGGATGGTGTTTTCTTTCGTCTCGCTTGCTCCGTAAGGTGTCTCAAGAAAGGCAAAGGCAAGTGATTTATCAGCGGTAAGCATATATCCGTCAAGCGATGTAAAACCGCCGGAGACGGGGCTAAAGTCTTGTAGTGTACTGACTATAGGTGAAAACAGATTCAAAGGATCGTCTGCCAGTGTTTGTCTCATAAAACCGGATAACGGCATTTGCATTATGCGCTTACAGTTTTTTAATCCTTGTGAGACAAAATCCTGAGATGCAACGAGAGAGTCAAGGCGGAGATAATCTGTTTCGGTGAGAAAATAAGGAATGTTTTGATATGTCCAATGCAATCTGTCAAAATACAGTTGCATATCGATTTGTGTAGTTAGCCTTTTCGCTAAGGTGCTATCCGTCTCAGCCAATAAGGCAGCATAGCTGTCAATGGCATCAAGTTTTTGCTCGGTATCGCCTCCCTCAAAGATGATAACTATCCGTTCCGCTCCGCTTATCTGTTGATAAATGTCCATAGAAGTGCGCTGTTGTTTACTAAGCGGGAGGAAATCGGAGATGTCCTCTTTGTAACTGAGTTGTAGAGCGGCGGTGAGGCAAAGGCAGAGAGCTATAGCAAGGGTTATCGCATAAGCAAACTTATGAGAACTGAGATAATCATATATCTTCAGGAATACTTTCACAGGAGAATGATATTTTATTTCTTTCGTTCGTCAATAAAACGTATTGGTTTTCGCGACTTGGCCGGGAAATTGATTCGTTGTATTACGTCAGTCGGATACACTTCTACTATTGGTGCCACTCGCAGGCGTGCCCTGAAGTGGTCTTTAAGGTCTTTGATAATATCGTCAGTCGGCGTGCTATTGAATTGTGTTTTCAGTCCTATACGCACAACCACCTCATCGGTGCCGGCTGCCGACGGACGAACCACTATTACGTAGTTCTCAACATATTCAACATTATCCAAAACGTCGTTAATTGCAGGTGGATACAGAGTAGTGCCTTTAAGTTTTATCATATTGTTTTTTCGTCCGATAAGCGGTGTGAGCCGATAGCTGTTACGTCCGCACTTGCATGGTGTTGTAATCTTTGCGGCAATGTCTCCTGTCCTAAAGCGTAGCAGTGGCATCGCTTCTACGCCGAGTGTGGTAACCACCACTTCACCTGTTTCCCCATCGGGTACCGGTTTGCCATCTTCGCCGATAATCTCCACAATAATGAGTTCCGGATGTACGTGTCCGCCACAAGCGTATTTACATTCAGAGAAGGTAGCGGACATCTCAGTGGAAGAGTAGGTAGCGTATAACTCAACCTCCGGCCAGCGTTCATGTATTCGTCCGCCGAGCAGATTGAGTGAGAAATCTTGATTTCGCAGACCTTCACCAATACCGATGATACGGCGTATAGAGCAGTTGTGATAGTCAATGCCGTTTAGCTCTGCGTAATCAATAAGTCGCAGAATGAATGACGGCACACACATTATCGTATCAGGTCGTAGGCGCAGAATAGTATTCCATTGCAGTTCGGGAATTCCATTCCCTACGCGCACAACTCCTGCTCCTAAAAGCCTCAGCCCATTGAAGTATGCCATACCTGCCATAAACCGCTTGTCAAGAGTTGTCATAAGTTGTACAACACTGTGTTTTGTCACACCGGCACATGAGAACGATTTTTTTTCGTTATATGCCAGGCGTTGCAGGTCTTTGTCAGAACAACCGAAAGTGACAGGTTCGCCAAGTGTTCCGGAAGTGGTAACATAGTCGATAATCATATCTTTCGGGCAGCATAGGAAGTCGTTATTATATGCTTGCAGGTCATGTTTATCGGTGAACGGCAATTGTTGCAAATCTTCTATAGAACGTATATCTACCGGATTTATATTGTGCTCTGCAAACATTCTTTGGTAGTAAGGAGAATGTTTTTGAAGATACAAAATTTGCTTGCGAAGCAGGTCTTCTTGGAATGATTTTATATCTTCGACCGGCAAAAACTCTATATCATTACTATTATTCATGGAGTATGATGTTATTTAGTGATTATATTTTCAGTGTTGTTTTTATCCATTTGATGAATTCATCTTTCCATTTGATGGCTTCCTCCGTTGTCTTATCGGGGGTTGCTCCGAATCCGTGTCGCCCTGTTTGATATTGTATATACAAGTGTCTAACATGTTCGGCAGTTAGAGCTGAGTCTAACATTTCGCTATTTTGATAACGTACTACAGGGTCGTCCTTGCAATTGACGAGAAAGACCGGCGGACAATCCTGTGTGATGTGTTTTTCTAAGGACAGCGAGTCACGCATCTCTTTGTTGAATTGTCGCCACACTCCGAGTGCTCCGCGACGGGAGCGTTTGTGTGATAGGTGTTGGTCGCTCATTGTTACAACAGGATATATCGGACATAGGAAGCGTGGCTTGTATGGTGTTTTGTTGTAAATAAATGATGACATGGTTAGGTGTCCGCCGGCAGAAAAACCCATTACGCCGATTCGGGCTGTGTCAATATTATATTCTGCAGCGTGGTTATATACGTATGCCAAAGCCTCTTCTATATCGGTAAGCATATCGGGATATTTATTACCCAGTCCCAACACTCTGTAGCCAAGAAAGTATGCACTAATGTTTGCCACATGATAGCGTAGAACAAAGGCGTTGATACCTTCTTGTTGTAGCCATTTAGCCACCCCATCACCTTCTGTTTTCATGTCAAGCCATGAGTAACTCCCACCGGGGCATACTATAACAGCAATGCCTGTGTTTTTAGCAGATTCAGCAGGGTAGGGGTACAAGCGCGGATTGCCTTCTACCGCCGGCGGCATTTTTGCGTGGGAAGCATATATTATCAGCGGACAGAGACTGAGTAATATTGTGAATATACGTCGCATTAGATAGTTATTTTCCGGTAATCAGCTTAATATAGTATTGTTTGATATGACGAGAGCGTTGTATGTAATCGGTGCCGAATCGGTCATCATCAATTGCAATTGTCGGTAATACTTTTAGTGTTACGGCTGATTTACCTATATATATATTACCTTTTGACATCAGTTTAAATGTGCCGATTGTCAGTAGTGGTTGTATTGGCAATCTGAATTGTTCCGCTATAAAGAATGCACCTCGATGAAAACGTTGTAAGGTTCCTGATACAGAGCGCGTCCCTTCCGGAAAAATCAAAAGTGATGAACCGCGGTTTATTTCCTCTTGCAGTTGTGGGAGAATGTTGTCAATGCCTGTTGATACTGAGATAAAGCCGGCGCACCGTGCAACGAGACCAAAGAAAAAATTTGTGAAGACCCATTTTTGGGCAATAATACAGAGATTTGTATGGTAGGCAGCGGCAGCGAGAATATCAAATACGGAGTTGTGATTACATATATACAAAGCAGGTTTGGATAGTGGAATGACGTCAGTGTGCCGGATAATTCGAAACGGATGCAGAGTTGGCAGGGTGTGCATTAGCAGAGAGGCTGTATAGTGAAAAACTCGCCGGTACACTATCTTGTTGACTCTAAAAAGTAAGCATGATACTGTGATGATTAAAAAGCACAGCCAAACTATAATAAACCATGTTCCATATACAACGGAGCGCCACCAGCGACGTGGTAAGCCATAGAAGATGGCACCTATGCAGAGGAAAGTGTTGAGAATGCTGATGCGGGTGAAGTCTCTGGCCGGAATAAAGTGTGATACTCTTTTTTCCGCCTCAGGATAATATACACGAATAGGTACTGATACTATTTTTTCCCCTGCCCATGCTGCTAAAACGAGCAACTCGAGTTCTGCTTCATACCGTGAGCTAAGTATGTTTAGTCCGTGCAGACGGCTAAGCGGGTATATACGCATGCCTGTTTGGGTATCAGGCAGGCGAAGACCTGTTTGCAGTGTAAACCAGAAATTGCTAAAACGGTTGGCGAAGGTATTGCTTCGCGGCATGTTTTCTGTCTGTATGTTTCTGCTGCCGATGACGTAACATTCCGGTTGTTGTTCTGCTACTTGTGTAAGCAGGGGAATGTCCTCGGGAAAATGTTGACCGTCGCTGTCAATGGTGATTGCATGTGTGTAGCCAAGCTCAATTGCTTTACGTAAACCCTGTTGGAGGGCATAACCTTTGCCACGATTTTTCCTGTAATCAACAGTATGTATTGGGAAAGTGATTGAGGCGAGTATTTGACGTGTGTTGTCGGTTGAACCATCGTTCACAACTATAATATCGGGCAGAATTTGGTGGGTCCGCTCGATGATGTCACGTAGTGTAGTGGCATTATTATATGTTGGAATAACAGCGCAAAACATGCCTGAAAATGGTATATATATGGTTAGAGTATAGAGACATCGGAAAAAGTGATGACTGTCTTATCTCCATTAGCTTCAATCATTTCCACCTTATCAGCTATTTGTGTTTTGGAATTGAGAGTAATCTGAATTTTAGTAAACAGTCGTTTTGTTTCGCGTTTCTTGGGTATAAGGGTTACATCGTTGCCATCTTGTATGACTTCAAAATCTTTTTCGACTGCTAAGAAATCACCGCTTATGCTTTGGCGTATAAGCATGACTAAGCTCTTTAGCTGTCGGCTCATGTTACCCTGTTCACCGTCTAATTCCCAGACTATTGTTTGTGGTGAAGTATATTCCCAGCGCAGATAATCAGGGGCGCGATATGTCAGTTCGCCACGGCTTTTTTGAGGAGTTGAGAACATACTGCTATGTTTCTCTTGAGCAAAATGCGCGGAGAATGATGTAACGGCTAATATTATTGCGGTAAAGAACATAGTCGTTGAAGTCTTTAGAGGTTAATCATAAGTTTATTGTACCACTAACCAGCATCCAGCCATTATAAGCAGAATGCCTGCCCAACCGGTGAGTGGTATATGTTCTTGGAAAATCAACATTGCTGCCACCATTCCGAATACGTATGCCATACTTGAAAGAGGGTAGGCTTGTGAGAAAGGATAATGGCGAAGAATATACATCCACATTACGCCTGCAATTGTGAAGGTTATTCCGCAGCCGAGTAGCCACCAATTGGTTAACAAAGTAGAGAAATAGTGCCATGTCTTGGAAAAAGGTGGCATTGCTTGCATGGCTATCTTGAGCAACACTTGTCCCGCACAGAGGAAGATAGCTTGTATTACGGCAAGGATGAGTAGGTTAGGCATGACATTGTAGAATTACTGCTTTTGCAAGCGGTTGGTATGGTGTATTAGCTTGTGTTGTTAGTTGTTGCCATGTTTCGTCCGGTTCTTCGAAGCCGAGTACAAGAGCACTTTGAATAAGTCCTAACTTCAGCTGCATCCTGGCATCAAGCAGAGCCTGAGAGAAAGAGTCCTTTCCGTGCGAATAGGTGGCATTGTAGCCATGGTTGGCTGTCTGAATGGCAATGAGGGAAGAGGGGGTGTTATGAGTGGACTGCATGAACAGAGTAGGGCTCATAGAATCTTCACCTTCTTCAGTGAGTTGATTAAGCAGGGCAGTAGTGTTGTGTATGCATCCCCAGTCAGTACCGGTTATAACGGCATCGGGCTGACTAATACGATTTTGTGTCATTGCCTGCTTGGCTGCAATAAGCAGACAACGCATCTGGGTGGTCAGGCGTCTGCCGACCATAGGGGAAATAAATTGTTTCCAGTCGGCATCGGATAACACCTCCACACAGCTCAACTCTTCTATTGTAATATCGTTTTCTTCAGTTAGTTCTTTGTTGGTGGGAGATTTAGTAATAAGAATACTACTGTCATTGCCGCCAAAGCCGAACGAGTTGCATAGTACAACGTTTAAAGTTTTGTTAAGTGTGTGTAGTGTGGGTTTCGGTGTATTAGGTATAGGTAAACGCCAACCTATGTTTGCCGGAACAAACCCATGCTGCATGGCGAGCATAGAAATCACCAGTTCAATGCTACCGGCAGCGGATGTGGCATGACCGGTGTAGCCTTTTGTAGAACTGAATAGCAGTGTTTCTCCATTATTGAATAATCTTTGTAAGGCGGTCGCTTCAGAACTATCGTTATTCTGCGTAGCAGTGCCGTGTGCGTTTACGTAGTCCACTGCCGTTGTTGTCACTCCCGCCATTTGCAATGCTTTTTTCATGGCAAGGTAGGCTCCTTCGCCGGTGTCAGATGAGGCTGTCTGATGATATGCATCACATGCGTTGCCATAACCTGAGATATAGGCAATGATATGTGCACCGCGTTGCAAGGCCGACTCCTCTGATTCAAGTATTATATACGCAGCACCCTCACCTAAATTCAAACCTTGTCGATCGCCTGAAAACGGACGACATTGTTCTGCAGAAAGAATTTGTAATGAGCGGAAACCGTTGTAGTGAAACAAACTAAGGCTTTCCGCTCCGCCGGCTAACACTTGCTTAACATTACCGCATCGCAGCATATTACATGCTGTTATGATGGCGTTCAGGGCACTGCTACATGCGGTGGATAGTGTGGCTGTGTATGCGAATGTGCCGATGTGAGCGGCTGTTTGTTCGGTTGTGGAACCGGCTGAGTGGGTTTGAACGATGTCGCGGAAGAAGTGTTCCTTTTTTACCCAATGTGACTCAGTATAATCCATACCGCCGACGGTAGTGCCGCTTATAAAAGCCATTTGGGCGGTGTCTGTTATAGCAGACTCCTCTAATGCCTCTCGAGCGGCAGTAATACCAAGTAAAGATGTTCGGGAAATAACTTCTTTCTGTTTAATGTGTAAAAGTGACTTCAGTTCGTCGTTAGAAGCTTTTACTTCTCCCACCGGCAGCGGATTATTTGTTTGTAGCTGACAAGGCGCAGTAATGCCACTTTGCTCGTTAAGCAAAGCGTGTACGTGGCTCTCTTTGCCGACTCCGAGAGCCGACACTATGCCGGCGCCTGTTACTACTATTCGCATAAGGGGACTGAACTACCGGAAAATATTTTATTTTGTACGGTGTTGCTCTATATATTCTGCCATTGTATTTACAGAGCGGAACACTTGTTTGCCTTCTTCTTTGTTTTGCAACTTGATTCCATATTGCTTGTCTAAAAGCATAAATAACTCAAGTGCATCAATGCTGTCAAGTCCTAACCCTTCGCCGAAAAGAGGTGCATCATCGTTTATATCCTCGGGCGTGAGATCTTCAAGGTTGAGGGCTTCGATGATTTGTTGTTTTAAAAGTTCATTATTCATATTCGTTTTTTTTGATTAGTTTCAAATGTGCTTCAAAATTATCAGCTGTCTTACATTCAAGCCATCCGACAAGTGCTTCATGAATATTACTATTTGCCATTGCTGCCTTTACAATAGGTGTCAATTGCTCTTCTTTTTCAAGTATGTAAAATGATGTCTCTCCATAATATTTATTCCTTATAGCAATCTCGCCAGTCACTATATTTGGTAAAGTGTAAACGAATAGTGCCGGCGAAGGATAGTAGTTCTTTGCGTCGGATATGGTTCGCTGGTAGTCGGTGTCGTTTTTTATACAACTTGAGGCGTTGGCAAAGATTACGGCGCAGTCCTTGTCGGGACGGATATTTTTGTTTTTGGCAGATTGAAGGAGTAGTTCACTCGCTATAAATCCAAGTCGTGACAGTGTGTCCATTTTGAAGAACTTGGGATAGTCATTTATGTGTGACCTGTATAGTTCTGTCAGCATTTGCTCTCCGTGGGCTGTAACATGAATCTCTTTGTTGTTGAGTACAACATTATCAGGAGTGATGTCTATATTGCCCTCGACGGATATATTTGGTGTTGTGTTTTTTTGATGTTTGCCGGATTCTTGTTCCTTAGTGGTTATTATTCTTATTGCAGCGTTGCACCCTCCGAAACCTGATAGCAGTTTGACGAATTGTTGTTTGTCAGTGTGACGCAGTTGATTTGATATGTTGATTTGATTAGTAGTTCCCTGTTCGTTATATCCTTTTGTAGGAAGAATCAATCCCTGACGTAATGCATGTAACGAAATAATTGTTTCCAACAGCCCTGCAGCTCCCAAGGTGTGTCCATAGTAGCCTTTAAGAGCGTTTATCGGAACATCTTGCAGTCCTGCCCTGCAGATAGCTATAGCTTCCATCTCATCGTTATAGGCCGTTGCTGTGCCGTGTACATTGAGAAAGGCAATGTCAGTTTTGTTATTGGGTAGCACATCTTTCAGACACAAATAAGAGCCTTCTCCTGTTCTACTTGGACCACTGATATGGTTAGCGTCGTTGTGGATGGAAGCGGCAACTATTGTTCCGAGAGACTTATTTGAATATTTATTATCGGAAGTGATACAAAATGCCGCTGCAGCTTCGCCGAGGTTAAGTCCTGTTCGTGCTGCATCAAACGGGCGACAAGGTTGTGGGGATAATGCTTTGAATGATTGGAAGCCGGAAACGATAAACAGTGATAACATATCAGCCCCGACTACTATGGCATTGCGATAACGCTTTGTTTCTAACAGACGTTGTGCTGTTATGATAGCACACACGCCGGATATACAGGCATTGCTGACAACGATAGGTGGGGCGGCATTGCCGAAAAACGCAGCTATTTTGCGAGCGGAGGTGTTGAGATTTAGATTTTGATAGTATTCCGGCTGTTCGTTATGAAGAATATCTTGGAGTTTGTCAATATTACCTTTGGTAGTGGATATTATAAAGATGGTGTCAGATGAGGACAGAATACTCTCTTCAAATTTTGGCTCGAGGCCCTGAATAGCTTTTATGCATTGTGATTCAAAGCATGTGTATCCATCAATACATGTAATGTCATTGAACATCGATGCACAAAAGGGGGCTGCAGGGGTGAATCTATTGTCATATTTATGCAAAGACGATTGGCCTGCAAGTACTGCCTGCAAGTTGTTCTCCGTGCCATAGGCAAGAGGCGTGATAATATTGTCTGCTATGATAAAGTTCAATGCTGTACTTGATGTGGAATAAAGCAGTTTATTGCCAAAATTCAAAAAAATTATACCACTGATGCGGGTATAGTTTTACAATTTTTGTTAGTTCGGCAGCAAAGAGAGTAGCATATTCGTCTTTTTTCCCGGCTGTTAATTGTTTAACAAAGATATGGTACTTATGGCATGAATCTTTCATCACAAAGACAGCAACAACAGTGGCTTGTTTATACATGCTTGCGATGGCAAATGGTCCAAGCGGCAGCGAGGCTGGCGCACTAAGCACTTCACACGTAACGCTTTTATCAGAACCGAAATTGCGGTCAGCCATTAGTGTAAGCATATTGCCATCGGTCAAAGCATCATTGATTTGGTAGAGATATGACCAGTCATCGGTGTGTGTGATTATTTCTATACCATTTGCCTCAAACTGTCGTTTCCTGTTTTCCATCACGGTGTTTTTCTCTCCACCAAACATTAGTGCATACATACGCCGTGTAGGCTTAAGAAAATACCCTGCCATTTCGTAGTTGCCAATATGTGAAGACATCATTATGCATCCATTGCCTCTGCGCATGGCTTCCATCACTACATCATTACCTTCAATCACAAATTCAAACTGCTTACCGGCATACACTGCAAAACGGTCAATGACAACCTGACCGAACTGGCGAAATGTTAGATAAGTGCTAAGAAAAGCAGATAATATGCCCTTGTTGTGCCGCCGATGAAAATAGTGGTAGGTGGAGAGATAATAGCGGTGTTTGAAAATCATGTAGAAAACAACTACTACATCCATTACCGCATACACGATACGTATATTAACAAAGTGTAATATGCGTATCAGTGTTCGATGCATCCACGGCATGCCATCGGTGCGTCCGGTCCACTGTTTGGTGGCTGATGTGGTCATGCTGCTCCGGTCTTTGCAGCGATATAGTCGCAGAAGTTTTGTAGGGTGATGATGTCTTTCAGTTCTTCTTGTTTGATGCGGAACCCGAATTCTCGATCCACTACTACCACCAAATCAACGATGTCAAGACTGTCGATGCCTAAATCTTCGCGTAGCTCGGCTTCCGGACGTATAGCGGATGCTTCTATCTCAAAATCTTCTATCAGAAAGTTATTAACTCTCTCGGCAATCTCTTGTTTTGTCATATATTATGTTTAAGAATGTTTATTATCTTTTGTATGTCTTCATAGAAAGGCTTGTCGTCTATTCTTGTATCGGTTTGTTTACGCACTTGGGTGTAGCAATCGTGAGTTGCTGTACATAGTCTGTTTTCAATACCAAGAATATCGGTTGCCTGTGCCAGTGCCATTAGGTGAATGGCAAATACTTGATATGCGTTGTCGATGACGCGTCGGCATAATAGTGCAGAGTTGGTTCCCATTGATACAATGTCTTGGTTATCATTATTGTTGGGAATACTATGCACATAGTTAGGCATAGATAGCGTTTGACATTCAGCCGTGGTACTTGTGGCTGTAAACTGACATGCTTGCATTCCGTAGTTGAGTCCAAGCACTCCTCGGTTGAGAAACGGTGGAAGAATAGCATCGTTTATCCTATGATGAAAAAGATAGTTAAGCTGACGTTCCGCCGTCATTGTCATTCTTGTGATGCAGATTTTCACTTTGTCCTCTTCAAGGGAAATATAGTCGCCATGGAAATTCCCGCCATGGAATACATTACCTACCTGATAATCAATTATAGGATTGTCGCTGGCGGAATTAAATTCTTCTTCTATAACCTTGCGCGCATTATCAAGTGTTTCTTTTACGGGTCCCAATATTTGTGGTATGCAGCGCAGAGAGTAGTATGCTTGTACTTTCTTTTTGAATACTTTTTCGTGATGTTCGCCGCAATATAGAACGTGTTCTCTTTTTTGCAATCGTTGGCTGTCTTTAGCCATTTCTCTCATCTCAGCAGCAATCTGCTTTTGACCGTAATGTCGGCGGCACTCATTGTGCTCGACAGACATAAGGTCGTCGTATGACTCTGCAATTTCGTTCATCCAAACAGATGTTAGGACGGCAAGATGAAGCAGGTTTTCGGCGTGTAGCTGATTGATAACGGCAATACCGGTCATTACACTGGTGCCATTAGTTGCACTCAGACCTTCGCGGATATGTATCTTAATCGGCTGAAGTTTCTCTTTTTGCATTACATCTGCTGTTGCACACCATTCATTATGGTAGTGAACCTTCCCTTCTCCTATCAGACATAGCGAAATGTGTGCTAATTGAACGAGGTCTCCACTTGCTCCGACGCTACCATGTTCAGGTATGAACGGGTAGATGCCGCGATTGATGAATTCTTTGAGAAGCAGCAATATTTCTCTATTTACTCCGGAACGAGCCTGAATAAACGAACCAAGACGTGCAAGCATAGCTGCCTTAACGTCAATGTCGGATAGTGGCTCGCCTGCACCGGTAGAGTGGGAGCGAATAATATTGTATTGCAACTCACGCAGGTATTGTTCTTCGACGCGCCACTGGGCCATCGGACCAAAACCGGTATTTATTCCATAAATAATTTTATCCTTTGCAAACTGACGAAGGAAATTATGACATTCATCCACGTGTCGTAATGTGGCTTCATCAATAGTTAATGGTTGGTTTTCAATGAGTATCTTGCGTATGTCGTCAATGTTTAGGTACATGTTTTTTCTGATTCTAACAAATATACGTTTTTGAAATTGTTTATTGTTTGTTATTAGTTTTTAGACAGACTTCTAAAATAGAATGACCACCCATTCCAAGGTTGTCATGTATCTGTTTCACTTGTAGTCCTGCTTCTGTGATAAGACGTGTCATATCATCAGTGTTGTACATCTTACTATTGCCGTTTGCCATTGCAGTAAAATAAAGGCTTATTTGTGTTAATGCAAATGCCGCCGGCAAGTATTTCTGTCGATCCCATAGTGTTTCCATTATGTACAAACTATTGCTATTGTCCATTATCTTTGCAGCTTTGCGAAAAATACTTATTATCTCTTGTTCGCCAAAGCAATCAAGAAATTGCGACATCCAAATAACATCGTAGTGTTCGTCTGTAGGAAACTCGCTTGCCTTATCTAACAAATTTATTCCTACACTATGAATCCTATCAGCTCCGACTTTGCCGTCTGTTGCTTTATGCATCATTGCCAGTTGCTGTGGCAGGTCGCATACCGTAACTCTCGCGTCAGCATTATATTCCACACACCTCATTGCGAAACGTCCTGTATTGCCGCCTACATCAAGTACATGTTTACCACCATCGGCAAAGATAATTTTTAGGGCCTCATCAAAGGAGTGGTCCGAATAATAGTGGTCGAAATCAAACCAGCTTTTCCTAACCTGTGCAGGAAGCGATGACAAGCCCTCATATATCGTACTCCAATTACCGAAGTGTCTTAGTCCGACCGGCTTACCCTCTTCCAGTGCTTGGTCCAGCGCAAACCAGCCTTCATAATTGACATCGTGATTAAAGTTGATATCAACTTGTATTAGCGGGTCGTTGAGTAGGAACCAGCCTACTTTAGAGAGAGTATAATGATTAGTTTTTGTGTCAATAATCACAGAACCGATGGTTAGCGATGCTTCCAAAAGGCATTTGGCAGCATACCGTGACAGACCGCTCTTCTCGGCAATATCTTCTTCTGTCATACCTTTTGCTGACTCTGACAACATGGCAAAGATTCCATAATGAATCATGAGACGAGCTGTCTGAAAGATAACCGGACCAAAGGATATGATGTGAGCGAGATATTGTGCTTCTTGAGCATTGTATCGCTCGCTTGTGAGCTCTTGGCTGATATGTTTTGATAGTTGCACGACAACAAAATGTAAAAAAAACGTACAAAATTACTGCTTTTTTCTTAAATGACAAAATTATACCTCAAAATAAGTTTGATATATGAAAAAACTTGCTAATAACATCGCTTTCTACAACATTTTTTTGTGTGATTATTATGGTAAATGTTCTATGTATATTGTGATTGTTGTACAATTCAACATGTTCGCATGGATATGTTTTATTTTTGAAATGTGCAAGTGTAGGAATGTATTTTTTCCATTGTTTATATTTTATCTACTATATTTTTTCATTAGTGTCCACTAAAAATTTGGAAATTGTTCTTTGACTTATTGAAAATTAGTTAGTTACGAGAAAAATTTGCCCGCGACGATTTGATTTTGTAATTTTGCAGTCAAAATCATAATTGTCATGAATAAAGCAGATTACG
>JAFSTO010000041.1 GCA_017450435.1 Paludibacteraceae bacterium
GTACAACGGCACAGCATACATAGCCCAGCGTGCAGCAGAAGCCACTTTTACACCGGAAGGGCAAAAAGGTATAGCGGACAATCTGAACTATTACAGAGAGACAGCAGTCGTTATCATGGATGGTCTGAAACATATGGGGTACGAAGTGTACGGAGGAACGAACGCACCGTATATATTCTGCGTAGCTCCGCATGGATGGGACTCATGGACATTCTTCGACCACCTGTTGCAGCAATGTCAAGTGGTCTGCACTCCCGGTGTCGGTTTCGGCAGATGCGGCGAGGGATTTGTGCGGTTCTCTGCTTTCTCGAAACGGGAAGACTGTATCGCCGCTCTTGTCAGAATGAAGGAAAAGATATAAGAAATAATTGACAAATTGTGACGCACCGGAGGTGCTCAATGGTGAAATAAAATCAAACAGTTTTATGTGTGGAATAGTTGGATATATCGGCAAGCGCAGGGCGTACCCGATTTTGATTAAAGGCTTACATCGTCTTGAGTACCGAGGTTATGATAGTGCCGGTGTGGCACTTATCAACGGCCAGGGGCAACTGAATATTTATAAAGCTAAAGGTAAGGTGGCCGAGTTGGAGGCTTATGCTGCAGACAAGGATACAGACGGCACTATCGGCATAGCCCACACCCGTTGGGCAACGCACGGTGAGCCGAACACAATCAATGCTCATCCGCATTACTCAGAGAGCGAGCGCCTGGCAATCATTCATAATGGCATCATTGAGAATTATGCTGTTTTGAAACAGGGACTGCAGGCGGAAGGCTATACTTTTAAGTCAGATACGGATACTGAGGTTTTGGTGCAGTTGATTGAATATACTCAGGTCAACCATCAGGTGGATATCAAGACAGCAGTACAACTGGCGTTGCAGCAGGTAGTAGGTGCTTATGCGATAGCTGTGCTTGACAAATACCATCCTGATATACTTATTGCTGCAAGGAAGGGCAGTCCGCTGGTGGTGGGCATTGGTAAAGGAGAGTTTTTTCTTGCATCTGACGCTACGCCGATTGTGGAATACACTGACCAAGTCGTCTATGTTGAAGACGAGGAGATTGTCAAATTAAGCTCAGCGGAACAAGGAGCAGAAGAGAATAATATTGAGATTACCACCATCAATAATGTGCAGAAGACGCCGGAGATTAAGCGCTTGGAGCTGTCGCTGAGTCAGTTGGAGAAAGGTGGTTATCCGCATTTCATGCTCAAGGAGATTTTTGAGCAACCTCGTACCTTGACGGACTCGATGCGCGGACGTGTCAATGTGCGACAGGATAACATTGCCATGTCGGGATTTATTGACAATAAAGAGCGCTTCCTCAATGCCAAACGCATCATTATTACTGCATGTGGCACGAGTTGGCACGCAGGATTGATTGCTATGTACGCTATTGAGGAGTTTGCTCAGATACCGGTAGAAGTGGAGTACTCCTCAGAGTTCCGCTACCGCAAGCCTGTCATCAATAAGGACGACGTGGTGATTGCTATATCGCAGTCAGGTGAGACAGCGGATACGCTGGCGGCTATCCAACTGGCGAAATCTAAGGGGGCGTTTATCTTCTCTATTTGCAATGTGGTAGGAGCTTCTATCCCGCGTGTGAGTGATAGCGGGTGTTACACCCATGTAGGACCGGAGATAGGTGTGGCTAGCACCAAGGCTTTCACCGCGCAAGTGACTGCGCTTACAATGCTGGCGCTTTGTATCGGACGGGAGAAAGGTACAATGAGCGAGGAGCAATATCTGCGCGTAGTGCGTGAACTCGGACAAATTCCTATGAAGATTGAGCGCGTGTTGGAGCAGGATAAGGAAATCGGTCAATTTGCCAAGATATTTACGTATGCACAAAACTTTATTTACCTCGGCCGCGGGTATAATTATCCTGTAGCAATGGAGGGGGCGCTTAAACTTAAGGAGATAAGCTATATTCATGCCGAGGGTTATCCGGCTGCGGAGATGAAACATGGTCCGATTGCGCTTATCTCGCAGGAGATGCCGGTCGTGGTCGTGGCACCGCATTGCAGCACGTATGAGAAAGTGGTTTCTAATATTCAAGAAATAAAGGCTCGCAAGGGTAGAGTTATTGCTGTGGTAAGTGAGGGTGATGAACTCGTGAGTCGTATTGCTGATTACATCATTGAGGTTCCTTCGACAGAGGAATGCCTTACACCGCTCCTGACGGTCATTCCACTACAACTACTGGCGTATCACATCGCTGTGGAAAAAGGATGTGACGTGGACCAGCCGCGCAACCTTGCTAAGTCTGTCACGGTGGAGTAAACACTCTTTAATTTTGTGATATTTACGTTCTGCATATTTTTGCAAATGTCAGATTGTTTTTTTCTTTTTTCTTGTGTATGTCAAAAAAAAGCAGTACCTTTGCAGTCGCTTTGCGACTTATGTAGGTCGTCAAGCCACGTTTACCGTTATGGTTGCGTGTTGGAATTAAATGCAGCGTTGTGCTGACGCGAGGTTGTGCAATGCTGTAATCGTTTAACAACTTTAATTTAAATTACTCTATGTATTTGGATTCCGCCAAGAAAGCTGAGATTTTTGCTCAGTACGGCAAGGATGCTAAGAACACCGGTTCTGCTGAGAGCCAAATCGCTCTTTTCACTTATCGTATCAAACATTTGACCGAGCACATGAAGACTAACCACAAGGACGTAGGTACGGCTCGTGCCTTGTCTGCTCTCGTTGGTAAGCGTCGCTCAATGCTTGACTATCTGAAGTCACGCGACATCGAGCGCTATCGTGCTATCATCAAGGAGCTTGGTATCCGTAAGTAATGCATTCGGTACTATTAGCTGCAAAACGCACACTGCAACTTGGGTATATGCCTCGGTTGCAGTGTTTTTTTTGTTTTCTTCTTTTCTCTTTTGGAAATATTTTATAACTTTGTGGGATGAAATTGCTCACATCTATGTGTATAGATAGTAATTGAAACTTACAGAATATGCGGCGCTATCCTTCTCGTTGTTGCCAAAGTAACTATATAATGTTTTTATGTCAGGTAGAGTAAGAATATTCCTTATATCCATCCAGCTACTTGCTGTCGCCTTCAAGATATACTCGCAGGCTTGGACGGCAGATGAGCTATATGCAGCTAATACTGCAGCTTCGTGTCCGTTTCTTAGTCAGGTTGAGAAGGATGTGGTGCTTTATAACAACCTTGCTCGGATGTATCCGCGCAAGTTCATTGTTGTTGAACTGCAGGGCATGACCGAGACGTCGTATTTGCGTTCTTTGAAGCAAGATTTAAACCGCTTGCAGCCTCTTCCTGCTTTGTTGATAAATAGGGAAGAGACCGACCTCGCGCGCTGTTGGGCGGAGCAGAGTGGCAGGATAGGGGTAACAGGACACAATAGAACCGGATGTGATGATTTCTTTTTGGGAGGATATGGCGGGGAAAACTGTAGTTATGGTACCCGCAACGGGCGGGATATAATTATTCAACTACTTATAGATGAGAATATAAGTAACTTGGGCCACCGTAAAAACTGCTTGAGTCCGCAGTTCGTATCCGTAGGAGTGGCAACTGCCGCTCATAAGGTTTATGGCTTTTGCTGCGTGATGGATTTTACGAGTTTGGATGGAGTTGCTTACCATCCAACGGCCAGACAGACAAGTTCAACTAACGAATCTGGCTCGAAAGAAATTCCGTCAAATAGTATTACCGGCAGTTCTGAGCAAGCATCCGGCACTTGGCTTAAACGGTATTGCGATTATTCCGGAGCGAAATCTCTGAGTTACTTCAGCGCGGGTTATACGTATTCGTTCGTAGATAATAGGCATCTGGTATGCGCATCGTTGCTTGATTTTAGAATAAAGATGTTCGGCTTGTCGCCTTTATGTGCAGAGTTCTCTGTTAGTCCTGTTGATGTCAGGGTGGCTTATAAGCCGACGATCAGGTTGTGTGTTCCGGTGTATAAATGTCTGGCACTCAATCCATATATCGGTGTTGCCGTTGATATGTCGTATCTTGGTTCGCTGGTGAATAAGAACTATGATTTCAATAAGGATAGAGATTTTTATGTCAGTGCTATAGGTGGTGTCGGGCTATATGTCACAGCTGCCAAACATGTGCCGCTGGAGGTTAGGGTGGAGTACCGTCATCCAGTTGTTACGCCAAGTTCCGGCGCATTTAATTCGCAGGGCATATATCTTGCCGCACAGATTTATTTCGGTAGCGTTTTTGATTAGTATAACCAATTGTTCAATTAGATACTGTCACCGCAGAGTTATAAGTACTGCGGTGATAGACATTTTTTTTGAGACGGTTTGATGAAGCAGGTCTAAATAATGGTCCGGAGTGATTACTTTCGTTTCCTTGTTTTTTTATGCTTTAGGGAATGATTTGGGAATGTTGTATGCTGTTCATCTTCGTACTTCCTGTTTTGTCAGGTGTGATGGACCAAATGTTTGTGAACAACTCTTGTTTCTGCTCAGTCAATGTTGCGTTATTGCTTTGATAGCGTTGTTGAGGCGCTCAGTACCTTGACCGCAGATGATGAAAAATGGACGGCGAGTCAGGGCTATCTCTTTGCGGTAGAGTTCAAACAGTTCTTGTCGCCGTCTCTCGTCTCCGTTCTCACGTACTATGTCGGCCTGCCATGGCAGGTCGGGCGCGAGAAGCAAGTAGCAGTCCATCATACAATCTTCCGGTATGGGAGAGTTGAGCCAGTCGGGGCGGCGACCATACACCTCGTCAAGCCATACTTTAGTGACAATAAGTTCGGTGTCGTAGAAGACAGGAGTATGATGTGAGGAGAGACTGCCTTTTTGTGCTTCCTGTCTATTCTGCTCTGCAATCATACATACGTCCTCATAGGTGTATGGACGCTGCAGGCGCTCCACGTAATCGCGGGCAAACTCTTTCACCACACTTCCGCTGAAGTGTTCTGCTAATTGAAACGCAAGAACGCTTTTGCCCACTGACTCGGGGCCGACAATGCCGATTTTGTTATATGGAGCTGTTTCTTGTGCCATTTCGTTGCCGATTTTAGAGTTTTCCCTTGCAAAGTTACGAAAATTTACTTAACTTTGCAAATTATTTTTATTAAGCATTATTAAGACAGGTAGATAGTCTTTTCATGACATTGTGTCTATGGTGTTTTGAGAGACTGTAAAAAATACCGTCTCTACACTTTGGCAAAACAAGGTCTGGATACGTGGGTGGTACGTTGTTCGTGTGCGGCTATACAGATAAAATTCATTTTGTGCATTGATAATGACATATTGTTTCCCGAGGTGGCGTCGCTGCTGTCCGCCGGTCAGAAAGTGACATTGACTCCAACCGGCAATAGCATGGAGCCTTTCATCCATGGCGGGGCAGATAGTGTGACGCTTGCTGCGGCGGATAAGTTGCAAGTGGGAGATATACTTCTTGTCAGGCTTCAATCAGGACAGTATGTTCTTCATCGTCTCATACGATTCAGCGGAGACCAACTGACACTTCGGGGTGATGGCAATATTGTTGGTGAAGAGTACTGCCGCACTGCTGATGTTATTGGACGTGTGGTGGAAATCCGCTCAGCAAAAGGCAGGCGTAAGCCGCTAACAAGAGCACGTTTGTGGCAATGGCTCTACCCTATGAGAAGATGGCTGCTGAAAGCAAATAGAAAAATTAGGAGAATATTAAATAAGCAATAACCATATAATAAAACACGCAATGAGACTCCGTTCTGGTTTTACCCTTCGTCCTCTCGGCTCTGATTTTATTCTGCTTGCAGAGGGAGCTGAAGTCGTCAATTTCAATAAAATGCTCACCCTCAATGAGACAGCTGCCTACCTGTGGAAGCTGCTTGAAGGTAAAGATTTCTCTGCCGAGCAGATGGCAGACTTTCTTTGTGCAGAGTATGATGTTGCACGTGAGCAGGCTCTTGCCGATTCTAAAACGCTGATTGCTAAATGGCAGGAAGCGGGTATAATAGAATAAGGGCAAACATTATTTGCAGGCTATGGATGCAACAGAGGCATATTTTTCGCTTATTCGTCGAACGCTATTCGGTTCTGACGAGCCGTTGTCGGAAGTGGTGCCTAAGCAGGTGATGACCATTGCTGTTCGTCAGTCAACGGTTGCTCTCCATGCTCAGGCGCTATTGGCTTTACCGTCTGACGTTACTGCCGGTATGACCGGTCAGCTGAAGCAGTGGCTGCAGGCGCAGGTAGTGCATAATATTCAGGCGCAGCAAACCCGAGGTAACTGGATGGCGGAGATAATCGCCTTACTAAGGGAAAACGATATTCCCGTAGTGCTGATGAAAGGCTATGGATTGGCATGTCTGTACGGCAATCCTGACCTGCGGGAACAAGGCGATGTGGACCTCTATATAGGAAAAGAGCACTACCATGAGGGTTGCGAACTGCTACGTCGTCAGTGGCCTGATTGCTATTGGCAGTCAGATGAAGAGGGCGGTAAACATTTTATTTTCATTCCTAAGGAAGACATGTCGCGTATAGTGGAGTTGCACCACCAGACGGCGGAGTTCAGTAACCGTTCTGACCTTCGCTATTGGTCTGAGTTGGAAAGAGAAGGAATGACTAACGGTCTCGGTTCAGTGCAGTGGAAAGACTGCCATATATCAACGCCTGAGGCTGCTTTCAATGCTTTGTATGTTTTTGTGCATCTCTGGCACCATTTCCTTCATGGCGGTTGTAGCTGGCGCCAACTCACGGACTGGGCACTATCGCTTCGCACGGCAGGTGATGCTATTGATGAACAACTGCTGGAGCAACATCTCGTTTCTCTTCACCTGAAGGCTCCGTGGCAGGCGTTGGGACTGCTGGTGTGCCGAAGGTTGCATCTACCTGCAGATATGATGCCGCTTTATACTGAGCGTTATACGCGACTTGCCGACCGGCTTGACCAACTGATTCTCCGTGATGGTCACGGAGGTCGTAAGCCGCATTACTTTCAACGTATGCCGCGCCCGCATAACAGACCTATGCAGGTGATACGTGTAATAGGTAGACTGACGGAAGACTGCTGTTTCCTACTGCCGCTATTTCCGTCTATCGCTTTGCGAGAACTGAACGGGAAACTATTCGGATAGCGGCACTACTTGTGTTTTGCTAAAAATATGTTCTGAAAGTCAGCATGATGGCAGAATTGCTCTTTGGTGCGCTATAGAGGTCGCTGAATGAGCAGGCTGTCGGGCTGAACATGGCAAACCACCTCGGAGCCATACCTATGACGCCGGGCATGTTGGCCATACTCATTCCTACATCAACCAGCAGACTGGAGGTGATAGGCGGAAGGGCAACATCGAAATACAACCTGCCTTTCCCCACTGTGCCGCCTACTAATCCTTTATCGGTATTACCAAAGTGCGGCAATGCGATGTGGTCTGTGCATGAGACTGTCATGCTTATAACCATAAGAATGACCAATATGAGGTTGCGTTTCATGTTCCTTAATTTCTTCGTTCAACATCTGTTCAAACAGCTTGACTGATGCCGCGAGGCTATACTGTCTGCCGGCAAGGCGATATTGCTCTTCCATGTAGCGGCGCTCTGTCGGATGGTCCAGCCAATAGTCAATGGCGCGGGCAAGATCTTTCGGACTACCGGGTTTGAAGAGGCTGCGTCCGTCCAAGGCAAACTGAGGTGTGGCGCTTACTTCGCTATTGGCAATCACAGGTACTAAACTCGTGGCAAACGCCTCTATACAACTGATAGCCTCGCTCTCCATGTCAGATGCGTGTACATACAGGTCGGTCTCTAATAAGTGATTTATCAACTCGTCGCGACCTACATATACAAACTGTGGTCGGTGTTTTAATGACTTGCCTAATTCGACATAATGGTCGTACTCCGGTCCGCGACCGGCAAAAACCAACTGAATACGATCGGCGTATTTGCTATATTTAACTGCGTTGATTATCACATCCTGACGTTTCTCTTGCGATAGTCTGCCTATCATCATTATCTTGAAACACTCTTTGTCGCTTGCAATCGTCTGCTTGCGGCTGGCTGCTTTCCTCTCCCCGGCTTCCATGAACGCCTCTTGAATGCCGTTTGAAATAGGATGAATCTTTGCCGTATAGCCGCGCTCGGCAATCATTTTACCCATGAACTGAGACGGCACATGCACGTGACGTACATGGTTGTATATGTGGTCACGAAATGAGTCGTAAAACAGCTCGTTGAACCACTTTACTTTGCCCATGCTCACCGATGAAGTCATGTTCTCAGGCTGGATATGAAATGCAGCAGTTACTGGTTTGCCTGTCCTGTTGCAGTAATTGACAGCCTCAATGGAAATGCCAAACGGCACGAAGATATGCACAATATCTGCCCAATCGCATGCTGTGTGTACAATTTTCTTGTCATTATATGCAAAGCTGAAATCATGTTTATCGCATAAAGGCTGAAAAATGGGCAGGTTGAACTTCGTTGTGGTAAAGTCGCCGTCTGTCAATGACACGTTTTCCGCCATTCCTTCTGCATCGTCTTTTCTTGGTGTGTCCCAACATAGAACTTTTACTTGATGACCGCGATGACGTAGCTCACCGGCAAATCGCTGAGCGGAGATTGACGTACCATTGTTGGTGGTATAAAAACTGTCAATTACAAATAGAATTTTCATAAATGTGGTGTTCTGTGTATTGTTTATCCGAAAACGGCTGCAAAGGTACTGCTAATATATGATATATTGTATTTCTAAATAGTGCACAAATTGTTCTATTTCGATGTTATTTATTTGGCAATGTCAAGTAATTGTTGTATCTTTGCAGAAAAATTGTTCTGATTCGTATGAATACTCAAGAAGTTGAAAATACAATATTGACCGATTATTCGGGTTTTAAGCGTATGAGTTTTATTTCGGGTGATACTTCTGTGGATGACATCTCCGTAATGGAAATCAATACTACACATGGACTTTTTTTCAATTATATTAAACCCGACCATTATTTTACTCCAACATACTGTTTGCAGTTTGTTGTCAAAGGGCAGCTCAATATCACTGTCAATCATCGCGATTATGTTGTTAAAGCAAATGAGGCTTTTCTGATAACGCCTGATTTTTTGGCTGAGAAACCTAAAGAAGTTAACAACTATGTGCAAATGCATGTCTTGTCATTATCGCGTAAGTTTATGCAGGAGCTTAATCCACAGTTTCCTCTGCCGCTAATCTCGTACATTTATGTTCATCCTACTTGGAAGATGACAGAGCATAAGACTCAACGTGTTCTGCATTATCTTGATCTTTTGCGTGATGTTTTGGACGATAAAGACCGTACGGCTGCTATCCATTTGGTGCGTTCGCTCTTTTATTATCTGGCGGGAAAAGAGAGCTTTACACAGCAGGCATTCGGCTCTGTTTCGCGCAGTGAAGACATTGCCGGTCGTTTTATGTTGCTTGTTGATGAGCATTGTGAGCAGCAACATTCGCTGGACTGGTACGCTGACAAACTCAATCTAACAACCCGCTATGTGGCGAATACCGTCAAGCAAACATTGGGTATGACTGCGAGTGCTTGCATCGAGCAGGCGTTGATGCAGAGGGCAAGGACGATGCTATATACTACTTCTATGACAATTCAGGAGATAGCTGACAAGCTCGGTTTCCAAAACCAGTCGCATTTCGGCACGTTCTTCAAACGGCATGCAGGTGTGTCACCGGCGACTTTCAGAAAAAATAACGCTATATAAAACTTTTTTTTCTTATGATATACACTAAACTTACAGACATGGTAGGTAAGACTCCCATGCTGGAACTGACAGGACTTGCCGGGCAAAAGGCACGTCTTGTGCTCAAACTTGAATATTTCAACCCCGGTGGCAGTGTCAAGGACCGTATTGCTTTGGCAATGATTGAAGATGCCGAACAGCGTGGACTGCTTTTGCCGGGAGCAACTATTATTGAGCCGACAAGCGGCAACACCGGTGTGGGATTAGCATGGGTGGGAGCTGTCAGGGGCTATCGGGTCATTCTCACTATGCCCGACACCATGTCGCTTGAGCGCCGTAACCTGCTGAAGGCGTATGGCGCACAATTGGAACTGACGCCCGGCGCTGAAGGAATGCGCGGAGCAATTGAGCGGGCTGAACAACTGAAGAATGAGATACAAGGTGCGGTCATTCTCGGACAATTTGATAACCCTGCTAATCCGGCAATGCACAGACGTACTACAGGGGAGGAGATTTGGAGTGACACAGAGGGATTGGTCGATATATTTGTGGCAGGAGCCGGTACCGGTGGAACGGTTAGCGGGGTAGGACAGGCACTAAAAGCGTACAAACAGGCGGTGCGGATTGTAGCGGTTGAGCCGGCTTCTTCACCGATGTTGTCATTCGGTCATGCGGGTAAACATAAGATTCAAGGCATAGGTGCCGGCTTTGTGCCGAATACGTATTATGCCTCGGTTGTGGACAGTGTTATGACCATTACCGACGATGAGGCATACGATGCTGCGAGAGCATTGGCGGCAAAGCAAGGATTATTGGTCGGCATATCCTCCGGAGCTGCTTTTTGTGCAGCATATAAGTTGGCTTGTATGCCGGAGAATACAGGCAGGATGATTGTGGCTCTGCTGCCGGATACGGGAGAAAGGTATCTATCTGTGTTATAACCTCAGTTTTGTGTGAAGGCTTATGAATATACCATCTCATAGTGAATTACAGAAGATAATGCGCCTAATGCGCTCTATCGTTTTTCCGGATTACTATCCTAATCGTGATTTCTCCGATCAGATACTGCGAGGTTTGCTTTATTCGCAGCTGTCAACTGTTATGTGTCGTGAATGTGGACAATCCAACAGCGAATGTATAGGTGCCGTGGCGGACGCTTTTGTGCAAGCTCTGCCTGAAATCAAACGGTTACTGCTTACTGATGTAGATGCCGCAATGCACAATGACCCCGCTGTCACAGGAAAGGCGGAAGTCATTTTGTGTTACCCTTTTGTCACGGCTATGCTGCACCACCGCACAGCTCACTGTCTGTTGCAGCTGGGGGTGCCGCTGTTGCCGCGTATGCTCAGCGAGATGGCACATAGTGAGACGGGAATAGATATACACCCTGCGGCTACTATCGGCGAGTATTTTTGTATTGACCATGGCACAGGAGTCGTTATAGGAGAAACAGCGATAATAGGCAATCATGTGATGCTGTATCAAGGCGTTACGCTTGGCGCAAAAAGTTTCTCATACGACAATGACGGGCGTCCGCTCAATGTGCCGAGGCATCCGGTGATTGAGGATAATGTGACAGTCTATTCTAACACCTCAATTCTCGGACGCATTTCAATCGGACATGATACAATCATAGGCGGTAATATTTGGCTCACACACGATGTCCCGCCGCACTCGCGTGTTCTCCAACAGAAAGCCGTACAAGCCCCGAGTTTTACTTACGGAGACGGAATTTGATACATTCTATTTGTCCGTTATTTGTCACTTTGTCCTTTGACAATTACCACCAGGCTGACATTTTGGCATATAAGACCTGTATGGCGCGGTAATTGAACAAAGAAAGTGAATTATTTTGCATTATGAAAGAAGAAAAAAATACAGAAGAGCTACTTGATGAACAAGTACAAGAGCAGGCTCCTGCTGAGGAGCAGACTGCCGATGAGCAGGAAACGGAGAGTCAGACACAGGCGGAAGAGCCGTCTATGAGTGCTGAAGAATTGTTGGAAAAAGCCAATGCGGAGATTGAAAACCTGCGTGATAAGAACCTGCGCATGATGGCTGAGTTCGATAATTTCCGTCGTCGTACAGCTAAAGAAAAGTTAGAACTGCAGAAGACTGCCGGAGAACGCATATTTAAGGATATGCTTCCTCTGATTGACGACTTTGAAAGGGCAGAGAAAGCAATGTCGCAAACTGATGATATTGATGCTGTCAGACAAGGAATAGAACTTATCCATAAGAAATTTGTAGGTTTCCTTGCGGATAACGACGTTGCAGAAATACCTACTGCCGATGTGGATTTTGACACTGACAAGCACGAGGCTATTACAACCTTTGCTGCCGGTGAGGACAAAAAAGGTAAGATTATTGATTGCACACAAAAGGGTTACACTCTCGGAGAGAAGGTAATCCGTTATGCTAAAGTAGTAGTGGGAGAATAATATTATGGCAGAGAAAAGAGATTATTACGAGGTACTTGAAGTCTCGAAGAACGCTACTCCTGAGGAGATAAAGAAAGCGTATCGCAAGATGGCTATCAAATATCATCCGGATAAGAACCCGGGTGACAAAGTGGCGGAGGAGAAGTTCAAAGAGGCAGCAGAAGCATACGAGGTACTTAGTGATCCGCAGAAGCGTCAGACCTATGACCAATACGGTTTCGCTGGTCTCGGTGGTGCCGGCTTTGGCGGACAGACGATGGATATGTCGGATATCTTTGCTAAGTTCGGTGACTTGTTTGGCGACTTGCTGGGTGGCGGAGGCGGCGGCTTCCGTATGAACTTCAACGGACAGGAGTTTAACTTCGGCGGCGGAGGCGGCAGACGTCAACGGCGCGGCGCTGACCTGCGAATCAAGGTGAAGGTGACGCTTGAAGAGGTGGCTACAGGAGTGGACAAAAAGGTGAAGGTGAAGAAGATGGTGCCTTGTGAACATTGTCACGGTACTGGCTCTAACGACGGACAAACAGAAACATGTCCGACATGTAAGGGCTCAGGTCGTATCCAACGTACTCGTCAGGGCATCTTCGGACTGCAAGTGGTGCAAGAACCGTGTCCGGAATGTGGCGGAGAAGGCAGAAAAATCAAGAACAAATGTCCGCATTGTGGCGGTGAAGGCGTCATCAGAGGTGAGGAGATTATATCTATACATATTCCGGCAGGTGTCGCTGAAGGTATGCAGCTTACCGTGCAAGGAAAAGGAAACGCTGCGCCGCATGGAGGAGTGCCCGGAGATTTGCTTGTGCTTATAGAAGAGGAAGAACATAAGGAACTTATACGTGACGATTGTAATCTTATCTATAACCTTCTGCTATCAGTGCCTACAGCTGCTCTTGGAGGACAAGTGGAAATACCATCTCTGCAAGGACCGGTGAAGATAACCATACCGGAAGGTACACAGCCGGGAAAAGTGCTGAGGCTTCGTGGAAAAGGACTACCGCAGATTGATGGTTATGGTAGGCAGATAATGCAGGGCGACCTGCTCGTCAATATCGGAGTGTATATCCCTGAAAAGCTTTCAAGAGACGAAAAGAAATGGTTTGAGCAATTCCAACAGTCGCCCAATGCTGCACCGGGAGCGGCGGGAAAGAAGAGCTTCTTCCAAAATCTCTTCGGATAACAGCCGGCAGGCGAATAGTCTTTACACATAACACCGCCTCAACATACCTTTGTCTCTTAACATAAATAATAACGACAAGGTGCTTTTCAAAAGGAGAAATAATGGTAGATTATTTGTAGTTTCACGACTATGTTTTTTGCTATGCCTTTGTGTCTGTACGGATGCAAAGGCATTGTCTTTATATGCTACTGATACCGTCAGCAGTTCCTTTTTTCGTGGCTTCTATCTGTCATCTTCGCTTACTTATTATTTGGATAATCTCAATGACTATACTGTAGGTCTTGGTGAGACGACCGGTGGCTGGGATGGGGTTGACAGAATGTTGTTTTCCGTGCAGGGCAACTCGCCTATGTGGAACAAGTATTATGTCCGCGGCTTTCGTGTTAATTCGGTCTTTGATGCGGGTTCCACGGTGTTCCGACCTAATATGAGTTCTCATTCTCTGCGACTTAACACTGAGCGTTCAGCCTTCTTCTTTGAGCCGGACTCTGCGAGTGGCGATTATGTGATGGTGCGGGCTAATGCCGGTGGTATAGGCGGTGCAGCGGTCACATCGAGGTATCTGATTAACTTGTTTCACGCCTCGGCGTTAGAGCGCTTGGCTTATGAAACAGAACTCTCGCACCCCGAGGACGGTTCGGTTTCACCTCTGGACCCAAGGACGGCAAGGCAGCATATAATCGGCGCCGGAGAGATAGAAGGGCAATATAGTTTTGCGTGGAAGGACGGCAGGCTGTATCGGCAGCATATCTATGCTGATTTCGGCTGGCGCTCTTTGCCGGAACTGAGCGAAAGAGGAATAGAGGGTATGTTTACCGAGCCATATTGGAAGGTGCAGGCTGATGGGGAGATTCCGTTCGTAAATATCGGACAAAAAAGAGCCGGGAACAAGCGAAAGGATGTGAGTATGTTCTATATGCTCAGTCTCTATTCGCGCGGTGCTTATGGAATGGAGAGTGGTTTAAATAAAGCGGAAGCACCGAAAAACGATAATTATTCAGCTGCTTTATATTGGACGGGGCACGACTCTCGGACACAATGGACTGCCGGAGCAATGTGGGAGACAAACAAGACACGGCATACAGACCTCTCTTTCGCGCGCAATATCGTTGACCAGGATGGTGAGGCTTTCAGCCCGTGGATGCCTGACGGACTTACTCATGCACTGACCCTTTCTGCAACACTTAGGCACCAACTGACGCCTTGGCTATCGCTCTGTTTTGACGGAGCAAACAGTGTGGTAATGTTCTCACCTGAAAGAGAAAACTTCTCTAACAGACTCTATTGGCGCTCGATGTATGGTTCGGAAAAATACGATTTAGGCAGAATAGATTGGCGCACACATGCCTTTGCTGCCGGTCTGGCGGATAATACACTATCCTTGCATGCTGAATGGAAACCGGTAGCGTGGTTCGGATTTCATGCTTCGTTTGATGCTGCCTTTGATGCGGTGCTGCTTGGCGGAGGCAAGTCGATACTGAGAGCTAACGGACAGGCAGCGGTGGCGCTGAATTTCAAACCGTGTTCGTTCTTCGAGATTTCACTTGATGTAGGTGACTACCGCGTACCATTCAATATGGAGACTGTGCGTTTTTTCTCGGATGACTATCTGAGCGGTACGATATACAATAATGATGGTTCTTATTCGTCAATGACCGGAGGAGCGGCGCATAAGGCGCTGAAAGACATGTGGCAACCACGGTATTTCGTGCTGGATATCCCATTCGCATTTACTTTCGGCAGACACGAGATAGCGGTCATTTCTTCGTATCGGAAATACTACGCTCAGTGGGCAGTGGAGAAAAGCGGCGAGTTATATGAAGTGACTCCGCTGCGGTCAATGGGAAGCAATGTGCTTAACAACACGCCTTATTTGGCGTCTAATCTGGTCAGATATACCTATAGTGGCAAACGTTTGTTTTTCTCTCTCTCATGGCAGAGCTATCTGATGACTGCTGCACCGGCTATGGCAAGCGGAGTGCTATCGAATGATGTGGGGGTGTTGTCGGAATGGCAGGCTGTGCCGGCTAACTGGATTGTTTCGCACAACACCAGCGGCACCTATCCGTTCGTTGGCAGGGCTAATCAAGATAAGGCGTATATTGCACGGATTGCTGCGGGATGGAATATTACTGACAATTGGCAACTTACAGCCACTTTTAAGTTCAAGGACGGACAGCCGTTTTCTAATTATGATTACGCTTTCTCCACCGACGAAGCAGGTAATACGCAGGTCACTATATGGAACGCACGCTCAAGGGGTATCAACCCTACCGATGGCGACTTCGGTTCACGCAAAGATGCATTCTTTAACCTTGATGCCAGCCTGAGGTACAGAGCGCTCTTTCGCAACGGGCAGACACTGACGGCTAAACTAATAGGATATAACCTCTATGACTTCGCTACAGAGCTGACCGAATATACCTTCGAGGAAAACGGCGGGCAGCATCGATATGCTATGACCCTCTGTATTCCCCGTGGGCTGATGATAGAATTGAAATATGAGTTCTAAACCCTTTAACATCGTTATGTGATGATGAACCACCTATATAAGCGTGTTATACTTATTGTTGCATGTATATTGTCAGGGGCTGTTGTCTGTGTCGGGCAGACATCTCTTGATGCTTCAAATCTAAGGCAGCCTACTCTTATTGCTCCGGCGTTCTTCGGACCGAACGCCTTTGCGGTTCCCGATATGGCAGATGCTACGGTGAACGGACATTTGAAGGCGGAGTTAGCGGCTGACGGACATTTCGGGTTCCTTGGCGATAAGACCGCTAATCTCTTTGCCCGTGTGCATATCCCTTTGTTCACCTCTCGTGCCAATCTCACCGTATGGATGCCTGTCAGTGAGTGGTATAGTAATAGCCTTGAACGTCAACGGCAGTGCCGCTTACAAGATACAGTTATGATGAGGGGACAAGAGTTCGGCGACGTGTATGTGTCCACAGATATTCTGCTTGTTAGTGAGCGGCGTTATGTGCCGTCAGTGGTTTTGCGAGCGTGTTTGAGAACAGCATCCGGCGGCAGTTATTACAAGGCGCGGTTCTATGACGGACCGGGGTATTTCTTTGATGTTGCCGTGGGCAAGGAATGGACTGCAGGAGGGCAAGGCGATGATGCTACGTGGCGCTTCAGAATAGCAGGTTCAACCGGGTTTCTGTGCTGGCAGACGGATAATGGCAGACAAAACGATGCGGTGATGTATGCCCTGCAAGGTACAGCTGCTTGGAAATACCTCTCATTGAGGGCTTTCTGGGGAGGGTACACCGGCTGGGAGATAGCCGGCGACTGCCCGATGGTAGTGCGAACAACACTGCAAGGTTCTATACCGCTAAGAAACGGCAATGGTTTGTTAGAGCCTTTCGTGGCATATCAATACGGCATACGTGACCAGCCGTGGCACTCTGTCAGGCTTGGACTCGCCTATCGCTTTGATGCCATCGGCTTGGCGGCAAAAAGACAGGCAAACAGAACGAAATAATTGATGCCTTTGATAAGATAAAAAGGCATTTCAATCTGCATAAAAAGAAGGCTGATTACAATAAAGAGCAGCAACACTCCGTTACGTTTACTCAGTGCGTTCCATAGCAGCGTCAGTATCATTACCGTTAGTGCACACACTGCAGGCAAACCTGATTGCAACCAGTCACCTAACAGCTGATTGTGAGGGTTACTCAGTTTGGCGTTGTTTATGGCTTCCGGCAGGCCGCCTAAACCAACGCCGAGAATAGGATGCGCTTTAATGCCTTCAATGGCATCAGCATAGAGCACATGACGCGCCTTGTCAAGAGAAAACGGCGTGGATATATTCAGCCAAGCAACCAAGGTAACGATGCCGAATAAGAATAGCACCATGATGTAAATCAGGCGGTGTTTTTTGTTTTCCCATACCATTAGAAGGGGACACGTAAGAACAATAGCGGCATACATTACTATGCCGATACGGCTTTGCGTAATATAGACTATCAGCCCGGCGAGAATAGCATATACAACAGCCTCAATGACAGATATACTGCGGTGGCGAAGCAGCCACCAGCAGCAGATGAGTCCCAAGCATAGCCCCAAGGCGTTGTATGAGGGGTGTTGATAGCTGTTCCAACCATATACAATCTGCCAGCAATTAATGTTTGCTATATGGTGTTTGACAGGTATGAAAAACAGTTGTATGTCAATGTTGTTGAGGGTTATGTAGTACAGCCAGTAGATAATGGTTACTGTGGCAAACAGAAGTGCTGTGCGGAAGAAAATCTTAATAATCCGCTCCCAATTGCTTGCTGATATATGTATCGTGCAAAATGCTATTGGTATGCCGAGCCATGTCAGTTCGCGGCGAAGAATTATCCAGCCCTGCTCGGGACTATGGCTCCAGAGCATGCTCATAGCAAGGGTAATAAAGTATGCAAAAAAAGTCCACATGAATGCCGTAGGACACTCATACCGAGGATGCCGACGATAAACTGACACGCCAAAGTAGCATGCTATGCAGAGATAGAAGATGTTACCTGCGATAATCTCTGTATGTACGCTGAAGAAGGTGCTTATGATAAGCAGTGTCAGGGGCAGAACTACGAGAACGTTCTCTAATGATAATATTTTAGCCGGATTATTGTTCATCTAACAGATGTTTGTATAATTGTATGTATGACTGAAAGTGCTTGTCGTATGAGAATGAACGGGCGTAAGCTTCTGACTCGTCAAGAGCTGTATCTGTTTGAAGAGATGGCAGTTGTGTCATGACCTGCTCTGCCATGTGTTCCGGCTCAAAATCCTCGAAGAACGCCACGTGATTACCACCAATCTCGCTTAGGCTTGTCGCGGATGATGAGAACACCGGTTTGCGATGCCCCATTGCCTCAATGACAGGAAGCCCGAACCCTTCGAACAGCGAGGGAAAGAGAAACGCTGTACAATGGTTATACAGCCATTGGCGTTCGGCATTATTGACTATTCCGAGTAAGAAGGCGTTGTTAATACCATATTTTTTGATGTAGCGGCGGCAGGTATCTGCGTATGCGGTTTGGTCATTGCCGGCTATGTATAAGCGGTAGTCCGGCATTTGGCGCATCATGCGAATGATAGCAAGAAAATTCTTCTTCTCCTTAATCTCTCCTATTGAGAACAAAAACGGTTTGTCGGTCAATACGGCTGAAGGCTTGGCTTCTTTTGCACCCTCAGGCGCAAATTCTACGCCGTTGTATATTACTTGCACGGGTGTTCCGGCAGGTTTGTGCATGAGGGTGGCTAACTCGGTAGCCGTGAAATGCGAAATACAAGTGATATAATCTGCACGCTCAATCTTATGTTGTACTCTGCGGCGGTACTTTTCTTTTATCTTGTCCGTCTTTTCATACATGAAATTGAAGTCATGTATGGTGAGCAGGTACTTTGTATCCGCAGAGTAAGGCATGAAGGGTGAGAGCTGATGAATAGCGTGCCACACATCTACTTTCGGGTATAAAAACGGAAACCAATGGTAGATACGTTTGCGAGGAACATAATCCACTTTATCACCGCAGCAACCGTAGAACGACTTGGGAACGAGCAACACAATGCGGAAGGGCAGAGCTGCCGTATCCGTCGCGTTGATAAGACGGATGTAGTTCAGGGCTATCTGACCAAGACCGCAATAGGGGTGCTTTAGTACGGAGAGGTCAATGAGTACACGTTTGTTTGTCATGTCGTTTGTCGTTTTATTGTCGGTTACGCCAAAAGATGTCGCGATATTTGATTGTTAGTCGAATACACTCATTTTCATCCGCTTCTCTTGCCTGTGCGTAGCGTTTGGCAAGCAGAGTAAAAAAATCATCGTCGCCCCAGAGTCTGGCGAAGTTTTGGCAACCTTCTTTCAGACTCACAGCTTTGCTGCCGAACAGCATGCGGTTGATGTCAACAACAGTAAGGTTTACTTTCTCGTTACTATGTTCAAACAAGATGTTGCCCGGGGAAAAGTCCTTGTGCAATATACCTTGTTCGTGCATGTCGGCTGCGAGTAGTGCAAGAGCGGTGACTACATTTTCGTATCCGCCGACAGAGTGTTGCCTAAACTCGTAAAAGTTGTGAGTGTATGGGCAGAACACTGTTACGAGGTACGATGTGGAAAGCAGTCCGCCTTTTCTCTCTTCTATGTATGCTATCGGTTCGGGAGTGGGAATATCTTTGCTGAGCAGCAGAAAGGCGTTGTTGTAGGCACGTTCGGCTTTGGATTTTCTAAAGAACGTGTATATGATTCTGTTCGGTAGCGCCGGCTGACGATAACGTTTTGCGCACACAGCCAAACCCTGCGGCGCGACGATACGGCGCACCTCATTACGAGCTTGGTATAGAACAGTGCCGCTTTCGCTGAACGTGTCGGGCAACTCGCACAACCACTCGCGAAGGTATTCATATTGCGGATTGATGATAATCTTCACTTTGTGTGTTTTATATTTTAATGTCGTTCAGTAGAGTCTTAATCTCTTGACCTATATGTTGGTCAGTAAAGAGTTCGGCATGTTTGTATCCTGCCTCTCTCATCTGTTGCCGTAAAAGGCTGTCAGTCAGTGTTTGTCGCAGTTTGTCTGCTATGTCGTGCGGGTTGGTTGGGTCTGCATATAGTGCTGCATTGCCGCCGGTCTCACTGAAGCAACTGCCGATAGAGGTGACTACGGGCGTGCCGGAACACAACGATTCGAGGATAGGAATACCGAAGCCTTCAAACAGCGATACGTAGGCAAATGACGTAGCGCCTTGGTATAGCTTTGGAAACTCGGCAAAGGGAATGTCATGGCGGAAAAACACAGGAAGATGCAGTTCACTCGCTAATTGTTTCATTTCCTCCGCGTAGCGACTCCGGCCACCTGCAATAACGAGAGGCGGACAGTCAGGCAAGTCTCGCAAGGCAAGAATAAGGTTGCGAATGTTCTTGCGCTCTTCGATTGCGCCTACGTATAATATGTAATTGGCGGGAATGTTGTAATTTTTTAATGTTGCTTCTATCTCGGTGTTACTATGCTTTGTTCGGAAGATATTACTACAGCCTTGATAAAGGACTCGAACTTTCTTTTCGTCTGCACCTAAAAGGTTGATGCAGTCGTCTGCCGTTTGTCTGCTCACTGCCACAATGATGTCGGCAACACGGCATGCGTAGTGTACTTTCTTGGTGAACAACCACCGATATGTGGGGCTGTACAGCTCAGGATAACGGATGAAGATGGCGTCATGTACGGTGACGATGGTCTTGAGTTTTGTTCTGTGAACATTCAGGGGCAACTCTGCGCTCAGTCCCCAATAGGCGTCTGCACCGGCGTGTATTACATCTTCGGTGCAACCCCATGTGCGCCATGCCGATGGACTCAAACGCCATAATCCGTGGGGCGTCAGCTCTTCCATCTTTCCGGTAATATCCGCACCCATTGTTCTGACTGCTCCTTGACGAGGATTACACAGGAGATAGCGGTTATCATCTGCGTATGTGGCTGCAAGCCGAAGCAGGTCGCGGCTATAGTTGCCTAATCCACGGCTGTTATGGAATGCTCGTTTGGCGTCAAATGCTATCGTCATAGTTATAAGTGTTCTACCATTCGGTTACTATTCCTCTTTTGCTGATAGTCAGCATGCCGCCGAAGCTGTTGCCAAACTGACTACCTATGTCTGCTGCCAATGCTAACTTAAACTGCAACCCCCATGCTTTCTGAAAACAATGCTCCACTTCAACCAGTAGTGAGGTGTTGTGGCTTTTGACTAACCTGTTTGACGGAATATCATATAAGTTATATATGCCGTAATTGGTGACGTGTGAGCATAGTAGCCGGTACTGGTAGCCTTTTATGTCACCGTATATACCGGCGTGGTGGGCTGTGATGCGGTTGTTGACTGTCTGTGTTTCTGTTTTAGAATTAGAGTTGTAAATCGGAGAGGTGATAAATGGTGTACCGAGTGACATGCGGTAGTAGTTCCAGCCGTTGCGGTAGATATAATTGGTGAAATAGCCGTCGTTGCCGCCTATCACCAATCCGTCGATGTCGTGCAGCAGACCGGACTGATCAGTGGTGTTAGTCAGCTCATATAGTGCGCCTTGTATATACTGCCAATGGTTCTGATGAATACATATTCCCCACAGACCGTCGGATATGTTGACGCTACTCCAAATGGGTTTTATCGGTGCATCTTCAAAAAAGTTCTGCCAATATGCCGTTACTCGCCAGCCCGTTCCTTTGGCTGTCAGTGCCAGTTGTTGTGAGCCGACATGGTTCCCCTCGGCATTCATTTGGTCATTATTGTTGTTGCCGCCGTTAGCGGCGGTGAAGATGCGTATGTAGCTGTGTATGGAACTGCCTAAGTCACCATGTACGGGACTGACGCCACCCCATTGGGCTGCGTGGTGAAACTCGTATGACAGATTGACCGGCAGGTTGCCGCCAAGACGGCCGCCGATGTATTTATGGTGCAGGAACGAGTGGCGAACGTAGATGTTGTCAATGAACCAGCCATGACTGAGACCTGCCTTGAACTCGGCATAACCGAATAAAAACGGAATAGGGATATATCCGTTGGTGGATATGGTTATACGCGGAACGGGGCGGGCGTTTTGCGAGAAGAGCATATTGCCACCGGTCAGTTGCGGGCAGTGGGTGTCATAGCCGTAAGTGTCAGGTTTGAAGCCTGCTGTGATACGAAAGACGTATAGACGTGCACTGAAATAGGCGGAATGAGGATAAATATGAAAACTCCTATCCACCTGCATAGCCACTTGGGCAGAGGCACTGTAATCGAGCCAGCGATGCGGCTGTCGCTCCGTTTTGTATATTCCTCCTAACAGAGCTCCGCTGTATGGCATGGCAGATATGGAGCCGTATGACGCGCTATGAACCCAAAAGGGGGCATATCGCCCTGACGAGGCAACGCCGCTCAGTTCTGCTGACCACTCAAGGCTGTCTTGAGAGGTACGTTCCCAAGAGTAGCCGTAGTAGCCCGCAAGAGAAGCTTGCAAACCCGAACGTGCTGACAACCGCATACATGGGACTGACAGCAGAAGGACTGATATTATAAAAACTACTCGACGCATATCCAGCGGTACCAATCGTTGTGTATATGCAAATCTCTATCCTCGCCTAAGCCGAAAAAGACGGCGTTATCTATCGTTATGGCGCACATCTGTTCCCTGCCGGCAATAGGTAGCTCTCCGGCGTAGCGCCAGCGGTTGGCCGGGATGTCGTACTCAATAATATCATTGTATATCTTTTCTGTAGTGACGGTTCCTCCTATGTGTCTTCCGCCAAAGAAAAAGAGATGATTATTCAGCATCGCTGACGATGCGAATATCCTGCCTCCGTCAGGCATCGGACTGAGTTTCTTCAGTGAGCCCTCGCGCAGGTTGACGGCGTAGGCATCGTTGAGCATGCCAAGGAAGTAACCGCCTGCCACGTAACATGTCTCCTCGACCTGAACACCTGTGGTGCCACCGAGTTCTGCTATATGCCAGTCGTCTTCCCACCTGCTCCAGCTGTCGGTTGATATATTATACTCGTAAATAAGGCGTGACGAACCGCTGTGAGTACCAAAGAGTGTGTAAATCTTCCCCTCGTATGCTGCCACAACAGGCATGTTGGTGTCTGTTGTGGGAAAGTCTGCCAACCTTTGCCAATCGCCGGTTGTCATATCGCAGCACCACCAGTCGGTGAGGTAACAAGAGTCGATGTTGATTCTGCCGTTGAACCCCATGCCGCAATACAGACGGTTGTCCACTATGATAGCTGCGGCTTTGGTACGTGCCTTCAGCGGGGGGGCAGGTAGTTGTTGCCAATGGTCTGTCGCCGGGTCGTAACACCAGTAGTCGGCAAGGAAACCGTTGCGGTAGTTGGTGCTGTCGTTTCTGCCGCCGAACACGTAGCATTTGCCGTCGTAGCTGAAGCAAGTGGCTGAGGTGCGGGCTACAGGCATCGGAGCGCAGCGCTCAAATGCAAAGCGGACGTCGGACTTTGGGGCGCAACCGATAAAGAACAGACAAAGTAATATGATAAGCAGCGGTTTATTGCTCATACGTCTCTTTCACTTTCTTTACTATTTCTTCCGGCTCTATTGTGAGGCAGTGATAGTCGCCGTAGCGACATTTTTTCTTGCCGTAAGCTGAGCATGGGCGGCAAGATAAGTCTTTTTGTATGCAGTCTGACTGTTGTTGACCTATGCCGAGAAAACCTATGGCGGGGTGTGTCGCTCCCCATATACTTATTACGCGGGTGCCGCAGAGCGAGGCAAGGTGCATATTAGCGGAGTCCATACTTACCATTAGTCGCAGGTGCCCCATCATTGCTGTTTCGTCTTTGAGTGAAAGCGAACTGTCGGCGGCTGATATGGTGTTGGGATAGAGTGTCGCCCAACGGTGTAATATATCACGTTCTTCGCCGCGACCGCCGAACAAAGTAATCGAGTAACCTGCTGCTGACAGTTGTTTTACCACCTCTTCCATCTTATCTGTCGGGTATTGTTTGCCTCGGTGTGCGGCAAACGGCGCTATACCTATCCCGCTTCGTTCAAGTCGTTGATTGTCTATAATGTGCGGTTCGTTACTCGTTGTTGCTTGCCCGCTCACTGCCGCCAATACATCGCTATAGCGTTGCCACATCGGCTTGAGTGGACGCCGGCTCAGACCGTGGGTCAGTAAAAACCGCCCTAATCGGTCTTTCTTAACACAAGCAACACGTTTGCCGGCAAGCCGCATTCGCAATGTGATATATCTGCTGCGCCACACATCGTGCATATCGGCCACAGCATCAAACTGTCGCCAGGATATGTCTTCCATTAGCCGGTCAAGACCCTGACGCCCGTTATGCCGCTCTTGGAATGACGCCCCTGCGAAATGTATGTTAGGCGCAATATCGCTCCATAATGCGCTGTATTGTATGCGTGACAAGACTGTCACTTCCACAGCAGGATGCGCCATTGCCCACTCGCGCACGACAGGAACGAGAAGGGCATTGTCGCCTAAAGCGGAAAAACGGATAATGAGCAAGCGGATAGGCACTTTGGTAAGGTTATTTGGCAGTTGTTTGATATAGTACGGGGTTAAGTGTAGGATCGTTATACATCTTCATCTGCCTATACACTTTCATCACTCGTGTGCCGTTTGAATAATCCTCTAACAGTTGGGTGACAGATGTGCTAAGGTCGTGCAGTTGCTCTTTTAGTACGGCCAGTTTGGCACAACAGCGCTCATGGTGCTCGGTGCTCACATCTGTGCGTGACACTTGCTCCGACATGTGCCACAGTTTGACGTGAAGGATACTAAGGCGGTCAAGTGCCCAGGCCGGACTCTCGGTGTTGATGCGTGCATCAGGACGAACAGAGGTGTGCTTGTATTGCTCAAGGAAATACGTGTCTATCTGCTCCACAATGTCAGTGCGCTCTTGATTGCTGCGGTCTATGCGGCGCTTGATGGCTAATGCTGCTGAGGGCTCAATATGTGGATCGCGAATGATGTCTTCAAGGTGCCATTGAATGGTGTCTATCCAGTTCTTTTGATACAATATGTGTTCTATACTGTCGGCCGGATAAGGATTAGGCGCCGGTGTGTCAACGTTGTCGGTCAGGTGATAATCCTTTACCGAGGTTGAGAAGATGTCATTGCATTTGTCAATAAAACTCATAATTCGTCTGTCGGTGTAATTTTTAATGGATAACTCTATAGGGTAGGTTTGTGTGGTGTTACTGCTCGCTGTTTTCTTTGCGTTTTCTTAGCACAAAGTCCCTGCCGAGGTAGTTCTTCCTCACAATAGGGTTAGCTGCCAATTCTTCAGGCGTGCCGTGAAACAATATCTTTCCTTCAAACAAGAGATATGCGCGGTCTGTAATCTGTAGTGTTTCGTCCACGTTATGGTCTGTGATGAGAATGCCTATGTTCTTGTCTTTCAGTCTCCATACGACGTCTTGTATCTCCTGCACGGCAATAGGGTCAACACCGGCAAAAGGCTCGTCTAACATCACAAATCGCGGCTCAATAGCAAGACAGCGGGCTATCTCGGTGCGACGACGTTCACCACCGGACAAACGGTCACCAAGGTTCTTCCTGACGTGACCTAAGTTAAACTCACGAATCAATTGTTCCAATTTCTCATCCTGATAGTCTTTGCTGAAGTCGGTCATCTCTAACACGGAGCGTATGTTGTCCTCTACCGTCATCTTCCTAAAAACGCTCGCCTCTTGCGGCAGGTAGCCGATACCCATCTGTGCCCTCTTATATACGGGGTAGGTGGTTATTCGTTCCGTGCGAATGATGGGCGAGTGTTGGGTGCGCTCAAGGTGCTCTTTGTTGGTGATATCATCGTCGCCTTCTTGGTAGTCAAGATAAATGTCACCCTTTTTGGCGGCTACAAGACCTGTAGTCATGTAGAAGGTGGTGGTTTTGCCTGCACCATTCGGGCCGAGAAGACCCACTATCTCACCTTGATGCACATTGATGGATACATCGTTGGCAACAGTGCGTTTGCCGTATTTCTTAACTAAGTGTTCTGTTCGTAGTATCATCTGTAGAATGGTGTTCTGCTGGAAGTATTATTTTGTGGATAATTATCTATCATTTTCAAGTACGAGTGTCACGGGGCAGTGGTCAGAGTGCACCACCTGTTGCAGTATCTGTGCGTCTTTCAGTTTATTGCGCAGCTGTTCGCTCACCCAATGATAATCAATGCGCCATCCGGCATTGCGCTCGCGTGCGCCGAAGCGGTAGCTCCACCATGAGTATTGATTAGCCTCGTCGCAGAACACGCGAAACGAATCAACCATCCCTGACTCTTCCAATCGGTCCATCCACTCCCTTTCTTCCGGCAGGAAACCGCTGACGCCAACCTGACGCTCAGGGTGGTTGATGTCAATAGGTTTGTGGCATATATTGAAGTCGCCGCATACTACCAAGTTGGGGCGCTCCGCACGAAGGTGTTGGAGCCATGGCAGAAAATCATAGAGAAACTCCATCTTGAAATCCTGCCTTAAATCTCCCGTGGTGCCGCTTGGCACATATACACATACTATCGTCAGGTCACCGAAATCTGCGCGCAGTACCCTGCCTTCGTTGTCATAGCGCTCTATTCCCATGCCGACTGCTATATTGTCAGGCTTATTTTTGGAAAAGATGCCAACACCGCTATATCCTTTCTTCTGTGCAGAATGAAGGTAGCAGTGATAACCCAGTGCTTCGAAGGCGGCTGTGTCCACTTGGTCAGGCTGGGCCTTCAACTCTTGGACGCATAGCACATCAGGATTGCTTAGTGTCAGCCAGGTCATCAGACCTTTGTTGACGGCTGACCTGATACCGTTGAGGTTATATGAGTAGATCGTCATGTGTATGATTTTATTTGGAAAACTTAAAACGATGAGTTTTTGGAAAGTCTATTCGCTTTAGTATTGTTTAGGTAGTATGTTTAGTTTTTTATCACTACTTGTTGACCTTTGACGTGTCGTTTTTTCTTGTCTGTCTCACCATTGCTGATTTTTACGACGTATGTTCCGGGCGACATTTGCAGTTCTTCAATGGCTGTTCCTTCGCTGCCGCTGGAAAGCAACAGATGTCCGCTCAAATCGTAAACCGCCTCAATGGTGTTGTACTCAATGTGTTTTTTGTTTACAATAGAGTCTGTCACCCAGTTGAGAATAGCGCGTTCGAGACCGCCACCACCCATAAAGTCGAATGTAATGATTTTGTTGCTCTCCGTGATGTTGGTTATAGGATACTCCTCGTAAGGGGTATATTCCTCTGCTCCGGTAGGGAAAGCGTCGGATGCCTTTCCATAATTATCATTCGGAGCTTTGCCGTCGGCCTCCATTATGTCAACACCCATTGTACGAGCGCTGTTGTTAACAGAGTTCTGCATCCACCGCATGTAGCTGTAGCTTATTTTTGTAATCAGCATTCCATGTCCGGGAATGTATTTGTCCCACCCCTCATCCTGTCTGTTTTCTATCAGGTAGAACTCCGCGGGCGCGGGGTCATTGCCTATGAGGTTACTCTCGCCGCTTGCTGTTACCATATAGGCTGTGTTGCTCGTTTTTAGGTCTGCCAGTCTTATGGTGCGAGGCTTATTGAGAACCTCCGGTGTCAGCCAACCCATGAAGAAACGCTCGTAGGCGGAGTAAGCGGGTGGGGTGTTACCGTCGTTGTTATATGGTCCGGCATCCATTATATCCCATTGTCCGAGCGTCTTATGGCCGGCATAGTTGGTGGCGTAAAAATCAGGCAGACCTAATACGTGTGAGAACTCATGGCAGAGTGTGCCAATGCCGTCGTGCATGTTGCTTATATGGCTTATCTCGTTGCTACACGCATACTTGCTAAGCAGTTTGCCGTCAAAGCGGTTGTCGTAATATCCGGTGAGGTCGGCGCTATGCGGCCACACGGTGTTCGCCCCGCCGCCATCTGCCTCACCATAGCCGGCGTAGAAAACGTAAACGAAGTCAACATAGCCGTCGCCGTTGTTGTCGTACTGCGTGAAATCAACGCCTTGGGCATTGGCAAGGCTGCATGCCTCTACAATCATGTCGGAGCCGTAGGTGTCCTGACCATCTACATTATTGTAGTTCTGACCGTAATAGTTATACGGGTGGCTCAGGGTGACCGGGCCGACAATGTCGAACTGCGGTTCGTACTGCCCCATTGATTGCTCTCTGAAGTACTGGCGTGCACTGCCCGACGAGGTGATTCTGATGTAGCTACCGTATGCGCGGTAGGAGTAGTCGCGGGTGTAATTGTCGCCGTTCAGCATCTCATTCATTTCATCAATAGAAGTGGTGAATGTCCTGTTTGAGAAACTGGCAAGGATGACCAATCCTCTTGGGGCGATGTTGAGTGGGACTTCTCTCTGTGCTGCTGCGGGAGCATGACGCTGACGGCACTGCAGAATAGGCGAGGTGTTGATGCGTTGTTCTATCTCCTCTGCGGTGAGCGGCGGCACAACTTTGTAACTACCGTCAGGTTGTTGTTCTACCCGGTTGCCATCTACATCGGTTAGCCAACTGAAATGGTGGTCACCATGAGCAAACACGGTTAGGCTGTCGCCGTTAGGTTGATATACAAGACGAGCACCCGGTTTGGCAGGAATAGCTAAACAGAGATTAATGCTTAGAATAGATAATAGGATTGTGTTGGTAATGCGTTTCATTGTTTTATCTCTCTTCCCAAAATATCATACATCTGACCGTTTCTGCTGATACGTATCTGTCCGTTAAGAATGGTTTTGTTTGTGTCTTCTGCTTGCCCGCTGACTGTCTCTACTGCCGAGGCGCTGTTGCTGAAGTCGAAGCTGATTATGCCGCTTGTCTCCGTGATGTCGCTTATTGTCATGCCGGTGAAAGGCTTATAGCTTGTGGCACCTGCAGGGTAGGCGTCTTTTGCTCCACCATATCTGCTACTTGAACGACTGTTTGCTTCAATAATGTCAACACCCATGTTATTGGGGTCGTCATTTGGAATGTTGTTGTACCATGTATTGTAGTTGTATTTGATTCTGGTGATGAGCATACCATGTCCCGGCAGGTGCTTATCCCAGCCTTTCTTCTGCCTGTTTTCCAGTAGGTAGAACGTTGCGGGCTCCGGATCATTGCCTATGAGGTTGCTTACGCCGGTCTCGGTGATGATTAGGGCGCGGTTGCTCGTCTTCAGGTCTTCAAGGCTCTGCGAACCGTTAGCAAAGAGAATTTCAGGAGTCATCCAGCCTACGAAGAAACGTTCGTAGGCGGAGTAGGCAGGCGGGGTGTTGCCGTCGTTGAGATACGGACCGGCGTCTAAGATATCCCAGTCACCCATTGTTCTGTGTTCCGAATCGGCCTGAGTGACATACAAGTCAGGTAAGCCTAATACGTGTGAAAACTCGTGGCAGAAAGTGCCTATACCGTTATGTTTGTCAGAGGCATAGTTGATTTCGTTGCTGCAGGCGTATGTGTTGAGCAGTTTGCCGTCTAAATAATTGGTTTGCCCGTACCCATCATACATCCAATATGCGTGAGGCCAAATGGTGTTGTTCGCCCCACCGTCTGCCTCGCCGTAGCCGGCGTAGATGACAAATACAAAGTCTATTTCATTATCATTATTATTGTCATATAGGCTGAAATCAACGCCGTCGGCGTCTGCCAACTGACATGCTTCAACTATGAGTTTGTCAACATTCTGGTCATCGCCATTACTTCCGTTTCTTCCATAATAAGATAGGGTTTTACTCAATGTATAAGGTCCGACAATGTCGAAATGTGGCTTATAGGTGCCCATTGCTTGGTCGATGAAGTATTGCCGCGCACTGCCTGAAGCGGATACGTTAACAGTGGTTCCATAACTATCCCTATAGGTGTAAGAGCGTGTATAATTCAGGCCGTTAATCATGCTGTCTATCTCATTGCGGCTGGTTGAGAACGCTTTGTCGGAATACCCGACAAGGATAATCAGTCCTCTTGGTGCAATGTTGAGAGGCTGAGCCTGGCTTGCTGCTGCACTGACGCGGCGTTTCTTTTCCGCCACTTGTGTACGACGACTATTGGCACGGCGCTGTGACAACGTTGCCTCATCTGCCTTGCGGTCGGTTAATACATAGGTGCCGTCCTCCTGTTCTTCTACTATGTTGCCGGCAGCATCGGTCAGCCAGTGGCAGAACTCATCACCGTGAGCGTAAATGGTCAACTCGTTGCCGTCTGACTGGCGAACGGTGCGAGGACCACGTTTGGCGGGGACGCCAAGAGCTGTTGTTATACTTAGGAAGGTTACTAATACGGGAAGGATAATGCGTTTCATATTGTTTGTTGTAATTTATTATTCGTTTAATGGTCGGGGAAAACGGGTACTCCGTTTAGGTTATTTACATGCGCCGCCCGAGTACATCATATTGCTCTCCGTTGCGGAGAATAATGACATTGCCGTTTTGTACAATTTTTCTGATATAGGCTGCAGGCGACTGAGCACCGGTCTGTTCTACGTTGGTTTCCACATTGCTGCTATTGGTTTGAATTGACTTGAGATATACTATGCCGGAGGTATTTTCTATCTCAATTGTTATTCCACCGATATACCCTTCAGTGTTGTAGAACGAGTAGCCGTTTGTTTCTGTTGTCAAGCTGACGACCTCTCCTATCGGGTGGCCGCCAATCAGCACCTTCATAGTGGCATCGCCGGTTTCGTCTGTTGAGGCGGTGATGGTCAGTTTTTCTATTATGCAACTGTCTGTTGCCTCTGTGCCTAACATAATAAGTCCGACAGGGGCGCTTTCTGAACCGAACTGTGCGCCGTAGATCTCGTCATAACTTAATGTAGTGTTGTCATCGGTGAGAATAGTCCATTCATAATCGCCGAGAATCATCGTTTCTTCGGTAAGCGCTTCCGTTGCGGTCCAGCTGTATGCCTCGCAGGTGTCGTAGTGCTCCTCTATACCTCCTTGCATCTTAAAGCGTATGATGCCGGCCTGCTCGCTGATGTCGGTGAGCGGGTAGGTGCAGCTGCCGGCATCCTGACCGCTGGCGAGGAACGGGTAGAACACTGTTACCCCGCCTTTACCGGGGAACGGGTCACGGTTGCAAAACTCGTCACCCCAGGTGCCGCACATGCCGATGTTGGTCGTCTCACCGCTCGAACTGACTACTGCAAAACGTACTACGTCTTTGGTACTATTGGGTGTGTTGAGATCCCATATCGACTGTTTGTAATCAACGCGCCAAACAACCAATCCGTGACCGGGCAGGTACTCGTCCCAGCCTGTCTGTTGGCGGTTCTCAAGGTAATAAACAACGCGTTGTGTCGTGGCTGTCGCTGACGTGCCGTCGGAGGTTATGTAGCGGGAGGTCTTGTTGTCGGCAGGCAACACAACGTTCTCCGGTGAGTTGAGCAGGGTAGGGGTCGCCCAGCCAAGGAAATATTTGTCGTGTGCCGAGTAGTTAGGCGGGCAATAACCATTGTTGTTGTAGGCGCCGTAGTCCATTAGTGACCATTCGTTAGGTGTAATGGCGTTGTCATAGTTGTCTGAGTAATTGATATCATAATAGTCCGGCAAACCGAGTACGTGGCCGAACTCGTGACATAGTACTCCTATACCGCTACGCTGCCCGCTGCCGTTCAGTTCAGGTCCGCAGGCGTAGCTGTCCAGCTGTTTGCCGTCAAAACCTACTCGTACGTAGTAACTGACATAGTGCTGATGAGCCCAAATGTCGTCATCCTGACCACCATCATTCGCACCTTTACCGGCAAAGATAACATACACAAAATCAATCTTACCGTCGTTGTTGCTGTCGTATCGTGTGAAATCAATTTGCGAATCAAGGGCAGTGCAGGCGTCAATAATCATTTGATAGCCTAACGCATCGTTCCCCTTTGCGTTGTTTTTGCCGTAATAGCTTTCCGGATGGTTAAGTGTAACCGGCCCGAACACGTCAAAATATGGTGTGTATCTGCCGTCTGATTGGGTAATGAAGTAGTCTCTTACCGAGCCGGGAGAACCGCCGTAGTTATACCCTTCTTCATTCAGCATCTTGTTCATTTCCGCAAGACTGTTTTCCTGTTTGAAGGTGCTGTCGGTGAAGTTTACAAGAATAAACAGTCCTCTTGCCGCATTGGTGTTTGGCGTGCCTATTCTGTTTGGGTTAGTTGAGTTGTGCCTGATTGGCGAAGCGGCTCGCCGGCTGCGAATATTCTCCTCCGTCTGTTTCTCACCTCTCACGAAGACGCCTTGTGAGTCGCGCTGCATTATATACCCCTCTGCATCCGTATAGTAGTTGTAGGTTTCGTCGCCGTGCAGATACACTGTTATGTGTGTACCGTCAGGTTGAGACATAGTGCGAGGACCACGTCTGGCCGGTACTGCCCATGCCTGGACAATACTAAGTAATAAGGTGATTATGAGTGTTGTGTGTTTGCGCATGTCTGTTAATCTCTATTTCGTGGTTAGAATTCCCTTGTCGGAATCTTATGTCTCTTAAGCCAGCGGTTTTCGCATTTTTTGCGCTTATTGGCGTCATGAGCTTTTTTGCATGTCGGTTTGGCATATTGTCTCATTACCCCGTTTCTGTCGGCTTGTTCTTTTCCCCACTTGGCGTAGCAGTAGTAGCCCTTCTTGTTCTGCGCTATCAGGTAGCCGTCAGCGGTGTAGTGTGCGTGCCAACGTTCGTCACCAACGAGACGGACGGTCAGTGTGTCACCATTGGGTTGTACCACTTCGAATGGTGTACGCTTGGCAGGCACTGCCTGAATAGTCTGCACTGCACCCAGGAGCAGTGCTGCGATGGTCATAATGACCCATGTCTGTGCTTTCATTATCATATATCTTTTCACTTTTAACTTGTCAATCATCAATTCGTCAATAATCACTAATACTTCAGTCCGATGTAGTAATTGAATGAGAATATGGCACCATCATGGTAGCCGTATCCGGGTATGAAGTATGGCTGGTGGTCGCCGTTGCTGCTTGTGAAGAGGAAATGTACCCTTGCATACCAGCCCATAAAGAACGGTCCTGCCACTTTCACCTGTACTCCGGCGGTCACCTCACCCCAGCAGTCTGCCCTGAACTCTTGTGCATAGTCCCGATAACGCCCTGTTGGCCAATAGCTGTCGTTAAGTGTGACGTGGCTCAGGCTGTAGTTCTGCATTCCTACGCCTACGCGTACACCTACCAACAGAGCGTAGTTGTTATTCCTGTTTTTCTTCAGCGGGTTAAGGTCTAATCCAACTCTTAAGAATCCTCCTTTGCCGCTGTACTTGCCGCCTGACGCCTCATCGGTGCTCCAGCCTATTCCACCCTCTAACGTCGGATAAAAACGTTTGAGCAGATTGACGCTGGTCGAAATCTCATATTGCTGCGTGGAGCCTTTGCTGCGAATAAGGGTATATACCGTGTTGCCGAGGTCAAGCTTGACGTGCCCGCCTTGCCATATTGCCGAGTCGCCGTGCTCGCGGGCTGACAAGGGAAGAGCGAACGGTAATAGGAGAAGAAATATGTTTATTCGTTTAAGCAATGGCTCCCTGGCTTTTGTTATTCTTTATGTACGAACACTTCGATGTGAGTCTCCTGTTGTGTTGTTACGTTGCTGTTGGCAATCTTTATTGAGTCAATATTTGTCGTGGTACAGTATGCTGTGTCAATAGTAGCGAACACGGCACAGCCGCAAGCCAGTGAGACGAACGTCTCTTGTCGGCTATAAGTTATAGTGAGTGTGTCTGTTTCGCCATCATACTCTATGGCATACATACTGCTGTCGGCATCCTTGCGGAGGGGGAGGTAGATGCTTGAAACGTCTGCCGAGTCGGCAAGGAGCGAGTCGGAGCCTATACCGTGTATCGTCATCGGACCGACATTGTTGTACTGCACGTGTTCATAAGTGATGCTGTCGGCTGACAGACGTAGTGAGTCGCCGGTCAGCCTCAAGCCGACACGTACACGCATGTCCTGACGACACTCTTTGTCTAACTCGCAGCCGCTTAGCACAACAAGGGTGAGTACCAAGAGGCAACACAGATATGGCAGTGGATAACGGCTTCTCATTATATCAGTAGTGCTCGTGCCTCGTTTCTCAGTTTGCCAAGTGCCACATCTGTCGGGGTCTCTCCGTTGGTGTTATACACCGTTATCATCTGCTGGGCGTAGGGTAGAGCGGGTGACTCGGCAGGGAACGACTGGGCAACGGTACTCACAAAACGACCTAATTCTTCTTGCACAATAAGTATCGACTCCCATGTGTCATCGCTTACATATATCTGTTGCGAGAGATTATGGTCGAACTCCATTCTTATTGTCTTCAGCATCAGAATCTGCAACTGGCGTACGGTCAGGCCGTTCAGGTCAATGTCGCGCAGTATGTGTTCGGGAGTGGTGCGCTCGAGCAGTAGCGCTAAACGCTCATATCCGCGCAGACGAACAGTGGTCACCTCCTTGCGGGTGTTCTTTTTCAACTCGAAGTCGCGTCTGTCACGTTCTTCCTTCAGCATCTGGTGGAGTATTACCCATGCGGCTGTCAGTACAAGCAGACCGGGCAAAATGTATTTAAGTACTTCTAACATGTTTCTATGTTTTTTAGGTAATGTATTATCTGGTCAAATAGATATGCGGGATTGGTTTCATAGCCTATTTGTATCATAAAGTCGTTTCGATAAGGTTCTTCGGTCATTTTTCCTGTTCGGAAATCGGCCTCTGCATATAGTGAAAGATATCTGAGAGGCAAAGTGTCGCTGATGTTAAGGTCTATCAGAAGGTCATATCGTTGGCGGGTTATATCCTGCCGTATGGCGTCTGTCGGTAAACCAAGACGCGTGAAGTCATGCTGCGATAATACACGGTAGTCGCGTAGCACTGCTGACTCTGCCTGAGGTTTGTCCACATAACCCCATGCCGACACCTCTTTGCCGTCTTGCTGCAACTGCTTAACCAACGTTTTAATTTGTACATTTAATTCTCGCTGGTCGCTCTCAAAAAGCAGTAACACTCGCTTGGCTGACTTATAACTCTGATAGCGAGGAGTGCGTGAATGTCTTTTCTGCACCCATCGGAAAACCAATTCTTGTATTTTTTGTTTTACTACCGACATTTTATGCTTATGCGTTACTACTTGTTATCAACATCTTCGGGTTTCACTTCTGACTGATTATTTCCAGAAACTCTTCTTCGGTCAGCAGTTTTACTCCAAGTTTTTCTGCTTTTTCCAACTTTGCCGGTCCCATGTTTTCTCCTGCCAAGATGAATGACGTTTTGGCAGACACGCTTCCGCTGTTCTTGCCGCCATAAGCTTCTATCAGTGCTTTATATTCGTCTCTGCTATGCCGGGTAAACGTGCCTGAAATAACTATTGTTTGTCCGTCTAACTCGTTGCCGAGCCGTTCGTCACCTGTCTCGTCGTCAAAGAACCTCAAACCGGCAGCCTGCAGCCTTTCTATCATGCGTTTGTTGTCGTCTCTGCTAAAGAACGATATTATGCTCCCGGCTATCTCTTGTCCCACATCGTCGGTTTGCATCAGCCGCTCTTCGTCAGCCTCACGTAAAGCCTCGATACTCTTATATTTATGAGCCAGTTGTTTGGCTGTCGTCTCTCCTACAAAACGTATTCCTATAGCAAACAACACGCGTGCCCAGGGCACCAGTTTTGACTGTTCTATACCGTCTATTATCTTTTGTGCAGACTTTTCTCCGAAGCCCGGTAACACTGCAATCTGCTCCGCTTTCAGATTGTATAGGTCTGCCACATCGTGCAGCAGTCCTTGTTCGTATAGTAAGTCGATAGTCTCCTGGCCTAAGCCGTCAATGTTCATTGCTTTGCGCGACACGAAGTGCACTAATTTCCCTTTTTGTTGTGGCGGACATTGTGTGTCGTTCGGACAATACCACGCAGACTCACCTTCGTTGCGCATGAGCGGTGTGCCACATTCCGGACATTTCTTGATAAATGTAACAGGCTGTGCGCCGGCTGCTCTGCGCTCGTGTTCTACCGCAGTTATTTTGGGTATTATCTCTCCGCCCTTTTCTACCCACACATGGTCGCCGGTATGTAGGTCAAGGCTGCGGATAAAGTCTTCGTTATTCAGTGTCGCCCGTTTGACTATCGTTCCGCTCAGTTGCACCGGTTCAAGGTTAGCAACAGGGGTCACGGTGCCGGTGCGACCTACTTGAAACGATACAGACTCCAAGCGGGTCAGTTGTTTTTCTGCTTCAAACTTAAACGCAATAGCCCAGCGTGGTGTTTTGGCAGTAAACCCCAGCATCTGTTGTTGCCTGAGGCTGTTCACTTTCAGCACTACTCCGTCGGTTGCCACCGGCAGTGCGCGTCGGGCTGTGTCCCAATAGTGTATGTAGTCCATCACCTCTTCCACCGACCGGCATACTTTGATGTGCTCAGATACGTTGAACCCCAATCGTTTGGCCCACATCAGCCGCTCATAGTGCGTCTCTGCCGGAACCTCGTTGCCTGGCACGTAGTAAAGAAACGCCCATAGCCCACGGCGACGTACCTCATCAGTGTCAAGCAGCTTCAGTGTTCCGCTCGCAGCGTTGCGAGGATTGGCAAACAATGGTTCTTCTGCCGCCTCGCGGGCTTGATTAAGCTTCTCAAAATGCTCCCACGGAAGCAATACCTCGCCGCGTATCTCAAAACTCTCAGGCACGTCCTCACTCGTCTTGCCGTATATGACTTGCGGAACACTGTCAATTGTCCGGATATTGTCCACTACATTGTCACCTTTCACGCCATCGCCGCGCGTCAATGCTTTCACGAGTCTGCCTTGTTCATACCATAAGGATATGCCTAATCCGTCGAACTTCAACTCACATACTATCTCTACGTTACGCTCGCCGTCTAACCCCTTGTACACCCTTTCTAACCACTCTCTTATCTCGCTTTCAGAGTAAGTGTTGGCAAGCGACAACATCGGATACCGATGAAGCACTTGCTCAAAGTTCTTACCGCTCGCTGTTTTTACGCTATCCTCATTCTCCTTATTCTTTTGTTTTTGCTCTTTTGTCTTTTGTCTTTGCTCAATATCACTGCCGACGTGCTGTGTGGGCGATGACGGATTGTATAGTTCAGGGTGACGTGACTCTAATGCTTCCAAACGATGCATCTTTTCGTCAAACTCGCGGTCGCTCATTGTCGGAGCGGAAAGAACATAGTACTTGTAGTTCTGTTCCTCCAACTCTTTGCGCAGTGCCGCTATCTCATCAGCCTCGGCCTGTTGTTTGGTGACATCTTCTTTATGAGGGCTGCCGGAAACAGTGACATTGTTCAAGTCTTCTATATCAAATAAATTCAGTTGCACGGTTTAAAGCTCTTTTAAAATCAATGTTAAAGTACGTTTAGGTACAATTCAAATACGTTTTAAATATCGTTTAAGTGAAGCTTTGTATCAGTTGACGAAATACTTCTTCCTCTCCACTCTTCCGTTGGCGTATAGGTTGAGAATATATAAGCCTTTCGGTATGGCTTGACTTGAGAGAAAGTCATGGCTGTCAATCTTTTCGGATATCATCACTTGTCCGAAAGGTGTTGTCAGACTATATCTGCCGCCTTCGGCGTTCTGAATATGTATTCTGCCGCCTTGCCATGATATTGTAGCACCGGGTATATCTGTCTCTTTGTCGGATATTGCAAGACGTGCTCCAAGACGCAAACCTACCAACACCGGGTCATGGTCGGAGTAGCGGAACATCGTCAGGTCGTTCGATTTGTCATACGTGTAACTGTCGCTCTCGTCTGAATTGACGTGCCATACCGACATACCTGTAACCTGCTGCAGCATGGTGCTGTTACACAAGGCGTGGTCAAGGTATCCGGCTTGCCCGTGGTAGGTGTAACTATAGGACGAGTCGGCGTGGAAATATCGGTGCAGGTCGGTCATGCCGCCTTCAATAAGAGTAATGATAGGGTCTTCTTTTGCATAGGCGTTGAGATCACCCATAATCAGTATGTCTTCATCGCTATAATAACTTTTGTTTGCGTTGTATTCGCTCAGTACCGACTGCGCTTCTTGCACTCTGTCGGCGTTATAAGCACCTTGTGGGTCGCCGTTGGCGTTGCCGCCTGATTTGGCTTTGAAGTGGTTGAGAGAGAAAATGAAACGCTCGCCTGTCGCCTTGTGCGTAAAGGCCTGCATCTTTTTTCTGTTGCTCAGACGTACGTTGTTGTTGCGCAAACCGCCATGCGGACTGACTACGTCGCTGCAATAGACGTAGCCGGATTTGGTGTAGCTGCCGCTGGAGTTGCCGCCATCGTTGATGATGGCATAGTTCCTGCCCGTGAACTGGGTCAAGGCTGTGGCTATCTTCTGAAGCGCTGCCTGACCTTGCTCAATCTCCACGAAGCCGTATATGTCTGCGTTGATTTTGCTTAGTGCAGACATTATCTTTGTATGCTGCTTCTGTTGTTCGGAGGTGTTGTCTGCCCCGAAACCTGTGCCTAAGTTCTCCACAAGATAGTACTCCAGATTGGCGGCACATACCAACAGGTTATGCTGCGCAATGCTGTTAGTGCTGTCGTGGGCGATGTCCACTGTCGGATACCCGCTCTCCATATCGCTGCGGGTGCCGGTGATGCTAACGGACGATATGTATGTCAGCGAGTTGGCAGAGTTAATCTTTGCGGTCAATCCGTATATCGTTTCTCCCATGCGATGATAGCCGCTCAAGCCGTTAAGGTAAAACGTGGAGTTGTTGTTTACAGTCACCAGTCTGTTGTATTCAGCCGTTAAGGGCTCGTATTGGTTGGTGGGGGACATTACGCGGTGCAACGAGGCTGTCAAACCGCTGTAGTTGTTGCATGTATAAACAGGCTGGTCAAACACAACCGTCTTGCCTACGTATGGTTGTAGTTCGGTAACCGTCCAATGTTCCACGTCACTGAAACGAATGTGCTCTTGTGCATGAAACAATGTGCCTGACAGTAGAATACAGGCAAGGATTGATATACGTATGATATTATTTTTCATAAGCGATAGTGCAGTTTTAGGGATTATAACTCTGCAAAGTTACAAAAAAAAGCCGATATGCCCAAGAAAATAATTGTTTATTGACAAAATATTATATCTGTACTGTCCAACAACAAATGCAATTTTGTTCAGAGTTATAAAAAATGTTCAAAGAAACACTGCTTAGGAGTATTAAAGTTCAATTTTTCTCTTGGTCTGAGGTTGAGTTTTTTCTGCACCTTCATAATATACTCATCCGA
>JAFSTO010000042.1 GCA_017450435.1 Paludibacteraceae bacterium
GCTATGGCGATGGCTCTGGCGATGGCTCTGGCTATGGCTCTGGCTATGGCTCTGGCGTTAATGCATTCAACAACCAGCCTGTTTATTCCATAGATAGAATACAGACGCTGATAGATTCCGTACACGGCAGCTACGCTCGTGGCAGAATATTGCACGGTGACCTTACTACCGAGCAATGTTACATCGCGAAAGTTGGTAACTTCTTCGCACACGGCAAGCGATTGCACGAGGCACGCCGCGATGCGCAGCGCAAGTACGATGAAAACTCGCCGATTGAAGAACGCATTGCGAGGTTTGTCAGTATGTATCCGACGCTTGACACAAAGGTCATGGGCGTGGACTTGTTTGAGTGGCATCATACGCTTACAGGCTCATGCGAGATGGGGCGCAAGGCATTTTGCAAAGAGCGCGGTATAGACTACACCGCAACACGTATGACCGTGCGTGAGTTTATCGAATTGACAAAGGACGCTTACGGAGGTGATAATATAAAAGCACTTGCCGAGGCGTACAAGTAATTAACAACGCGGGGGCGATAGCATCAAGCCTGCTATAAAACACAATAACAATGAAAACAAAGATTATTCCGTTTGACTTGGAGACGGCAAAGAAAATCCAAGCAGGAGAAGCAGATGGTAAAATCAAGACAAGATGCGGATATGCTGCAAGGATTCTGTGTACTGATCTGATTGGGCAAGCGCAACCTGTTTTGGCGGCGTTCAACTCAGGCAACAGCGAGTCTGAATCGCACTACACGAAAAGAGGTTGCTTTTATATCAATGGAGAATTGAGCGATCTTGACCTCGTTCTGGAAGTGCCTGACACCGAGCCGCAGTTCAAACCGTTTGATAGGGTACTGGTGCGAGATGATGATACAGATGAGTGGTGCATTGCTCTTTACGCTTACCGTACAAAAACCGGATTCCACAGAATGGTAGGCGGTGCACGCTGGAGACAATGCATACACTATGAGGGGAATGAAGAGTTGGTAGGCACAATGGACAAACCAAAAGAGGAATGAGTATGTTAGGCAGATTTTTAGTTATATGGTGCGTATTGCACGTTATTCTACTCGTTGTTGAGACGATTAGGTATATGTATTCCAACACAGCACTTAAATTTAAGTATTACCTGCTTGATAGGTTGTTGGGTATTACATATGTGGTTATAACCTTGATATATTCGGATGTATATCTTTAATCGTATATATTTGCTATAATTATATAACGAAAGGAGTTTTATTATGAAGAAACTACAAAACAATTTCACAACACATGAGCAGTCAAGGAGGCTGTTGCAGCTGGGTGTTCCGGCAGATAGCGCGGATTGCATATATGTAAGATTATCAAAAAACGCGGAATTTAATCGTAAATTTAGAGAGGATATTGTTGGTGAAAATCCCTATGAACATCTCGATTTTTATTATCCTTGCTGGTCGGTTGGTCGGCTGCTCGAGATTTCTGAATTATGTTATACCTCTCTTTACGAGCATGATTATTTCATAAGGCAGAAAGATTGTAATACAGACTTTCTCATTAAGATGTTCGAGTTAGGAGCAGACAGAATGGACTTTTTAAAATTGGAGGTATATGGCACGAGAAATTAAGTTCAGAGCCAAGTCGCTCGATGGAATTTGGGAGTATGGAGAATTACATTTGCGTTGTAACCACCCCCACATCCATAATCTGATCGGTGCAAAGATTTATATTAAACCAGACACCATCGGTCAGTACACGGGACTGCATGACAAGAACGGCAAGGAGATATACGAGGGTGATATTGTGAAATTCGTATATTCTGTACCTCGACTCGGCAAGCCTTCCGAGGAACGTACAGATATTGGATATGTAGGATTTTTGCAACAAGAAGCTGGATTCGTTATCGTGTTCAAAAAAAGAGAGCAAAGATTAGGTCGTAGGTCGGCATGCGAGTTTTGTGTAGAAGTAATCGGCAACATCTACGACAACCCGGAACTGCTGGAAGGAGGGAACCATGGCAAAGGTTAATCAAGACCCGTTCAGTAACGGAGAAGAGCATCGCTGGTGGACTGCCCGAAACTGCGACAACTGTTTTAAGTCTCCCAAAGAGATAATCAGTGACCTCGTTGCATACACAAAATGCCGCTGCGCCATCTATAGAGACATTGAGGAGCGCATGTTCTCTGATGAGCCGATAGCACAACGCACCATTGATGTCTGCAAGATGAGCGATTGCCCGTTCCGAAAAGAGCATTGGCCGCAGCACAAACGCAGAAGCAAAACGGCAGGTCTGCCATCATTATTCAAGGAGGAAGAGGTATGAGTACTAAAGATGAACGTGAGAAATGCAAGTTGTCTTTTGACTACTGGATGAAGAAATGCGTCCGGGTAGCAGATGACCCTCTCAAAGAAGCCCTGATGAAAGGGCCGGAAGAGTTCTATAGGAATATGAAGATAGAGCAGGACAAACGCTTTGAGTTCGCCCTGCGGCATCTTATCCCATGTCCGATTGTAGGCAAGGTAACAAAAGGCAAACTCCGATGGCGTGGTATTTATCTGAAGATGCCGCCTCCCGAGACGCCGGAACTCGTAAGAAAAGAGGATGGAAATTTCATCTTAAAGTGTACTTTCCGTTTCCCGATCCTCTGCGCC
>JAFSTO010000043.1 GCA_017450435.1 Paludibacteraceae bacterium
GCTCCGGAAAAGGCCTCTTGTGCTTGCGGGTCTTTCTCGAAGTTGATTTCTACAAAGTGCGTATAATTATCTTTCGCGAACGCTCGCACAATGGTCGTTTTACCGACCTGTCTGGCTCCTTTAATAAGCAGCGCCTCGTGGGAGTGGTTGTCCTTCCATTCTTCCAACTGGCTTATAATCTTACGTCTGAGCATATATTTAGTGTGTTATTGCAGTTGTATTTTATTATCCACAGTGCGTTATTGCACTAAATTTGCTGCGAAGATAGTATAAAATTTCGATATATGCAAATAATTATGCAATTATTTATACTTTGTAATAGGTCTTCTTAGCCTAAATAGGCACGATTACCTATAAATTTTTTTAGCGTTTTAACGTGGTCGCGCATCATATCGCGAACGATAACCGGCATTGGACTCCATGTGGTTGAGGTCGAGGAAAATCTGGCGACGACTAACGGTCATGCGCTCGGAGAAAGCGTCATATAACGCTTCCGAGCAAGCCTGCGCCAACTCTTCCCATCCGTACCGACCATGCTTGGAGCGCAAGCACTTGTCTATCGCCCGATAGCGAACTATTGCACCTTTGTTTTGTGCTATGGTATTATTGAATTTTTCTAAAACGTTCTTGTAGCTCTTTCATGAACTGCATCAATTCTTCAATGGATGGCGCGGTAGGGTCGTGGATGTACTCTTGCAGCATCATCTGATAGTCCGACTTATAATCATTCATCAAATGCTCGGGCGGAAGGAAAGAGATAGATTCCGGCAGCAGACGACTATAGTCCACGTAGTGCACATGATAATAAGTCTCACGATGGGTTACGATGCGACGATAGAGTTCGACATCGTTCAGCGCTTCTTCTGCATACGGAGTATGTGCCATCTTGTACATATCGTAAAAGTGACGCGTCATACGTTGTGTGCGTGGTTTAGCCTTTTGGAACTCCTCGCAGAGCAAGAAAGCTTTTTCCAAGAATGTGCGCGTTGGGCGAACTGTCCTTGCTGTAACAACGGCATCCACATCGTAGGTCGGGTATTTATCGTGAATCATGGACGACAATTCAATGACCTCAGTCGGTTCATCCATTGATAGGCAACTGATTTCAACCTTCACAAAGGGCATCATATAACTCCCTTTCGTAGGAAGGATAGACGGATATTGCACACGAAGCACAACCGGGTCTTTGTCGGAGTCAATGGGATGAGGATTATTGCCTTCCGTCATGGTGACCGGTACTACCTTGACTTCGGCGATACCAAACGAATGCAATAGATCTTCCAGCTCTTTGCTTAACTCATTGACGATGAATACACGGGATGTCTTGCGCAGTTTCTCGCGCTGGCTCTTAATCGTACTCTCGATACCGAAGAAACTATGATGCAACGAGAGGTCTATGTCCTCCGAGAAACGATCAATGAGGTTCCACCCCTTGCTTAACGACGTACCACCCTTAAAAGAAATAAACTCGTGGCATGACGCGAGGAACAAGGCTTTCAGCGTCATCGTTACCCACCAGTCCTTCTCGATAGTTGCCGCCTCGATGTTCTTCTCTTGCGCGATGTTGGCTATCATTTGTCGACGCAGTTGCAAATCGCTATCAATCCACGTTTTCATGATGTAGTGCGTTTTTGATTATTGTTCGTGCCCATACAGGGAATAAAGCGAGGTCGTGCTGCAATGCTTTCGGATTATCGATGCTATTGACCAGTTCTTCTATATGCAGTTGCTGCTGTTCGGTAAAATTGCCCTTACCTATCCATTTCATAGCTTGGAGCAGGACAGAAAGCGTCTCGTTGCGGAAAGCAAAGTGCGAAGGGGATACATGCTTGAGCAAGATGGTCTGATTGCCGATAGTTAGTTGCCGCGCTGTGCCATTCGTCAGATATACGTGACGCGTCGGCACTTGCTCGGAAAGCCCCAAACGATTGGCTGCAGAAGCACCGGTTGGCAGGTAGCGAGCACGATCACGCTTGCAGACAGCCGCTACCACATCTTCCGCAAAAGGATAACTAATGCCTAGTTCCGTGCGAATGGGTTTGTAATAGATGCCCTGTGCCAAACGGAGCAGCGTTCCGGTCTCTGCCATATCCGACAAAGTAGCACCTACGTACTCAGTATGATATTCCGGAAAGTCTTGACGGAAAATTACTGCTCCGGCATGCTTGCGCTCAATTTGTTTCTGTAACGATTTCTTAGCCATAAAAATCTTGGAAATAATGCTATTTTTTCAAAGGTTTTTATATATCATGCCCTTTGGGCATTATGTAAAAATTTATTTATATTCGTTGCGTCTTTTATAAGCGGTTGCGAAGATACAAAAAAAAAATGAATCTTGCAAATATTTTATTGTATTTTGAGGATTTTCTATTATTTTCAAATATTTTGACACTAGAACTGTTGCTTTTTCTCTTGTATTTAGCCGATTTGCTGCATTTTTTTGCGTCTAGAAAACCTTGGAAATAATGCTATTTTTTCAAAGGTTTTTCGAGGCGGATTGAGGTATTATATAATTTTGGAAAAACATCCGAAATTTTGCAAAAAACCGGATATTTTCCAATGTGTTTTTTCCTAAAATCTTTGCAAAATTATAGGAAATTTAACTATGAAAAAAGAGTCGAGGAGCAGTTTGCGCTGCCCTTGCTCAATTCCGGAAGATGTGCCCATTGACCTCGGTGTAATCGCCACATCGCGGTCACTATCCTCGTAAGTGCCTCAAAACCCCGCTTTAAGGGAAGTTACTCGGATGTGCGCCGCTCTCCCCACCGGATGCACTCTGTTAGCGTCCGTCGGGGACCCCATAGAAAGCGACTGCCGAATAATCAATGCAGCATTGGAGCCACTGCGGCAAGTTCTTGAAGTAGCCGCACTCCTCGCAAAGGTTCTCGGCGAAATCTTCGGGGCTATTGTATTTGCCCTCGTAGCGCTCCTCGAAATTTTCAAGCGTGCCCTCATCCCAATAGCTCAGATAAGCTTCGTAAGCCTCGCGGCGTTCCTCGCCATGGGCGGCATATTCTTTGATTTTATCGAACGTGCTTTCGCCCATGCTGCCCTCGCAGTACCATTGTTCGGGGTAGTGTTCAAAATCTTGGTACATGAGTTCCGGCTCTATCTCATCCGCGTGCAGGCGGTTGCAAAGGATTCTATCATCCAAGCATTGGAGTTCGATAGGAAGAATCAGACCGACCGGGTAGAGATGCAGCTTGCGCGGATTATGAACTTGTAAGATGAGGTACGAGAACTTTGTGACCTTGTAAATCAGTAAGAAAGTCAATAGTGAGACTCCACTTTTTCGCGAGTTCGAGTCTCGTCGGCACCGCAAAAAATAGCCTTGAGAAATCAAGGCTTTTTTTGTGTGTTTGTGTCAAAAAAAGTACGAAGGATAAATGTACGATGTACGAAGTATTTACGAAGGTAATTAAAAGGATAGCGTCTGCTATCTGGTCAGTCGTCTTTCCATGACCATCCGACATGATGGCACATGTGAGAGCATTTTCTCCGTTACGTGTCGATTATCGCTTCCCTTTTTTCATCAGTCGATTACAACGGCAGCGCCGGAGACAGAAATCATAATCATGCCGTTGGCTTGGCCCATTGTTTCATAGCCAAAGCTAACTCCAACGATGGCATTAGCGCCCAATTTCTCGGCGCGAGAGCGCATTTCTTTCTGCGCTGTTTCGCGTCCTTCGAGCATAGCCTTTTCGTAACTGTCAGTACGTCCTCCGAAGAAATCACGAAGTGAAGCGCCAAAATCTTTGAGGAAGTTCTTATCTCGCATAGCTCGAACGATTACTACATTCCGAAAATGACCTCTCCGGAAACAAGACCTTTGTACTCCTTAATGGTGTGCCCTTCAATAATTGGTGTGGTGGTAACTATCATATTATTGTGCTTTAGTTTTTCTACAAAACAATCGAATCATACGATGCCTCTAACCCTCTCTACTAATCGTTTGCCGAGTTCGAAGGCCTTTTGCATGTCCTTTGGGAAGCGGTTGGCACGGATGTCGGCACGGACGGCTTCGTCCACAGCTGTCTCATAACGGCTGTAGTTATTGAACTGATATGTCTCATGCGAACAAAGCATTTCCGGCTGACAGCCGAAGATGCCGAGCACGCGGCAGTTCTCGCCGAGGATGGTATTGTAATGCAGCGGCTCCATCAATATCTCAGGCGCGTTCATCGTATAGATTGCAGCGCACTGTATTTTCTTGCGGATTTTCGGTGCCGAGTAATCGCAGTAATTGACCGCCGGGAAGACAAGCCGTTCGACGAACGAACGCGTCATGCCGGTCGGGAACGAGTCATACACCGGCGAACCGATAACAAGAACATCGGCGTTGACGGCTTTCTCCAAGACGGGTTGTAACTCGTCTTTAATAGCGCAAAGACCATTGACCTTATTGCCCTTCAACTTACAAGCGAAACAAGATTTGCAGCCCTGATAATTAAACTCATAGAGGTGAATGAGCTCGGTTTCTGCTCCGGCTTCTTGTGCGCCCTTTATGGCACTCTCTAACATTTGCGCGGTATTTTTGTTCTTGCGCGGAGAACCATTTATAAAAATCGCTTTCATATTTCATGAGTACAATGCCCAACGTAAATTATTGCCTTAATTGGGAGAGTAAATAAAAATAAAAACAATGTTGCAACAATCTTGTGCATAAGTTTCAAGTTGTTAACTTTTTCGTAGTTTACATTTTGATAGTTATTGATTGTTCGCCGGCTGCGGTGGTTGCGGTCGGAACGAATGTGATGATGCGTCCTGTGGTGGCGTGGTAATACTTGATGGTAACCGTCTCTCCTGTTTTGCGTCCAAAGACAGTGAAACGAACGGGCGAGAACCACAGTTCATCGCCTATCACGCCCGTGCCTCTGCACTCGTTGTCAACAAAAGCAGCGATGATGTCCCCTTTGGCAGGCTTGATATTGCTATCCTCTAAGGGAAGGCACGCAACTGAGAGAGTCATTACTACGGGATATGAGGCTGCACCAAGTGAGAAGGGAGGGATGAACGGTTCGTCTAAGCCGTAGATGTCCCCGCCTAAATTGAGCGGTGTTGGTATGTCGTATGTAAAGAGTTGGTGTAGAGATTCGCTGTAATAACGCAACTTGCATTGCAGATTGTTTTCTGCTTCGTTACCATAAATTTTGAGGATAAATTCTCCCTTATTACCGCTACTCTCTTCCCCTACATGAACAGCCGGTGCAGCCAGTCCGCGAAGCTCATCGCCGATAAAGACTGCCATGCGGTCGTCAGGTTGTACAACGGGTTTGAGAATGTCCTCCAATTGGATAAAGAGGATAGCCCAGCTTTCGTACTTTGACGGGTCCGGTTCCTGCCAATCAGGACGGGCTTCCGTGCCTTCATAACTCACTTGCCACAACGGGGCGGAAATAGATGTGTCCTCGGGTTCAATTACGGAATAATACTCCGCATTTTTATCACCTTTTTTACAAGCCGCTATAGAGAGGGCAGCGAGCGTCAGAAAAATAATATGTTTTTTCATTGATTTAATATTATTTCGTTATCCCGATATAGTGCTATATCGGGATAACGGGTTGTCGTAATATCGAGTTTATTTTATTATCTCCTTTTTGCAGTTATGGATATAAACTCCCGGAACGGTAGGTTCGTCAGGAAGCAGAATTCCCAGTGGCGTGTACCACCCCCGAATGCCGCAACCGCAGTCATCCTCGTCAACGTTGCCATTGTCTATTCCTCCGGTACGGAAAGAGATGACAGCGGGATTATCAGGTGCGCCGACTACGGCATTGGGTGTATAGGTCATCTGCTCATCGGTAGTGTCAAGGATTTCACCGTCTCGTTCGATGGCAAAACGGATGCCGGACTGCACATCATTGCTGATGGTGAGATAGAAGACGTTGTCTTTGGCTCCGGCTTCACCGATTCGTTCGCCGTTGGCGAGTGCCACGAGTTGGTCACCCTCCATCAGACTGATGCCGTCCACTACAGCTGAAACACTCATCGTGTTACGGCGTGCGGGAGCAGACGAACGTACCGTTGAATAAGACCACTCGTCAATGAATGTGCTGTTAGGTTCGTAGAACGGATATACGAAATTCGTTTCGTTCTGTGCCTTGCGCAGCAACATGTAGCCTTCGCCCGGCTTCATATACTCAAGGCTTCCTTTCCATCTGCCTACGCCGCCTACATTGGTGAAATACGCGAACTCGTCGTGACTCTTGATGACATCGCCGGGCAGCGCCTTGTCGTAGTAGTCGGAGAGGGCTGTTTCAACGGGCAGGTTATGCATCGGAGTGTAGCCGATGCCGTTCCAGCCGTTCTTGAGGGTGATGGTCCGCATATCCACATTCTGAATGATATTACCGGCAATGGGGAATCGTGTCTCTGCTTGTACCTTGACGGCATAGGCTTTCTTTGGTGTTATCTCATCGGTTACATTGCCGGAAGATGCAATCCAGAAACCACCTTTGTAGATGAATGTGGTGGTGCTATTCATGTCGGTGAGCACATCACCGTCTTTCCAGGGTAAGCTCTCAAGCAAGTTGTGGAGGTTGAGCAGTTTGTCGTTGGTGACATTAAATGAAATCCAGTTCCACCCCTCTTTGAGGTTGAAGGTCTGTATATACTTGTCGCTTGCCTCAAATCTAACAGGTTCGTCCGTTCCTATAATGGTCCCGTTACGGAAAGCAAGCACGTCGCGTACGGAGGAACCTTCTGTCGGCATAGTGAGCATCATTTCGCGGCCTGTGGAGTACTGCCACAGTTTGAAATATAGATTAGTACCAGATGTGTGGTTGTCATAGACGGTGAGGTATAGATTACTCTCGCCTGTCATCGTCGTGTAATGAATATTGGCAAATCCGTGGCACTTGCCGTCTCGGTCAAACGCCCCTATGATATCACGGTTATCGATGTCTATCTCATCGTGTACATAAACGCGTCCGATGATGTTCATCGAGTACTGTAACAGCTCATGTTCGATTCCGTCAGCCCATTCCGGCTGTTCTCCCTCCACGGTGAGCATGAAGTAGAGGGGTTCGGATACGCCGTTCTCGTCCGTGAGGTAAATCACCTCGTCGTATGAGCCTACGTTGAGTCCTTTGTTCACGATACCGGTGATGGTAACTTTGTTTTGCGCCGAAATCACATCGGTGTAGGTGTCTAATGTGAGCCATTTCGGGCAGTTCTCTATGGTGTAGGTATGGTCTGTGGCATCGATGTTCTCAAACTCTAAATATATCTTGTCCTCATACCCGTAGGAACCGGTCGTTTCCATCTGTTTATCGATCCACCGGAGGGCGCTGTTGTTCACGAAATAGACCGCCGTTGCAGGCGAAGCCATCGCATTGCCGTTCTTGTCCTCTACATCGCGCAGCGTGACATAGAGATTGCGTCGGTTGATGCGTGATGCCAGTTCGTTGATGTTCACCAGCACCTGGTTATTCTTGCCCGCGTAGCTGAACGAGATATTCTTCAGTTCCTCCGCCGGCGCGACAGGTGCAGCAGTGGAGTTGACAAGATGCGACATGATGACGGCTACGCTGTCAACAAAGAGGTAGTCGCGTTTGGGCGTGGTGGTCGGTTCCTTGGTGACGGGATCGAGTTCATAGACTACTTGTAGCTTGTCGTCCAGATAGATTCTGCGGCTGTAGGGATATGGCACTAATTCGATGTCATTGTCTTTCTGTCTCTGCTGACGGTCGAAACTGAAGTAGGTGAGCAGTCCCGCCTCGTCGCCGGCAGGGCTCTTGGTGGCAAACCGTTTGATGAGCGAGAGTGGCAGTGCCTGCGAGAAGAAACACAGTTCGTCTATGTTTCCCGTAAAGCCGTTCTCCGCATCACCGATGGCGGGCACTCCTCCGCTGATACCGCCGAGTTGGTCGGACGCAAAGGAGACTCTTAGAGCGTGGTCGATATAGATGTTGGCTATGTTGTGCGCCCGGTTAACCGTCATGGCGAAGTGGTGCCAAGTGTTGTCGTCATAGCCGGAGCCGAGTTGGTGTACCTGTTCCGCCGAGCGATAGACAAGTTCTGCTCCGTCGAAGCCGATACAGAAATGATTGGGGTCGGTATCATCCGTGATGCCGGTATTGCCCAACACCACTCCGCGACCATGTTCGTCGGTTTGGAACCAGAACATCAGTGTGTAGTCCTGTTCGTCGGTACGGTTGAGTGCGTTCTCGTCCAGCCGGACGGCTTGTCCGTCGGTGTGAAGCGACCATCCTCGCGGCACCATCCATCCTGCATCAATGAGTCGTGCGTTGGCGCCCTGTGCATGATCCAGCGCATAAGTGCCGGTGCCTTCGTTCATCGGGTAGTAGTCCACGAGTCCCACCTCATAACCTGTGAGTCGTCTGTTGCCGTAAGTCGTACCGAGCTGACCGCCGGTCAGCGCCCGGTACCAGAGTCGTGCCTCCATCATGCGTCCGTGGTAATAGGTACTCCTTGTGCGGTTCGTCTCGTTGGTGCGCCCGAAGATAAGCGGACCGACACCGTTATAGGACTCGTAGATACGGAAGGTATCGAGTATCAAGCCGCCGTTATAGAGAGTGAGCAGACCTTTATTGCTGCCGGCGGGATGCCTCATCGCCAAGGCAATCTGCGTAAAGCCGCCGGTGTTAATCGCCTTGCGTGCCGTATAAACGGAGTCTCCTATGACTGCGCGCAGAATGGAATCGGAGGTGAGCCACAATTGCAGCTTACTGCCGTTGGTGCCGTGCGAGAAGAGTGGCATATCCGTCCCCGTTGCTTCGGGACAGATCATCATGTCAATGGTGAAATCCTTGTAGCTGAGGTTGCGTTTCGCCTCGGTCTCGACGGAGGAGTTGCCGCTGAAGAGGACGCTGACAGCCTCTGCCACATTGGCGTTGTTCACTTCTCCCTTGACCTCGAAATTAGTGATCTGCGAGAGGTAGTTGTAGTCGATGTCCTCGGAGAAGTTGAAGATGATATTGTCGCCAATTCCGATGATGGCGTTTTTCGGTTCGGGGTTACCGAAGAGCTGCGGTCGGCGTGTATCCTTGACGCCGCTCAGTACGGTTGAGGAAGAGGTAAGGAACGAATTGCCGTCCCGGCAGAAGAGTACGGCACGCAGGTCGTACCCTTTCTCTATAATAGGTCCATCACCGTAGAACTTATGTGTTATATTGCCGTTCTCAGGTATGAGTTTCTTCACTCCTGAGGCGTTAGCCATCAGTGTGCTGTCGGCATAGAAAGAGCATAGATTGGTCCAATATTCCTCTCCGCGGTTAGTTTCCTTGTATTGTAACTCAATATGGTCAAAATTATGCTGATGTTTATTAAATCCATCAATGACGATAGGTAAGAACCATCCGCGGTCATTATCGTAGCCTGCATCGCAGTTCATTACCCACTTATTTCCGGGATTGGATATGTTTACGGGTCCCGCTTCGCGAAGGTAGTGTACATCAAAGGACACAAGGTCACTCACGTGTTCCCAGTCGCTTGCCGGGGCGAACATTAGTTGTAGGCTGTCATAGTCGAAGCCCTCACCGGCATACACATACATCGTAGTGGTGGTTACCTCGCCGGGTTTGATGATGAACTCCATTCCGTTACCGTTTAGAGGTGAGGATTCGATGAATATCCTTGCACCATGTGGGTTGGACGAGGTTACCAGATATAAATCAATGAGGCAAAGTGCCCCGCTGACGGCTTCAGGCTGTTCACTGTCGTTGGCCATATAGACTTTGAATACCGCGGGTTGGTCGATACGAACGCCGCTCACGCTCTGTCGGTCAAGCCAAATCTTGGGGTTGACGATCTTCTTGGTTCGCTGATCGACTGTCGTTCCCGGCCGATAGACCAGTGTGTTTCGTTCGTCTTCCCACGGGTTGCAGGTAGCCCCCCCGCGTGTGCGATAGACATAGCCTCGCGGAGCGGAGATGGCAGAATAGGAGATACCTTCGGTGGTTATTCCCTGACGAATATGACTTGCCACAATGTCCGACCATTGGTTGTAGTTGGCGTTGAAGAACACTTCGCTCTCGCTGATGCTTCTGGTCCCGGTAGTATCAGTGGTGGCGGTACGCACATGGTAAACGTCAAAGTTCAGATGGCTCTTTTTGTCCATTGATATTGTGAAACTCTCCTGACGGCTGTAGCCATAGCCTGAACCGTAAGTGCCGGTACTGCTATAAGATACGACAGGTGTAATCCCGAACTGGAAGGTTGCACCGAAAAAATCCAACTCGATACGATTGATTTTAGCAGGGTCATTCCCGCTCCTATAAGCAGTAGTTTCACCTGCTGTCGGTATCATATTCAATAACGTTTTCAGAAACGGTTGTGAGAGAATGACTCCTGCTGCAGCGGCAAGGCGGTCCCATCTGTTGTCTCCGTCTGTGCCGAAATAGTCGGCTGTGGTGAATGGATAAACCAAGCATTGCGACTGCGTGTATTCGCTCTCGAAAGTCTCGCCGTGGGTGAATTTTGAGCCGCCGTCCAAATCATAGTTGGCTACCATATCATAGGCGGTCATTTTCTCGTACTCGTTCTCGCCTATCATGTTAATCCATGCCCCAAGGACATTGAGTTTCTCCTTGAGCTCGTCTCTGTACTTTCCGTCGCCTGCCGGTTTAATCATTTCGTATTCGAAGGCAGCGGTGTCAGAGGGAAGGTTCTCTACCCAATATACAGGTTTCTTGGTGGCATTGGCTTCTGCTTGCGCCTGTTCGCGGGCGCCGGTATGGAGCATCGCAAAAATATCCTGCGCCAACTGCGGTAATATCTGTGTTACGATATGTTTCTGCGAGTGAATGAACCGTGACGTTATTTGCGGACCGTAAGCCAACGACTCATCGCGTACAAGATGATATTTCTTGCCGCCCGAAACACCCTCGGCGATGTGTACAAGCGAGCCGTAGGGAGTGGTAATAGTGCCCGTCATGCTGTTCGATGCAGAGTCGGAGTAGAGCGTGGAGGTGCCGCTCAATCGTGCGCTCATCAGACTATACAGGCTGTCCGGTATGGCACGGATGGACGATACGGGCGAAACAAGCATGTTCTGCACCACGCCGATATACACATCCGCATCGCCGCCTACCATGGTCGGTTCGCTGCTCGTTGTGATGTCCTCATTCACTTTCATGGTATAGGAATAGCCTTTCTTTCCGTTTCCTGAAGTGATGATATCCAGATTTATTATGTCATGGTTAGAAACCGTATTGATAATACCATATTCAACAGGAGCAGCCACTGTTCCTGAATAACTATCCATTTTGGTACCGACTCCGAATTGGAGGCTCACACCTGCCTCAAATGCCATGTCCACGGTATAGTCGTATTTGAGTGTCGAGCCTTTGGAGATAGTAGCAGTACTGCTTCCTCCCGGTGGGTCGCGCAGGATGTCTATCAATAGTGGCTGCCCAACGGAAATGGCGTCTTGGGCGCCGGTGGTGGCAAAGAGGTTGAGAATATATCCTTGTAACGGTTTGGCTTCGTAAGTGGTGCCGTCCTGCTCAAGTGTCATCGTTACGGTGCGCAGAGCATCATTGCCTGTGAGCAGGCGCGTTGTCTGCTCGGCTTTGAGGTTATAGACGGCCTGACCATTTTCGTCCAATTGTATAATCTCATGGTTGACGCCATTGGCAAAGCCGTTATGTATAGTTACTTTTCCACCGCCTATATGTACGATATCCTCGTTGAGCGAGCCTGCCACGCCGTTCCACGGGTAGCGTTCTACCACGGAGATTTGTATAGGGTACCTACGCTCCAGACTGAATACAGGATAGCCGAAGGTGTAACGAGTCGTATCGCCCAAAATAGTCTTACCTGACGAATCTACACCGATGCTGTCATGATATACCAGCGGCACCTGTTCGGAATAACCGCCGAGTGTGCTGCAGTAGTAGTAGAGATCGCCGAAATAGTCGAAACCATCATACACAAGTTGCCTGTAGGTTATTTCTACCGGCGAGTGGTAGATGCGGTTATAGACGGCGTTATATACAGCGACGGGATTGTCAATAGTACGACCATCGACATCGGTGTAGGTGCCGCTGTACCTGATTGTATCCGCTGTGAGGGCGGAGGTGAGGTCGATAACCTCATTCACCATACCGTCTTGAAATAGGGTAGGATAACCTTCGCAATAGACTTGCGTCACTTTCCAACGTACCGGCGGCAGCATGAGACGGTACTCTCCTGTCGCGGAATCCGGCTTGACCACCATGCGTTTGCGGAAGACCTCCGCGGTCGTCTGGTGTCCTGTGCCCACGGGGTGTGGGAAGGTCTTGTTGCGCTGTGTGATGAGCGGGTCAGTGTTGTCAAAGACGAGCCAGGAGGTGTTGTCGCCCTCAAGCGTGAGCACCATGGTCAGGTCCTCGCCAAGGTTGTTGCGCGAGAGGTTGTTGCCCAGCGGCAATTCGCCTTGGTCTTTACCTCCCACGACGCGTCCCGTGAGACAGACGAGGGTGGAGTCATAGAAATAGACATTGGTCACCTTGTCGGTCAGCACCACTCCCTGCGGGCTCTTGTAATAACCTCCTTTGGTAAAGGTGTGTCCGTCCATCTCCACCCGTATTTTGTTGGATGTACCGGCGAGGACGAAGAAATTGGCCTTACCCTCAAAATCGGTCTCCACCACCTCTCCACGGCGGTTGTAAATGATACTATCGTTCACGCGGAAGTGTGCGCCCTTGACCGGGATGGAGGTACCTTCGTACATTACCACGGCGCTGAATGACAAACCATTGGTAATGATGAAATCGCTGAGAACACGGTAGTTGCTGAGACTGTCGAAAGTGACCGCTGCACTCCCGTTTTCCAAATGGATCGCCTGAGAGGTAGGCGTGACAGTGTAAGTAACAGACTTGCCACCGAGGTACGGTATGTCTTTCGCAATGAAATGTCCGTCCTGATCGGTTGTCACGGTGAATGTGGTGCCGGGCATTAAGCGGTGGGCGCTGTCCTGAGGCTCGATGGTGACTGTGATACCGGCTGCACCTGAGCCGTCGCTGAAACGGACATACCCCTCTACCTTGCCGGAGTGCTCGCATGCGCCGTCATAAATGGCTGTCCAGCTGTGTATCTCGCCCTCACAATCGTTGGTAGCGCAGACGCGGTACTCATAGTCCTCCAGAGGTAAGACAGAGGTGTCCTCATAAGAGGTCTTGTCGATGCCGGTAATGACCACAGTCCACGTTGTGTCGGGGCTGTTCTTCACGCGGCGATAGACGGTGAAATAGTCAATAGGCCTGCCGTCGGTATCCCATGCAAGGTACACACTGCTCTGTCGTGTGACGGTCTTTATTTCTGTAGAGATGACGCCGTTCGCCTTGTGATAGAATGTAGGCAGGACAGGTACAGGTAGGTCGGCTGCCGGATCAAAGGAAGAACGCACATCAGGAACAACTCGTCCGCGCTCTATCTTCCATCCACTGCCGAGCAGCTTGAGCAGTTTTTCCGAAGCCAAGTCCCCTGTGGCAATAGTATCCATCACCGGCACTGCCTTGCCGTCCACCAACTGCCATGAACCGGGTACTTCCGCGTTCATTCGCTGTACAACAGTGTCTTGGTCAGTCTGATTGCGGTAGGTATCATTTAGCATTTTATCCCAGTTATGGGCGGATATACAGTTAGTACTTTGGTCATTATTCCCCCAACCATATGTAGTACCGTCCTCCCAATAATGTCCCATAGCTGCATATAATATGTTGTTATATGTGCCGTTTTCATACACACGGTGCATTGTCCAACATTTGTTGTCAGTTGTCCAATCGTAATTATCTCCCATTGCGACAATAGCACCACCATAGGTAAAATATGAACTGTTGTTGGTATTGAGTGTGCCGTCGAACCGACAATCAGTGATTGACAAAATTGCACTATTGGCATGCCCGATGATACCTGCAACGCTATTATTAGTGCTCGTAACGTTGACAGCCACCCATACATTATCTATATTTATCTGGTAATGACTATCGGCCATGACAGTTCCTATAAGTCCGGAAGACCATTTTCCACCCACTACGGTACCTGTTACGTGCAGATTCTTAATTGTACAATCCTCCACCATACGGAAGGGAGCGATGTAGTCGGCTGCATAAGCGCTATTGACATTCTGGTCATAATTGACATGGAGTGTGTGTCCGCGACCATCAAAGGTTCCGCGATAGGGTGCCGTCGCGTTCCAGCCGACAATTGTATCCGTAGAGATGTCGGCGGTCAGTATGGCATTGACGTCGTATTTGCCTGCAGCGGTCTCCACCATCTCTGCAAATCGAATCCAGTCTGCCTCTGTGGCGATGATAAGGGTATTGCCGTCATATTCGATAGTGGCATAACTATTGATGAGGGTAGGTGCCTTACCACGTGCCCAAGTCTTACAGCCATCAAACCGTGTACCTAAATGTATGGGGTCGAATAGACAATTCTCTATTTGCAGCGTGCCGTCGTCATTGGAGCCTACGAAACCACTATGGGCGTAACTATTCTTTCCTTCGAAACTGCCGTTGAAGACGCAGTTACGAATCGTGGCTTGAGCTGAAAACATTCTTCCAATGAAACCTCCACATGCAGCAATACCATGAGTCGTGCTGTTGATTGTCGCAGACATGCGGCAGTTCTCAATCAATACCTTGCCATCCTCCACTTTTCCCACCAAGCCTGAGGCGTACATTGCACTGCAGGTTATGTTGCCCGCTACATGCAGGTTGCGGAATGTGGCGTCTTTGACATTACGGAACAGACCTACATAATCTTCATCATAGTTGATGGAAGCTGTGATGGTGTGCCCGTTGCCGTCGAACACGCCGCTATACGGTTTGTTAAGCCCCCCCGCAATTCTTGACACCGTAATATCGTTGTAGAGCCGTGCATGAACGGCTTTAATCCCGCCTGCCTCCACGGAGTCGCAAAATGCATTCCAGTCGTCTGCCGTATGGATGGGAATGACAAACGGCTTGATGTCCTTCCATTGACCGATAGGCGAACTTAGACGTTTGGTGCGGAACTCAATCTTATAATCCACGCAGGTGCGGGCTACGGAGATGATTTTCTGCTGCTGCGAGCGTTCCTGCGCCGTGAGGATATACTCTACACTGTCGATGAGTTCGCCCTCGCGGTTGTACATGGTCGTGAAGATGGCCATCTGTGCGCGGTCATCCCACACGGCGTTGTACTCGTCGGCGTAGGTCCAGTTGACGCGCGCCGTGTAAGCAAGACTGTCTTCCCATTGTGCGGTATAGCCGGCTACGCGCAACAAGTGCAGGTCATCCACGATACATGAGGCATATTGGGCTGCGGTGTTCTGTTCCCACCCCCATGTCTGCGTGGCAGTACGGCGAATACGGTAGGTCAGGCTGTCGAGCGTACCGCCGTTCTTGAGACGCGCACCGCTCAAAGCCGAGATAAGAAGACTGTCAATATATGTATAACTGAGCGATTTAGGCGTGAAGGGAACAGTACCGATAGAGGTGAAGTCTTCCTCACGACCAGTTAGCGAGCGTTGTACCTCAAAGAAATCCATCGGAACAACATCCTCCACATTCTGGTACTCAATGCTCCATGCCAGGCGAACCTTCGCCTTGTGGTCTCCCTGCGGAGTGGCAGTCAGACTGATTGGCGCGTGCAGCATGGCGAGATTGAGGGATGTCGAGGACTTCTCGGTGATAGGGTTATCATCTTTGTCTTTGTAACTCGCCACGATATGGAAATCATTATGAACCTCCGTTGCATCAACATAGATAATACCGTTGTTGGAGCGATTGTCCATTGTCACGGTATGCTCCGTGCCGTTGGCATCCTTGTATTTATATTTAATGTCAGTGATTGCATCTTTGGCGATATACCATGGTATCTCAATCTTGCCCGCCTCGCTGTATGAGAGTGTGGCGGTGGTGATTTGCGGATAGACTACGGCCTCGGCAGCCGGGATGGTGACTGTGAAGTCGCTCAGTCCGGACACTTTTTCCTTGGAGCGTGCGTTGCCGTCGCGCTCCACATCCCACGTGAGTTTCACTTCCTCTCCGCGCCAATCAAGAGGCACAGTCCAAACGGCATAGATGCTATACGTATCACCGTCGGAATTTTCATACACCTGCCGCACTACGTCGCCCATTGACGAGGTGAGGGTGAAGTGACTGGTTGAGTTACCCTGCGTCACCGCGATGTTACCCCCTACTTCTGTTTTGAAGTGAACGGGGATGTCCTCGCTGTCACTGTCAACATTGCCGTCGCTGCTCCAGTGGAAGACCGTGTAGGTCGAGCCTTTAACCACAATTTTGAGGTTACCGTTCGTAACCCAGCAGTCGGCGCCGTCCTGGTCGTAAACCGGACATTTGATGGAAAACTTGCTCGTTCCGCTGAGTGTGACTGAGTAGTTCTGCGTTTTGTCCACCCAAGTGTCCGCACTCGCCTCTGCAGGCAATAACAGCATCACCGTTGAAATCAGTATGAACAAAGCAAATTGTAAGAACTTGGTTCTTTTCATATATTTTTGTTTTTTTATTGCTTAATGTTAATTAAGAAAAGTACGAAGTGAACAAGTACCGACCTTGTTTCACCCAAATGTAGAGACACGGGGTCCCCGCGAACATCGTGAAGTGGGGTGTCAGACGGTATTGTGTACCGTCTCTCAAAACACTCAACCACGTGGCTGTTCGTCAATGGAAGTTTTTTGTTGATTATCGCCATCATCACCTTCAATGAGCAACACGATCCAAACAAGCAATGGTGAGACAAAGAACGATAACAGCACCCAACAGACAGGGTCGCGGTGTCTGTTCTTTGCCATGCGATAAGCTATGTGTATGCGAATGAGATACACTAATCCTAATCCCAAGGCGATAGCCAAAAGGATTAGAAGAACTGTCCAAAATTGTGGGTCAACAACCAAGCGAGTGTCAAGTAGGATTGTGCTTGTCATTTCACTTTATAGGATTTTAATTCAAATTTAACCTTGTATTTGCGGTCGGGATGCGAGTATATCGCTTGGCTTTTATAATAGGCATAACTTTCTTTGAAATTATATCCTTCTAATTCAATGCTCTTTACTAATCCTGACTCGATAGTGATGGATTTGCTGAAATCTTGATAGTCAAGCATATTATCGTTCATATCGTAATAATACATTCGCCCTGTAATGGCAGTTATAGTTCTATCTGTGTTATTCTTAAAAGAAACTGTAGCGTTGTGATCGACAAAGTTATGCGAATATTTTGCAAGCGTCACTGCATTTGCATTGACTGCCGTTTGGGTAGTCGATGTCGTGGTAGTGGTTGCTTTAGTGGTTTGGGTTGTTTTTTGCTGTGCTGTGGTGGTGTGTTGTGTTGTTGTGGTTTGGCTTACCTTTTCAACATGTTTAGAAGATGTTTGCTTCAACTGCTCCAACTCGCTTTTTGTTTGAGCGAGTTCGTTTTCCAGCTGTCGAACTTCTTGTTGTAGGGCATTCCACTCTCTCTCAGAGATAGCGAAATCTACTGTAGATGACGAAGATTGCTTTTCTACGCCAATTACAATCTCTTGTTCATTCGGTTTATCCGGTGTATTTTCCAAACGTATTAGTCCTGTTGCCCATAAAACGGCAATTACAGCAATTGCTACAAAAGCAACAATGAGAATGACTTTCAAGCCATTTCTCTGCTCATATCTTTCTTCGTTCATAATTTGTTATATTTAGTTTGTTATCTTTTTCGAGCGTCTCTACACTTGGGCGAAACAACGTGGACTCCGCGAAACAACGTGAAATGGTGGTGTCAGACAAGGTGGGAAGTTCATGGTTGTCCTCAAATAGCTTATGTGTCGAAGAAACCTAATTGGTTGATAGCGGTGAGCATCTTGCCCACATATTCGCTGTCAGGTTCTGACCAACGAAAACCGAGACGCAGAAGGACTTGCGAGGTGTACTCGTTGTCACGTTCAACTTGCTTTGAAGGCTGTCCGTTTGCCATGTTCTGGTAGGCGAGCATAGTGGTCAGCAGGGCGGCTTTCTTCGGATCCGAAGCGGCTTGCTGTACCAACGTGCCAAACTCCATAGACTCGACAAACCGTATATCCGTACCGATTTTCTTCAACTCGTTGAGCACATCGCCCAACAAACGTGTGTGGTTGTTGTAAGGCTGGAAGACCGTACAATCGTCAGGAGTCGTAGCCAAGAGAACGATAGCCCTCGCTGTCTCGTTGATAGGCGAGAACTCGGTAGGCGAGTCGTACAGCTCATAGGGGCAGCAGCCTAACATATTGAAGATCTTGATACGTCCCATATAGCTGTTGGTGGAGAAATTGACTTGGAACTCGCCGTCATAACTGCGTGCCGCGAGATTGCCCACACGCATAATCTTTGCCTTGAGCCCCTTATGCGCCACAGCATCGAGGATAAGTCGGTCGGCAAGGAACTTGGAGTGCATGTACTGGTTGCCCAGATATTGGCCGAAATAGATATTCCGCTCCGTCAGGACAGGTGCCGGCTCATTATTCCCAATCCATATACCTCCGGTAGAGGTAGTGGATACATGTACGAGCCGCGCACCGGTATTGAGACAGAAGTCCACGCAGCGTTGTGCACCGCCGATATTCACATCTTCAATATCCGTGCCCTTGGAGAAATGCTTCACGTTCGCCGCGCAGTTAATGACGGTGGTGATATTTACCATTTGGTCATTTACCATTTGGTCATTTATTTGGGCATTTAGGCATTGGGATAAATCGCTTGTGACATCGCCGTTGACGACGAACAAACGCTTGCCGAAGAGGTCGTCGAAACGACGGCTGAAATAGTAGAACAGTAAGTTACGCACACGGCGCTCGGCATCGTGCCGGTCCTTGCCGCGCACAAGGCAGGTGATGGTCTTGGTGTCAGTGTCGATGAGTTCCTTGAGCACATGGATACCGAGGAAGCCTGTAGCACCGGTAAGAAGAACATGACCCAAGCCATTTACCATTTGGTCATTTACCATTTGGTCATTTACCATTTGGTCATTTATTTGGTCATTTAGCATTTGGGCATTTAGGAAGGTGTCCAAGGTGTTCTTTTGGAGCAGTGCGTTGATGGGTTCGTAATCGTAATCCGTAATGACCGTATCGTGTGCATCGTGGTCATTTACCATTTGGTCATTTACCATTTGGTCATTTACCATCTGCGCCAACAGCCGGGGCGTAGGGTGGGAGAAGAGGTCGGCATACGCGATGTGCTGTCCGCCTTTCTCCGCCTCGATGATGACACGTGTCACCATGAGGGACGTGCCGCCCAAATCGAAGAAGTTGTCCGTTGCACCTACTTTCTCCAGGCTCAAAACATTCGCAAAGATGTCTGCAAACAGTTTTTCGGTCTCGTTGGCGGGTGCTACGTAGGCATGGTCGTCCGCCTGAATCTTCGGAGCCGGCAGTGCTTTGCGGTTCACTTTCTGGTTCTGGTTAAGCGGAATAGCGTCAATCTGCATCGTAGCAGCCGGCACCATGTATGGCGGTTTGGTCTCGCGGATGAAAGCATTGAGCGCCTGCACATCTATCTTCTCGTCGCTGACGATATATGCCGCGATAAATTTACCGCCGTTGGGGTAATCGAACGCCTGCACGGTAGCATCCTTGATACCGGGGAACTGACGTATCACCGTCTCCACCTCTTTCAGTTCGATACGGAACCCGCGGATCTTGACCTGTCCGTCTCGCCGTCCTACAAACTGAATGTTGCCGTCCGGCAGATAGCGAACGATGTCACCGGTGCTATAGCAACGCACATTTGTACATTGTACATCGTCAAATTGTACATCCACAAAGGTTTCTTTTGTCTTTTCGGGCAGGTTGAGGTAACCGCGTCCTACTTGCGGCCCACTGACCCATAACTCGCCTGCGGCACCGAGCGGCAGACGCCGGCCGTCGGTATCCATGACAAACAGTTGCAGATTATCCAGCGGTTTGCCGATAGGTATATGCTGCTCGTATTCGGAGAGTGCATACGTGGTGGTGAAGATTGTACACTCGGTCGGGCCATAGCCGTTGTGCATCTTGTAGTTGCTTGGCGGCGTGAGAGCAGCCAGTGCTTCACCGCCCACTGACAGATGTTTCAAACTATGGCACTCCACATTCGTAGCGAACTGGAATCCAATCTGTGTGGTCATGAACGAGTGTGTCACCCCCTCTTGGTCGAAATACCGTCCCAACTCCGGCAGGTTCAGTCGCATGTCTTCGGGGATGATGCAAACCGCAGCACCGCATGTCAACGCCGGATACATATCCATCATATTGGCATCGAAACCGAACGAAGCATACGCCGCCACTTTATCGCCGGCATGCAGGTCGTAATACCGGTGGTACCAATGGCAGAACGCCACAAGGTTGCGATGCTCCAGCATCACGCCCTTCGGCACGCCCGTAGAACCGGAAGTGTAGAGGAGAATAAATAAATCTGACGGCTGAATGCTGATTGCTGAATGCTTTTGACTTGCGACTTTCGACTTTTGACTCAGCTCCTCCAGTTCTTTCTCTGTCAGCAGCATGCAGCTGTTGCCGTCCTGCTGCATATACTCCAGTCGCTCGGCGGGATAACTCGGGTCGAGCGGCATGTACGCGCAACCGGTTTTGAGCACGGAGAGAGCGCCGATAGTCATCCATTCGGAGCGTTCCACTTTGATGGCAATGACATTCGTTGTCGGGTGCAGGCAGGTGGCTATACGGTCGGTTATCTCATCCAGCTCGCGATAGGTGATTCGTTTGTCGCGGAAGATGACTGCAATGTTATCCGGCGTCTTCGCCACCTGCGTTTTGAAGAGCGAGAGTATGGTCTGCGTGTCATCATAGTCCACGTGGGTCTCGTTGAAACTATCCAGCAGCGCTGTCTGTTGCTCGTCCATCAGCGAGACGGAGCGCAAAGCGGCTTTGGTATCCTTGGCGAACGCACTCACGGCATTGCTAACCGATTGCGCAAGGCTCTGCATCATCTCGCGGCTGTAACGGCCGTTGTCGTATTCAATCGCCACGGAAGGTTTGCCATCCACCTCCACGATATAGAACGCAATCTTGAACTTCGGCACGTTCAGTTCCATGTTCTCCGTCTCCATCGCCTGTCCCTTCACCTTGTATTCGGAAAGGACGCCGAGCTGGTAGGCGTACATGATTTCTGCCGTCAGGTCGTAGTCGGCGGCTATCTGTGCAAACGGATAGTTCTCATGCGAGAGAGTCTGCTCGAATTTCCTGCCTGTCTCCCGAACGAACTCCTCCACGCTCTGCGTGCCTATCTTGCTGCTCAACGCAAGCGTGTTCACCATCATGCCGATAGTGTTCGCCATCTTGAGGTTGCTACGGCCGTTGGAGATAGTGGTGATACAGAGGTCGTCGTTGTTTGCGAAGCGCGCGAGCGTGTAGAATACTGCCGCGAGTGTTGCGCCGGCGGCTGTCACGCCTGCGTTCTTCGCCACCTGCTCGGCAGCCTGCAGATTCATTGGCGCATAGACCTGCCCTATCTCGCCGTCTTTGGGGTTGGTCAGGTCCGCCGGTAGCTCCGTCACGCCCTCCACTTGAGCCAATTGCGAATGGAAGAACTCTTTGGCTGCTGCGTGTTCCTCACTGTTCTCTGCGGCTTGTTCCTCAGCCACAAACTCGGCATAAGAGCACATTTCCGGTTCGATGGTCCCGCCGTTCAGTAGTGCGCACAACTCATTGAAGAACACATCATACGAAGCGCCGTCGCATACCAAATGGTGCATGTCACAATAGAGATACAGAGCCTTTTCGGTCCGGACGATGCAGAACCGGAAGAGTTGGTCTTTCGAGAGATTGAAGGGGCGGACAAATTCCGCACGATAGGCATCCAACTGCGCCTCTTTCATGTCAATCGTCTCCAGCCTCAGCTCTTGGCCTTTGTCTATCAGTTGTTCCACTCCTGTCTCGTTCGTCCGGAAATGTACGAAAAGCTCAGGGTGGTTTCGTACCACTTGTTCTACTGCCGCACGCAGTTCCTCCGCATGGACGCCCTCCGGTAATCGCGCGCGCATGGGAATATTATACAGTGTCGAAGCGGGATTCTTCATGCATTCGAAATAGACGCCTGTCTGCGCGTGGCTGAGAGGGAATGAGATTGCTTCGCTCAAAGCAGAAGGAGTCTTTTGACTTTCGACTTTTGACTTTCGACTGCCATCCATCATCGACTTCAATATCTCGTTTTCGATAAGCTGGATGTTCGCCCCTTTGATAAGCAGTTTGGCATCAAGTTGCACGCCGAAACGCTTATAGACCTGCGTTGCCAGTTTGATAGCGGAGATGGAACTCAGTCCCACGTAACGGAGATCGGTCATGATTCCGAAATCGCTGTTTCCCACGATGCCGGCGACCATGTCACGCAACTGCTCCTCCAATACATTGAGCGGTGCTGCCTCCTTGGTACTTTGTCCTTCATCACTTTGTACCTTCGGTTCCGGCAGTGCCCGTTTGTTCACTTTCTGGTTCTGGTTGAGCGGAATAGCATCTATCTGCATCGTGACAGTTGGTACCATATAAGGCGGTTTCCGGTCCATGATAAAGGCATTGAGTGCTTGAATATCAATCTGCCGGTCAGAAACTATGTATGCTGCGATGAACTTACCGCCGCCTTCCGGAAAATCAAACGCCTGCACGGTGGCATCCTTTATACCCTCAAACTGGCGTATAACCGCCTCTACCTCTTTGAGTTCAATACGGAAACCGCGAATCTTGACTTGTCCGTCTTTGCGTCCGACGAACTCAATTGCTCCGTCCTGACGATAGCGCACGATGTCGCCCGTTCTATAGCAACGAACGGATGTACAAGGGGACAATGTACAATGTACAAAGGATTCTGCTGTTCTTTCGGGTTGGTTGAGATAACCGATACCTACCTGCGGTCCGGCTATGAGCAGCTCGCCTGCTGCACCCCAAGGAACACGCTTGCCGTTCTTATTGACAATAAAGAGTTCGGCTGTGTCGTTCGGATAACCGATAGGGATATTCGGCTCGTTCTTCTCCACCCAGAAACTGGATACATAGACAGTGCACTCCGTCGGACCGTAGCAGTTAAGCAGTTTGTAAGAAGGCGGAGTGAGGCTCATCATTTTTTCGCCACCTGTTCCTAAATACTGCAAGCCGTGTATATCCGGATAGTTGATTACCAGTTGGGTAGCCATCTGGGTGGTCATGAAGACATGTGTGATGGATTCCTTGACAAAATAGTTGTAAAGCCCTTCCAAATCAAAACGGATATCGTCTCCGATGACATGTATCGCACAGCCCGCCACCATACATCCCCATAGATCCATCATATATGCGTCAAAGCCGTAGCCGGCATACGTAGCGTACCGGCTCTCGGGCGTCAGACCTATATGATGAGTATGGTAATCGCAGAAGGTGAGAATATTCTGTTCGCTCAGCATCACACCTTTTGGTGTGCCGGTCGTGCCTGACGTATAAAGTAGCATGAAGGCATCTCCGCCTTCATATTTTGCGGCATCCTGACGCATGAACTCCAGCCGGTCGGCAGGGTAGGAACTATCCAGCGGCATGGCAGTAAAGCCTGCTTTGGCGATAGCGAGCGGCACAATCACCATCTGTTCGTTCCGCGGCACGGAATAACCAATCACATGCTCGCCGCAATGTGAAATAGTGGTTATCGGTGATTGGTTATTGGCGAATTGTTCTGCCAGTTCATCACTAAGCTGATCCACTTCGGAATATGTCAATCGCACATCGCCGGCTACTACGCATGTTGCGTCCGGCTGTTCGGAAACGTGTTGTTTGAAGCGTGCGATGAGTGAGCTTCCTTTGCTATTCCGGCATTTCGATATTTCGGGATTCCGAAGGTCTAACCACTTGACTTGTTCCTCGTCGCAATAGTCGATGTCGCTCACATGCTCCGCCGTTAGCATTGAGCGGATGATGGTGCTATAGGTCTTAGCCAACTCCTGCATGAACGCGTCGGAGTAGTCGGCTTCGCTATAACTCAGTTTGAGCGAATACGTCCCGTCTGACTCAAATAATTCTGCGCATAGTTTCCATCCCGGTGTGGGTTGGCGCAAGTCAATAAAAGGCACCAACTGACCATCCAGATGCAGACCGCGTTTGTCAGCCAATACGGCTCCCTGATAAACGAACATCACCTGATTGTTCAGTCCCAAGTCGCGTACCGCATCAGGGTATGCATAGTATTGGTATTTCTGTGTCTGTTGCAGTTGCGCGTCCATTGCATCGAAGAGTTCGGCGAGAGAGGAGTCTGCTTTCGTCTGCGCAAACACAGGAAGAGTATGAACCATCATCGTGACAGAACCTAATGTCCTTCTGTCGCTACGTCCCCAGAAAGCGGTGCAGTAGGAGGCTTTCTCTTCAGCGGAGTAGGCGGCAAGAAGTTGCGCCCAAGCCGATTGCATGATAATACTCTCTTTAGTATTAAAGCGCTTCTCGATAGATTGTATCTCATCTTTGCTGACGGACAAGGGGTAGTGTTTATATCTGATAACTGAAGACTGATTGCTGAGGGCTAACTCCGATTGTGGAATAGGCAGACTGTCTGTATCGGCTGCGTCTGAAAACTCACGAGCGTACCATTCGCGTGCTTCGTTCATCAGCGTCTTGTCAGCACGTTGGACGGCCTCAGCTTCGGCGATAGCGGCGCCATCGAGCATCTCGACTGCGGCTTTCTTGCCACTATAGAGCCGCTCGATGTCACGCAACAGAACCGTTATTGAGAATCCGTCCGCCAGAACATGGTGAAGATTAAGATAAAGATATTTACCATTTGGACATTTACCATTTACCATTTGGTAGATTTCAGCCCGATACAGTCTCTCCCCGTGTATGTCCATTGTGCGGGCGAAGGTTTTTTGAACATCTGCCCACTCAGTCTCCGATACTTGTTTTACTTCCACTATAGGCTTTTCTTCCTCATGATATGAGAGAACCGGGGTGAGGTTTTCCTCGTCAGGTTCTATATGCCCCAATATATACGGATGGGCGCACAAAGCGTCAAAGACAGCCTGTTGCAGCCGCTCGATATCCGTGTTTTCCGGTAGGGGAAACAGTACGGGGTTTTGATAATTGGTCATATCGCTGACCGATGTCTCGCAGGCATAGTAAACGCCTAATTGCGCTTGGCTTAACGGACTTTTCATGGTTTTGGGTCTTTGATTATTTGTCGGAATCTTGCCGGCATTGATTCTTCGTCTTGAGAGACGGTAAAAAAATACCGTCTGACACTAAGGCGAAACAAGGTTGGGGAATCACTTTACTCAATCTCAAAGATGTTTTGGAATCCGCTCATGCGGAAGATGTCTGCTACGTCTTCGTTAAGGTGGATAATGCGTATGCTGCCGCCTTTGGCTTCTGATTCTCGTTTGAGTTGCATAAAGAACCTCAGTCCGGCTGAAGAGATGTACTCCAGCTCTGTACAGTCAATCACTAATGTTTGGTCGGCAATGTAGAGCACTTGCTGTAGTTCATCAGCCTGTTCGGTGGTGGCTACAGTGTCCAGTTCGCCTATGATGCGAACGATTGTTTCTTGTTTGTTTGTCTGAATCTGGATTCGCATATAATCAGAGATTTTTGATAATTGTCAGTTCGTTTTTGTCTTCAATCCGTTGGTAGCGGAGTTCGTCAGCAATCTGCCTTAACAGCGTTATACCCAATCCGCCTATTTGCCTTCCTTCGGCATTTTGTACGATGTCCGTCTCTTTTTGTGCAGTGGGGTCAAAAATCGTGCCGTTGTCAGTGAGAGTAATGGTTAATGGTGAATGTCTGGCGGTGAGTGTGATTTCTGTGGCTTGTGAATATCTGACGATGTTGACTACAGCTTCCTCGACAGCGAGTTGCAGGCGTTTGAGAGTAGGTTTGTTGAGTCCGGCACACAGTCCGTAGTTATGCAAAGCGTTTTTGAGTATTGGCCATTGGTCCAACCTATTCTCCACCCTGACGGTGAGTGGTTGCACCTCTTGCGTTAGGCGGATAGTCATAAGGGTCATATCGTCGGTCTGCTCGGCTTTGCCGATAAACTTCAGCCCTGCTTCGGCGATGGCGTACATATCAACTTTGTTTAGTGGTGAGATATTCTCTTCCACTATTTGTTTCCAGCGCTTCATTCCTAACATCTCGCGTTTCTCGTTCCGTGCCTCGGTTATGCCGTCTGTATAAAGGACTAAGGTGTCGTTGTGGTAGAGCATTGTGCCTTGTTCTTCAAACCGGAACGTGCCATCATACCCCAATGGAATATTAGGAATCAGCGCAATCTCCTTCGCACTTCGTGCTCCGTGCTTTGTACATTGTACATCGTCACTCTGTACCTTAATAGGCGGTAGGTGTCCTGCGTTGCAGTATAGTACTTCACCTGTCGGTATATGCAGCCGTCCTACGAAGGCCGTAACAAACATCATTTTCGGGTTATTGTCGCTGAGCACAGCGTTGATGTCTTCCATAATGGCTTTGGGTGATTGTAGTCGTCTGACAGCCGAACGGAAGAGGTTGACGGTTGCCGCCATGAACATCGCTGCAGTCACACTCTTGCCGCTCACATCTCCGATAATGAAATAGAGGTCGTCGTCTTTTCGGTAGAAATCATAGAGGTCTCCGCCCACTTCCCGCATCGGTTCCAGCGCAGCCTGCAGCTCGATATCTGACCATTTATCTGCCGCCTTGACCTTGTCACGTTCGCCAATCCGGAGAATACTTTTCTGAATATTGCTCGCTATACGGAGCTCTTTTTCCATTACTCTGTTTTCTGTTTCCGAACGAACGTATTTTGCTTGGTCTCGCCAAAGGCGGCGAATGAGTAGTCCTGCAACCAGAATACCTATAACGAGTACAATAAAAGTAATGAGCGATAGGCGCATCATACCGTCCCACAAGTGGTAATCAGGTACACCGATGACCAGTTTCATGTTAGCCGGAGACATTGTTTTCTCGGAAACAATCATATTGTGCCTGTCTATCTCGCCTGTTTGAACAATCAGTGTCCCGTCAGGGTTGTAAAGTTGGCACACGGCATCTTCGTACGGCCGCGTGAGCAGCAGCAGTTGTTGCGCCCATTCCAATGTGTAGTCCGCACCTGCCACACCAATAATATTGTTATCATGCTCGTCATATACCTTGAGGGCATAAGAGAAAATCAAAGTGTCGCTATCTACATCTCTATACGTCCGGCTCCAATATCCGTTATTATCGCTTAGCATTGCACCTTTGAACCATTCGCGCTCGAAATAATCTGACATGTTTTCATAGCGATAATGGATAATCGAATCCTTACCGGCACGGCGCAACCCTATACCGACATGACGTGTTTGATTTGGGAAATGGTTTGGTTTATAAAAGAAATAGCAACTATATAAATCAGGAAAACGCCATAAGACGGTGGAGAATAGCTCGTATTGAGTAGTGGTGTCCTTCGCGTGTTGAGGCAGATAACTTGCGATTTCTGACACGGCATCAGACATATCGTAGAGCTCAGAGGTTACATCCTTTTGCGCCATCTCCATTTTGTGGTCAATACGCTCCATTATGTCCTCTTTGTTTCGCCGGTATGACAAGACAAACTGAATAGTCATTGCTATGACGAGAAATACCGCACCTACGATTGGAAGATACTTGATTTTCATATTGATGCATAAATATGTGCAAAAATACATATTTTTTTCCGATTATACAAGACTTTAAAAATTTTTTTTTTTGCAGTTTGTTACTTTGTTGCTTGGTTACCTCATAGCGTCAGCAGTCTCACACTTCTTTTTTTTATTGTTTTCTTGGCTATTTCGCAAAAATGTTGTAATTTTGCATGTTTAATTGAATTGAAATAACCTTTTAGGGTTCTTATAAATTTGTTGTAATGAAAAAAGCATATATCTTTCCCGGGCAAGGTGCGCAGTTTGCAGGTATGGGTAAGGACTTGTATGACAACTGTGGTATAGCACATGATTTATTTGTTAAAGCCGATGATATACTTGGTTTTAAGATAACCGATGTGATGTTTGGCGGCACTGATGAAGACCTACGTCGTACTGATGTTACGCAACCTGCAGTATATCTCCACTCTGTTATATCATATCTGACGGCTGTTGAGCGCGGGTTGTCCAAGCCGGATATGGTGGCGGGACATTCGCTGGGCGAGTTTTCCGCCTTAGTAGCAGCCGGCGCACTTGATTTTGAGAGTGGTCTGCGTTTGGTCAGTGCACGTGCTCATGCCATGCAGGAAGCCTGCGAACTGCAACGCGGAACGATGGCTGCAGTGCTGAAGATGGAAGACAAACAGGTGGAACAGGCATGTGAGAGTATCTGTGATGATGTGGTTGTTGCTGCCAACTATAACAGTCCGGGACAGGTGGTCATAAGCGGCACCGTCAGTGGTGTAGAACGTGCGACAGAGGCTCTGAAGGTAATGGGTGGTAAGCGCATCGTTCCGCTAAGTGTAGGAGGCGCTTTTCATTCGCCACTGATGCAGCCGGCGGCAGAGAAGCTGGAAAAAGCCATCAGAAACACACAATTTAATGAGCCAAAATGTTCAATATATCAGAACGTAAACGCTTTGCCTCAGACTGATCCGGAGAGGATAGCCGAGAATCTTATCAGGCAACTTACCTCACCGGTCAGATGGACGCAGACGGTCAAAAATATGCTGGCAGACGGAGCTGCGGAATTTATAGAATTCGGACCGGGACAAGTGCTTTGCGGCCTCGTTAAGAAAATTGCGGGTGAGGCCAAGTACGAAGTGACCAAGTACGAATGACAATGTTCCGCCCAAGGGTTTGACCTTGTTACACCCAAATGGTTTGACCTTGTTGTGCTCACCACTAATTGAAAATTATTAAAAATAACTATAATGTACAGAACATTTACATGTGGCGAGCTACGGCTCGCAGACGTTGGAAAGACGGTTGTGTTGGCAGGCTGGGTACAGCGTGTCAGAAAAATGGGCGGTATGACGTTTATAGACCTGCGCGACAGGTATGGCATCACACAGCTATCATTTGATGAGAGCATCAATGCAGAAGTGTTTGTTGAGGCGAACAAACTGGGCAGAGAGTATGTGGTGCAAGCAACAGGTGTTGTGAAAGAACGTTACTCAAAGAACGCTCAATTGCCGACAGGCGATATAGAGATTGAGGTTGAGAAACTACAGGTGCTTAATCCTGCAGTCACCCCGCCGTTCACCATAGAAGACGACACTGACGGGGGTGATGATATAAGAATGAAATATCGCTATCTCGACCTTCGTCGCACAGCCGTCAGAAAAAATCTTGAACTACGTCATAAGATGGCGTTTGAGGTGAGGCGATATCTTGACGAGCAAGGCTTCCTTGAGGTAGAGACGCCGGTGCTTGTCAATTCCACTCCTGAGGGTGCGCGTGACTTTGTTGTTCCGTCACGTATGAACCCCGGACAATTTTATGCTTTGCCACAGTCGCCGCAGATTCTGAAACAACTTCTGATGGTGAGTGGTTTCGACCGTTATTTCCAAATAGTCAAGTGTTTTCGCGATGAGGACCTGCGTGCTGACCGTCAACCGGAATTTACGCAGATTGACTGTGAGATGTCGTTTGTTGAACAGGAGGATATTCTGCAGATGTTCGAAGGTATGAGTCGTCATCTCTTCAAGACAATCAAAGGAATAGACCTGCCTAAGCTGCCTCGTATGACATGGGCTGATGCAATGAAGTATTACGGTTCGGACAAACCGGATACCCGCTTCGACATGCGTTTTGTGGAATTACATGATATGTTCCACGCTCACCCCGGTTTTGGAGTGTTTGACGGAGCCGCCTATATCGGAGGTATTTGTGCCAAGGGAGCGGCATCATATACTCGCAAGCAAATAGATGCTCTGACCGACTATGTTCGTCGTCCGCAGATTGGTGCCAAAGGATTGGTTTATGCAAGGGTTGAGCAGGACGGCACTGTGAAATCGTCGGTTGACAAGTTCTATAGTCAGGATGTACTTCAGGAACTGAAATCTCAGATGAACGCTGAGGGAGGAGACCTTATTCTCATTCTTTCCGGCGATGATGCTATGCGTACGCGTAAACAACTATGCGAGCTGCGTTTGGAGATGGGTAAGCAACTCGGTCTGCGCGATCCGCAGAAGTTCAGCTGCTTGTGGGTCATTGACTTTCCGATGTACGAATGGTCCGACGAAGAGCAACGTTTGATGGCTATGCACCATCCATTCACATCACCAAAACCGGAAGATATACCAATGCTTGATACTGATCCGGCGGCTGTGAGAGCCAATGCCTACGATATGGTAATCAATGGTGTAGAAGTAGGTGGCGGAAGTATTCGTATTCACGATGCTAAGCTACAGGAGAAGGTGTTTGAGATACTTGGTTTCACTCCCGAGCAGGCTCAGGCGAAATTCGGCTTCCTGATGAACGCATTTAAGTACGGCGCACCTCCTCACGGTGGTTTGGCATACGGATTGGATAGGTTCGTGTCGCTGTTTGCCGGTTTGGATTCTATTCGCGACTGCATCGCTTTCCCAAAGAATAATCAGGGCAAGGATGTTATGCTTGGCGCTCCGGGCGTAATAGATCAGGCGCAATTGGATGAACTGCAACTGAAACTAAGCAATACAAAGCAATAAGAAGTGACAAAGTGACAAAGTGACAATGTACAAGGTGACTTCCCACAGCGCAGCGGTTCTCACTTATCACTTAGTTATATCTCATGGACTGGTTCCTATCGTTATTAACACAGAGTTCAGTGGCTCATACACTGCTGATATACTCTGCAATCATCACCCTTGGCATGGCACTTGGCAAAGTGCATGTCAAGGGTGTGTCGCTTGGGGCCACGTTTGTGCTGTTTGTCGGCTTACTGATAGGCTATTTCCAAGTTGGAATAGACCCTGTCATAATTGATTTTCTTAAGAACTTCGGACTGATAATCTTTATCTTTGCTGTCGGTCTGCAGGTTGGTCCCGGCTTCTTCTCTTCCTTCAAACAAGGTGGTTTGAAGCTTAACGGTTTGGCAGTGCTGACTGTTGTGCTTGGGGTAGGGATGACAATGAGCTTGTATTATCTGCTTTCTGACAAGGTGAGTCTGCCGATGATGGTGGGTGTGATGTCCGGTGCGATAACCAGTACTCCCGGTCTGGGTGCTGCAGAAGAAGCGTTGCAGCAGCTGAGTAGTATATCCGACGTTGCGGCCGAACCTATATCGCTTGGATACGCCGTGGCATATCCTGTGGCAATATTAGGCACCATAGCCGTTATGGCAGGACTGAAATATCTGCTGCGTGTGAATATAGCAGTTGAGGAGGATGCTCTCAGAAAAGCTACTGAAGATAAAGACAAACCTGACATACTCACCTTCCGTATCACCAACGATGCAATTGATGGCATGACGCTTGCGCAGATGAAAGCACGCTTTGGCCACGAGGCTATAGCAACACGCCTCTATAATGGCGAGGAAACGTTTATCCCGCAGGGTGACACGGTGCTTCATAAAGGAGATATCGTTCTTATCGTGACCTCAGATGCTGATGCAGGGCAGTTGCAGACAATGCTTGGTGAGCAAATAGAACACGAGTGGAAAGACGATGATAATAAACTGGTGTCAAGACGAATAGTCGTGACGAAGAATGACGTGAACGGGAAGACTATAGGCGACCTGCACTTGCGTTCCGGCTTCAACGTCAATATAACTCGTGTTAATCGTGCAGGCATCAATCTGCTGGCGCGTCCTGACTTGAGTCTGCAGTTGGGAGACAGGGTGATGGTAGTCGGACCAATGGAAGGAATAAAATATGCAGAACGCAAGCTTGGTAATGCTCTTCGCAAACTGAACGAACCGCCGGTAGTTACAATCTTCCTTGGAATAATGCTTGGCATTCTGCTTGGCAGTATTCCTATATATTTTCCTCATCTTCCTATGCCGGCTAAGCTTGGTATAGTAGGCGGACCATTGATAGTGGCTGTGTTACTTGGCAGATTCGGCTACAAGCTGCACCTGATAACATACACCACCATTTCCGCCAATCTCATGCTTCGTGAGTTAGGACTGACTCTTTTTCTTGCTTCAGTCGGCCTATCTGCCGGAAAAGGCTTTATGGAGAGTGTGTTTTCGCATGAAGGTTTGTTGTGGGCAGCGTGCGGATTGGCAATAACCGTGGTGCCGGCATTGATAATCGGTATAGTGGCGAGGATGATGCGAATGAACTACTTCACCATTTGCGGTTTGATAGCCGGCGCTCATACCAATGCGCCACCGCTGGCATACGTGAGTGCAATGACCGACAGCGATGAGGCTGTTGTGGCGTATTCAACCGTGTATCCGTTAGTTACATTCCTCAGAATTCTCATAGCACAATTTATGATTTTAATATTTGCATAACATGAAAACCTCATTTTTCTTTAGCGTTGCCATCAGTGCCGCGCTCTTTGTGTCATGCGACAAGGCACAGCCGACAACTGATTTGGAGTCGCAACAGGGTGATACAACACATGTTACGGACCCTGTTACTGAACAGGAAGAACAACCAACGCCCGAAGACTCTACCTACTATTCCGTTAAACTCAACGGCAGTGTGACTCATGTTCAGCCGATGTGCGGAATGGTATTATGGAATGATATGGCGGCATCGAAAAACAACACTCATGGCAATTGCATATCGCTGGAGTTCGCCTATGTGCCGCCTTGTAAGATTGTTACAGGAAAGAGTGGGGAGCAACTCACCTACAATTGGACTTATCTTGACAACAAACTGCAGGCAGCGGCTTCGCGCGGACACCAGATGGTAATACGTTTTCCGCTTTGCTACCCTTCGAACCGTGAAAACTGCGAGGGAACGAAAGGTGCAACATACGTGCCGGATTATATAAAAGCATTAGAGAACTACAATGAGACCTATTCCGCCAATCCGGGAGGTGATGGTCCGACGTATTACCCTGATTGGAGCAATGCGGAGCTCCAGTGGTTTGTGAAGCAGTTTTATGTTGACCTGAACGCCCGTTATGCCTCTGACCCGCGACTTGCCTTTGTGGAGGTGGGATTCGGTCATTGGGGAGAGTATCACACTTATGGAACGAACGTTAAGTTTGGAAAGAACTTCCCGACACGCGACTATCAACGGCAGTTCTTCATACACCTTTCTAATGTGCTGACCATTCCTTGGTTGGTGAGTATAGATGCCGGCGATGATGCTTATTTTGTGAATATTGCCAACGACAGCGAACTCAATGCTCTTGCCTTTGGCTTGTTCGATGACTCGTTTATGCACAAAGAGCACGACAAGAGCCAAGGTGACGGTTGGAATGAGCAATGCTGGCAGTGGTCTGGTATGGACCGTTGGATAAAAGGCGTCTGTGGCGGGGAAATAAGCTACTATACAAGTAACGACCAGCGCAGTTTCCTCAATCCGCAGGGTATGTACGGCGTGACATGGGAACATGCAGCTGCCAAATACCACATGTCGTTTATTATCTGTAACGACGCTCCTGCCGGCAGTTACTTCACGCCGGAGCGTGTTACAGAAGCCGGTATAGCATCAGGCTACAAGTTTGCCATCATAGCCTGCACTACCAATGGTGTGGAAACACACGTAACTGTAGCCAACACCGGTGTGGCTCCTATCTATCGCGACGCATACGTGACGGTTGGTGGTGTTAGAGCTGCTAAATCACTTCGGGGACTGCTACCGGGTGAGTCAAAGAGATTCGACGTTAAAGCAGTGGCGGATAACGCAAACGTTAAGATAACGTCTGATTTTATCTTATCGGAACAGGAAATTCAATACGAGGCGAGATAAAAGAAAAGCCGTAATTACTGCATCTGAACGATGTTTGTATATCGCTTGATTGATGTTTGAACGGATTTTGAGCGGTATTCAAACGGGGTATTAAAAACAGTGGGCAACCCGATTCGCATCAGTTTGCCCACTTCACTTAAATCAAATCAACTATTTATTAACCACGTGTTGAATTGCTTCGATGCCCGCTGGCATTGAAGTTTTTTTATTGTTGTACTAATCGACCATCAACAGTGTATATCATGTTTTTTTTGCGAATATAAAGATTGTTGCCTATAAGTTGTAGAGTAGTATTCTTTGAACCTTCCTCGAAGCTTATTGTCTGCACGTTGCCAATATCTGCGGGTTGCTGGCGGGTGTATTTATAGATTGGCGGATTGCCGTCGTCAGCATCGCTGGTGGTATAGAATGTGTCGTCATCAAGCCAACAGATGGCTTCACCTTGCCATTCGTACATGTAGCATTGTAACGGTTGAGGTTGGCGTGTGAGGGCTTCTTCTACCGTCTCGCCTTCCATACGTTCCCAATAGAGAATCCACGAGTATGAGGCTACGATATTGTTGTGGTTCTTTATAAGGATATACTTGCCGTCAGGTGAGATGTCGGCAGCCGTGACAAGGTGAAAACCTTTGTAAGGCTGATTTTTCTCGCTGTATCCGAGGTCGGAACGTACACCAAGGTCGCATACATAGGTGAGGGTCTGTGTTTCTGTGCCGTAATCAAGGCGCATGGGCAGACTGAATACCTGGCAGACGTTGTAATATACTTTGGTGATGATGTAAATTGTCTGCGACACATTATCATACATCAAAGCCTCTGCGTTGTGTTTCTTTCCGTCAGGATATTCATATTTAATCTGGTTCGGTTCGATAGTTATCTCCGGTGTAGAAGCGTCAATTGCAGGTTCTTTGAAATAGACGATGGAATAGTTGCCGTCTGTTTCTTCGTTGTCGCCAAACGCACCGATGAAGAGATAATTGGTGTCGTTATATACACCTCCGGACATATCTTCCCAGTCCCAACGGATAGTTTTTGAAAATTTGACCTTGCAATGTCGCTCGCTACCAAGTTCGGTTGTGGCAACAATATAGCTCTCGTAGTCATCACTTTGCATCCAAATATATCCGGGCGTCACACGTGAGCAGGCTATACCTGACACCTCTTTTATGTTCTTGGAGATATCCAGAGTACCACACTGCTTTCTTTTCCACTCTTTGTTCCACTGCAAAGTGTCGCCGTTATATACCAAGCGTGGAGCGGCAAGGCCAACAGCGGGCAAGAGAAGGTTAAGAAGAATGAGACAATGTTTTATTTTCATAGTGTTAGTGATTTATAGATTAGAAAGACTAAAAAGAATAGCCCCCCCGGTCACTTAGACAACGCGTACATAGCGAAGGCGGCACAGCATATACCGGCAATCTGAAGCGGGTTTGGAATAACCTGCAGAATGATAAGCGAAAGCAGGACGGTCACCATAGGTGATAGCCCTTCCATAGGCGACACGACAACCGCTTTGCCGTAGCGGTAAGCATATACAAGTGTCAGTGCACCAATCGAGTTGAGAATCTGTATGCCGAAGCACCCAAGGCTTGTGGTCAGTATGCCCTCTTGTGCAAAAAACTCAGGCGCTGTCATCGGATCGCTACTCATATACCATGCAACAGGAATGAGAACAAGTCCGGTGAGAGACATCCAAATAAAGATTGACTCAGCATCCATGTGGTTATTTGCAAACTTCATGAAGAACCCTTGTACGCCCCATGCGAAGAGTACAAGAATAGCAAGCACAATCCATAGCCAACCGCTGACGGGACTGCCTTCCTGCCCTGTCTCTAATGAGAGAAGGAGAATAGCAACAAGTGCGACCACTATGCCGGCTAACTGCCAACGGGTGGCTTTCTCTTTGAGGAAAACAGCAGCCAGGGTAATGACAATAACCGGAGACATAGAGATGAACGGGTAGATAATATAACTTGGACCGAGCGTGAGTGCTTTGAATAGTACAAGCTGACCTCCGGCACCAAGCAGACCTACAGTACAGCCAAGCAGGGCAGACTTACCGTCGAACATGAACTTGCCTTTGTTAACGATAAGTGCCACAATAGCACATGGGAGCATCGATAGAGCCCAGAGGATATAAACAACAGTATCAGGTATGCCATTTTGAATCTGATAACCGGAGAAGGCTCCCCACACGCCCCATGTAACAACGGTGATGAGGATAAACACAAGCCATAATTTGTCTTTCATAGTGATATTTATTTAGTTATATGGAGTATCTAGAATATCTAGAGTATTTAGAGTGTCTATAGTTTTTCAAAGTAGGGAAGGCGGGAGAGCGGCACCTCTATGGTGTAGGTCTTTCCGCCTTTGTATTTGCGTCCTTGTTCGTCGCGCCACGTGCCTTTGGGCAGAACGACTTTGCGGCTCAAGGCGGGAGTGACAACCGGAGTAACCAAATACTTGTCGCCAAGCATGAATTGGTCTTTCACGTCTGCCAGTCCCTGATGCGGGAACTGATACTCCATCGGGCGCACTATCGGTTCGCCTGTTGTGGCTGCCTTACGCGCATATTGCATAATATATGGTGCAAAGTCTGCGTGAAGTTTAGCCATGTTTTTCACAATAGCAAGGTTCTCTTTAGAGAGAATTCTCCATGGCGCGACAGAGAACTGCATCATAGGCATCAGAGCGTGCACTTGTGCCGAACGGATAATATGAGCCTGATCGAACTTGTCTTCGTCGATGTTCAAGAATGAGGTAAACTGTCCTCCGCCAACCATATCCGGACATGCGAAGGCATAGCCAAGCAAGCCTGCTGTGCACATCTGCGGAATAAGCGACTGCACAGCCTCCCAACTATAGTCTTTGTCCCCGAGACGCTGCACAAGAGGCCTGCCGCCTAACTTCCAACATGCGCGATATTCATTGACGGGAAATTCCAAGCCAATCTTCGCCCATGATGTGGTGTGGTCAACGTTGGTGGCACTGTGATCGTATGCCATCCAGGGAGCTGAGGCGTAGCAGTTGTTATCGCCGGCATCGAACTTGAATCCGTCAATACCATACTCTGCTTGTGCGTTTCGAAGAACATCAATGAAGTATTTGGCAGCCTCGGGATTGGTAAGGTCATAACATGCTGAGTAGCCGTTCCACCAGTTTAGCACGGCAGTGCCGCCGTCGGGTGACTTGAGCAGATAACCTTTATCGGCAAGAGCACGTGCTTCCGGCGAATCCGGACTGACAAACGGACATATCCACACCATCACTTTGAAGCCCATTTGATGCAACTCGTCAATCATCGCTTTGGCGTCAGGGAATCGCTCAGCCTTGAAGGAGAAGTTTCCGTAATATCTTTGCCAGTTGTCGTCAATCATCAGCACTCCGGCAGGAAAACCGTTGTCAATGATAGCGTGTGCATAGCGCAGGATATCCTCCTGGTTCTGGTTGTACATCAGTTCTATCCACGTGTTATACTGCGGTCGAGTGAAGAATAGCGAGTCAGGCAGTTGTCCGTCGGCTGGGAAATATTGTGCCTGTGCCGCGATGTAAGCTTCGCGCAAGGTAGTACCGGCTTTGACGCGCTCCATCGGCACGGAGGTCTCTATTCCGCCAAGCTTGGCGGAAAACGAGAATGCGTTGTCCGACCACATATACTCGCCGTCTGACGAAAGGAAGAGCGGTACCAACTGGTTGTTGGCATCTTCGGTCATCAGATTGAAGGTGCGAAAATCTGTGTAAGGCTGTTCATGTCCGAGTCCCACTGCAGCGCCCCACCACCGGCTCTGAGCCGTAAGGACAAAGCTAAGTGGTATGATTGACGATATGAGAAATATAATGCGTTTCATTATAGGAAAGCGTTACGGGATTACGAAATGACGGTATTACGTTTACTACTCGATTGTAATCTTTGCGATATGGTTATATCCTGTCTGCTCATCCCAGACAGCATCATTGGCAAGACGAATGGAGAAACGCGGGTCGTCATGCAGAGAGGGGTAGGGGTCCGGCAGATTGAGATAGAGGTTATACACGCCTTTCATTGTTGGGTCAAGCGTGCAGGATAGTGTGAACTTATGCTGCTCGCCCGGAAGCCAGAAGCGCGGGTCAACGGTCTCAAGGCTTTGCGGATAAACAAATTTCTTTGTCGGGTCAGTTGTGCTGACGAACACCAGTTCAACGTCACGTTTGTTCATCGGCGCCGCAAAACCGGAGTTATGTAGGGTGAAGTATGCTTCGTATTTCTGTCCTGCAACAGGTTTTTCGGTTAGAATAGCTTTCTCAAGGGCGAGACGATAGCCGAGCCGCCGCATAACCTTATCCCATGTTCCGTCCATTCGCCACATACTTAATACTTCTTTCCTATAGTCACGATTGAGGTATGTCCAATGGTATGTCTCCATCTCACTAATTGCGTTTTCTCCGTCAGAGTAAGAGCATTTTTCGCAAGTCTCACCGCCCATAAGGGTGTACTTGGTATCCTCTGCCCAGAAGGCGCGGTCGTTCTTTCCTTTGTATGTTCCTACATCGTTAGATGATGATACGAAGCAATCATTATGTCCGCATATACGTGCTTTATAAGTAGGTTTGAAAGCTTCTTCAGCATTAAGTGGTGAGGAGAGTGAATCGCCGCGCATCTTCAGATATCGCATCTTGTACGCTGGTATGCGAAGTGCAACTTGTCTGTCGTCCGGCAGTGAGCGAAGCATGTGCTCAAGTACTTGCCAACGCACTTCGTAGTCAGAGTCCTTCGACGGATTCATTTTAAATCCTGATGTATAGTACCATTCTCCCCATGAACCGATAAATCCACATTGTACACAAAGTATAACATCAGAATGTTTTTGTAGATACGGGGTTATCTGATCAATATGTTTATGTACCCATTCGGGAGTAGTGTCCCACGGACGGTCTTTATCGTCCATACTACTTTTATATGAGAAGCGCAAGACGACTTTGGCGCCGCCTTCACGCAGAGCATTCATGTTGGTTTCCAAGCGATCTAAAAACTCTTGGGGTATATCACTCTCCATGTAATCGGTTAGATAATAGGAGTGCAGGTATAATGTAAGGTAGGCAGAGCCTGTGCGGTTGTTGTTAATGCCACTACTGCTGGCATGTTGTACCAAATCGCTTGAGACATAGTACACTTGTGATAGTAAGCCTCGCTCTGGATTAGGAAACAACTCATCGGTTTCTGTGAAGTTAACCACTGCTCCTTTGGGTTCCGGTTCACTGGTATTGCATGCTGCGATGAGCAGGGTACAAAGTATTAAGGGAAATAGTTTTCTCATGGTTAAGAAAAAATAACAGGTGCCGATGTGGAAGCGATGCGCCTCCGCATCGGCACCTTCAATCAACATTGATTAAGCTTAATTGTGTTGTGTTTTGTCAAGAAATACAAATAAATTGTTTGAACTTATTTATATATCTTAACTTGCAGTTTATTAGAATGTCCGGATGGATTTTCATCAGTTGCATCAACCTGCGGGAGAAGTCCTGCAGATTCCCAGTTTTGTTGGATGTCAAAGCCAATACCAAATTCACTCTCGTTCCAACCTGCGTTAGTAGCAATGAGCTCACGAATCAGCTGAATCTCAAAGAACTTGTTATTAACTAACTGGCTCTTGCCAATCGGCATGTCACCGGAGCATACAGTAGCGCACCAGCAGTCGGTTGCATCGTTAGCAGCACCTTCCGGGCACCACTCCCAACCTGTTCCGCCAACTTCGCCGTACCAGTTGGATACGCCGGGGTTATATTCTGCTGCTGCACCGTCAGCAAACACACCACCCTCAAGCATAACGTCAGTATTAGCGTCTGCGAACTGGTCGCCATAGCCACCGGTAAGGTCGCTATTGTCAGTGTTGATGTACATGTGGAAAGGAGTCCAGGAGCGGTCAGCTACCTCTTCCTCGTCAATTTCAACAAGTACATTGATGTAAATCTCATCAGCAAACACTTTTACACTCTTGAGAGCGAGCAAGCCTGCGCTTTCAGGAAGAGTGGCGGATGCAAGATACTCTGCAGGAACATTATCCCAATCAGCGAGACTATTGTCGTCAACTTTAATCTCTACTTTCTTGTCGGTTTGTTCCTCTCCTCCCCCTTCTTGGTTGGGTTTGTTAGGATCTTTGTCCTTGTTACATGCAACAAATGCAAGAGCTGCTGCGCACATAAGCGCTAATTTCCAATTTGCTTTCATAATTTTAAGTTTTAATTGGTTAATATTGAATGTTGATTGGTTGTTGTCTGTTTCGTTGGTTTAATATCCCGGATTTTGTTCAATACCGCTTACCGTCCATTCATTATTAGGAATAGGGTATTGTATATGCGGTTCGGTATAAGGCACAATCTTAAATGGTTGTGCTCCGGCATAGCGGCGGTCCATATCACGTTTGTTGCGATATACATCAAACATTCGATGTCCCTCAAAAGCGAGTTCCATGCGTCGCTCATCAAGCACCACGTCAAGCACATTGTCATAGCCGTGCATGTTTCCGGCGGCAAACATACCTTCAGCAGGAATGCCGGCACGTGTGCGAATAACGTTGACATCAGCTAACGCCTTTGCATCCTGACCTGACTTGGCGTATGCTTCTGCACGGTTGAGAATTACCTCACCCCAGCGGCAGAGTACAGGAGAAGAAAGCATTGGATTGCCGTCCTGGTAACTGAATTTGTTTACGAATACCATCGGAATAGTAAAACCGGTACGTAGAGTAACGTCGTGATTGATGCGGCACAGGCAGTCTTCACCTTTGAAGTTAACGTGATACTCAACATACTCGCCGGCTGCATCTTGCTTGCCTTCGCCGTTGATTTTGCGTTTCTCAATATTGTAGGTAGTGCTTCCGTCCTTGAATGAATAGTTGCCGGCACCATCGTCAATGAGATTGAATCTTTGTTTGATATGCGGTGCTTCGGGGTCATCATCAGTGGCAGGTATGGTTACATATACTCTCATGTCATTATTGTCAGAGAACTGCGGGATGATGAAGCTCGAATATCGAACATCGTCAGGGTAGCGCTCATAGAGATACATAAGCGGGTCAGATGGATAAACTTCGCCCCAGCCGATACCGTCTTTTAAGTACATTGAGCCGATAGACGACTGTCCGCAATCATCAGACACTTCGTGTGCTATGCAGAATAGTGTTTCTTTTGATGTTTTAGCATTCGCAAAATAGGTGGCGAAGCCTCCCGTTGATTCCAATTTGCTGCTTGGGTCAGCGCCGGCAAGCATTTCGTCAACGGTGGCGATACAATTGTCGTAGTCATCCATATATAGATAAACGCGGCTGAGCACTCCTAAAGCGGCATCATGTGACGGATAGCCGGCGTTGCCACGCGAGGCTCCCATCAATTCGGCAGCCTTCTTAAGGTCGGCTACAATCTGGTCATACACTTCGCCCACAGGATTACGCACTATTTTATCAGAAGCGGTCGTGGTGCGCAATGGTACACCTATATTGTCGCGCCCCATAGAGTAGGGTTTGGCAAAGAGGGTGACCATCTGCAAGTGCATTAAGCCGCGCATGAAATATGCTTCACCAAGCAACTGTTTGTTGTTTGCGTCAGACTCGTCAAGAGTACTGATTACGGTGTTGGTCATATAGATAATCTTATAGCCTATCATCCATAGTGTTCCCACGTTCTTCAGACCATCGTTCATCATATAGGCTGTAGCCTCATAGAGCGGGTCTATTGTGTGAGCCGATAGACAGATGTTGTCTCCGGGGAACTCAGAGAGCTGGAAATAATGGCGGGCATAGGTGTTGCCGCTGGAGTAGCCGAGAAATTCAACCTCGTCCTTCATAATGGCATAGCAACCGTCCATGATATATTCAGCACCTTTAGCATCCTGAAGAAGGAGGTCGCTATTGAGCTCGTCTGATGGGAAGTAGTCGAGTTTACAACTACCCATGCCAAGCAGCATAACTGCCGCTATAGCTATATTCATCAGTTTTGTTTTCATAGTCTATTAAAATTTAAATCCTTAATTCTATAAAACTTTTAAAATTCAGACCTCATCTATTAGAATGAAATCTCCAATCCGCCAAGGAAGGTACGTCCTACAGGATAGTTGTCGGTGTACATACCTGCGAGGTTACCGGAGCTGGTTTCTATAGTGATTTCCGGATCCATACCAGAGAACTTGGATGCTGTCCAAACATTATCAGCCGTGAAATAGATGCGGCACTTGGTCATGTGTGCCTTGCTGATTAGCTTGGCGGGGAAGTCGTATCCGACCGTGATGTTTTTGATACGGAAGTACGAACCGTCTTCCAAGTAACGCGACGATATCTGGTTAGCACTCTTGTTACCGTTAAGTTTCGGCTTCGGGTGAGTAGCTATGTCACCGGGTTTCTCCCAGCGGCTCCAGCCTTGGCGCGAGTTCTCAATAGAAAGTTGGTTGTAACCAAGGTATGCACCATCGGCATCAGACGAGTGACGAGTGTAGTTGTAAATCTTGTTGCCGTACATAAAGTTGGTATTGACATGCAGGAAGATGCCGTTCCAACTGAGCTGTGTATTCAAACCACCGGAGAAGAGCGGGGTAGCCTTGGCAACAGCGTGTGCCTGTGTGGCATTATAGTCGTTGGTCGTGGTCTTGTTGCCGGCGGCATCAAGTACGTAATCACCGTTACCATCCACCACGTACCACAATGGGTCACCATTGGCGGGGTCAACACCTGCCCATTCCTTCAGATACCAAGTGTAGATATCCTGACCTTCCTTCACCTGTTGTGTAACAGACGAAGCTACTTGCAGGAACGGAGTATGGTTTGGCAGGTCAACTACGCGGTTCTGGTTGAAGCCGATATTGAAACCAAGGTCCCAACGCCATTTGTTTTTGTTGATGATATTGGCATCAATGCGATACTCTATACCGCGGTTGCGAACGGCACCAACGTTTTGTGTCACCTCATAGAAACCTGTAGAGGGAGCGACAGGCACGTTCAAGAGCAGTCCGGTATTGTCGGTCTGATAGAGGTCAATAGACATGTCTATACGTTTAATGAACGTGAGGTCAATACCGATAGCCGCCATGTTGGCAGTCTCCCAATGCAGATACGGGTTTGCAAGACGGCTCGGACTTCCACCTACTTGACCTTGGTAGAGTTTGTTAAGCGCATAGGTGGAGAGGTACTTGTACGCCGGAATGTTGTTGTTACCGGTTACGCCATACGATGCACGCAGCTTCAGGAAACTAACCACGTCCTGCTGTTTCATGAACTCTTCGTTAGAGATGAGCCAACTTGCAGCCACTGATGGGAAGTGACCTACACGGTTGTTAGGCGCGAAGATAGAACTTGCCTCAACACGATATGTGGCTGTAATGAAATAGCGTTTGCCATAGTCGTAACTTGCCTGCAGGAATGTAGCCCATGATGCTCCCGGCATGATATAACCGCTATTTGACAAAGGAGATGAAGAGTTGAGAGCGTCAACACCGTTAGGCATGCCTATACCTGATGCAGATGTGTACTCGGTGCGCCAAACTCCATATTCAAAGCCTGCCATGGCATTGAAACTGTGTTTATCCCATTGGTAGCCGCCTTTCAATATATTGGTGGTTCCAAATGAGCGACTGATACCGACACTCTTACCAACGTATCCGTTAGGGTAGGAAGTACTATAGGTACGCGGATCAATGTATTCCGATGATAGCCAATGACCGGCACCAAAAGTATTGGTTGTGGTAAAGTGAAGCCAATCGGTGAAATGAATGCCGAGTTGGAGAACACCACTGAAATCAAAGTTATCTGACTTGGCATAATTGTACTTGGTGCCATGTAGCGAGTTCCATGTCTCTTGGCTCCACCATTTGCCGCCGTTATCAGGACGTTTGCCTCTGTCTATGCGAACGTAGTTGTTTGTTAGGTTACCGGCTTCGTCGTACTCGTAAGGGCAGTCCCAAGGCATCTTATAATATGCATCACCAAGCATTGTCCATGAGGATGGGTAATTGACAGTGGATTTATTAAAGTCAACCTTTATGTTCATATCCAGCCACTTTGCAATGTCGGCTTTCAATGAGGCATGTCCGCTAACCTTTTGCATTCCTGTAGTACGAAGTGTTCCGTCTTCCCCATAGTAGTCAAGAGAGGCGTAATAGCCGACATGCTCCGAACCGCCGTGTACTGCTATATTGTAGTTCTGGAGAACGCCAATCTTAAAGAACTCGTCCTGCCAATTATAGTCGGGTAGGTCGGATAATTTAGGATAGGTAGCGGCAAATACGCCTTTGGAATACAATGCACCATGGAAGTTGTAGAGCTCCTCCGAACGCATCATCTTGTAGTTGCCGTAAAGTGCCTGCTTACCACCGGCGGTAGCTTTCAAGTCAACGTGCACCTTGTCGCCTTTCTTGCCGGATTTGGTTGTAACAACGATTACACCGCCGGCAGCGGCAGCACCATAGATACCTGTTGCACCGGCGTCTTTCAAAACGGAGATGGTCTCCACATCGTTAGGATTGAACGAGCCGCCCATCACACCGTCAACAACATATACAGGGTCAGAACCTGCGGTTATAGAACCGGTACCGCGGATACGAATCTGCGCAGCATCACCGGGCTGACCACCGGCGTTGGAAACAGTCAGACCGGCTACTTTACCTTGAAGCATATTGCCGATATCGCTGGTGGTGACATCGGTCAGAGCCTCTGAGTTGATGGTAACAACGGCTGAACTCAACTCGGCTTTTTTTACTGCTGAATAACCGAGGGAGACAACCTCTTGCAACTGCTGAGCATCCGACTCCATGATGATTTGCATGCTCGGTACGGCACGTACCTCAATTGTTTTGTAACCGATGTACGAGAATTGTAACATCGCCTTGTCCGGAACGGTCAGTTCGAAGTTACCATCGAAATCGGTTATTGTTCCGCTGGTGGTTCCTTGAACGAGGACACTAACGCCAATCATTGGCTCCTGACCATCAGCGTCGATAACCTTGCCCTTCACGTTGATATCGGCAAATGCCGATACAGCGAGCATAAGGCTCAAAAAGATTACTGGTAATCGTTTCATGGTTAATTTATTTAGGGGTTGATAGAATTCTTATTGAGAATAAATAGTCGTTGATTATCTGCAGAACAAGAGTTGTTGAAGATAACATTTTGTCGTATGCTTATTCAGGTTGAACCGGTGTTAACTTCAGCAGATAGTTTCTTTCGAATGTAACGTCAATCTTCGGATTGCTGCCTTCCACGGTGAACTCACGTGGCAGGTCGGCGGTATATTCGGCAGCAGTGTATGTCTTCTGTGGGTCCAGACCGCGCAGTTCAATGGTTCCACTATAAGTAGGAGCAGGCACCTCCGCTTTATCCACGTGCTCCGGGTCCATCGCACCTAACGGAGCCACCGGGTCCACATAGAAGGCGTAATACAAAGCTCCGTTCTGGCGAATGACATGTGCCTCAGGGTAGTCGTAGCCCCATGTATAGAGATTGAGGTATTCGCCGCGGGAGAGGTTGTTTTCTTTGTATATACGCATCCATTTGCGGATAAGTTGCTCTTTCTCCTGTGTCAGCAGGAACGAGCCGTCCGGCGAATACGGGTTGTCCTTAGGGTAGGTAAATTTCGTACCTATTACGGCACCGGTACCTATCTGTGAAGCGAAGTCGTTGCCGCCGTCGGTCAGCTCTACATGGTCGCCGTAATAAGCCAAGTCGGGAGCCATAGCAGCGTATGCCTTACGTTTCATTCGTACCTGACGAGACGACATCGGGTCAGACGCCACTGCCTGATTGATTTGCGGAATAAGCCAATAATTGACGGCACAACCACACGGGCAGACCTGTATTACCGCATCGGGTTTGTAAGCACGCGCTTCATCATAGACCTTGCCGAAATATGTGGGCATCTGCTCAGGTGCCTCCCATGCGCTGTTGAGTCCGCTTGCGGGGTTGTAGTCAGGTAGGCAACAATTGAGGTGCTGACCATCGATTTTCAATCCGTCGAAATCCCATGTCTGTAAGAACATCTTAAGCAGGTCATGTGTATAAGCGTCCACAGCAGGATTGACGGGAGACAGGTACCAGCTGTCCCACCATGTGATATACTCTCGTGCCCACTCGTCGGTGAGTAGAAGCATCTCCGGGTGTTCTTTAACCAACTTAGTGTCCGGGTCGGCAGCGAGAGGTGCCCACCATAGTTTGGCTTTCATTCCGCGTTTGTGTATTTCGTCGGTCATGCGGCGCATATCTTTGTCACCGCCCGGAAAACGGCTGTTGGTGTTCCAATCGCCTTCGGCAATCTGGTAACCATCGTCCACGTCCACCCATCGGAACCCGAGTTCTGCCACTTTGTCTAAAGTGCCCACCACCTCGTCGATGGTGAACAAACGCTGGTATCCCCAGGCGCACCACACGGGCTCAAATGCTTCCGGCTCTGACGGCTTCATCTGAATACCCTCGTATTCTTGCATGTAGCGGGAGAATGTGCGAAGGGCGTTGTAATAATCACCTTGATGTGTGTAGCGGAATGATTTGAAGCAAAAGAGTGTATCACCTTTCTCCAACACCACCGGCTCAGGAAGGTCGTAGTGCAGACATGCCGTCACTTTGTTATCGTAGCGTTTCCACTCAACGGGCATTGAAATCATGCGCAGCACCGGTTCGAACAAACCGATAGCCACACCTTCGTCACGCTGCCAGAGGTCAAGCACAGGAATACCTCCGCCGTAGTCGGAGTTGTTCATGCCAAGGTAGTTTTGCTTGCTGAAGCCCTGCTTAATCGGTAAAACCCAATCCATGCGTGCACTTGTGCTGCTGGGTTGCAGCGACCACACCACGCTATCACTTGGCTCAAGCACTGTATGACACAACTCGTATGCGCGAACGGTAACAGGTTGGCCATGGTTGACGTAGTAGGTTTCGATGACCTCTAAACCTTCATAACCGGCTACCGCTTGCACAGTGCTGTGTCTCTCAATATTAAAACCGTCATGCTTATAAGGGAAGGACTGACACGTCACTTCGTCGCATATAAGGCGGTCGGTAGAAACGGGTTGAGAGCAAGCTGCCAAGAGAAGCAGTAGAGAAGAGGATAATATCGGCAAATAGTGTTTCATCGCTGCTGTGTTTTTTATGGTTTTGTTTTGGGCTGGGCGGTATCGGAAAAAGGTACGATTTTGCGCTACCGCTTTTTTGTGCGTATAATTTTTCTGTTTCAATAGTGTTCAAACGGCGTTTAAAGGGTGTTTAAGGGGGCTTTGTAGAAGACTTAGAGGACTTAGAAATTGAAATCGTACGATTTTGCGCTACCGAGTGATTTTTTTGGGGGGGCGGTGGGTGGTGTGGTGCCGAATGGCATTCGGCGTAATTCGAAGAATATTTTTTTTGGGGGGGGACGACGGGAGTCGTTCCCTACTATTATTTATATTCGGTGAGGATACGTTCTGCGTTGTCGTGGTAAATCTTTTTCAGTACCTCGTCAGGCAGATTGAAAGCAGAGAGTGCCCAATGATAATTGAAATCATGAATATAGAAATGCTCGTCGTTGGTTTCCAGCACTCGGAATATGTTCCGATACATATCCGCAGTCATACCATTGTCCGTTCCGAAGAGAACGCGGTCTTGATACTTTATAAGGAAGTCGCGTGTGGCGCGTGGGGTATGAGCGGACTCGGCTACACGGGCGGCAATGTCAACATACATATTAGGATATTTGTCGAGCATAGCGCCAAGACGTGGCAGGTCGTCGTTCATATTAAGGTAGTGGCATGCGATGAATATAGTGCTTGGGTTCTCGCGAACAGCATTCTCGAAGGTGTTAACCAATCCATAGTATCCCATGCAGTTGGTGGTATCAACATGCCAAACGGCACCGTTAGGCAGTCCGTCGTTGGTTTCATCAATCGGCAGGTACATCCATATAGGTTCGCCGATATGGATACTGATAGGCATCTTCAGCTCCGCACATTTCTCTATCAGCGGTTTGATGCGCGGGTCATCAATATGTATGTCGCGGCCTTCCACCGGACGTGCATAGAGGTCTCCCTCGCCTTTGTCTCCCAGCTCGCCGATTCCTACAGCCCCCATAGCGTGGTAACGCTCAAGGGTCGCAAGCGATGCAGCAAGACCTTCGGGAGTGTCGATATCTGTATAGTCGAAGCAGCACCAAAGGCGGAAACGGTCTTTGTATGGAGCGTAAGCCTCAACGACTTCCTCAAACGGACGACCTATCCAAGAGCAATGCATCACAGCGGTGTGTTCTACACCTACGGCATCCATCACCTTCACCCAGTCGGCTATATCCTGAGCATTGGCGGCGTAGTCGTGCGAGTGCATATCGATGATTGGGAACTTGGCCTTTTCTACGTATGTCTTCGGGATATTATTCACCACCTGAGGGCGGAAATCTGTAACACGGATGGTGCTGACAGCATCAGTGGCATCAGTAGTTTCGTTTTCAACACTTGACTTGCTTGTGCAAGACACGATAACAAACAATAGGAATGGAATAAATAGTGACTTTTTCATGGTATTCACATTTTTACGTGTGCAAAATTACAATATTTTCAATGTATTAACAAGAAACGCAATATGCTTTATAGCATGTTTTGAAACATTTGCATGTAATATATAGATAATAAGTGCGTTATAATTTGCAAAATCGTCTTTTTCGGCATTTCGTAATGTTTCGAAATGACGATTTGAAACGTTTTTCTTTCGTAATTTGAAAAAAAGTTGTAACTTTGCAGTGTTCTACTATGTGTAAATTTGTCAGATAAACCATATTTAGTCATGAACACATCGTCAGCCAAGGAGCGCCGTGCGCTTATCCTAAAAAAAATAGAGACTGAGCACGAGGTTATCGTCACCGATCTCAGTCGTGAAACAGGCATTTCGGAAGTAACAATCCGTAAAGATCTGACAATCCTTCAGCGTCGCAATCTTCTTGTCCGTACTCGTGGCGGCGCAATGCGCCGGCCGGTGGAGAACATTTCTGAGGACACTGCAATCAGCAAAAAGAGTATGTTCAACTTCAAGGAGAAAGAGCGGATAGGTGAAGAAGCTGCCAAGATGATACAGGACGGCGACCATATCATGCTCGACTCCGGCACCACAACGCTTGAGGTGGCGCGACATTTGGATAATTTCAACAACCTGCATATATTGACAAACGCCATGAATATAGCCACCGAGCTGATGCGTTACAAGCGCTTCGAGGTGATGCTTCTCGGCGGCACGGTGCGTGTCAACTCACATTCGATGGTGGGACCGATGGCACTGGCGAACCTGAAGAACTTCAGCGGCTATAAGTTGTTTCTCGGTGTGGACTCATTTTCGCTAAATGATGGTGTATCAACCCCCAGTTTGGAAGAGGCGTTGCTTAATCAGATGATGATACAGCAGGCGGAGACGGTGATAGCGGTGTTCGACTCATCGAAGTTCAACAAACGCAGTTATTCACATGTGGCAGATGTCTCGCAATTGGATTGTATAATTACCGACAAGGCTATTCCGGTGGGAATGACCGGCAAACTCAGGCAAGCGGGAATTGAGGTAAGAGTAGTGTGAATGAATGTGCGGGCAGAGCCCTAATGTGGAATGTTGAAAATGCGAAACAAAAAGGCTTCGGACAACCCCGAAGCCTTTTTGTTTTATCTGAACTTTGTACATTGTACATTGTTCCTTTGTACATTGCTTGTTACTTCACTCTTACGCCGGTAATGGTGTAAACAGCGCCGTCGCGACGGATGTAAACCTGACCGTTCATGAAGAACTTCTCAGCCTTCGGAGCCTCATTGAGGTTGTCGAAGCCTGTTGCGGGTCCTTCATCTGCATGAACTTTAACGGCAGTGAAGTAAACGGACTGACTAACGCGTGTGATGTAGAACTCGGTAGCACCTACTCCGATTGCATTTATATGGATGTCAAGTGTCTCTATTGCTTTGGCTACAGTGGTAGCAGCTGAGCCGACAACCTGTGAACCGGCGCGGTCAAGGGATACTTGGAATGCTTGACCATCCTTTGGATTGCTGCTTGCAAAGCCGGTAATGCTAATCACGTCGCCGGCAGCCAAAGGACGATTGAGTTTGCAGAGAACATATTTCGAGTTTGTCTCACTCGGATTGCCATCAAGCTTATAGCCGAAGAGCTCTGTTCCGCTCATAATCTCAAACTTGTCTGCACCGAAGATGATTGTACCGCCGGTAGCCGCCGTCTCTGTATTCTTTGCGATGGTCTCGGTTACGGTATAAGCGAAGTAGGTGTCGTCAATCGGCGTTCCAAGAGTGATTGTGCTTGTTGTTGGCGCAGGAGTTACACATGAGTTGTTGGGCTTGACAGTTGCGTATGCATAGAACATCTCTTTAGATGCGGAAAGTACATATAAGTTCTCTGCGTAGTCAAATGCGAGACCATCAATGTTATTACCGAAGATATTTTCGGTCCTATATGCCTCGGTAAGTGTGGGGACACCAGTCTCTTCATCGTATGCAATGTTATATACAACAACGCGGCTCTTGGTAGGAATAGCAAGTAATGTCTTGCTTTCGTTGATAGCAATAACACCACGATATGTTGTTACATCGCTTGACTGCGGGAGAACATCGGTGTTTGTACCGCTTTGTATAACGTAGTCGCGTACACCTGCTGCAGTAAGGTGATATACTGCTGCCCAAGTATCATATCCCCATCGGTGTTGACAGCCCCAGAAACCGCCCCGACCGTCAGATACAAACTGGTTGTCAGAAATACCGAGATCGTTGTCTCCACTAACAGTAACGAATGTGTCCGGTTGTTGAGCATAGTTAGTAGCGTTGCCTATGGCGTATTTATTGATACTACCAGTAGTTGCGGATGCAACAAAGTTATCTGCAGTGTAGAGCACTTTCTCTGCGCCCTGACCTTCTACGGCCATAGATGAGATGGTAGTGTAAGTCGTTCCTTTCTGAGCAAGGTCCAGTACAGGAACAAAATCGGCAGATGGGTTAGCAGGATCCATTCTGTAAACACCACCCCTGGTAGCATCCATACTATTGATATATACATATCCGTCTTTGTCAACTACAATGCGTTTGAAAGCTGTACGATCACTTGCCGTCATGTCTGTAAGTCCTCCGAGATAACCTGTTGTACCTTGCGAGGTAACGTCGTTTAGAAGTGCGTCATAAATGAATACACCACGTGTCATTGCTTTTGTGCGTGCAGTTGCACCATCGTTTGCACCATCTCTGGATTCTGATACATATATACGTCCGAAGTAAGGATTCTCGGGGTTGTTGTCAATAGCCAAGCCCTGAGGCAGATAATAGTTGTATATACCATCAGTGTAATTGGTTATGACATTAGCCAATGTTGTGGTCGCATTAGATGTTGCTTTTACTGCCCAGTGGTATGTACCATCAGCCACGTCGGAGAGGTCAATTTCAAAGCTGTTTGCGCCCTTGTTATAAGCGGAGTACGGAGCAGGGTAGGTTTTAATAACAACGCCATCGACATCAAGCAGCTGAACTTCAACAGCCGTTGCTACTGCATTGAGCACATAACTTACGGTTGCTTTGTCATCTTCAACAGCGGATACTTGCAGACCGGAGGCGAAGATGTTAAGCTGTGTATCCGGAACTGCGGGACGCGGGTCAACCGGAGTCTCGGGTTTCTCGTTCTCGGCACCTACAGTATAGGCGATATCAACACGCTTGGCGGCCCCTGCATACGGGAAATAGAAGAACGCACCTTCAAGAGCTGTACCATCCTCGTAGGTGTCAGTAGTAGTATAGGTAAACTTCAGTCCATCGGCAACCATATCTTGGAAACCGGCGCCGAGGTTGATTTGTGCAACCAGACCGGTAACGGCATTGGTGAACTCAGCCTCGAAGGTGAGAGTCTTGTCTGCGTTACGTGTGATGTTGTACTCTATACCTGCCCACTGCACAGGATTGATAACTGTACCTTCTGTCAGGAAAGAGGTGGCACCATAGAATGTGGCGGGTTCAAGAGCAGGTTGCGGAGCTGCAAATATAATGCTGTTGAGCACTGCTTCTGACCATTGTGTTGCATTGGTGAGTTTTACAACATAATTGCCTGCTGCCGGTATAGTAATACTGCCAAGTTCTTTAATACCGGTATCCCAAGCCTGAGCTTCACCTACTGAACCGATTTCTGATGTGCCATCGGCAGAGAGTAGTGCTACTCCATAAGTATGACCATTAGAAGCGGTGAAGTCAATAGTAACATTGTAGGCACCGGCTTCTGCAAAACTTACATTCCATGTAGCGTATTCATTAGGAGCTGTGCCAGGTGTAAAAGCAATTGCATTGTTAGCTACAGAGGCTCCGGAAGACAATAATGCATATGCCGGTTGAAGTGTACCCGGCAACGTAACAGAAACGCCTTGATAGTCTGCCGTGAAGATGACATCTTTGAGTTTCATCGCCGACCATGCGGTAGCAGCGCGTACGCGTACCTTGTAGTTTCCGGCATCCAAGTCACTCAGATCCATGGCACCGATAGCGAATTGTCCCTTCTGCTCGGACGAACCCTTGTAACGAATAGCCTTAACCACATCATTAGATTGATTGAGAAGATCAAGCTGTACGCGCCAACTGTTGGTGTTATACACATCCACAGCGACATTGTACTTAATCGGTTCAATTGTTACTTCCCATTCTGCATAGAGAAGAGTGTCGTTGGAGCTGTCATGTGCACCCATGTCGAAGTACGTTCCGGCATAGTCTTGCCCTGCTTCAATAACAAAGTCCGGCATCTCCTCGGAACGATAACTTACGTTAGAAACATCCAACGTAGCAGGTAGGACGACAGTGGCTGCCACCATACCGGCTGCAAACAGCGTCGCAGCGCAAAAAGATAGAATCTTTTTCATAGTGTTTTAAATTTTGGTTAATATTGTAGTTAGCATGTTTTCGTAAACGTTTGCAAATATAACATTTTATTTTCGTGCAACAAAACGAAAAAGCATATTTCTGCAAAAAAATGTTACTTTTTTGTTGGTGAAAAGTGTCGCCGAAGCACTCCGTGCTCTTAACCACAAGAGGCTTCGGCGCGTTCATGTTACTTGATTTCTTGTCCGAGAGTGTTATATACATCGTCGCCGCGGCGTATGAGCAGCTGTCCGTTACGAATGACTTTCGCCGTACGGGTATCAGCACTCACGTTGTCAACATCAAGAGTGACATTGATAAAGAAGTAACCGCCGAACTCTGCCCAGTCAGGATTGCCTGCAGGACGGAAATAAACGGTTTTTTCGCCGGCATGTGCTGCGTCAACAACATATTCCTTACCAATACCTGCAGGATACCATGTCTCGTCTTCTCCGGAAACACCCACGACCTTGATACTCATGTCGGTTTCCAGCGTGGCATTGACAGTGTACTCACCTGCAAGTTCAGGGTTCTCAACGAACATATATTCGTCCGTCGCAGCCCATTCGGTCATGGAGCCTACAAGGTAATAGGTCGGCGGTTCGGGACACTCCGTTTCCTCAATGACCACATCGTAGATTTGAATAACAGTTCCTTCTTGTGCATAACCGAAGTCGAGAATGAGGATACCGTTACTGCCTTGTTCTCCGACTACGCCGGTAACCACTTTGTCATAAGCAAACTCTTCTGACGCGGCGATATTGACGGATTGGTTCTCATAGATGACGTTCGGCAGATTATTGTCGTCCTGCCATTTGAGGGTAATGCCTGTGACATCTTTGTTCGCCAGCATCTTTAGTGCCACGTGATAGCACTTGCCGTCCTCAGCGTGTATGCCGTGGTATTTGACTTGCGCCTGCCATTGTCCGTATTTGCCTTGCAAGATATACACTTCTGCCTTTTGCGTATTAGGATCATAGCTCAGATAAGAGAGCGTCTCTTCCTGCCAGTCGGCATTGCCGAACCATGTTTCCCATGGTCCGAGGTCAGCTGCCTCGGTGTAAATATATCCGTAGTGCCATCCATCGCCTCCTTGTCCGTCGGGACGGAAATAAATGGTATAATCACCGGAACGGGTAACCTCATAGTTATTGTTTACACCTGTGGGATACCAGTCGGTATCGGCAATTGACAAACCGTCGGATTTGACAATCTTGAACGCGTTGCCGGCGTACAATGTCATTGATATCATATACTCGGCTTCGTTCGCCGGATTTACCGATAGTTTATATCCGGGCTGAACTTCCCATTGTGTAATATCACCTACCATATAATACTCCATCTTCGGAATCCATCGTGGGTCGCCGATGTCAGACCCTTCGGAACCGGTACCGAGCACGGGTGAGCCGCCTTGAATACGATAGTCAGCATTAGCAGCATCCACGAACATAGGATCGGATTGAATACAAGCTGTAATAGTCGGACCGCTGTAAATACCTGTCATAGCATCATTCGTGTAGTTGTAGGTCAGACAGTTTTTTACTTCGCCATTCGTGTTATATACCGCACGACCGCCTGCATACTCCTCCGGCATCATAAAAATGCAATTGGAAACAATGGGAGAAATGTTAGTAGGCACTTTGACTGCACCGTAATCAATGTTCTTCACTTCGCAATTATAAAACGTGCAATGGTCAATGAGCACCGAGCCTGTTGTGGCCTGGACATCAATCACACCCAAAGACGGTGCATTGGCATCCGTAGTTATATTGGCGAATGTGGAGTTAGTGATTTCCAACCCCTCTATGCTTGCGTATTTCAGCGAAATACAGTTATACAGATTATCGTGGAAATAGCAGTTGTTAATCACAATTGAGTCCAACTGTCTGTCCGAGCGGGTATGGATAATTGCAGTGCTCTTCTGTTTCCATCCGAAAAACTCACATCCTTCCAGAAAGACCTTTTTACCGGTAGTGCCATCCGCCGGAACAATAATCTCGGAATATGATGCCAAGTCGCTGAGGTGACCGCAGTCAAACTTGATATTGTAGAAACGTGCCACACCTCCTGTTTTTAAACGAATAGGCACCTTAGGTTGTACGATAACTTCGGCACCATTCTCCGCCATGACAGTCACGTCCTTGCCGTGAAAAGCGATATAATCGCTGTTCGACTCAATATATGTACCTGCCGCCATAACGATAACATCACCTGAGCCGGCACTTGCCACCGCTTTACGCAATGCGTCCGATGTCCCCGTATTGATGTTTATCACAGCTGCATTCGCTACTAACGCTACCAGCATTGCAGCGAAAAGATTAAATAACTTTTTCATACAATCGAATTATTGGTTACGTTAATAGATGTATTATTGCACTTCCATACCAAGTATGTTATATACATGGCCGTTCTTGAGGATAAATATCTGTCCGTTACGGATGAACTTCTCGCCTTCCTGCATCTGTGCTTCCACGTTTTCAATATCCACGAAAGGAGCAGTATGCGGCATGGTGCGTGTAATCTTCATCGAATTAATGAGGTTGGCTGTGCCATTGGTGTTAGCCGTGTAGGAGTTGATATAAATGCCGTCTGCTTTCACGGTGAATTTGGTGAACGAAGGAGCACTCGGCTGTCCGAACATGCCGGTGAAGAGGTCGAAGTAGTTCGCTACATCATGGTGGCTACCGTCGTATAGCAGAGCACGATCGGTGGTGTACTTCTCCTCCATCTTCTCACGGCTGTACGGATAGTAACGTTTGCGTCCGCAGGTAGCGCCGATGAAATACATCGTACCATTGTCGGTGCAGTATGTGCCGCCCTCAATGCCCGTCATGTTGGTATTGGTGTTGACTTCCACATGCGTAGTGTCGGTTACGGCACCCTCCACTACGGTACGTGTATCCGGATTAACCGGCCCGATAACCTCGTAGCAATGGTCGTGCCCCTGAATGGCAAGGTCAATCTCACACTCCTTCAGGATAGGCAGCATAATCTTGCGGAACAGAGGTATCTCACTGTCAACAGAGTGTCCGGAACCTGAGAAGATATTCTTGTGCGAAAGCGTCACACGGTACTTGGTGTTAGGATGTAATGCTATCTGCTGCTTGAACCAGTTAGACACATCTGTCGAGAGATACGTGGATTTCATAGAAGTCTCTCCGCTTGACGAACGCCACCAGTCTTGCAGCGAATAGACGAGGAATAGAACATCGCCATATACGAAGCTATAGGTTATACCATGGAACTGCGGGCGATACTCCTCAGGCACAGACATTGCGAAATCGGTGTTCGTGTTGAAATGGTAATCATAGTTGAGCAACGGGCTGTCATCATGGTTGCCGTCGGTAGGCACTATCGGCATCTTCATTATGACGGGCTTGATACTCTCCTCAAACCAGCGTTCCCACTCCCATTCGGAGTTGGCGTCAGTTCCTGTCTCTACGAAGTCACCGGGGAAGAGGCAGAATCGTGCGTCAGGCACTGTGTTGGCTGCAGCGGTGGCACACCACTTGGCGTTCTCTACGTATTCGGCATCCTGTATATGGCTGTCGGACATGTAAAGGAACGAATATTCGCCTTGTGCCGCATTCTGCGTACGGAAATGTGCTATCTTGCTCCAATGTCCGTCATATCCTACTCGCCAGCTGTATGCGGTACCCGGCGTTAGGTTGGTAGCCATAGCTTTATGACTGACATAACGGAAGGCAGTCTTCGACGCCATACCGGTAGCTTTCAATAGACCGGAGGTGGACACGGCGTAACGCAGAGGCACGGTAGTCGTCGCCTCGGCATCCAGTGTTAGCACGTCGTCACCGGCAAAATCAGCCGCAGTGGCATACGCCTTGGCAACGATCTGCACCTTGCCTTCGGTAACACCTTCGTTGGTGAACCAAGCGAACGCCATGTTGGTACGCGGATTACCGTTGATGTTAGCCACCATGTTATACGGCTCTTCTTTGCCAACCAGTTTTGTTGCCGCCTCATACATAGCTGCAAGTTTTTCGTCGATGGTGGCAATCATCTCGTCAGTCGCAGAGAAACTATCCACGCGTGCCGCCTCTTTTGCCACCCAGAAAGGAATGAACGACGGGATGGTATAGTCCTCAATCTTATACATCGTGTCGGCTGCCAGTACCTGAACAGGGTAGAGTACGGGCGGCTTAGGTGTGATAACAGCTACTACAGAATCTTTAAATCCGCCATCAACGCTTGTGGCGCGTATGATAGTTGTGCCTTCGCTAACTCCGGTAATCGTACCATGGTTGTCCACCGTGGCAATAGCGGTGTTGGCGCTTGACCAGTTGAGCGTACGGTTGGTAGCGTTGCGCGGAGTGAAAATCACACTTGCCGCAGCCATGCTCTCTACGTGCAGAGAGATTGTGTCCTGAAAGATATCAAATCCCTGCAGCGGTATGACCGGTGCATTGGGGTCATACTCGTATGCACCTACATCCGAAGAGTTTCCCTTAGGACGAGCGACGCCGTTGATGTCTGAAGCAGGCGCCTTGCTGTCCAGACCTTTGTCTATCAAGAAAGAACCGGCTTCAATTGACCAGTCGGCTGCCTGCATCATTGCAATCTCTGCCGCATTGGCGGGCACACCGACAAAATTAGTAGGAGCCACAAAATGCGGACCGTCGGCTGCGTCGTTGTCGGCATTCAGCGTCAGGCTGACAAACGGCTCGGAGTTGAAGCCTTGGTCGGCAATGTTATTACTGGACGGAGCCCCCAAAATATAGTTGGCCGGCTCTGCAAAACCTTCCTCCGCGCGGTTGCCCCACATCACGGAGTTGAATACATACCCGTCGGAGTGAATACCGGCATACTTTGCACCGTAGTTGTTAGTGAAAGTACAGTTGATTACCTCGCCAGCAGGGTTATACACGCCACCGGAGTTAGGCCAGCTATCGCCTGCCGTATTGTTATACAGCACGCTGTTGCGGATACTGCCGCCACGCAGCACAACAGAAGCATACATGCCCTGGCAGCCACGGATGATACAGTTGTCAATCACGGCACCCGTATTGTGGATAGCACCGCCGGAACCATTAGCCGTACACAACTCTATGAGACAGTTGCTGATGACGGTTGGCAGCGTCTTATCCGCTATGTCCACGTAAATAGCACCACCGGATGACAGCGAATGACAGTCACGCATTATACAGTTGTTCACCGTCATGTTGCCGCGTATGTAGAAGGCACTACCTGACGACGAGTATTCGGCATGCTCCAGAATCAGACCATCGTACAGTAGCGGGATAGTAGGTTCTGCCTCTGCCTTGATTAGAATCTTGCCAAGGTCCGAACCGTCCATGATTGTCTGGAAGATTTCGGGATTACGCAACCCCGAGGTGGCATCGTAGCCGCCGAGGATAGATATGAACTTGCCAGTGGTGATGGTCACTCGCTCATTGTACCTGCCGGCAGCAACGAACAGGGTGTCACCATCTGCACACTCGCCGAAACCTTTCGTAATCGTTTGTACAGCGGTAGCCCACGACAAGCCATCGTTGTTGTCATCGCCACCGGTCTGACTAACGAAATGATTAGCTGCTGACACACACAGCATTGCCGTGCAGAGTGTCAAAAGGAGTAGAACTTTCTTCATGATATAAGGGTTGATTGGGTGAATTGCGTATATTTCAGCCAAGATTGGCTGAAGGCTTTTCTTCGTTGTTATTTCGGCCAAGATTGGCTGAAGGCGTTTCTTCGTTGTTATTTCGGCCAAGATTGGCTGAAGGCTTTTCTTTGTTGTTATTCGGCCAAGATTGGTTGAAGGCTGTTCTTCGTTGTTATTTCAGCCAAGATTGGCTGAATGCTTTTCTTTGTTATTATTTCAGCCAAGATTGGCTGAAGGCTTTTCCTTGTTGTTATTTCAGCCAAGATTGGCTGAAGGTTTTTTTAGGGGGGAGGGCTTTTATTGGTTTGGGGTGCTGTGGGGGGTGGTGCGGAGTACACGCATGGTATTGAAGAGGGTAACATTACCTTCGTCATCGTCTGCGGTGTAGGAGTTGAACTCAATGCAATCGTCCTTGACGGTAATTTTTGTAAACGACGGTGCCTCAGGTTGCCCGAACATGCCGGTGAAGAGGTCGAAGTAGTTCTCAACATCATGCTTTCCATTCGTAAAGTCCTGCTCCATTTTCTCCTTGGTGTGGGGATAATAGCGTTTGCGTCCACAGGTGGCTCCAATGAAATAGAGCGTGCCGTCGTTAGTGTTATATGTGCCGCCCTTGTAACCGGTGATGTTTCTATTCTTGTCAATAGTCACTTCTTCGCGGTCAGAGATAGCGTCAAGAATAGGAGTACAATTGTCAGGGTTGACCGGGCCGATAACCTCGTAGGTATGGTCGTGTCCTTGCAGGGCAACGTCAATCTCGCAATCTTTCATCACGGGAAGCATGCATGCCCTGAATAGCGGCGGTTCTTCATCGGTAGAATGGTCGGAGCCTGAGAAGAGATTGAAGTGAGCAAGTGAAAAACGATATTTGGTGTTAGGTGTTTCAGAAACGGTCTTACGGAACCAATATCCAACGTGGTCGGTAAGATAGACAGATGTTTTGTTGACATAGTTATATGCCTCTCGCCAAAAATCTTGCATAGAGAACACAAGGAACAATGCATCACCATAAGTGAAACTATACACTATACCCTCGAACTGCGGTTTGTTGGTGATTGAGAGGTTGAACTCATTATCAGTATTGAAGTGGTAAGTATAGTTTGTGTTAGGGCTGTCATCATGGTTGCCGTCGGTAGGCACAATCGGCATTTGCATGATAACGGGATTGAGCGACTCTTCGAACCAGCGCTCCCATTCCCACTCAGAGTTGTTGGCGTCACCGTCTTCGACAAAGTCACCGGGGAAGACGCAGAAGCGTGCTTCTGGCACAGTCTTGGCAGCAGCAATGGCGCACCGACGGGCATATCTAACATATTCCGGATTCATGATATGACTATCTGACATGTAGATAAACGAATACTCGCCCTGTGTAGCATCTTCTGTGCGGAAATGCGCTATCTTGCTCCAATGTCCGTTATATCCTACACGCCACGAGTACTCGGTGCCAGGAGTGAGATTAGTGGCAATGGCTTTATGGCTGATATACTTGTATCTAACATTTGATTTGATGCCGGAAGCCTTAACTATATACATAGCTTTGCCGCTATATCTCAGCAGTTTCGTTTGAGTGTTTGTTGCCGGTACTGTTATAGCGCCGGTCTCAAAGTCGGTTTCAGTGGCATCAGCCTTAGCCACCAACTGCACTTCACCGTCGGTGATACCATCGTTGGTAAACCAACAAAAGGCCATTCGAGTCTTCGGGTCACCATTGATATTGGCAACCATGCAATACGGTTCTTCTTTCGGCACCAGTTCCTTTACCTTGGCGTACATCTCGGCGAAGTTCTCTTCTGTAGGGTTCTGCCGTGCCGTTTCCTTAGCAATACATAAAGTGGTAAAACTGGGTATGGTATAATCCTCTACCTGATATAGAGAGTCTACTTCCAATACTTCTTTCGGTCCAACAGGTTCTGTGGGGTCGGCAGGTATAGTGTCTTTCGGAGTTTCTTGTCCAGGGTCAACAACCGGCGGCTCGTTATTACAAGCTGCAAAAGCAATAAAGCAAATGCTTAGTAAGGGCAGGTAATACTTTTTCATATTGTCTTGTTTTAAAATAGTCTTATAGATTTTTATATAGAGGAGCTAATAACAATTCAGTCGGACAAGCCGACAATGTGCAAGCATAAAGCATGGCACTTATTTGACGATTTTAATTGTGTTGAAGAGCTCTGTTGTTCCGTCCGGTAGTACTTTGAATGACTCAAGTAAGAGGTGCCGTTTCTTCACTGTAACTCGCGTATAGGAAGGAGCACCCGGTTGCCCGAACATGCCGGTAAAAAGGTCGAAGTAGTTGTCCACCTGATGAATGTGTTTTGAGTCTTCCATCTGCTCTCGAGTTAGCGGAGTATATCGCTTTGTGCCGCATGTAGCTCCAATGAAATAGAGCGTACCTCGGCTCACGTTGTATATGCCACCACGTTTGCCGGTGAGGTTACTAACGGAGTCAATTGCTACTGTCTCTTGTCCGTGTATATCGTTTAGCAAAGGTTTGCGTGTGTCGGAATCTACCGGACCGATAATCTCATAGGTGTGGTCGTGACCTTGCATGAGAAGGTCTATATGACAATCTTTCATTACCGGCAACAGTGTTTGGCGAAGTAGGGGCGTCTCTTTATCGCGCTGGTGGTCAGAACCTGAAAAAAGGTTCTTATGCACGAGCCCGAGCCTCCATTTAGTATCCTTATACAACTGTATTTGTCGTCTGAACCAGCAGCCGAGGTCGTCTGTCAGGTAGGTGGATGTTAGGGTAGAGTAACTGTAATCGCCGCGCCAAAAGTCCTGTTCGGAAAAGGCGATAAGCAGCATGTCACCATAAACGAAGCTATAATTGATACCCGCGAACTGCGGACGAACCGTCGATGTGAGATTGAAGGATGTGTCGGTATTGAAATGATAGGTGTAGTTAAGCAACGGACTATCGTCGTGATTGCCGTCGGTAGGCACTATCGGCATCAGTTTTAAAACCGGCTTCAAAGCCTCTTCAAACCACCTCTCCCATTCCCATTCGGAGTTGTTAGCAGTACCTGTATCAACAAAATCGCCAGGGAAGACGCAGAATCGTGCGTCCCTCTCATATCGCGCCACAGCCTCTGCGCAACGACGCGCATCATCGATATACTCTTGGTTCTGTATGTGACTGTCGGTCATATATATGAAAGAAAATTCTTTCTCTCGTTTTGCTGCTGTACGAAATTGTCGGATGTCGCTCCATGCACCGTTTTTTCCTACACGATAAGAGTATGCAGTGGCGGGTTGCAAATCTGTTGCAACAGCCTTGTGGCAGACATATCGAAAAGCAGTATGTTTGTCTAATCCGATAGTTTTCAGCAAGCCTGATGTAGAGATGGCATAGTGTAGCGGAAGCGTTGTTTGTTCGTTGGCGTTAACTGTCAACACGTCTCCTTGCTCAAAGTCTATTTCCGATGCGTTCGCCTTGCGAACGAGTTGTACTACGCCGCCGTTAACACCTTCGTTGGTGAACCAGTTGAACGCCATACGTGAAGTAGGGTCGCCATTGATGTTGGCAACAACGCAGTAAGGCTGTGAAGCAGGAACGAGTGTAGCAGTGTCGGATAGGAGAAAAGCAATGAAAGACGGAATAGTGTAATCGGCGGAACGATAGACCTTGTCACCGATGTGTAGGTCGTAAGGGAATGTGATTATTTGTGCGGGGTAGTCTTTTCTCAGTGTCGCCGGCGGCATTGCGGCTATTTTGTGTGTCGGAGCACCAATGCTGTAGTCGGCAGCGAGCATGATATTTTCTTCGTCAGGAGTAATTGGCACTCCGGCAAAAGTGGCAGGGTCTCGGAAGTGCGGACCGTATGGGGCTTCGTTGTCAGTGGACAGCCATGGCCGACGGAAGAAGTGTTCTTCGAACCCCTCATCAGCATTACTCATGCCGGATATGCTTTCGTCTGACACATAATTAGCGGGATCAACGAAACCGTATTCGTTTCTATTACCCCACATTATGCAGTCAAATACAGAGCTCTCAGAGTGGATACCACCATATCTGTCTCCATAGTTGTTGGCGATAGTGCATCTGAGTAGTGTTCCGTTGAAGTTCGCCACCCCTCCTGCATCCGGCCAGTAGTGTCCGGTGGCAGTGCAGTTATGAATAAGGCAATCTTCAAGCACGGCGCTGAGTGCAGAAGCCTCCGGAGCCTCGCCTTCTATCAACACACCGCCAGCCTGTTCACCGCTGCAGCCTCTGATTATACAGTGCCGCATAGTCACTTTGCCACGAAGCAAAGCCGCTCCGCCTCGCTGGTGGTGACGGGCGTTCTGAAGCACAAGATTTTCAATCAGGGTGGGAATTTTGCAGTCTTGCTCGCAAGTGATGAGTCTGGTGTTAAGTCCTTTGCCGTCAAGTACTGTCATACCTGGGTAGCAAGCAACATCTTTATGACTCGGGTTGTCGTGCCGGCAACCGCCAATGATGGTTATTCCGTCTTTTAAGACTATTCCTTCGTAATATAGCCCCTCTGCAATGAAAAGAGTGTCACCTGCCTTGCAGTTGTCTATCCCTAACATTATGCTCGATTGAGCAGTCGCCCATGAGCGACCGTCAGCACCATCAGAACCACGAGTGCTGACATACCAATTAGTAGCGGCTGCAGTTGCTACCGTAAGACAAAAGTTAAGTATGAACAGGGCTCTTTTCATTGCAGTCTTTGTAATCTTTTCTGTACCTAAAGCGGGAAAATAGTGTTTGTGGGGGCTGTGAGGTAATGAGAGGAAAGCTCCGGGTAAGACTTGGGAATAGCTTAGAGATCTTAGATTACTTAGATGTTTTTAGAGGACACAGAAGACTAAGAGAGCTTAGCAGACATAGAAATATTAGATTATTGGATTGTCCAGCCGAATCGTTCTTTGCCAATACGTTCAACGTCTTCCCTTGAGGTGAAAGCCGTTGTACCTCCGGCAGCAGTGGTATTGACAGCACCTGTCATGTTGCCATATTGCTGACACAGTTCCAAAGGTTTGCCTGCCGCGAGTTGCGAAATAAAGCCGGAGTTGAAAGAGTCGCCTGCACCTATGCAGTCCACCACCCGTGTGTTAAGCAAGGCAGCCTGTAGGCGGTCGGGTTTGCCTTTCTGCAAGAGTAGCGAGCCGCGACTGCCACATTTGATAACAGCAGCGTTGGCATAAGGACGAATCTTTTCAACCGCTTCTTCCAGAGTATTGCTTCGGGTGAGGAACTTCAGTTCAGTCTCATTGGGCATAAAGACGGTGAGCATCGGCAGAATCTCCTTGTAGTCAAGTTGCCATGTCTCTTTCGGGTCCCACTGACTATCAAGTGACGTGGTGACACCATTCTCATTGCAGAGCATAAGAATCTTCTTTAAGTCGCGCCGTACACCGCTTTGCATGAATATAGAGGAGATGTGAATGTGCTTGGTTTTTATGAAGAGTTCCGGATTGATGTCACTGAGCGACATATAGTCCATCGCTCCCTGGTAAGTCAGATTGGCCCGGTCTTCGTCATAACTCATACAAATAGTTGCTCCTGTTGCATACTTATTTTGCCTGATAAGATAGCGTGTGTCCACGCCTTTGTTGCGGAGACTTGTTTCTACGAGGTCACCAAAACTGTCGTTGCCGATCATCCCGCAGAATGCAACACGCGAGCCGAGCGCAGCGGCATTCGCGGCAAAAATAGCGGTACTACTACCTAAGGTGAGGGTCATTTCGCCGGCAAACTTCTCTTTACCTATTTCCGGCTGACCTTCAATCTGATTGAGGATAAGGTCAACGTTAAGTTCGCCGAGGGCTACTATATCAAATTCTTTCATGGTGTGTGGTGTTTTAGAGGATTTAGATTTTATAGGGGACTTAGAGTGTTTAGAGTCTGTTTTTGAAGAACGTCATTATCATGCCGAACCAGTTGGAGGGGTAGGCATGTTGCATTTCCGGATAGAAATGGTATTCCTTGTCGGTTGACTGAAGATTATTGTATGGTGCAATGTTTGTATGCGGCGGACAAGTACCGTCTTGCAATCCGCTGGTGGCCAACACGGCACATGAGATACGTGTTGCAAGGTTCTTTGTGTCGAAATAGGAAAGAAATGCGTACATCTGTTCATCGGTCATCGAACCTTGATTTGCCTTAGCTGTTTCAGCGGGCCAGCCAACAATCTTGAAATAGTCGGGAAAATCGCCGAGGAAAGCGACATTTGGCGCAATAGCCGTAAACGGATAGTCGCTGAGCGCAGCAGCAGCGTAGCACAGTGCCCCGCCTTGACTGGATCCTTCAGCAAAAAGCTTATCCATGTTGCTAGTCTCACGTGTTGCCATAAACCGAATAGCTTGTACGCAGTCCATGAATGCTCCGCGGTAGTAATAGCTGTCTTTATCACCGAAATGATATGCAAACCAGTCTCCATATATATTGTCGCAATCTTCAGTTATTCCCGGGTTGTTGGTTGATGCCGGTCGATTGTTAAGATATTGTCCGCGATGCGAGAGATAGAACTCTGCAAACTGCGAAGAACTACCTCCGGAAGGACATTCGCACCGGCTTGTGCTGCCTTGAGTGTCGTAGCCGTAGAAATGGAAAATCACAGGGTGTTTGCCGCCGTCTTGCGGTTCGCAATAATAGCCTCTTATGGTAACAGGCTCTCCTGTCAGTCCGTCCGGAACAGACTGCATCTCTACAAGATACACTTTGCGTGCGGCACTACTCTGTGATGTTATTTCCGTCAGTGTGGCATTCATTTCAACCTCTTTGAGCTGCTGTTTTGCCGTATTCCAAAAGTCATCGTAGTCCGTCTGCTTGTCGGGTGCCGAAACGATGTCAAACGGGTCGATACCAAAGTAGAATGCTCTTACATTCTTATCGTTGACGAAGCATGTGGCACGATAGAACCCCGGTGCAAGATTCTCTTCTGTTGTGACAATAATGTCTTTTGAACCTTTTGCCGGCACCTCGTCGGTAAGAGAGACTGTAGTTACAGCTTTTTTCGTATCAGTACTGAAACGAACCTCCACCTCGGCTTTCATTGCAACACTGTTATGATTAACAGCGTGAATGGTAATCTGAGGTTTGTTGCTGTAAATCCAGTCGTTGGTAACAGGTACCGTAAGAGTCAGCGGACTAAGGTCCGCCGGCTCTACGGTTTGTTCTTGAGGATTAGGTTCTTCTTGCGGAGAAGGTCCGTTACAGCCGCCAAAAGCAATAAGGTTGAGCGGCAGCAAAAATGACAATATCTGAAGTTTGATTTTCATGGTTAAATTCGGTAGGATAAAATCGAAAAAAACGGATGGAATCAGAATTATCGGATTACTTTAAGTAGTCGTTAAGGTTGACAATGTTAAATGCGTTGTAATACTTATCCATATTGTGCTCAATTCGCATCAGAACCACTTCTTCTGCTTGTATGCCGAGCCTGTTTAGATTATCATACAACATTTGTCGTGCCACCAAAGCCTCCGGTTTCTGCCAAATATACCGACAGCCTGTTTTGACGAGCCATAATTGTCGTTCCGGCGTGCACTCACTCAAGTCTTTGCCAACCTCATCGCCATGTAGCCATTTTTTCCAGCGGTTAGACTCATATACACACTGCCATAGCACTTTGGTCATATTGCTGAGTTGAGCCACTTTTCCTTCAGCGTGTAGTCGTTTCTCCTCTTCTTCCAATTCAGCCAGAGCGTCATATTCGTTCATGGTAAACTCCGGACCGACATTAGCGGCTCCCATTCCTGCTTTCGGATAGTCCTCCGGGTTGTCCACGTCGTCAGAGTAGTGTCCTTTGATATAGCTGCCATAAGGCCGTACCTTAGCCGTCAGTTTGCGAGCGACATCGGCATCGAAGAAAGTGGTGTGGAGGTCAGTACCTACCTTTCCAACGATAAAACATGGCCAAACATCATCCAATCCCACTTCATGGAGTCCGGCCTTTAGTCCTTCAAGGAAAGTGTCGAATGTCTTTTCGTCAGCCAGTCCGCCGTGCACTTCTTCCGTGCCGACCTCATAAGAGATAGGCGGCAAGCCTTGTGCTTTACGGAAGTTTTCAGCATGCAGGATGAGTTCTACAGTACGTTTTACCACTACATGTATGTCGATTATCTGTCCTTTAGGAAGGAATATATCCACCGTCGGGTCAACGTGAATAAGGTCGTATCCTGCAAGAATAGCAGCTTCGTAGCTCTTCTTCACGCCATTCATAGCACGCTCGGTGTCCCAACGTTCAATTGACTGCTTGTCTTTGAGCCATGGTCCTCCGTGGTCAATAGCAACAACATACGGACCGGTATAGTGCACAGCAGCAGCTTCGCGAGCAAGAATCTTTGTAAACTCCTCTTGTGTCATACCGGTGTATCCGCCATCACAATCAACCTGATTAAGAGTGGTGGCGAAATAAATCGGAGCATTGTTCCGCTTAGCAGCGCGAAACGATGCTTTTATAACCGACAACGAGTTGGGGCAGGCGGCAAACAAAGTGCGAGGAACCCCTGTTTTCTCCTTCAGTTCCTCCATTACGCGGAGGATGTTCTCAGTTTTTTTCATAATAGTATTTTGTTTTAACTATGTGACAGTTTTGTTAGAGTGGGTGTTTTTATTCGTATATAGTAACCCCTTCCACCACACGATGAATATTCCCGCTGACAGACGGTGCATCCGGGTTCAGTCCGTGTGCGAGAGAGGCGTAGTATCCGAGTAGTTGTCCGACAAGCACGTATGGTACGATGCCATAGAAGTCGGTTTCTGCCTTGCAATATGGCATTTTAACCACGAGGTCAGCTTTTACCTCCGGCAGACCCGGGTCCTTGCCGCTGATAACCAACACTTGTGCAACTGGTTTGTTGTTGCTGTCAACCTGCCTGACGAGGTCACGCTCATAGCGCAAGACCTTTTCTTCGTCAGTCATAAGATACACAACAATCGATTTGTCGTTAACCACAGCTTTAGGTCCGTGTCGGAAACCGAGGAAAGAATCGAACTTGCAGACCACGCCTCCATCGGTCAGCTCCTGCAGTTTGAGGTGGCACTCTTCAGCAATGCCTTTTAGAGCTCCGGAGCCGAGGAATACACCTCTTTCAAACGTCCGCTCGGCTATCTTGCGAAGGCGGTCTTCGTATTCAGAAATGACAAATTCGGCGTTTTTAACGGACTTTTCTATCATTTGTTCATCGCTTTCCAAATTGTCGATATGACTAAGCATCATACATGTAAGAAGCATGGTGGAGAAGCTGCTTGTCATGGCAAGAGACTTGTCGTCGGTCTCCTCAGGGAGTAGCAGAAGAAGGATGTTATCCTTACCGCTTTCGGCAGCCAGTTTGCCGTTTTTGTTGCACGTTATATATATGTGTGCAATGTTTTTGCACAGTTTGTTGGCGATATTCACAGCCCCTACACTCTCCGGGCTGTTACCTGAGCGTGCAAAACTGATGAGTAGCAATGGTCGTTCAGAATCGAGCAAATACTCTGCATGAGTAATGAGATCGGTTGTCGGCACAGCTCGTACACTGGTCCATATACCACGCATTACCGGCTCGATGGCGTCACCAATAAAGGCAGATGTTCCGGCACCTGTCAGAACGATGTCGGTCTGAGGGGTGAGATACTTGTGCATGAAAGCACTAATCTCTGCTTTGTGTTCGAGCAGAGCATGATACTCCTTGCGCCACATCGCAGGCTGCTGATGAATCTCGTTGTAAGTGAAGTGAGTGTTCATATTCGTTGATTTTAGTTGTTTCAAATGGTTATTAATAAGATTCAGTAAAGGTCAAAACCTTATAATTCGATTGCAAAATTACAATATTTAAATTGCGTTTCGAAAGTTTCATATATGCTTTATAGCATATTTTGATAAAAATGGTTCTAACACGCTGATTATATAATAATTATTTTTTTTAAAATATTTAGTTTTATTCTTTCGTAACCTTTCGAAAACGATTTCGGAACGTAGTAAATGACGAGCGTTAATAAACAAGAAACATAGAATACAATTAACCGCTATTTGAATGGTGTTCAAACAGCGGTTAAATGGTATTAAATTAAATCATATTACCATGCAAAAAGCGGTCGGTCTTGCATCATACGGTTGACTTCAGCTTTTACCTGAGCAATAACAGCGTCAGAATTATGCGAGAGCAAAACCCGGTCGATGAGTTCAACGATTAGCGTCATGTCGTTTTCAGTCAGTCCTCGTGTTGTTATGGCCGGAGTGCCGAAACGGAGGCCGGATGTTTGGAACGGACTACGGCTATCGAACGGAACCATGTTTTTGTTTGTAGTTATGTCAGCGGCAACGAGGGCTTTCTCCGCCTCTTTGCCTGTCAGTTCCGGCAGTTTTGTTCGCAGGTCAAGCAGCATACAATGGTTGTCGGTACCACCGGAGATAATTTTATACCCCTTGTCGATAAAAGCTTGCGCCATTGTTGCAGCATTCTTCTTCACTTGCTCTTGGTAAAGCTTGAATTGCGGTTGCAGTGCTTCTCCGAAAGCTACGGCTTTGGCAGCGATAACATGCTCTAACGGTCCGCCTTGCGTGCCTGGAAAGACGGCAGAATCGAGTAGTGAAGACATCATCTTGATCTCGCCCTTCGGCGTGGTTTTTCCCCAAGGGTTCGGAAAATCTTTTCCCATCAGAATAACACCTCCACGTGGTCCGCGTAGTGTTTTGTGTGTTGTGGAGGTGACGATATGAGCATATTTAAGCGGGTTGTCCAAAAGTCCGGCAGCGATGAGTCCTGCCGGATGAGCCATATCAACCATAAATATAGCACCTATTTCGTCCGCCACCCGGCGAATCCGTGCGTAGTCCCATTCGCGGCTATATGCACTTGCTCCTGCGATGATGATTTTAGGCCTCTCAGCCAGTGCACGTTCTTGCAGCTGCTCATAATCAACCCGTCCGTCTTCCTCGCGAACGTTGTATTCGAGCGCGTGGAACATTATTCCCGAGAAATTCACCGGAGACCCGTGCGAAAGGTGTCCTCCGTGTGAGAGATTCAGTCCGAGGAACTTATCGCCGGCTTTAAGACACGCCATGAATACAGCCATGTTGGCCTGTGCTCCGGAGTGTGGCTGTACGTTGACATACTCAGCGCCATATAGCTGTTTGAGTCGCTGTCGTGCCAATTCCTCTACTTTATCGACCACCTCACATCCTCCATAGTAGCGTTTGCCGGGGTAACCTTCAGCATATTTGTTAGTAAGAACACTGCCCATTGCGGACATAACATCCTCTGAAACAAAGTTTTCTGAGGCGATGAGTTCAATTCCCCTACGCTGACGGTCACGCTCTTGAGAAATGAGGTTGAAAAGCAGGTCATCGTGTTGCATAGTATAAATATTTAGAGGTGAAATAATAAAAATCAGTTATTTTTTTCACAAAATTACAATAAAATTTTGACACACCAAAATTTTTTAATATCTTTGCTAAAATTTAAGGGCACTTCTAAAAATTCCTCGTTTTTAGGAAATAGCTCGATTAATAAAACTTAGGTACTTTTATCCTGCTTTTGGCTTTCTCTTGGTATCTTGCTGACATTCCCTCAGTCACAATGCCCGCATTGCTCTTTATCTCAAGTCAACAATCTACTCAAGATAAAACTCAAAATAAAGCAATTTTCAGAAGTGCCCTTAAACAACCTTTAACCAACATGACAAGACGTAAACCTTACTTAGACAATAACGGCAAAAGTCTCCCTTTCCCATGGCTGATAAATTTTGTATTGCTATTGGCAGGTGGCATAGAAACCCTTCGTTTACGTTTTTGGTCGCGTAAGCCTCGTCATGCAGCCGAGAAGACCCTACGCGATATTCTAACAATCTCTCGTGATACGGTGTATGGTAAAGAGCATCATTTCGATGTTATTTTGTCCGCCACATCTTCAGCGGCTTTGTTTCGCTTGTATCGCCATTTTGTACCGGAGAATGATTTTGAGGCACTTCGTCCGTATGTAGAGCGTCATAAGAACGGCGAGGAGAACGTGTTGTTTCCCGGCAAGCCGGACATGTATGCAACAACGAGCGGCACAACATCGCAGCCCAAATGGGTGCCGATGACGCACAAGTATCTGAAAGACGTGTATGGCAAGATGTCGCATATATGGACATGGAACTTTGTTAAACATCGTTCAAGAATTTTCGGCGGTCATATATTTCCCATAGTAGGCAAAGAGATAGAAGGTTATGCACCTGACGGTACGATTTTCGGTTCGGTGAGCGGCGTGTTGGTTCGTGATATTCCCACAATTATAAAGAAACACTATACCGCCCCTGCAGATGTAATGTCGATAGGTGATTATGGTGCCCGCAACTACGCATTGATGCGCCTTGCTTTGCAGCACAGAGACGTTACTTTATGGGCAACAGCGAACCCGTCAACAATCTTAGAGTTACTACGATGCGTGGATGAGAATATAGAGGAAATGATAGTTGATATAGAGCGAGGTACGCTGTCAGAAAAGTTTGAAATAGAGCCGGACATTCGCAAGAGCCTTGCTCCGTATATGCGCCCTATGCCGCAGCGTGCGGAAGAACTCCGCCAACTGCGTAGTAAGTCGGCAGACGGCAAGATAAAACCGAAAGACTGGTGGCCGTGGCTTCAGTATCTGTCAACATGGAAATGCGGTAATACGAAGATTTACATGGAGAAATACATGGATGCCTTTGATTGGGACCGCACATTCTATCAAGAATTAGGATATATAGCCACGGAATGTAGGTTCGGTTTCTCACTTGACGACAGCAATGAGTCGGTGTTGTTCCCGCAGTTTCACTATTATGAGTTTGTGGAGGAGAGTGAGATACAGTCTCCCCGTAAGCATTTCCTGCAGATAGACGAACTGGAGGTAGGCAAGCGTTATTGTGCGTACGTGACCACATATTCAGGTTTGTTCCGCTATAATATGAACGACCTGATAGAGGTGGGCGGGCACTATAAGAACACCCCTACAGTTCACATGATATCAAAGGTGAACGGCATAGTGTCACTGACCGGAGAGAAACTATATGAGCCGCAGTTTATCGAGGCGGTGCATGACGCGGAGAAGGAAACGGGGATTTTGACGAAATTCTTCGTTGGATTTGCAGACGTTGACGAGTCGAAATATCATTTCTATTTTGAGTTCCAAAGCGAAGATATATCTCAGGAATCAGCCAAGACCTTTGGAATGGTGGTGGATAAGTATCTACAGCAGATTAACATTGAATATGAGTCAAAACGTCAATCGTTCCGCTTGCATGACCCTGAGGTTCATATTCTCCTTTCCAACGCATATTCGCGCTTCAAGTCGGCATGTCTGCAGGATGGTTTCCGCGATGGTCAATTTAAGTTTAACCTTTTGATGCAGGATGAGGCACGCAGGCGTAAGTTTGCCTTGATAGAGCGCATATACGACCGCCAGAACGGCTTCTCTGACAGGTGGTTAGACCGTGTACAACGGTGGGATGAACGTATTGATGAGCGTCGTAAACGTCGTGAGGAGCGCTCGAAAGAAAAAGAGAACAAACGCAAAACGAAGCGTGCAGCGCCTACAGATGGAAATAAATAAGAGGCACTCATTCAATGAAATTTGAGTTAGACAATATTGATGTAGTAGTGAGCGACTTGGACGGCACCCTTTACGACAAACGCCACATAGCGGCACGACTTATAAAGCGCGATATCCGACACTTGCATTATCTGTTGTCCGAGCGATTAGCCCGTAAGCATCTGCGCGGAAAGTCGTTCGGGAGTGCAGATGCTTTTTATTCGGCATATTTCGAGGAGATGGCTCGTGGCAGGATGTTCACAGCCGATGATGCCCGGCGGTGGTATGCGGACACATATATGCCGACGATGGTGGATATTATCCGAAAACACTACACCGTGCAGAATTGGGTTCCGGAGTTGATTAGAGAATGTAAGGAAAGGCAAGTGCCGATAGTAGTGTATTCCGACTACGATTTTGTATCAGAAAAACTTCAGGCACTGCATCTTGATGAAAAAAATTTTGCTTTTGTCGTATCAGCTCCGTCGCTTGGAGGACTAAAACCATCGAAAGAGTCGGCAATGGCAATTATCAACCGATTGGGCGCAAAAGCAGAACGCACTCTTTTTCTTGGCGACAGAGATGACACCGATGGCGGATCGGCAAGAGCTGTGGGTGCTAAATGTCAGCTTATAAAAAACACAGACAAATGAAGATAAATAATTTTGAGGTTGAGCAGGGAACTTACGTTCCTGATATGGGATTGGAATATTCGGAGACAGACCCGTACGTAAGAATGTATCGTCCTGTGTACGACAGGGAATATCGTGTTGACGAAAATTATCCGTTTGTGGATGATTCACTGAAGTACAGAATACTAAATGTATTTTCATACATCTTTATATTATATATATCGCTTGGAATATGGCTTCGCCTGAATACAGGTTTGCGTTTCAAAGGCCGTGAGAACCTGAAGAAATACAAAGATGTGCTCAAAGGCGGATATATAACCATTTCCAACCACTGTTTGAGACATGATTGTGAGTCGGTGTTGATAGGTGTAGGCGCTAAACACACAACACGTATTCCGATGTTTCAGAAGAATTTCGAGACGAAAGACCAGTTTTTTCTTCGCGTAGTAGGCGGCATTCCCATACCTCCGGCAGAAGAGGGTTTGTCGGCTATGAAGTGTTTTAATTCGGCCTTTGATGAGTTTCATCGTCGTGGTTGGTCGTTTCATATTTTCCCGGAGATGTCGAAGTGGCCGTGGTATCCTGCACTTCGTCCATTTCAGAAGGGCGCTTTCACGATGTCATATAAGTATGGTATGCCGATAGTGCCTTGTGCGATAACATATCGTCCAAGGACAGGCATCTATCGTTTGTTTGGAAAGAAAGAAGAGCCGCTAATAACTGTAGAGATAGGCGAGCCGATATTGCCACAAAAGGACGCGCCACGCAAGGCGGAGGTGGATAGAATGCGCGAAGAAGCACATAACGCCATGCTGAAGATGATGCATATCAAACAGAACCCGTGGAAGGCCGCTCCTGACGACGAAAGATAAGTTTTTATCACAGATTTTGCTTTTTTCTTGCATATATCATAAAAAAGCAGTATCTTTGCAGCGTGAAATGAAACTTGAAGTGCTTTTAAGTATGTCGTCATGCGGCATTAGCACATCGGTAGTGCATCAGCTTCCCAAGCTGAGGAGGAGGGTTCGACTCCCTTATGCCGCTCAAGGATATGGTCAATCTGCAAGTAAAATATCTGCTGCAGAGTTAACCATTGAAAACATCAAATCGGGGTTCTAGCTCATCTGGTAGAGCGCAACAATGGCATTGTTGAGGTGAGGGGTTCGAGTCCCCTGAGCTCCACAAAAGCGAGGATTAAAGGTGTTGTGCCGAATTTTTTTACGAAAATGTTTGGCTATATCAAAAAAAAGCAGTACCTTTGCACTCGCTTTCGAAAAGAAGTATAATAACCGGTGCTATCGTCTAGCGGTTAGGACAAAAGATTCTCAATCTTTAAACCGGGGTTCGATTCCCCGTAGCACTACAAAACAAACTAAACAGACTGCTGATAATCAGCGGTCTGTTTGGTTTTAATGCTGTACCTGTCTATTACTCAATCATCTTGATTATTTTTGCCGGCACCCCACCAACGATAGCGTTTGCCGGCACGTCTTTTGTTACCACAGCCCCTGCTGCAACAATGGCATTGTCGCCGATAGTGACTCCCTGTAGAACAGTGACATTCGCTCCGAGCCATACTTTTTTGCCTATGTGTATCGGTCGTGCTATCATACCCGCCCGCTGTGCTGGGTCGGGTAGGTGGTTGAGCGTACAGAGTGTGGCATTATGACCAATAAGTGCGTCATCGTCAATGAAGATACCACCTTGGTCTTGGAATTTGCAGCCCATGTTGATAAAAATGCGCTTAGTGGACAGTGATGATTTACAAACCTAACATTTTCATCGCGTCTTTAAGTATTATTTCGTGGTCGAAAGCGAGTTTTGGCAGTTCGTTCAATGGCCACCATTGTGCGTCAGCGGCATCGTCTGCTGCCTTAGCCTCCGGCATGGTTGTTATGGCGGCATAGGCAGCAGTGATGACGCGTCCTCGCGGGTCGCGCTCCACATCGGAATAGATGCCCACCAACTGCATGCCACTCAGTACTATGCCAGTTTCCTCTTCCAATTCTCGCTCGGCACAACGATTGACCGTCTCATTCATATTGAGAAACCCTCCCGGGAAAGCCCAGTATCCCTTATACGGTTCATTTCCACGCTGTATGAGCAGCACGAAGGTCAGCCCGTCCCGCTCTGCAAAGAGCACACTGTCTGCAGTTACCGATGCACGCGGATAGCGATAGGCAAACATGCCGTCTTGTGTTTTCTTGTAGTCTGTCATAGTTTTGCTAATATTAAATGATTTGCAAAGATACACTTTTTAACTGATAAAAACAAAAAAGAAGAAAAACTTTTTCGAAAATACAACATTGTGCTAAACAAAAATTTGAGCAAAGATACAAAAACAAAGAGCAAATGTCAATATGTAGAATATAATTATATGTAGGCATAACGCCGGCTAAATGTTACTGTCGTTTTGAGGATAAAAACAGAAAAGGCTCGAATAATTCTGCGATTATTTAGGAAATGTGGGTGGGGATATGGTCCGAGTTTTATAATAACCTTCTCCCGGCATGTATGCCGAGAGCTGAACGAATCTCAACATAGCACATTGTGTTATACATTTAAAACAAAAAAGCACAAATAATCAAAAAAAACATTCAAAAAGTTGTTCAAGTCAAAAAAAAGTGATACTTTTGTAATTGGTATGTCTTATTATGATAAATGAACATACATAATTACAAACAGACCTATGATTAAGCCCCATTCCATTAGGATATTTCATACTCTAATAGTACAACTTGCCGTTATAGTGAGCGCAACAGCATCCAGTCAGAAAGCGGAGCCTATTGACACTTTGCTGGAGCGGTTTGACGATAGACCGTGTTTGAATACAGCGCGGGAATTCTTTGCCTATATGGACCAAGAGGAGTTTATGGACGAGCCGGTTGTCTTCACTGCCTCCACTCCTTTGGACACCATGAAAGCGCTGGTGTGGTATTGGGCCGGAGAATGGTACTATGCCGAGCAGGATTATCCGTTAGCTGAGAAGAACCTGCTGAGGGCGTTGGAGTTGATGGAGTATTCTGACGAGAAATCCATCTCTGACAACCTGTCGATGTTAGGTCTGACTTACATGCGCCAGTCTAAATACGACGAAGCTCTGCGATATATGCAGCGCTGCTATCAGTTGGACAGCAGTAGCGGTGACCCGGCCCGCATCAGTTCATCGCTCAATACGATAGCCGGAACGCTATTGGCAGCAGGTAATCCCGAAGAGGCTGAGGGATATATCCTCCGCGCGATTACTTATGCCAAGCATGCGGACAACCCTTCCCGTATGGCAGTTATCTATGGCATGGCAAGCGAGATAGAGAACCGGCTGGAGCATCAAGAACAGGCTCTGCTCTATGCCGACAGTGCGTGTCAGGTGGAAGCGACAACAGGCAACCGGTATAAGATGGCGGTGCGGCAAACGCAGAAAGCTTCAATCCTCGTAGGGATGGAACGTTATGAAGAGGCGGAGAATATATTGGTCAATGTAGTGCCTTATTTCCGTAGTACCGGTGACCAACTGTCATTAGCGATAGCTCTCAATAAACGTGGTCAGGCGGCGAGCGGTATGGGACGTCAGGGTGAGGCTGTGGAGTACCTCGGTGAAGCGATAGTTATCTGTCAACGTATAGGTAATCCATATAATGAAGCCTATGCGCAGCGTGCGATATACAATATATTATATAAATCCGATCCCGAAGCAGCTCGTGCTCATTTAGAGCGCTATCATCAGCTAAAGGACTCACTTTATTCGCATGCGACAGCAGCGCAGTTGGCTCGGTTTAATGCCGAGTTCGGCAGGGATGAGTTGGAGAAAGAGAAAGAGCAGTTAACTCGCCGCAACCATCGGTTAGTGTGGATAGGAACGATAGTCAGCATTAGTGTATTCATCTGCATTGTGGTTGCTATCATCTGGTTCCGCAAACGTCAGAGCAAAATCAACGAACTGATGAGTGACATGATGACAGAACTGAACGAGGCACGACATTCTTCGACGCCGGAACAGGAGACACCCAAATTAGAAGAGCCGAAGGTTCCAGAGGAATATCTGACTCCTGAGGACAAGCGGTTCCTCAAAAAACTAATCCTATCAGTCACCCGTATGATGGATCACCAAGTAGTGACGGTGACTCAGGTAGCAGACAAGATGTGTATGTCTCCCAAGACCCTTAACCGCCGTCTGCAGTACCTCACGGGCGAAGGAGCAAAACGCTATATCATGCGCATACAATTGGAGCAGGCGAAAATCATGTTGCTTCAGAACCTTGATATTCCTATTGTAGATATAGGCAACTGTTGCGGGTTTGATGACCATAGTTCGTTCACGCGAACCTTCACTCAGAACGTTGGTATGTCACCTTCGGACTACCGTTTGAATCGCGGAAAAGGCTAAGTCAAGTTCCCAAACAATTGTTTTTTTGCTTAATTCAAAAAAAACAGCACCTTCGCCGCACATCTACTCCGAGAAAGGTTGCAATTGCAACAGTAATCGTAATACACTACAAGTGCTATGAATATAACATTCTCACTCCGCCATACACGCGATTCTTTTCGAAAGATTGTACTGATTGAGGGATTCTCTCTTCCTTGGACGGATAGCGATGGAGTCACATATATGGGGGGGCGTACCATATCTTCTTAATACTAAAAATCCTTGTTCTAAACCCTGGAATTAGAGCTTTTATGCCACTTTGTCCGTTTTTGTAAAATATCTGTCCGCTTTTGCAAAAGCGATTTCAGAAAATTCCACTACTTTTGCACTCGATAAAATCGGGTGCATTTTTTTTGCTGCCCGCTAAAACAACAAATGAATTTTCCTGTATAGTGAGTTGACCGGTAAGGGAACGAGTATGGAAGATAAGAAAAACAACAATCATTCAGTGCCGGAGTCGTCCGCTGCCTCAGAACATCGTCATGAGGCGGCGAAGGACTATACAAGGAAGTTGGTAGAGGAGATACTCTCTTCGCAAGCCGCAAAAAATACGAAAAATTCCGGTGGAACGAATACTTCCAATTCCTAAGAATAGAATGCCTATTCTTCACCGATATTATGGTTCCCATCGGCAAGATTAACACCAAATATTAGTGACGGAAATAGGAATAATTTGAAGAAAAATCAATTATCGAGGGTTAGCCCTCACAATATTAACAAAAATCTCAAACACTATGAGAAAAACAATTACTTTACTCTTTGCCCTCCTGGTGCTCACCGTCAGTTCATGGGCAACAACCGTCACATGGGACGGAACAGATTTAAGCAGTATTTCGTTAAATTGTCCCAATGTAGGGGATAAATTCGAATCATCTTCCATTGATGGTATTAAAGCTTCTTTGGAAAGAACCGGAGGAGGTACCGCTTGTTATTTTAATTCGAATAACAATGGAGAGGTTTGGATAACTGGCGGTGGAGAACTTACGTTTATCTCCTCTGTCGGTGATATCTCCGGTATTGTGATTACCTGCAGTTACGTATATTATGATCCTAGTGGTTATGCTCAGACTTCATCAGGTTTTGATACCGGCTGGAAGTATGACAGCACGACACAAACCTTTACGTGGGACGCGAGTAAGACACCTACCGGTGCTCCTTCTTCTCAAGTTACTATTTTTGGCAGTATTGATTTTAATCCTTCCTCTATCGTATTTACTATTGCTTCGGCAGCACCTGCTACGCCCATTGCTCCTGTAACATGGGAAGCGAGCGACATCAATTTCTACATTAACTGGGATCATGGATCTGTTGGTAATCATTCGAATACCCTTAAGAATATCACTATCACCGCTGATGGAGGAAATGATGATTATAGCCAATTTGGAAATGTATATTCTAATGTACGGTCTCTTAGTGTAGAGAATAATGCCACACTTACCTTCTCCAGTTCGTTAGGCGACTTTAAAAGCATTGTTATCTCGTATAATCCCTTATATATGGCGGAGTTGGATGATTTGGGTGCAGGATGGACTGTAAATAATCATCAATTGACATGGACAGGCGATGCTTCATCAGTCGTTCTGGCAACTAATGGTAACAGTTCTTCTTCTATTTATTTGGAACAAATAACATCCGTTGTATTCTATTTTGATACTCCTCCTGCTTCAGTTCCAACCACAACTATCAAGTGGGAAGGCTCGGATCTCACAGGCATTGACCTCTACTCATCCGCTTCTGAGACAGTTAACACTATTAAAGTCGCTACGAAGGCTCCGTTAAGTGGGGATTATAGCCATTTTATGACATATGCGGGCAATACTTCTTTCAGCATTAATAATGGCGGAACGGTCACTTTTTACCCGACTTCGGGACAGTTGACAAGTATTGTGATTGAAACTAACAGTATCCAGCAGGGGTTGGACGACCTTGCAGCCGGCTCCGGATGGACTTACAATGACCACAGACTTGTATGGTCCGGTAGTGCATCGTCCGTAACATTGGCAGTAAATGGTGCATCAGGTAGCGTATCTTGTCAAAATATCCAGTCTATTGAATTTACCGTAGCTGATGTTCCGGTTGCAAATTCTACCATCACATGGGAAGAACGCCAAGTAAGCCACGTATCGCTATATGCAGATGAGGTGGGCAATACTCAAAAAGCACCATTAATTAAAAATATTTTCGTTTCTCTGACACGTGAAAGCGAAGGGTATGGGACGAGCTGCCAATTCACGGAAAAATATCTTGCTATTGAAAACTGTGGAGAACTGAAATTCCAGTCCGTTGCAGGAGATATTCAAGGCATTGTAATCAATGGTAGCAATACCGATGCAGATAATCTTTCAGCTGACTGGACGTATGATGACGTAGCTAATACCCTTACATGGGCTGGTACAGCTTCTGATGAGGTTACACTCTCCGGAACTATCTACTTCGACATTTCCTCCATTGAGTTCACTTATACCCCGGCTCCCGCTCCGCGTTTGGGCGAGATTATAAACGGCTTCTACGAAATCACCGGTGCACACACGGCGAAAGTCTTTACTGCCGCAGGTAGTATCCCGGATTACATAGAAGATGATGAGGTAACCTATTATATCACAGAGATTGGTGATTATGCGTATTATAATGACCCAACAGAGGGCTATTTCTATTTCGGTGCGAATATTGCCAAAGTGGGTGCACATGCATTTGAGGGTTGTAGCCGAGCTATCGAGTTTACATTCCGCAGTACGGTGTTGGATGAAATCGGTGATGAGGCATTCAAGAACTGCAAACTTCTTGGATGGTTAAATTTCGATACTCAAATGCCTCCTGTGCTCGGCAGCAATGCCTTCTCCGGCGACGGGTTCCTGAATCATATCAATGTTTATCCGTCAAGCTCTGTCTTGAATGATTATAAGGCTGCCGCAGGTTGGTCCACATACGCCGACAAGATTACTCTTTCGTATCCTTTCCCCGCTACAGTCGGCGAACAGTTCTTCTTCGATAATCAGAATACCACCAACATATATGCGGTTTCGTCCGTTTCCCCCAAAGAGATAAAGGTAATGCCATACACCGCAGAAGTGAATGCTCTCTATCCTATTACACGCACAGGTACACTGATTATCCCGGAAGAGGCTGCTTATCTGAACACAGGATTTAGCGTTACCGGCATCGGTGCCAATGCCTACAAAGACAGCGCACGTTTTGATGTTGTGATGATACCGCAGGCTGTCAAGTCTATCGAGGCTGGTGCTTTCCTTAATTGTACGGGCGTAGAGAATGTATTCTTCCTCTGGAACGACCCGAATACCGTCACTTGGTATGATGGTGATAAAGGTCTTGAGTTCAAGACTGCAACTAACGGCGGTACTAAAATCTTCGTTCCTGAAGGAACATTGGCTGCTTATCAGGCATGGGCGCCGGCTTGGGCAGGCTGCATGTACGAAGGAGGAATTTTGGAAGTGGACGCTACTGCCGGACAAGACCCGGATAAAACGACTCGTTACTACCGTACTTTCTTCGATAGCAGTAAAGACTACATGATGCCCCCGAGCGTTTGGGCATACGTAGGCTATGTGCGGAACAACGAATTCATCTTGCGTCCTATCGCATTTGACGGAGACATCGTACCTGCCGGAACGGCTGTTGTCCTCGAATCGGAAACTCCTACCTACAGTTTGATTGCAATGGATCCAGAGGCTTCGCCTTATCCCGGTCGCAACGATTTGGAAGGTCTGGATGCCAATACAGCGGCAAGTGTAGTGGCTGCTGATCACGGTGTTTCTACGGACAATATCTATGTGCTTGGCAAGTCAGCTACTATCGGAACAGACAATTTAATAGGTATGGGTCTATATCGCTACACCGGCACTACCTTAGGCGCACACAAAGCTTATCTCATCTATAATGGTCCGGGCTCCGGTTCGAGCGACCAGCAGAATGCGCCTGCACGTTTCCTCTTCAAGCGTGAGGATATGGCTACAGACATCTATCAAGTACAAAGTGGTGAACAAGTACAAAGTAAAAAAGTGCTGCGTGATGGTCAGCTTTTCATACTCCGTGGTGACAAAGTGTACAATGCACAAGGTCAGGTTGTAAAGTAATGGTTAATGAATGATGTATAATATTTAAATAGTATTATTATGAAAAAGCTTTATAATCAACCAGAGGTAAATGTAATATCCATCGAAATGATGTCTATAATCTGCGTAAGCGGCGGAGGTGGTGGTGTGGTGTTAGGAGCGCCTATAACCCCTGACGCAACAACGGACACACAACTATAGAAGTTTAACAAGCCAACTTGCACTAATCAGCATCCGTCTAATATCACACGAGGCGGGTGCTTTTTTTATTGCAAAAAAGCACACTCTTGCATTTTTATTCTCGTTGCTGACGTACCGAGCATTTGACAAAAAGTTGTCAGTGCCGGGATGCAGAAGGCGATGGTTGGTGAGATGAGAGGATAGGAGGCTTAATGGCGTTGGTTAGCGGTGCGAATTTTTTGCGACATCTGCTTTGCCCACTTATCATTGCCCGGGAGTTGGTAGCGGCAATTGCCGTTAGCAGAAGGATAAAAAAGAGTAACGCCATCAGGTGTGAGCGAGACGGTGCCACGACTTGAGAGTTGAAAGAGGTCGTCTCCCTCAACGGCATTGATAATAACCATCGGGTCCCACATCCGAACGTTGATAATAGGATGTCGTTTTAGATATATTTGTTTGACAGGATGAATATCCGTCCAAGAGATATCGTTGAGAACTTGTTCTTTAGTATAATGTACCTGATTGCCCACTTCTATCGGTGAAAAAACGATGTCAACATCATTCGGCCAAAGGCGAAAGACGGTTTCGGCAAAGGCAAATCCCTGAGCAAGGTTATATTCCTTAACATCTTGTGAGGTGAAACATCCCGCCATTATATATAAGCACTTGACCTTTTGCTGCACCAGCTCAATACCGTTAAGTGGTGATATTGAATCAGGAGTAGATTCCAAAAGATGTGCAAGCGAAGTGAGAAACCCGATGGCGCAAACGGTAACGCTATGATCGGGCTGCGCTGCTAATAATTGTCGGTATAACTGCCATCCGTCAGACAAGGTGGAGTAGTCGCTAATGGTGCAAGGGAAGAGTGGGGCACCGGTTGTATCAGTTAAGTGAAGCAAATACCTATAATCAGTGAAAACCTTAGGGCTGTCAATGCCATTACGTTCCAAACCAATGGGGGTGTCGGGGTAACCGAAATAATTATTGAAAACATCAATGCATGCCGCGTTGTCTTCTCCCTCTCTGTCAACAATGATACCAAGTAGTTGACAAGCATTTCGGCGTTGATATTCGTAGAGCATTTCTATTGCGAAGACGTCATCTGTACAGCCGCCAATGTCCGTATCAAGGATAATGAGCGGGGTGGCATTGACGGAAATGGTATTCCTGCCTGCCTGATGAGAGCAGGATGAAATCGCGATACTAAGGGATAGTAATATTATATTTAGGTGTTGGAACATCTTTTTGCATTTGAATTTTGGAAAAATATCTCTCGCCGGGGTTGATTTGTTCACTAATTAAACAGATTTAACGAATTTTAATTTCCTACAAGTGATAATCACATCATTACGTTTTTATTTGTTCAGTAATTAAAACAGATTTAACGAATTAAAATACATTTTCTTTTATTCGTTCAAAATGACCTAATATAATTCAGAATTATATTTTAGGCTCCAGAGGTGGAAACATGAGTAATAGACTGAAATAATAGCAAAGGTAACTAATTTATTGCAGAAAAAAACGACGAGGTAAAATGAAGTGCATTTTTTTACGTTTTTATTTGTTCAATTAAAAAAAAAGCAGTACCTTTGCAGTCGCTTTGAAAAAAGTGCAGTTTGGTAACTAACCAAGCAGCTTAAAGAGCATTATGGACGATGGATTTTTCGTTTTATAGTGTGGTTGAGAAGACCGGTTCTTTAAGGTGAGATGGGTGAGTGGCTGAAACCAACAGTTTGCTAAACTGTCGTACGGGTAACCGTACCGGGGGTTCGAATCCCCCTCTCACCGCTGAAAGCGGTAAAAAAAGAGACTGATTCTGATGGAGTCAGTCTCTTTTTTGTTTTTAGAGGGACAGTCTTAGTGGGAGATAGTTCGGGGAGCACCTGACTAATTCCGTGTTTCAATATAGATGTTAAATTCGGAAAAATACGGCTGCGCCGTTAGAAGATTTAGAAGACTTAGATGGGTAGAGAGAGACGGTAAAGAATACCGTCTCTACCCTTGGGTGAAACAAGGTTGGACGGGTTAGAGAGAGACTTTAGGGGGTCCGGTCCGTTTTTTTCGAAATGTTACGAAATGTTATTCTTTGTAGAAAGGTTTCTGAGGAATACAGGGTGGAAAAGTGGAAACTTCTTTTTGATTATAAAACAAATATGTGTTGATGTATTGTTTTGTATGGCGTAAATTTTACTGTTAATTTTGCAGTATGTTTTAAAACACAAGATGTTTTGTTTTGGGGGAATATATATTTTTGTATCTTTGCTTGGTTGATTGTATTTTATCATGATACTGCTGTTCATTGTGAAAAGAACAAAACCATGAACTTCCTTGAGCGCTTTATGAGCGTTGCACCTTAGTTTTAAATAAAACACCATTAAACACATAACTACCATGAAAAACAAAGTACTATTTGTTTCCCTGTTATTCTTACTACCTTCATTACTATCTTATTCTGCGGTGATTAACATTTCCTCTGCCACTCCTGATGCGCTCCGTACAGCGCTCAATGGTGCCGCCACAGGTGATGTTATTGAAATGGCTGCAGGTACGTACGTTGAGTCGAACAGTAACTACATTGCCTTTGCAGGCAAGAACGTGACTGTACGTGCTGCCGAGGGCGCAGAGGTTATTATTCAACCACAAGTATCTATAACCCTGGCAGAAGGCGCTGTCGCTCGTTTTGAGAACGTCAAGTTCGATGTGTCGCGTCTTATGGAATTAGCTACATGGTATGAGCATCTTATCTATCCATCGGACGCTAATGAAGACAACAAACTGGAGTTGGAGGGATGCGAGTTCTATGGCTTTAATATAAATAAGTCGATGATTTATTGTTCAACAAGCAACCGTTTAGCTTCTGTTACCATCAACAACTGCTACTTTCACAACATCATGAAGAGCATTCTGTTCGTTGAGAACACAACAGCGATGAATGTGCAGATTAAGAATAGTACGTTTGCTAATATCTCAACTGATGCAGAAAGTTATTGGGCAGGTCCTATCGACGTGAGAGCTGAATCTTCCTCCTACCTTGTTGACCATTGTACGTTCTACAATGTTCTACCAATGAACACAGACTATAGCGCTACAGGTAAAATCACCATTACTGACGGTGTTGTTTCCAACTGTATATTTATGTTGCCGGAAAGTACCGATGGAGTTCGAGCTATCCGTGGCGTGGCTCAGGCAAACAACTGCCTTGTTTATAACTATCTGAAAGACTCCGGCTGGGGTATTCATAGTAGCGTTACGAAGAGCAACTGTATCAACGGTCAAGATCCGCTTTTTGTTGACGCGGCTAATGGGGACTTTCATCTTGCAAATAACTGGCTGACAGGAAATGTTTCACCGGCATGTGGGGCAGGAAGTGACGGGAGCGACCTTGGCGACCCTCGTTGGCACACAGAGGCTGTATATCCTGAAACAGATTTTGAAAGTAGTTATGCCTTTACGGCAAGTAAAGCAATACTCGCCGGCAATATTGCTTACGAAACAAACGAATCAGCCCCCATCCATCCTTATATCAGGTATATTCATACAAGTGAGACAACGGGTACAGCGACATGGAAGATAAAAGTAAATAGAGCATGTTATGTTTCTGCTACTATAAACATGGCAGGAAACACTTGGACAGAAGATCCTTCGGATTCTAAAATGTATGAAGATGGCAATCATATATTTATAGTTGAGGTACATGACCAAGACAATAACCTTATAGAGTCTGTTCGAGAAGGGCCGGATAATGATAACGGATATGCTACTTATCCAACAGTAAATATCCCCGGTACAATCCATTTTGCGGAACCCGGTGTGTACACCATTAAACTCTTGAATCCGCGAAATGAGACACGTTGTGGTGTCGCTAACGTAACACTCTCTTATGCAGGTGGCGACGTGGTGGCGTTGTCTGAATCAACAACTAACACTTTGAACGTTGTGGATGCTTTAATCTCAAGCGGTTGTACCCGGGCAGACGGACAGATTAGTGCAGCGTCATGGCCGTCAGCCGATGTTAAATGGAATGTTTCAACAGCGGCATCTTCGTTCTATGATGTGACACTTAATATTAACACCACAAATGCACATCAGTTTAAGATAGAGTTATTTGAAGACGAAGCAGCTGAGCCAATTGCGACTGTGGCGGAAGCCGGTTATAACGCAGCAACAGGCAATCCGTTAGCTCTAAGTTTGGGTCGTATATATCTTAGCGGTGGCAAGAATTATGTTGTGAAGGTAACCAATCAAACCAGTGGTTCGGCGGCTAAAGTTGTAGATGTTACCTTAGATCCTGTACCTACGCCAGTAACCTCAATACCTGCAGCACTGGCAGCAGACAATGCTGTGTTGAGTGCGTTGGCTTACGTTGATGAAGAAGATGAGATACACTTTACTCCGGAAGACAAACTAGGTTACGTACTTGAGCAGTTTGCGGTATGGAAGGTAAATGTGAGCGAAGCTTACGCCGGCACGTTCCTCTTTACGATGAATATGACAAGCGAAAATGGTCATGCACAGAGCTATAGAATAACAGTGTTAGACGAAGAAGAGCAAGTGGTTGACGTATATGACAAGAACCCTGATGGCAGTGGTGACAAGACAATAACCCACTACCTGCATCTTGCAGCCGGAACATATTCGGTGCGAGTACAAAGCACTCATTCGTGGTCGAATGGTCATATAGTAAGCATTAACGTAACACAACCGGAGCTGCTTCAATTGGAAGAGACCGCGGAAAACAATGATATTCTTGCGGCTCACTTTGACGAAGCTGCTGCAGATATTCAAGTCAATCGTACATTGGTGTCGGGAATGTATAACACTATTTGTCTGCCGTTTGATTTGAATTCAACACAAATAAGAGAGGCGCTGGGTGAGGTGGTCCTAATGTCGCTTGAGAGTACGGAGTTGGACGGTGGAATATTGACCCTTAACTTTGCAAACGAGTCTTCTATATATAGAGGAATTCCGTACATAATCAAGCCTGCAAGACAGATTGTAAATCCTGTCTTTAAGGATGCGGTTATAAAAGTGACAGAACCGACCGATGTAACGCAAGGTAATGTTACATTCGTTGGAACACTTATACAAGGAACGATATCAGCAAGCCCGAATAATCTATTTGTAGGTAGTGGTGACAAACTATATTTCCCGACCGGAGACATGACAATAAAAGGCTTCCGCGCGTGGTTTAGGATAGCAGAGAGTGTGCCTGCCGGCGTAATACAGCGTGCGAGGATAGCTGAAGGAGGAAATATAGTTACAGAATTAGAGTTGATAGACGGTGCATGGTTAAAGACTGAAAATATGACATCTAATGCAACACTAAAAATAATAAATAAAGGGCAAATCTATATTATCCGGGATGGCGTTAATTATAATGTTGTCGGACAGAAAATAAAAGATTAGGTACATTGTTGTTATTTTTTAAAAGAATAAAAGTTATTACAAACAAACTAATCAAAAAAACACAGATTATGAAAAGACAATATATACAACCCGAAAGCCGTCAGATGATGTTTTTATCCGGTAGCGTATGTCAAATAGGTTCAGTACATGGTGGACAATTTCAAATAGGCGGTGCAGTTAACCCTGAAGAGAATCCGGAAAATATAGAACCGATGTAACAAATAAGGGTATCATTTGAAGTACTCAAATATAGTGTAGGAGTGCTATGATTGACTGACAAGTAAATCGGTCATGAACGATAGGCGGCATGTTTTTTAAGCATGCCGCCTATTTTGTATTTATAAATGAGAGAAGCTAAGACGAAAATGCTCATGGATTGTAATTATATCCGCTTGGCACTGACGCCCCAAGAAGGTGACAAAGAGGATAAAAAGAGAATAGGAGAGTAAAATGCTTGGCGCTGACGTACCAAAAAAATGACATAAATGGAAACATATACCCCATACAAAAACACAAAACAGGGTAGGGCAGAATGTCACAATTGTATATAAACCATTTGTGAAATGTCTAATAGTTTACACATGAAACAAGCATAAAATTCACACATAACACCCACAAATAACACAGAACAGTGAAACGAAACACATTTGAGTAATAAGTATATCAATGAGAGTTTTTACGCAACGTCTGCGAGCGTGGAATATGCTGAATATCAATAGTTACAAATATTATTTAAAGTTGTACTTTATATTTCATACACCCCTATGCGTGTGGTTAATTATTACCTGAGGTATTTGTTGCGATTTATTTATGTATGTCTTTGTTTATGAGTTATATATAATACATATATCAAGTGGTACTTTTGTATAAATAACAGTTGATTTATAGGGCTTTATACATTTGTTAATTATGTGTTAACAACTATGTAAAATCACAGATGTGAAATTTTACATTACCAATTTAATTTTAAATTTACATTTGCAAATGTGAAATATTTTACTTATCTTTGCAGTCGGATTGATGACATAATTTTATACAGATTTTGAACATAAGGCACGAATTGTATTTGACCGAAGGATTTTATGTGTTGAAGAATATAACGTCTTAAATCAAAGAAAATATGCGGGGATAGAGGGGTAGAGGATGTTGAGGACTGAAAATGTTGCGAGGCGGGTGTGGGGATGAGAGACGTTAAAAAAACAAGGTTGACCGGTTTGGTGAAACTATGTTGGTATGTTTGGCCGGGACAAGGTGGGGGGATGTGGGAAGTACGTATAAATAGTATGATAATTAAACTTCTTTAAGATATATGAACACACCTACAGAATTAGAACGCCTACAAGCGTTGATGAAAACGGAAAATCTAAATGCAAAAGATTTTGCGACGGAGGTTGGAATATCTCCATCAACGATGTCTAATATCCTTAGCGGGAGAAATAAACCGAGTTTGGATGTTTTGCAACGCGTATTAACACGTTTCCGTTTGGTAAGCCCCGAATGGCTGATTTTGGGTATCGGGTCAATGTACAAAAGCAAAAATGCAGGTCAAGACCAGACATTGTTTGACATAGCGCCGACAGAACCGGATGCGAATAAGAATAAATCTGAAGGCTTGCCAGGACCAACGTCTGCAATTGTGCCGGACGGGATTTATGCCGGTGATGTATATGAACGTGGTATGGCATCAAATGAAAAAAGAAGTCGAAAAGAGAATCATGTAGTTCCCGAAACGAGTGGCACAGAGAAATACAGAGAGAAAAAAATAAAAAAGGTAATCGTATTTTTCGATGATGGCAGTTTCGATGAGATTTCGAAAGAATAAAAAAAGTCTTCCAGCTATCGTAGTATTTTTTCGTCCGATTACATTTCTATTGATAATTTACATTATGTTAAATAATATAATATGAAATGTACTCTATTTTGATGAAATGCTAAAATAAAAGCGGGGAAAGTTTGCAAATATTTGAGTATATTGAAAAATATTTGTAATTTTGCATTAGTAGCGTCGTTGCACGCGGATTTTTGAGAGCTATAGATTACCGTCTCTACATGCGGATGTAAGTGCTTAAGTTTGCAAATTTGAGAGACGGTAAGCGCCACGCAAAATAAACAGCCCCAATTACCGTCTCTACATGCGGATGTAAGTGCTTAATTACCATCAATACATTAAATCTCTCATGTGCAGATTAAATACCATAAATCACTCAGATATATTGCTATTAAATAATTATTATACGTTATGATGCCACTTGCAGAACGGATGCGTCCGAAACGGTTATCTGATTATATTGGTCAAAAACACCTTGTTGGTGAAGGAACGGTATTACGGCAGATGATAGAAAGCGGGAACCTGTCCTCATTTATCCTATGGGGACCTCCGGGCGTAGGAAAGACCACATTAGCTCATATTATAGCTTCAGAACTGGATAGGCCTTTCTATACCCTATCAGCTGTGACTTCCGGAGTAAAGGACGTAAGGGATGTAATAGACAAGGCCAAACGAAGCAATCAGCTGATGCGCAGCGGCTTATTTCAAAGTGGACAACAGTTAGACGAAAAGACAGTTCAAAATCAAGGTAACCCTATATTATTTATAGACGAGATACACCGTTTTTCGAAGTCTCAGCAAGACTCTCTCTTAGGAGCGGTAGAAGATGGTACGATAACACTAATAGGTGCGACGACCGAGAACCCGTCGTTTGAGGTTATTTCTCCCCTACTCTCCAGATGCGCGGTATATGTGCTCAAGCCATTGGGGAAAGCAGATATGTTGGAGCTCATGGAACGGGCATTGACTGAAGATAAGGTATTAAAAACAAAGAACATAAAAATAGCAGAACAGGACAGTCTGTTTCGCTATGCCGGAGGTGATGCAAGAAAATTGCTGAATATAATTGACTTAGTTGTAAGTACCGCCAAGCCGACTAAAGATGGCGATGAAGATATACTGATTATTAACAACAAAACAGTAACTGACAGTCTTCAACAGAACCCGTTGGCATACGATAAAGACGGAGAAATGCACTATGACATTATTTCTGCATTTATCAAGTCCATTCGTGGTAGTGACCCTGATGCTGCAATATATTGGTTGGCGCGTATGGTTGCCGCAGGTGAGGATCCGAAGTTCATTGCACGAAGACTTGTTATTTCCGCCTCTGAAGATATTGGTCTTGCTAATCCTAATGCATTGTTGATTGCAAACAGTGCATTTGACGCCGTCAGCAAAATAGGTTGGCCTGAGGGTAGAATTCCCCTTGCAATGGCCACAGTATATTTAGCCACATCGCAAAAATCGAATTCAGCATATTTGGCAATAGACTCCGCTCTTTCAACAGTTAAGGAAACCGGCAACATGCCGGTGCCGCTTCATTTGCGGAATGCGCCGACGGAGTTGATGGAAGAACTGGGGTACGGGGAAAACTATAAATATGCGCATGACTATCCCAATCATTTTGTCAAGCAGCAGTTTTTGCCGGATGGTCTTACTGATTACCATTTCTGGCATGCACAAGGCAGTCCTGCGGAAAAAAAAATGGCTGATTGGATGAAATATTTGTGGGGCGAAGATAGGAGCGGAAAAGAATAAGTATAAAGGCTACACTCATCTCTGACATGATGAGCAGACAACGTAGATAGAATATTGAGAAATAGAAGTAATTCGGACAGATGGCGGGATGTTACGTACATATACCTTTTTGTAAGTCGCGATGTCGGTATTGCGACTTTTTTTCGACGACAAAATTATCTCGCAGTAACGATTATATTAACGCAGTGATGCAGGAATTATCGTTACGCAAAACAATCTTTTCAGACATTCTTCGTGAACGAGACGAACGACTAACGACAGTCTATTTTGGTGGCGGAACGCCGAGTGCGCTGTGCGAAGATAATATTGTCCGCATATTAAACGCTATTCTCGGCGCACTTGACGCACAAAATACAATACAAGAGGTTACGGTTGAGGTTAATCCATCGGATGTCACCCCTACTCTTCTTGGTGCGTATCGTGATGCCGGGGTAAACAGACTCAGTATAGGTGTGCAGACCTTTGATGACGACAGATTACGAATGATAGGTCGTCGTCATGACAGGTCGATGGCTATACGCGCAATAGAAGAAGCGCGTCGTGCCGGATTTGACAATATATCTATAGACCTGATGTATGGTCTTCCAAATGAAAATCTGTCCGATTGGAATTCTGATATAGACGAGGCTATAGCAATAGGTGCAGAGCATATCTCTGCATATTGTTTAACGTATGAAGAGGGAACGCCGTTATACATGTCAATGATTCGCGGCGAGGTAAGCGAATTGGATGATGATATACTAAATCAGATGCATGACACAGTTGTTGACCGATTGTCAGCAGCGGGTATATATCAGTATGAAATCAGCAATTTTGCACGTCCGGGTTTCTATTCCCGCCATAACAGCAGTTATTGGACCGGTTCGCCTTATTTAGGTCTTGGTGCCGGAGCATACAATTATGACGGGCAACATGTCAGACAGAATAACATTACAGACCTTGACATCTATATTAAATCAACAAACAAAGCCTATCAGGCCGGTTCGGCACAATATTTGCCAATTGAAAGAGAGGTGCTCGGAAGTTGCGAATGCTATAATGAGGTAGTGATGCTTGGTCTTCGTACGTGCGCCGGCGTCAATATTAACAAAATTGCTGATGATTATCAAAATAGATTTATTAAGATAGCAGAGGGTTATGTCGCTAAAGGATTATTAGCAAAAGATGGTGACTACTACAAAGCCACACGTAGCGGACAACATATCTTAAATATAATAATAGAAGATTTGATGATATGAATAGTTTCAAAAAAGTGTTTTCAATCTGCCTCTGGAGCCTATTCGGTATAGGTATATTGACGGTCTTTTTGGTGTTCTTTGGAATTTCAAAAGGCTGGTTTGGGTATTTACCCCCGATAGATGAACTTCAGAATCCGAAAAATCGCTATGCAAGTGAAGTATTTTCAGCAGATATGGTGTCACTCGGTCGTTATTATCGTAAGGAAAATCGTGTAGGAGTGACCTACGATCAGATTTCTCCATATATGATCAATGCATTGGTGGCAACGGAAGATGTGCGTTTCTATTCTCATTCAGGAATTGACTCGAAAGCCGTTTTTCGTGCATTACTTACTTTAGGCAAAGCCGGAGGCGGTTCTACAATAACCCAGCAGTTGTCGAAGCAGTTGTATTCGCCGACAGCCGACAATGTATTTGAGCGTCTGATGCAAAAACCAAATGAATGGGTTATAGCTGCGCAATTGGAGCGTTTGTATTCAAAGGAAGAGATAATAACGATGTATCTCAATCAGTTTGATTTCTTATATAACGCAGTAGGCATCAAATCCGCCGCTCAGGTATATTTTGGTACGTCTCCGGCAGCACTCAAGGCAGAAGAGGCTGCAATGCTGGTAGGCATGTGTAAGAACCCGTCATACTACAACCCTATTCGTCGTCCGGAGCGTGCACTGAACAGAAGAAATACCGTATTGAATCAGATGGCCAAATATGGCTACATGGAGGAGTCGGTTTGTGATTCTCTCAAGCAATTGCCGCTTGACATTCGTTATCATTCTGTTGACCATAAACAAGGTCTCGCACCATATTTTCGCGAATATCTGCGTAGTGTGTTGACGGCTAAGGAGCCGAAGGAGAGCAATTATTCATCGTGGAACAAGAGTCAATATGCGATAGACAAACGCCAGTGGGACAGCAACCCACTCTATGGTTTCTGCAACAAAAACACCAAGCCGGATGGTAGTTATTATGATATTTATAATGACGGTTTGCGCATATACACAACAATTGACTCTCGTATGCAGCGCTATGCAGAGGAAGCAGTAAGTGAACATATACAATATCTTCAAGGCCGTTTTTTCAAGGAGAAACAGCGAAGCAAGACAGCGCCCTTCTCCCGCAGTCTAAGTCAGAAAGAGGTGGAAGATATAATGCAGCGTAGTATTCGTCAGACAGAGCGTTACCGCATGATGAAGAAAGCCGGCAAAACCGAGCATGAAATAGAAGAGGCGTTTAACACACCTGTAGAGATGCAGGTGTTCTCTTATAATGGGATGATAGATACTGTGCTAACCCCGTTAGACAGTATTCGTTGGCAGAAATATTTTCTTCGGTGCGGTTTTATGTCAATGGATCCTCATTCCGGTCATGTTAAGGCATACGTTGGCGGTCCGGATTTTGCACACTTCCAGTATGACATGGCAACAGTAGGCAAGCGTCAGGTAGGTTCGACCGTTAAACCATATATATATACATTAGCGATGGACGAGGGTATGTGGCCATGCGATACGACATCATACGTGCCTGTGACATTGGTTGACGGCAATGGCATAGAATGGACTCCGAAGGAGAGTCATAAGGTTCCGGAAGATGAGGTAGGCAAGACAGTTACATTGACATGGGGGTTGGCTCAGTCAAGCAACTGGATGTCGGCATATCTAATGTCGTTGTTTACGCCTGAGCAGCTTGTTCGGTTAATGCGTTCGTTTGGTATAGAGGGTCAGTTGGACCCCGTTGTCAGCTTGTGTCTTGGGCCGTGTGAAGTGTCGGTTGCCGAGATGGTGGATGCTTATACTGCGTTTGCTAATAAAGGTATTAGAACCGAGCAATTATATGTAACTCGTATAGAAGACAATAACGGCAATGTGTTAGCCACATTTTCTCCTCACACCTACGAAATTATAAGCGAACAGACTGCATATAAAATGATATACATGCTTCGCAATGTAGTTGACCACGGAACAGGTGTTAGGAACCGATTTAAATATGGTTTAAAGGTAGCGATGGGTGGCAAGACGGGAACGAGTCAGAATAACTCAGATGGTTGGTTTATGGGTTTCACTCCTTCGCTTGTCAGCGGCTGTTGGGTTGGCGGTGAAGACCGAGCAATACATTTTGATAACATGTCGGATGGTCAGGGAGCCAATACCTCTCTACCGATATTTGCACTGTATATGCAGAAGGTGTTTGCGGATGAGTCGCTCGGTTACACGGAGGATGAACAATTCGAAATACCAGAATGGTTTGACGCTCAGGCTGGTTGCCGATAAGTAAGAAATCTTGAGTATTGAAACGAATCAGAATAATATTTTTGGGGTTGTGTGTATCAATCTTATGCCATGCCCAGATGAATACTGACCGGCTGACGGCTATTGGTCGTAATGCATTGTATTATGACGATTATGTTCTTTCAATACAATATTTTAATCAGGTAATCAAGCTCAAACCATACCTTGCTGAGCCGTATCTCTATCGCGCGATAGCCAAGATTCAACTCGGCGATTTGAACGGTGCTGAACGCGACTGCTCTCAAGCTATTTCCAATAGTCCGTTCATGCCCGGTGCCTATTATACTCGCGGGTTCATATATCGAGGATTAAACGAATTGGAAAAGGCGGAAAACGATTTTACTGAGGCTCTGATGTTTTCACCTGAGAATAAGACCTATATGTTGTTGAGGGCGGACGTAAGGTCGGCCGCCGGTAAGTATGAAAAGGCATTGGAGGACATCAATTTTCTGCTAATGAAGGAACCCGAATCGGCTTCTTATAACTTCGAGAAGGGCGTCATCAGTATGCAGATGAACGACACGTTGGCTGCATTGCATTGCTTCAGCAAGGCAGTAGAGAACGACGGCCAGAATGCTGCGAACTGGAGTGCAAAGGGACTGGTGAATAGCATGTTAGGTCACGATGATGAAGCATTACTTGATTTAACGCAGGCGGTAAATCTTGGCACGACATGGGCAGGTGATTACATCAATCGTGGTATAATCTTTTACCGTCGTCATAACTACCGTGGTGCAATGGCGGATTATGACAAGGCAGTGGAGTTGGCACCTGAGAACGCTCAGAGTCATTATAACCGAGGCGTTCTGCGACAAGAACTTGGCGACTATAACAACGCTCTTGCTGATTTTGACAAGGCTCTGGATTTAGACCCGGAGAATGTGGAGATACATTATCAACGCGGACTTGTCAATATGCAGTTGAAGCATTGGGAAGCGGCGTTGGCTGATTTTAACTCCTTGATTGACAAGTATCCGTATTTCCTTCCCTCCTATTATCTGGCTTCGCAGGCCAAGGCTGCTCTTGGTGACAACAAAGGGGCCTTTAGGTACAGGCAGAAAGCTGAGGAATTAGAGAAAAACAAAGACAAGATTGTTACGCGGCAGGTTAATACAGATGTGCAACTTGCCGAGGCTCAACCTCAGAAAAAAGACAGGCGTAAGGAGTTTTCCAATCGTGCAGCACAGAACCAGCAGGAAAAGCCGGAAGACGAGAGATACAAATCAGCGACCCGAGGGGCAGTGCAGAAGAAGTATGCCGAGGTTGTCAATCAGCCTAATATGTCGCTCAGTTATTATGCTCAGCAGGATGCTATGCGTCGCACGGCTTATTATCATTATAGCATAGATGACTACAACCGTTACTCTACCCTACCAGCCCCATTGTTATTCACACTGCAGGAGATTGCATTAACGGCAGACATGGTTAATCGTCATTTTGAGCAGATTAGCCGGTTGACGGATAAGCTGGAGCGAGGTATGACTTATAGTGATATCAATCGAGCAGAGTTATTTTTCGCTCGTGCCATGGAGTTTGCTTTGGTCCAGGATTATAAGTCAGCAATAGAAGATTGCAATCGCGCTATATATTTACTTCCGTCCTCTTTACCGGCAGATACACGCGAGCAGGGGTTGTGGATAGCCGCATATTTCTGCCGTGCCAATTGGCGATATAAGCTAATTGATTATCAGCGGAGTGCCGATGACGAAAGTGATACCGAGCAATTAAAATTAGACTTTGAGTTGATGCTGCGTGATTACGACCAGCTTATTCTCAACAAGGCAGACTTTGCCTTTGCATATTATAATAAAGCGAATATGCTATGCTTACAACGTGATTTCAAGGCCGCCGTAGAGTACTACAGCAAAGCCATAGAGGTAGATGCAGAGTTTGCAGAAGCGTATTATAACCGTGGTCTGACCTTCATTTATATTGAGGATAATGACAAAGGATTGACTGATTTGTCAAAGGCAGGAGAGTTAGGTATCTATCAGGCATATAACCTGATAAGCAGGTTTAAGTAAAGTAACGGTTTATGAATGGAAGGCGTCTATTTTCCCTTATTTTTACTACGCTGATGTGCCATTGCATAAATAGCCAGGTGTTATATAAAGTGTCAGGTAACGGTGCGTCAGCCAAGTCATATATACTTGCTACAAACCGCCTGACGGATATTGTTTTTCTGGATTCTATTCCCAATCTATTCAAGTGTTATTCTGCCTGTAACAAGGTTGTTACAGAGTTTGCTCTGCAGGACTATGAGGCTCTTGCAGCGCTTCGTCAGGCTGCTTTGTTACCGGACTCTGTGCGACTGAAGAACTTTTATAGCGAAGATGAATACAATGAGATAGACGAGGCCCTGCGCGTGACATTGAATATGGGTCTTGACAAATTAGGGAGAATGAAACCTCAGTATTTGACAGAGATGTACAGAATGGAACTGCTGAGGAAATGGGTTGATTATGATGATAATCGCAGTAGTAGTCATTTTTTTGAAGCCGTGGCAGTTGAGCAGAATAAACCGATATACGGGTTGGATGATTTAGGCGAGACGATGTACATGACTTTTGACCGTGAGCCTTTTCATTGGCAATGCAATGAGTTGCTGAATATTATCCGATATCCTGAACTTGAAGTTCGCCAGGAAAAGACTTTACGCGACTTATACAGAATGGGCCGCCTTCTTGATATATCATATCAAGTAAGCGGTCCGGATAATAAATCTTCTATATCATTCTCTGACTACCAGATATATGTGCGTCGCAACAAACAATGGGTAAAACGACTTTCACCATACCTCCGTGATGGCAAAGCATTCGTTGTGTTGGATGCGATATACTTAGGCGGCGAAGGCGGTTTGATTGCGCAATTGCAAGCAGCAGGTTGGAAAGTACGCCCTGTCAACAAGAGATAGAAGCTTGTCAGCTGCAATATATAGAAATCACTATCATCAGCCAAATAGCCGGCATGGCGAGCAGAAAAGAGTCAAAACGGTCAAGCACTCCTCCGTGTCCCGGCAAAAACTTACCGGAGTCTTTTACCCCAATAGAACGTTTCAAGAGACTTTCCATCAAGTCGCCGAACGTGCCGAACAGACTGACAACGAAAGCGAAAATCAACCATTGCCATAGCGCGTAGTAATCAATAAAGAAGGAAAACACACCACCGGCTATGAGCGATGTGCAAAAGCCGCCGATTAAGCCTTCCCATGTTTTTCCCGGACTAACGACAGGTATCATTTTGTGTTTTCCAATCAGTGACCCAACGCAATAGGCTCCGGTGTCATTTGCCCATATACAGACGAAGAGTGCCAGCAGTAGCCACCTTGTGTTTTCCCAACACTCCATATTGAGGATGTTAGCAGCCAGTCCAAATGGTAAGGCTATCATTACTTGCGATATAAGCAGGTTACCCCACATCTGCACCGGGGCGCTTGCTTTTCCTAATGATGCTCTAATGACTTCAGCCATTAGTGCAGCCATCAGCACAATGACAAAAGCCATAGACCACCAATAGTGGTTAGTGGCAAGTGACATATATAGGCAAATAGAAGACACAATACTGATTGCCGTATGCCAAGCGGTGCTGCTGACAAGGGAATGATACTCGCGTACTGCAAGGATGGAAAACATCAGGAACAATATACACGTAAATCTATAGCTTAGAACTATAGAGGCGATAATTACGGTAATAAATATAGCACCGGATATAGTGCGTTGAATAAGATTGGACATTGTATTTACTTAAAATAATATGAGGACAACGTATTAGTCTGCAATGAGTTTCTTATATCTAATACGTTTTGGCTCAGCGGCGTCTTCACCGAGCCGCATACGTTTGTTTGCTTCGTAGTCAGAATACGAACCCTCAAAGAAGAACACCTTAGAGTCGCCTTCATAGGCAAGGATATGGGTACATATACGGTCAAGAAACCAGCGGTCGTGAGAAATAACAACCGCACAACCGGCGAAGTTTTCCAAGCCTTCTTCCAAGGCACGTAAAGTATTAACATCTATATCGTTGGTCGGCTCATCAAGAAGTAGCACATTAGCTTCTGACTTCAAGGTCAGAGCAAGGTGCAGACGGTTTCGTTCTCCGCCTGAAAGTACGCCGCATTTCTTTTCCTGATCAGCTCCGGTGAAGTTAAATCTCGACAGATACGCCCTGGCATTCACTTCTCTTCCGCCCACACGTATATACTCTGTGCCACCGGAAATAGTTTCAAAAACCGACTTGTTAGGGTCGATACCGGAGTGAACCTGGTCAACATACCCCACTCTAACCGTTTCTCCCACTTCAAAGACGCCTTTGTCAACAGTCTCTTGCCCCATAATCATGCGGAACAAGGTTGTTTTACCGGCACCGTTAGGTCCGATTACACCAACAATACCATTAGGCGGCAACATAAAATTGAGGTCTTCGAACAGCACTCTGTCCCCGAAAGCTTTGCTAACTCCTACAGCATTGATAACCTTGTTGCCGAGTCGTGGTCCGTTTGGTATGAAGATTTCCAGTTTTTCTTCTCTTTCTTTTTGTTCTTCATTAAGCATCTTGTCGTATGCACCGAGACGCGCCTTGCTCTTTGCCTGTCGAGCCTTGGGCGCCATTCTGACCCATTCCAGCTCACGTTCCAATGTTTTTCTGCGCTTCGAAGCCTGCTTTTCTTCTTGAGCCATACGTGCGGTTTTTTGCTCTAACCATGAAGAATAGTTGCCTTGCCAAGGAATACCCTCACCACGGTCTAACTCAAGAATCCAACCGGCTACATTATCAAGGAAATAGCGGTCGTGCGTAATACAGATGACTGTACCGGCATATTGGTGTAAATGTTGCTCTAACCAGTCTATTGATTCAGCATCGAGGTGGTTGGTCGGCTCATCAAGCAGAAGGATGTCAGGTTGTTGTAGCAGAAGTCTGCACAGAGCAATACGCCTACGCTCGCCACCGGAAAGATTTTTCACCAAAGCATCTTCATCCGGACAGCGCAGAGCATCCATTGCTCTACCGAGTTTGACATCAAGGTTCCATGCATCAGCGTGATCTAAAGCCTCTTGCAACTCGGCTTGACGAGCTATAAGTTTATCAAAATCCGCGTCAGGTTCTGCAAATGCTGCATTAACGGCATCATACTCTCCCAGCATGTCAACAATAGGTTGTACACCTTCCTGCACAATCTGCTTGACGGTTTTGTCAGGATCCAGCTTCGGGTCCTGCTCGAGATATCCAACCGAATATCCGGGCGAAAACACCACATTACCTTCGTAATTCTGCTCTACACCGGCTATTATTTTCAACAGAGTTGATTTACCGGCTCCGTTCAAACCAATAATGCCGATTTTGGCACCGTAAAAGAAACTGAGATAAATGTTGTTAAGGACTTTTTTCTGTGGTGAGAAACTCTTGCTAACTCCTACCATAGAAAAGATTATCTTCTTGTCATCAGCCATATTAAGTATTGTATATAGTTACAAAAAAAGTATCGGACCGACAAGTCCGATACAAAGGTAGTTTTTTTTTCTGACATACACAATTAAATTGCAAAATAATTGTTATTTACAAGCATAATTGTCATTTCAGAATAGTGGAACTAATTCACGTGTAATTCTTTTTCTTAGAGCGGTTCCGGGTAATGGTTGAGCTGGTGCCGTTACGTTAGTGACACGCTGGGTCGCCTTGACATCAATTGGTATTTGCATGTCACGCGTGCCAATCAGTACGCCGGTGGCTGACAGGTTCTTTTCCTTGTGGTAAACCATGCCATTAACACGCTGATATATAGTATTGAGTGTTACGTATGCACGGGCTTTGCGCAGGCGAAACTTCTCAATATTATTCTCTGACATATTCAGCAGATTAAGCATTTCTAAGTCACGAGACTTAAACTTATACCCGAACGGGATATTTACAGCCATTTCCAATTCTTCAGCGAACCGCAGGACACTGAGCGATTCGGAATCAAGGATGTAGTGCCGTTTATATGAGTATTTGAATATTCCGATAAAGTTTTTCTTTTCGGTATGTGTCAGAACCGTTTCATTTTCGCTTTCGTTTGATACTTCCCAATGGCGTACATCGTTCATTGTTTTTTCAAAGTCATACCGAATATTCCCTATCGCCCACAGCCCTTGATGCACCACCACCCCTGAATCAACTTCATTAGCCATTCTTTTTACGTTTTTGTCCAACCATTCAGCTTCAAGGATGTTGTCGGCCTTGTTACGAATGCTTTGAGGGAAGAATCGCTTGCAGTGTTCGCCGACAAACTGCACTGAATCACGTCCCTCTGTCCCTTGTTTAGGTATGTTGACGGCAGAAGCAATCATTTGTTCCATTCCCCATGGGGTACCGGCAGAGTTCATTCTGACATCGGACACTATCCGATAACCGGCAGGTTCATCAGAGAAATCATAACTCATCCTTGTGTACACCCGCCTAAGTAAGTCTTTCATTTTTTTGCGCTTATTGCGCTGTTTGCCTGCTTTGGCGGTTATAACTGTCTCTTGCAAAGCAATAGGCTGCTCTGTAAGCACAATATCAGAACCTTGCAATCGGGATAATGGTATTTCACGTTTAGAATAGCCTATAAACGAGATAATCACTATTTCCTGCGGAGGATAATCCGTTTCAAGAACAAAGGTGCCGTCCGAACCTGTGGCGGTACCGACAACCGGATCACGCAAAAGATATACGGTAGCAAAAGAAATCGGTTGATTAGATGTATCCACCACTCTACCCTTATATTCTGCCGCAGAGATGCCAAGCAAAGAGATAAGTGATAGAAACAACAAACTAATTATTTTTTTCATGTTTTTAACTTACAATAAACTGATCAAAACTCACGCACGGCTGACATCTTTCACTCCTTTCACTCCGGCAATCTTGCGTTGCACGGAATCCAACTGTACCGCAGATGATAGAAGCAGCGTAAGATGCCCTTCGAAGATACCATCGTGCGAGTCGATTGATATAGTTCGCAACAGAACCCCGTTTTCCTTATTGATTAGCGAAGTGATGCCGGACACAATGCCGATGTCATCATGTCCCACAACACGTAGCGTTATTGGATAATAGTTGCCGACCGCTTTGCCCGACCACTTAGCCGGCACAACGCGATAGGGAAAACGAGTTTTCATATCGGCTGCATTAGGACAATCCATACGATGTATCTTAACACCGGAAGTAATACTAACAAAGCCAAAGATAGGATCGCCGTATATCGGATTACAACATTTGGCGAGTTTGTAGTCAACCTTTTGCAAATTGCTGTCAATAACCAGTTCGTCGTGTTGTCCACCATGTTGTTCGTCAGGTTGTTGCTGTACAAAATTCTGTGCAGACACACCTGAGGTGCTTTGCTCTGTTGCGGACTCCTGCTCTTGTTGATATTTTTCCCTAACAAGGGCGATATCCAACTTTCCGTTAGCAAGAGCCTGGTAGAAGTCGGAAGTCGCCTTATAACCCATTTTTTTTGCGAGGTGGCTGATGGCGGCCTCGTCGTACTCAATCTTCCAGTTCTTGAATCGTCTTTCCAAGAGTTCGCGCCCATCGGCAGCATCTTTATATTCAAGCTCTTTCAGTGCTTGTCTAATCTTGTTGCGTGCTTTGCCGGTTTTTACTATCTTCAGCCAAGCCTCTGTCGGTCTTTGTATTGCCGATTGCAGTATCTCCACCTGGTCACCGTTATGGAGAACATATTTGATAGGAACATTCCGTCCGGCAATCTTACCTCCGACACACCGGCAGCCTAACCCGCTATGTATAGCAAAGGCAAAATCAAGCACCGTTGAACCCTTTGGCAGCTTGAACAGGTCGCCATTGGGGGTAAAAACAAACACTTCCTCATCGTATAGGTTGAGTTTGAAATCCGACAAAGCCGCAGATGAGTCTGTTTGTTCGGACTCCAGCATCTCTCTTACGCTTTTAAGGAAAGCGTCTAAGCCTTCTTCGCTCTTTCCCCCCTTATATTTCCAATGTGCTGCCACGCCTTTTTCGGCTATCTCATCCATGCGTTCTGTACGTATTTGCACTTCAACCCATTTGTTTTCCGGTCCAAGAACAGTGGTATGGAGCGACTCATAGCCGTTGGATTTGGGGATAGACAGCCAGTCGCGCAAACGCTTTGGATTAGGCTGATACATATCTGCTATAATAGAATATACCTGCCAGCACTCTGCTTTTTCCTTTTCCGGTGCAGAGTCAAGAATAATGCGAATTGCAAACAAGTCATAAATACCGTCCACTCCGCATTGTTGTTTCTGCATCTTATTGTAGATAGAGTGTATTGACTTGGTGCGCCCCTTAATGTGAAACTTTAGTCCAAGCGAATCAAGTTTTTCTTTTACAGGTCGAATGAATGCTTCAATATACGCATCGCGTTGCTGCTTTTTCTCGTTAAGTGCCCGAGCAATATCCTTATAAACGACATAGTTGGAATACTTGAGTGAGAGGTCTTCCAGTTCCGTTTTGATTGTATAAAGTCCGAGCCTGTGTGCCAATGGGGCATATAGAAATGATGTCTCTTTTGCCACGTATCTCTTGTTGTCGCTGTCCGGTTCGTTGTTCAGATAGCGCATAAGGGCAGTGCGTTCTGCTATCATTATCAACACAACACGCACATCTTCAGCAAGAGCAAGCAGCAATTGGCGAAAATTTTCAGTCTCCATTGTCTTGGTGCTTTTGTTGACATTGGCAACACGCGCCAAGCCTTCAATCAACCCCACAACCTCTTTTCCGAAAACGTTTTGCACCTGATTTATATCGGCTTCTTTAAGCGCAATGGCAGCAACAACGGTCTTGCCCAAGCCTATTTCGTCTGTGACAATATCGATTGATGTCTGGCGGATTTGCTGTTCTTTTGCCGACAGTCCTGACAACGACTGAAGAAGCAGCGATTCTTCTGTGTTACTTAAAGGGAAATGTAAATCAAATTTCATAGCGGTTTAGTTTAAGTAACCATAAAAAAATGATAAAATCATTTATTTTCTTTCAACGAATGTAGGATATATCATTTTTTTTTATTAACTTTGCACTCGCTTTTGAGGAAATAAGCCTGCATAACGGGTACAATAAACATTGTGCAAGATTTATTCCAAAATATATCTCTCAGAATAAAATTATTAAAAAATAATACAATGAAAACAACTGTTCGTATTCTTTTGGGGCTCTCCATCTGCTTTTTATGCTACATTTGCGTGATGAGTGTTATGACCCCTATTAATTTTGAAAACACACGTGCTGCCCGTGAAGGGGCTGTGATTAAGAACCTCGTTGACATTCGCACCGCCGAGGTCGAGTTTCGTGCACAACATGGCAGGTACACCGCAAACTTGGACTCGCTGATAATGTTTGTATGTACAGGTGAGAAAAAAGAGGTTGTGAAAGAGGGTGCACTTACCGACAAACAACTTGAGTCCGGTCTTACAGAATTGAAGGCTGTAAACATGATAAAGAAAGCCGAGAAGACCGGCAACTGGAAGGATGTGGACGCCAATGGATTACGCGGCTTCAAGCGTGATACCATTTCCACCCCGCTACTGCAGGCACTTTACAAAGGCGAATATGACGAGAACACTATTAAAAACATCCTGACTATTCCTTATACAGAAGGTGTACGTTATGAAGCTGTGGTTAATGATAACTATTCCACTCAGCAGGGAATACATGTTCCATTGGTTGAGGTACGTGCACACTTTAACACATGGTTAGGTGACCAGGATGATCAAGAGCGTGTTAACCTTATTGACCGTGAAGAGAAGTTAGGCCACTATCCCGGTCTGCGCTTCGGTTCAATTGACGAACCTAACAACAATGCCGGAAACTGGGAGTAATATGTTAAGCAATGTTGTCTCTTCAGACAACAGCAAACCCACCTCGGACGGAGGTGGGTTTGCTTTGTTGTGGACACCGTTTGTGCTTGTTCCTGAACAGTTGCTTGACAGCGACAATCATGACCTTTGGCTGAACTTCCTGCGCCGCCGTATCCCTCGTGACCAAAAGATTGCACAACGTTTGTTTTCACAATGGCGTTGTGCATGTTTATATGAGGTAAAGAATGACGAGCAGCAACATATTATTGCGCTACTACTGCAGAAAGCTATTGAGAAAGAGTTAGAGACTGTCGTCTGCGCTGTACGACAAGGAGAACGAGTAGCGCTGGTGTGTATCAAAGATGGTGCATTGCAGCTGGGCAATATATACGAGGCTGCAACAAAAGAGCAGCTGTTGTTTTGGGTTCTGACCATATACAAACAGCTACAACTGCCGGACTCTACCCCCCTGTATATCCAATGTGGCGACGGAACACGCAAACTGCTTTATTCGCATCTTGACACGCGAGAGTTATAATAAAAAAGTTTGCCCGTTTGCATATAATGGCTCAAGAGTCATAAATCTCCGAATAGCTGACATATCCGTTCAGTACTGCATAGACAGTAAGCGCCGCTACTGAGTGAACTCCTAATTTTTCGGTTATATGCGCACGGTGTGTAATAACAGTGTTTTGGCTGATGCATAACGCATCAGCTATTTCTTTATTCAGCATACCCTTAGCCACACACTGAAGAACCTGTACTTCTCGTTTTGAAAGAGTGACCCCATTGGAAGGCTCTTTCTCTAAGGCCTTGTGCAAGTTTAAGAGGTTCTGCAAGAGGTGCTGCTGGTTCGCAGTAACATCTAATGTCGGGAAATCAGCCATTGCGGCAAACGGTGTGGTACGTCTGACCAAAGCAATCGTCATTTGTGGAAGAGAGAGGAAATAGTTTCTATGCAGAGCCAGAATGCTATCTGAGACAAAGAAATGTACAAAATACGGTCGTCGTCCGTCAGAGCGTTCTATGTCGTGCCGACAATCGTCAAAACTATTATACACAATCACTTCTGCCGATGGATAAAACATGTTCAGGCAGTTCTTTAGGCCAAGGGCTACGAGATACTCATTCTCTAATACGGCAATGGTTGTTTGCATATTTGATGTGGGGTGTTGGGTTATTGGGACAGAAAAATCATTCAAAATTCTCGAAAGTGCGTTCTATTGCATCATCAAATCCGGTCAATGCAGCAAAGGCTCCGAACTGCGCCGCCCTACTCTGCATTGACATCGGTTTGTGCGTCTTTGACACATGATGCGGCAAATTGATTATGTCGTCGTAGTCTGACATACGTTTTTTCTTAGGTTATGTTACGCCTTGTGTCCACCTATCTGAAGGTTACGTTCACGGGCTGTAGCACCGTCTCTGAAGTTCAATCCACGGAGAATGGCGTTTTTTCCGAAACTGTTTTTAATATCCAATATCGTTTGTTGTATGCGTTTTTCCTTCTCAGATGTTTCATTTTCATTCGGTGATGCAACAGACTGTTCTTCTTGCGCAAACAAATTGAGTTGTTGTTCAGATATCAATGGTTTGCTATTCTCGCTTAAGATATGGTTAGCTGTAATGTTGAGCCGACGGATAAGCATATTGTTTTGCACAATGCTGTCAAACAATTCTGAGACGCCGCGCATAATAGTGTATGCCGAAGATGTGGGAACGGGGATATTAAATGTGCCGTGAGCATGCTTAGGAACGAGACGCCCATAATGGTCTTTAGTAACTTGACCGGTATATTGTTCGTCATTGCTACGCTTGATAGTGGCATTATCAAAACCTATATCAATGATTATTTGGTCTGTGAGCAGTTTCTTTTGCATCAGTTGCAGTGCCATTGTCTCTGCCATCTCTTTTATCACCACTGCTGCATTATCCTTGGTGTATGGTTCGCTCAGTACTTGTCCGGTGCTGAGCGAATGTGATGAAGGTTTATAGCTTTTGATATCGGCTATAGTGCATGGTTCCCAACCCCATGCATGGTCTATAAGAAGTTCGGCGCTCACGCCAAACAACTTGTAAAGCAGGTCTTCGTTAGTGAGCGAGCAGCGTGCCACCTGTCCCATGGTGTTTATACCATATCGTTCCAGTGTTCTGGCAGTACCCCGCCCTACTCTCCAGAATGAGGTCAACGGAGTGTGGTTCCACAGCTGACGTCGGTAGCTCATCTCGTCCAACTCTGCAATACGCACTCCGTTAGAGTCGGCAGGTATGTGTTTGGCGACAATATCCATCGCAACCTTGCTTAGATAGATATTCGTTCCTATACCGGCTGTGGCCGTAATACCTGTTTTGTCGAGTACACACTTGATGACTTCCGAAGTCAGCTCCTTTGCAGTCTTCTTATATAGGTTAAGGTACTGAGTGGCATCAATAAACACTTCGTCCACGGAATAGACATGTATGTCTTCGGCAGCAAAGAAACTGAGATATACCTCATAAACCTTCGTGCTTACTTCCATATATCTGCTCATTCGCGGCTTTGCTACTATATAATCCAATTTCCATGAAGGATGCTGCAACAGTTCGCTCTGTATATACGATTTCCCGGTTGTGCTGTCACCTGCTATATTTCGGAGCCGTTGTCTATTGACATCTTCCACTTTTTGCACCACCTCAAACAGACGCGGTCGTCCCGAGATGCCGTATGACTTGAGTGATGGTGACACGGCAAGACATATCGTCTTGTCAGTCCGGCTGCTATCAGCCACCACCAGATTAGTATCCAGCGGATTAAGCCCTCGCTCCACACACTCAACAGAGGCATAAAACGACTTCAGGTCAATTGCTATGTAGGTTTGATGTTCCGTATGAAGAGAATCGGTTATATAGGTATTCTATTTTAACGAGAATCAGTTTCGTGCTAACCAGTCTTCCAATATTATACACGCTGCCAACTTGTCCACCACCGCCTTGTCCTGCCGCTGCTTCTTTTTCATGCCCCCGTCAATCATTGCTTTGTGAGCCAGCACAGAAGTGAAGCGTTCGTCCGCTTCATATAAAGGCATGTTGGGAAATGCCTTTCGAAACAATGTCACAAACTGGCGTATATAGCGCATTGACTCGCTGTCCTCACCGTTCATCTGTCTCGGATGACCGATAACCACCTCGTCCACGGTCTCTTTTCCTAAATACGTCTTCAGCCACTGTAGTAAGTCCTTAGTTGCCACTGTCTCAAGCGGACCGGCACTTATTCGCAGCGGATCAGTTACTGCCAACCCTGTCCGCTTGCGCCCGTAATCTATTGCTAATATTCGTCCCACAATGGTTAGATTAAATGTTGGATTCTTGCTCACCGCTTGTTTTTCAAGTGCACTAATATGCAGAATAAGCGTGGAGAAATATTTATCAATATGCGTTTCCGTTGTGCAGATGGTGTCAGGTGGTGGTTGACAATTGGAAAGACTTTTAGCTGATTCAGTTCTTCGATATACCTGTCTTTTAAATCATAGAAATTTATGGCCACAGAAGTCAACACGCTGATAACGGTATTGGCAATCTGTCCGTCAAGCCAACTTGTGTCACTCATTTCTGATTTAAAGTTATGCATCTTACCGATTATCCAAATCTGGTCGTCTAACCGTTTTTTTATTTTATCAGGTGCCGGATTGAAAGTAGCGCTGTTGGAACGAACAAAATAGTTATAGGCTACGACATTAACAGATGTGATTCTTTTAACATTCATCAACATCTGAATTGTCCAATATGTGTCTTCGCCTAAGGCGATGCCATGCATAA
>JAFSTO010000044.1 GCA_017450435.1 Paludibacteraceae bacterium
GTCACTAACGAGCAAAACACACTTGCGAGATCTACTCGACAAAACTAATTTTCAAAATGACAAAGATCGTTCCGATTCAAATGAACCGTTATTGTTTAACTTTTAATATTTAATCGTCCATTTTTAGTGGACAGTAGTGATGGGAAATAGTTCTAAATGCAGAAAAATGCAAAAAAAACGTGCAGAAATTTGTGGGAATGAATAATTTTTACTAATTTTGCATTGGAAAAAGGAAGGGGACCAAGCGGTTCCCTTCTTTTTAGAAATAAACTTGAGGTCGTTAATTCCGTCTTGTCGGAATTTATTATTGGTAACACTTATGCTTACTCAGACAATTGTTGAAGAGCTGGTTCGGACCTATTTGTCGGCGTATCCTGATTATGAATTGATAACATGTCATGTAACGCCGTCATTGGAGATTTTGGTTGAGGTTGACTCTTATAATGGTGTTGACCTTTTGTTCTGTGAGGAGTTGAATCGTTATTTGCAGCAGGAGCTGGATAAGACAGGCGACAACTATCAGCTTGAGGTCGGGTCTGTTTCAATTACCGATCCGTTTAAGACACTGATGCAGTATAATAAACATTTGGGGCAGGCTGTGGAATTGCTGACAAAGGATGGCAAGAAACTGCACGGACAATTGGTGAATGTGGAGGCTGACTTCTTTGAGGTGGATGTGGAGACAATGGTGCAGGTAGAAGGAAAGAAGAAAAAGCAGAAGGAGATGGTAACACATCGCTTTGGCTATGATGATGTGAAGTACTGCAGATACGACCTGAAGGTGTAGTACTCTTTTAATTGTAAAAAATATATAACTATCAATATTAAAATGGCAACAAAAAAACCACAATCAGTAAACCTGATTGAAATCTTTTCAGAGTTTAAGGAACTGAAAGGCATCGACCGTCAGACCTTTATCAATGTATTAGAGGAGTCGTTTCGCAATGTTATTGCAAAGATGTATGGCTCTGACGCCAACTACGACGTGATTATCAACCCGGACAAGGGCGACCTTGAGATTTACCGTAACCGTGAGGTGGTAGAGGACGGCGCTGTAACTGACCCGAATGCACAAATAAGCTTTACGGAGGCTCGTCAGATTGACGACGAGTGCGAGGTCGGGGAAGATATTACAGATAAGGTTGACTTTATGTCGTTTGGCAGACGTATGATTCTTAACCTTCGTCAGACCTTGGCGTCTAAGATTCTTGAGTTGCAGAAGGAGAACCTCTATTTGCGTTACAGCGAGATGCTCGGACATGTTGTTTCCGGCGAAATGTATCAAGTGTGGAAGAAAGAGATGCTTCTGCTTGATGAGGATGGTAATGAACTATATCTACCCAAGGCAAATCAGATTCCTACGGATTTCTATCGTAAGGGCGATACTGTGAAAGGTGTTGTTGTCCAGGTGGATAATAAGAACCAGAATCCGAAGATTATTCTCAGTCGTACTTCTCCGTTATTCCTGCAGCGTTTGTTTGAACAAGAGATACCTGAGGTTCATGATGGTATTATAGCTATTAAGAATATAGCCCGTATTCCCGGTGAGCGTGCTAAGGTGGCAGTTCAGTCGTTTGATGACCATATTGATCCTGTAGGTGCTTGCGTTGGTGTCAAGGGTGCACGTATTCACGGAATAGTGCGTGAGTTGCGTAATGAGAATATCGATGTTATCAACTATACTGCAAACATCAATCTGTATATCCAACGAGCGCTTGCTCCGGCAAAGATTTCGTCTATGGAGATTTTTGAGGAGGAGAAGAAGGCAAACGTCTATCTGAAGCCTGATGAGGTGTCGCTTGCTATCGGCAAGGGTGGATTCAACATAAAGCTTGCATGTATGTTGACCGGTTATCAAATCGATGTGTTCCGCGAGATGGATAATGAGGACGTTGACGATATCTATCTGGACGAGTTCAACGATGAGATTGATCAGTGGGTAATTGATGCCCTGAAGGCAATCGGTCTGGATACTGCGCGTGCTGTATTAGCTCTCAGTCCTGAGGAGTTGGCACAACGTACTGACCTTGAGGACGAGACAATTGAAGAGGTGCTTCGTGTCCTCAAAGCAGAGTTCGAAGAAGAGTAATTTTTTTTCTTCAGGTACTACATGGCGTGTACCTAATGTGCAAAACCTCAAACCAACAAACCCCAACGTGAAAACAATATGGCAATTAAACTGATTAAAGCATGTAAGGAACTCAATATCGGAATGTCCACCGCTGTTGAGTTTGCTGCCAAGCAGGGCAAGGAGATAGCTGCTGATCCCAATGTGAGAATAGATGACGAGCTTTATCTGCTTCTGGCTAAGGCTTTTAATAAAGATATGGCTCTAAAGCTGGAGGCGGAAAAACAGGCACAAGAGCGCTTGGAAAGGGAAATTCCAAAGACTGTTTCTGTGGAGCCTGCGCCGGAGCCTGAACTTCTACACCCTGTGCAGAAGCCTAAGGTGTTGGGGAAGATTGATTTGCAGACCGGTAAGCGCATTGAAGACAAACCCGTGGAAACGCCGCCTGTTCAACCTAAGAAGGAAGAACCTAAACCGGAACCTAAAGTTACGATTGAGCAGCCTAAGCCGCCGGTTGAGACGGAAAAACCTATAGAGAAGGTTGTTGAGAAAGCACCGGAACCGGAGCCTACACCTGTTAAAGTGGAGCAGCCTAAGGCTGAACGTGAGAATAAGCCTGCCGATAAACCTGCGAAGGAGCAGTCTGAACCAAAGAGGATTCAGCCTGAGACAACAGTAGAAACATCAGAGGCGGCACAACCCACGCAGGTGGAAAAACCTGCAGATGAGCCGGAGGTGTTCTCGTTGGCTAAGCCTAAGCTTGCTAAGACGCCTGTTGTGGTAGGGAAGATTGACTTGAGTTCAATCAACCAAGCTACTCACCCGCGTACTAAGACCAAGGAGGAGAAGAAGGCCGAACGTGAAGAACGCAAACAAGCGGAGGCTCAGCGCAAGCAGGCTGCCAAGCAAAACGGAGAAGGTAAGCGTAAACGTGAGCGTATCAAACAGGGTAAGGTGGATGTCAACGATGTCAAAAACCAAAAGGTGAAGGCTAAGACCGCCAAAAAAGGTGTTCGCGTTGAGATTGATGACGAGGAAGTACAAAAGCAGATAAAAGATACGATAGCACGTCTGCAGGGCAGTCATGGTAAAACGAACGCTTCTAAGTATAGAAAGGAGAAACGCGAGCAGATACGTAGCCGCCATGAGACGGAAATGGCAGAGGAAGCGGCACAAAGCAAGGTGCTTAAACTCACGGAGTTCGTTACGGCTAATGACCTTGCTGTCATGATGAATGTGCCGGTTACGAAGATTATAGGCACATGTATGTCGCTCGGTATAATGGTTAGTATCAACCAGCGATTGGACGCAGAGACAATCAATATTGTAGCAGAAGAGTTTGGTTTCCAAACAGAGTATGTCAGCGCTAAGGTTGTTGAGTCAATTGTTGATGATGATGCTGATTATTCGGAAGAAGACCTCCAGCCTCGCGCGCCTATCGTTACAGTCATGGGACATGTGGATCATGGTAAGACCTCTTTGCTTGACCATATTCGCAACACCAATGTTATTGCTGGTGAGGCGGGTGGTATAACGCAGCATATAGGTGCATATAACGTGCAGCTCAAGAACGGGCAGCATATCACCTTCCTTGACACTCCGGGTCACGAAGCGTTTACTGCTATGCGTGCTCGTGGTGCCAAGGTGACCGACCTTGCTATTATCATCGTTGCGGCGGATGACGGCGTGATGCCTCAGACCAAGGAGGCTATCTCACACGCACAGGCTGCCGGAGTGCCGATGATTTTTGCAATCAATAAGTGTGATAAGCCGGGGGCTAATCCCGAGAAGATAAAAGAGGAACTTGCAAACATGAATCTGCTTGTAGAGGAGTGGGGAGGCAAGTACCAGAGCCAAGATATCTCCGCAAAGAAGGGAACAGGTGTGTTCGAACTGCTGGAGAAAGTGTTGCTTGAAGCCGAGTTGCTTGACTTGAAGGCCAATCCTAAGCGTCGTGCCAAAGGTTCAATTATTGAGTCATCGTTGGACAAAGGTCGTGGATATGTAGCAACGCTTCTGGTCTCTGACGGAACGTTACACATGGGCGATGTTGTTCTTGCCGGAACGTCTCATGGCCGAATTAAGGCGATGTTCAACGAACGTAACCAACGCATCACGGAGGCTCTCCCGGGTGAACCTGCTGTTATTCTTGGTTTAAACGGTGCTCCGCAGGCGGGCGATGAGTTTAATGTTCTTCCTACCGAGCAAGAAGCGCGCGAAATAGCCGCCAAACGCGAGCAGTTGCAACGCGAGCAAGCTATCCGCACTAAGAAACACGTCGGATTGGAAGAGATAGGACGTCGTCTTGCAATCGGTGATTTCAAGGAATTGAACATTATTGTTAAGGCGGATGTGGATGGTTCAACGGAGGCTATAGCAGACTCACTTATTAAGCTCTCAACGGAGAATATTCAGGTGAATGTTATCCACAAAGCTGTAGGCGCTATCTCCGACTCTGATATTATGTTGGCAGCCGCTTCTGATGCTATCATCATCGGCTTCAATGTGCGTCCTACCGGTTCGGCACGTAAGATGGCTGAGAACGAGGATGTGGACATCCGTTTGTATTCGATTATCTACGATGCTATTGAGGAAGTGAAGGCCGCTATGCAAGGTATGCTTGCACCTGAAACGAAAGAGGAAGTGACAGGCACACTTGAAGTTCTTCGCACTTTCCATATCACCAAGGTAGGTACCGTTGCCGGATGTGTGGTAAGAGAAGGTAAAATCAAACGTTCCAACAAAGTGCGTGTCATACGTGACGGTATCGTTATCTTTACCGGCGAGCTTGCATCTCTTAAACATGAGAAAGACGATGTCAAGGAGATGGCCACTAACCAGGAGTGCGGTGTTTCTATTCGCTCATATAACGACCTTATTGAACATGATTTAATTGAGTCCTTTGAGACTATCGAAGTGCAAAAGACGCTTTGACGATGTTCTTCGAAGGGTGACAGACTATAAGTCTCGTTTCTTAGTTAAACAGCAACGGGCAGTGCCAAAAGCGGCGCTGCCCGTTGCTGTCACATTCTGTGGAATAAGTTATGCTATCTTGTCGTTGAGGTCTTTGAGTTTGCGCTCTATGCGGTCAAGTTGCTCTTTTACGTCATCGTTGTTGTCTTCTGCCATTGCATCAACGAAGACCGAATTGATGAACGACATGCCAATGATGCCGCCTCCGATAAGCAGGGTGCTGAAGTATATCCTTACCACATGTGCCATTGAGTGAGTTGTGGCTGCTGCTATAGCATCGGGTATCTCATACCAGCCTTCAACGGTGCAGATCCGAAAGACTGAATAGATAGACAGTAACGGATTACCAAAAAACTCGGGAACGATATTTCCGAACAAACTACAGTTGATTAGTCCGAAGATGAAAATCAGAACAGCAAATGCCATCAGTACGCCCCATGACTGTTTCATTGCCAGTTTGAAGCCCTGCATTATTTCCGTGAAATTAGGGAAGAACCGTAGTACTCTGAAGAACCGTAGCACTCTCAATAGTCGCATTGTCAGTAGTGTTCCTGTTGATGCTCCTACCGATACTGTCATTCCGGCTATCGCTACATCGGTATTGATGAAAGGAGTAAGCAGAGAGGGGAGTGAGAGGATGACAAGCGTCCCGTCAAACCTGTTCCAACCTTGTTTCCAGTATCGCCGTATGCCGAAGTGATGCTGCTTGGCTACCATCTCCAAAATGAAGAAGATGGTGCAGATAAAATCCACTATTGTCAACCAAAACCATGTATATCCGCTTACTTGCAGATAGATAGCTGCTGCGTTGATGAGTATGACGGCGAAGATGAACTTATCGTTGCGAAACAGTTTTGAAACAGGTGAGAGGAACCTGTGTTTGAAATTGTTTGACATAAGTTTTATAGTTATTGGTTACACATATAGGCATATTGAAAAGAGGTAAAGCCGATTGGTGCACGTTCTTGTGGCTACACTCTGTATATGCGTTTTACTCGTCGTGACACCGAGGTGAGTATCTCATAGGTTATAGTTCCGAGCTTGTCCGCCAATTCTTGTATCGGAAGTTTATCTCCGAAAATAACAGCTTCGTCTCCTGCTTTGGCGTCTGTTCCCGTCACGTCAACCATCGCCAGATCCATGCACACGTTACCAACCACCTTGCATCTCTTTCCTCTGACGAGCACTTCTCCTCCTCCGTTTCCGAAACGCCGGTCGAAGCCGTCAGCGTATCCGATAGGGATGACGGCAATCTCGCGATCAGTGTCAAGGAAAGTGTGTCTGCCGTAGCCTATGCTTTCGCCGGCATGTACTGTCTTGACACTGAGTAGCGTTGTTTTCAGTGTGCATACATTACGAAGTATTGTGCCGTTGAAGGAAAATCCGTACATTCCTATGCCGAGTCGGCACATATCGTATTGGTGTTCCGTGAAACGTTCTATTCCCGGTGTGTTGAGTATATGTCTGATGATTGGATAGGGCATGGCTTTGCATAGTTCTTTTGCACAAGCGTTATAGCGACGTATCTGTTCCAGAGTGAACGCTTCCCATTGGTCTTCGTCAGCGGCGGCAAGGTGAGAAAACACTGAGCGGACACGCAATACATTTTGTCTCTTGAGAATTTCAATCAGTTTAGGCATGTCTTGGAGCTCGAAACCTAAGCGGTGCATGCCGGAGTCAATCTTGATGTGAATAGGGTAGTTCTCTAATCCCGCCTCTTGAGCAGCATGAAGGAAATTGTGGAGTGACTCGAAGGAATAGATATTCGGTTCGGCGTTGTTGCCTATAATCTTATGTAGTGCCGACTCTTCCGGGTCCATAATAATGATTGGCAGATTAACACCTGCTTGTCTCAGTTCGGCGGCTTCGTCTGCTACGGCTACAGCGAGGTAATCTGCCAGTTTTTCTTTCTGCAGATGTTTGCTTACTTCCACAGGTCCTGCCCCGTATGCAAAAGCTTTAACCATGCATACAAGTTTGGTGGTAGGACGCAGCAGGGAACGGAAATAACGCACGTTGTCTGCCAAAGCGCTGAGATTGATTTGCATCACAGTCTCATGGGTCTTTTCCATCAGGCGTTGCTGTATTGTTTCTTCATTGTATCCCAGCTGCCTGAGTACCGCTGCACATGTTCGCAGGTTTTGGTGGGTAGGGTCTTCTATTAAGACAGGACAATGAGTGAAAAGCAGCATTTTTTCTTGGCGTTTGTCTTCTATTGAGGCAAAGTTTTCACCGTGTTCTTCGCCAATGTAGGTTATTACACCTATTGTCGGACGTATTATCTGTTCAAGTTTTACCATTTCTCCCTTTTCGGATATACCGGCTTCGAAGATGGCGAGTCGCGTTTTCTCAGACATCTGCCAAACAGAGAGAGGCACGCCTATTTGTGAGTTGTAGCTTCTTGGTGAGCGCACTATTTCGTCGTTATTGTAGTCTTCACGTAGCAGTTCATAAAGCCACTCTTTAACAACCGTCTTGCCGTTTGAGCCGGTTATGCCTATCACAATTGCTTCGGGGTATAGACTGCGTTTGTAGGCAGCCAGTTTTTGCAGTGCGTTCAGAGCGTCGTCCACTTCAATGATTGTCGCATCGTTCCATTGAGTTGTCATAGCCGGTTGTAAGCTGCCTTTGGTCACGACAAAGCTGCGTACACCTTTGTCGTAAAGTTCTTCCACGAATTGTGCTCCGTCGCGGTGGGAGGTTTTTATTCCGAAGAACAGTGTGTGCAGCGGGTCACTGCTTAGTTCGCGCGAGTCGGTAAGCAGGTAAAGGATATCAAGTTCAGGCATCTCATGCGCCGGCTTGGAGAGAAAGAGTTCGGTTATTTCAGATAGTTTCATTGTATATTGTGTTTCTAATCGTCAGAATTTTACCACAGTGCCGATAGGTGCGTCTAATAGGCTGATGTGCTTTCGAGCAGCTATATCGTGCGCTACGCTATCGGGTTCGGTCCATGCGTGGCGGGCGAGGGCGAACTTGTCGTGGTGAACGGTGAAGATGTTTTTGGCATTGAGGTCGCTGATTGCATTCTCAAGGTCAGAGGGCATGGTATGAATATACGCCCAGTCTTTATTATACTGACCGTTCTCTAAAAAGGCAAGGTCTATTTCTCCAAATCGTTTGTGTATGTCTTTGAACCGATTGTCATATCCGCCATCGCCGCCTACATATATTTTTCTTCCGTTGTATTCTATCATGAATGATGCCCATAATGTTTGGTTACTGCGGAATAGGCGGTTAGAGAAGTGCCTTGTAGGCAGACAGGTTATGACGAGGCTGTCTTTGTTTTCGTCTTGTTTATATACGTCTTGCCAATCCATTTCTGTAATGCGGTCAGGACTATACCCCCAATACTCAAGATAATCTGCAATACCGAGCGGGCATACCGCGTATCTTACTTTGCCGCGCAGGTCACGCAAGGTGGCGTAGTCAAGATGGTCCCAATGCTCGTGTGTGATAATCAGGTAGTCGATTGCAGGAATGTCGTTAGGACGGTAGATGTCAGTGCCTGCAAACGGACGTAGCATCATGGTAACAGGAAACTCGGGTTTAAGAAGCGGGTCCACCAGAAAACGCTTGCCGCCAATCTGAAACAGGTATGAAGAGTGGCCGAACCACACCAGCCAGTCGTCTTCTCTGCTTAGTGAATGTAGGTCTGTTTTTATAGCGTGAACCGGTTGAACAGGTGTTTTATTGGTATCACCGGCGGTCAGAAAACCCCACATTGCAGCAAAGAAATTGGTCTCTCCTGTAAATTGGGGAGTTGGAAGAATATTATGAAATCGCCCGTCCCGGTAGTTGGGCGATGCTTCAATCTTTGCTTTTGTTTGTTTGGTAGGTCGTCTGCCAAAAGCAGGGTGGAATAGAATGATAGCGGCTGTGGCACACAAAACCGCCGCTACCACTGCTATTGTTATCAAAACTCTCATTCTTTTTGTCATTACTAATCAATGTGCGAAGGTTAATAGTGTTTAGAATGTGGCTTTGTCATTATCGTTGTTGTTGCGTCTGAACTCCGCCAATATGATTGCCGTAGCTGTACTCACGTTCAGCGATTCGGGACTTCCGTTATTGTCAGCATGAGGAACGGCGGGAATTAGAATCGGGTGGGTAATGTATTTTCTGACCTCTTCAGATATGCCGTTTCCCTCGTTTCCCATGATGATAACTCCTCTTTGCCGGTCTGCTATAGCATGAGCGTTGTAAATGTTTTTTCCGTTGAGTAGCGTTCCATAGACAGGCGGTTTGTCATGGTGCGAGGTGATGCTGTTGAGCCATTGTGGCAGTTTAAGATAATGTAGTCTTACACGTGCTAACGAGCCCATTGTAGCTTGTACAACCTTGGTATTCCAGCAGTCTGCCGTGTCGGTCGAGCAGACGATGTCCGATATTCCGAACCAGTCGGCTGTGCGGATAATAGTTCCCAAATTTCCCGGGTCTTGAACGCCGTCTAATGCCAAAAGTATGTCGTTGTTGAAATATTGTTGAAGAATGCGGTTGTCTTGCTTCTTTTGTTTGAACACCGCTATTACTCCCTGCGGTGCTCTAAGTGTTGACATCTGCTCTATCTCTCTGACTGTTGCTTCATATAGTAGTCTTGGTTCCACATGAGACTGTATTGCAGGTAGTCGCTCTTCTGTCGCGATTACCATTACAGGTTCAAAATCAGGGAGAAGCATCTCAACACATTTCTGCCCTTCGGCAACAAACACACCTGCAGCGTCACGCTCTTTCTTGCGACTTAGCGAGCGGATATAGCGTATATGTGATTTAGTGATTTGTGTCATCAATCAGTTTTTACTATGTAAAAAGTTGTGCAAAAATAATATAAAATTTGCAGATGTCCAAGAAAAATCGTAATTTTGCAAACAAATAATTTGTTATATGAGAAAAACGCTTCTTTTCTGTGTGCTTGTGTTGTGTGTGCCTATTGTGGCGCAAAACCTTAATGCCGACTATTTGGCTTATATCGAGAAATACAAGCAGACAGCGGTTAATCAGGAAATCACTCATCGTATACCGGCGTGTATAACGTTGGCACAAGGCTTGTTGGAATCAGGTGCCGGCAAGTCGGAGTTGGCTCGTGAAGCAAACAATCACTTCGGAATAAAGTGTCATAAGGACTGGACCGGCGAGAGTTATACTCATGATGACGAGACAAAGAACGAGTGTTTCCGCAAGTATGCCGACCCCGCAGATAGTTTTGAGGACCACGCTTTATTCCTGATGCGAACACGATATGCCCCATTGTTTGAGCTTGATATTCGCGATTACAAGGCATGGGCAAGAGGTTTGAAAGAGTGCGGCTATGCTACCGACAACTCTTATGCTCCGAAACTGATTAAACTTATTGAGGATTATAACCTTGTTGCAATAGCCGAGGCAACTCTATACACCGAAGAATCGAAGGCGACGGCACAAGCGGCACAGCAGGAGGAGACGCTGAAGAAAATAGCAGAAGCCGAGCAGGTGGCGCAGACTGATAACAGCAGGTCCGCTAAGCCGGTAAGGACAACAACTGCAAGTGGGAGGAAAGGTGGAAAGAAGAGCGGGCGTCATCAGCATGAGTACGAAGCGAACATTGTTGACGAGGCATTTGCTACAGCCGGCGGCACGGTTGAGGCGGTGCCGGAAAAGACACTTAGAGAACGCAAAATAAATCCCGCACAAGTAGGTTCGGTGGACCTCTATATAGGTCATACCGTATATCACAAAGGGTTGGGCAAATACATTATTGCTGCGGCAGGTGATACATATAGGGGGATAGCAGCGGAGTTTAATATCGAACTGAGACGTATCTTGCGATATAACGGCGTGAATGAGTATCAGTACCCTAAGCAGGGGGAGAAGGTGTGGCTGAATCGTAAGAAGAAATGAGACGCCAAGATACGCAAACAATCACTGACCTTATTTCAGAGTACCTCAAGGATAATAATCTTGAGCAGGGGTACCTTGAACAACAGATTTTAGCGAGCTGGGACACTACTCTTGGCCCGCTAATTGCTCGTTATACGGGTGAGAAAGAGATACGTGGCGGGGTGTTGTATGTACATATCAAATCCGCACCATTAAGGCAAGAGTTGTTCGGCTGCCGCTACCAGTTGGTAGAGAAACTGAATGCTGCCGTTGGCGCCACGGGGGTGATAAAAGATATCAGACTGCTGGCGTGACGGCATAGTTGGAAAGAGACAAAATTTTAGATACTACATTGAATTATCCGATTGACATAGAGAATAAAATCGGCTTTGCTCAAGTGCGACAACTTCTGAGCGAACGCTGTTCTTTTACCGTGAGTAGGGAGGAGGTTGAACGAATATGTTTCTCCACAGACTTTCAATTTGTCAGTCATCTGCTTGCTGAGACTCAGGAGATGGTCAATATTCTTAACGACGGCTCGTTATCCATGCCGCGAGTGGAGTTGTGTGATATACGAGAGTCGTTGTCGCGTATTCGAATAGATGGATTGTTTCTTGACGAACATGAGATTGCGTCTCTCGGCAAGGTAGTAGATGCGATTGTTCTTCTTGAGGCGTTCTTCGAATCATTGCCGTCGGAACGTTTTCCTGTATTGCATGGCTATTCTTCAGCGGTTGTTAATGAGCCTCTACCGGCAAAGGACATCCGTCGTAGAATAGACAGCGTGCTTGATAAGTACGGTTCAATACGCGATGATGCAACACCGGAGATGTCGCGTATAAGACGCGAGTTGCGACAGTCGCAAGGCTCGGCGGAGAGAGCATTAGCATCAATACTCAGACAGGTGCAGGCAGATGGTGTTATTGGAGCTGATGTGACACCAACGTTGCGAGAGGGCAGGCTTGTTATACCTTTGCCTCCGGCGTATAAGAGGAAGTTGGGCGGCATAGTACATGACGAGTCGGCTACAGGCAAGACGGTGTATGTAGAACCGGCACAAGTGGTGGAAGCTAATAACCGCATACGTGAGTTGGAAGGTGAAGAGAAACGTGAGAGGATACGTATCCTACAAGATTTTGCTGCAGCGGTGCGACCTCATATTTCAGCGCTAAGCAGTGCACAAAATTGGCTTGGTTATGTTGATTTTATTATTGCTAAAGCCCGCTTTGCCCGTGACATCAATGCTATTTCACCGGAACTGCACGACACTCCGTGTTTCGACCTGCGCGAATCAAGACATCCGCTGCTGATGATGCACTTGCGAAATCAGGGAAAGGAAGTGGTGCCGCTGTTCATGCGACTCTCGGAAAAAGATAGAGTAATCATAATATCCGGACCTAATGCCGGAGGCAAATCGGTTTGCCTGAAAACGGTGGCGTTATTGCAATATATGCTTCAGTGCGGTGTGCTTGTTCCTGTACGTGAGGACAGTGTGTGCGGTATGTTTGACTCTTTGCTTATCGATATAGGCGACGACCAATCACTTGACGACGACTTGTCAACGTATTCTTCGCACCTGAGAAATATGAAGTTTTTCCTGCGCAATACAGGTCCCCGCTCTATCTTCTTCATTGATGAGTTTGGCGGTGGAACGGAACCATTGCTCGGCGGTGCTATAGCGGAGGCTGTATTGGATGAGTTGTGTCGCACAGGAGCGGCAGGCATAGTGACAACCCACTACACCAATCTAAAGCATTTTGCGGATTCACGAGATGGTGTGCTGAATGGTGCGATGCTCTATGACCGTGGCGCCATGAGACCCTTGTTCCAACTCTCTATCGGTCAGCCCGGCTCATCATTTGCTATAGAGATAGCCGAGCAAACCGGATTGCCAAAGACCGTTATTGAGCATGCCAAGCAACTGATAGGAGACGATAATATCAACTATGAGCGAAACTTACAAGAGATAGCGCGCGATAAAAGGTACTGGGCAGACAAACGGCGTCTTGTGCACGACAAGGAGAAGCAACTCGAAGTCTTGAAGGACAAGTATGAGACGGAGATGGCTGACATCAGAAAGACGAGAAAAGATATCATTCGCAAAGCCAAGGAGGACGCGGCAGATATCTTGCAACAGTCAAATCGGACAATAGAGAACACCATACGTCAGATTAAGCAGTCGCAGGCAGAGAAAACCTCCACACGTCAGGCTCGTCAGAGGGTGGAGAACCTGCGTCAACAGATGTCAACAGGTGTATCGAATGGCGAGGTAATAGCTTCATCTGATGGTATTAGAGTAGTGAAAAAGCGTGAGAATAGGAAACCGAAAGCGATGACAAAAGCGCCGACACAGTCACCTGCGAGAGTGACCGCCGGCGGACAAAAGGTCTTCAGCGACTTCTCACAACTGAAGGCTCTGACGGGTAAAACTGACACCACACCGAGCAAGGCTCCTACAGTAAGGGTGAACGTGAGTAGTACGATATCGGATTCTATTCGCCGCCGCAAACTGTCGTTCTCGCAAGAGATTGACCTTCGTGGCTATCGCGCAGACGAGGCTTTGCAGGAGGTGATGGCATATATTGATGATGCTGTGATGGTGGGGGCTGAGGAAGTGAGAATCCTGCATGGCACGGGGACAGGAGTGCTTAAGCAGATTATTCGTGATTATTTGCGTCCCTTGAAGCATGTGGCTTCTGTAGAAGATGGTGATATCAATCGGGGTGGGGCAGGAATAACTGTTGTGCGACTCAGATGATTTAAATTAGACACTCTCAAAAAAGTATTCAGTTTGACAGTTCTTTACGAAGATAATCATATTATAGCGGTGAGCAAGACTTGCAATGAGCTTGTTCAAGGTGACAAGACAGGCGATGAATGTCTGATTGACATGGTTAAGCAGTATCTGAAGGTGGAACATAATAAACCAGGTAACGTCTTTTTAGGTCTTCCTCACCGCCTTGATAGACCCACATCCGGCGTCGTTCTTTTTGCAAAGACGAGCAAGGCTCTGGTCAGGCTTAATGAGATGTTCCAAAAGCATGACGCAATTCAAAAGATTTATTGGGCGATAACAGCCACTCCTCCTATACCTGCAGAAGGAATGTTAGAGCATTATCTTATTCGTCGGGAGGAGGAAAATAAATCGTATGTAGCTAAACCGGACAAAACGGGCAACTATTCGAAGCAGGCTAAACGAGCATGTCTATTGTATAAGACTCTCTCTCATACGGACAGATACACGCTTGTGCAGGTTCAGCTACAGACAGGCCGTCACCATCAGATCCGTTGCCAGCTTGCGGCTATCGGATGTCCTATTAAAGGCGACCTCAAATATGGAGCAAAACGGTCTAATCCGGATGGGGGAATATCCTTGCATGCACGTTCAATTTCTTTTGTGCATCCTGTTTCCGGACAACGACTGACTATTACTGCTCCGGTCCCTCAGGATAACCTGTGGAAAGCTCTAACAGCTTCTTTGTAATAATAATCAAAAAAGCCCCAACTACTCTGTAGCGGGGGCTTTTTTGATGCAAAATATACGCTGATATATTAGTCGAGAATACGGCAGATCGCTTCAGCTGAATCGTCTTCAAAAAAACGAACATCTGTCAGAGCGTTGTAGTCAAGATTGAAAAACTGCAGCAGTTGTATCGCACAGAATCGCCGATCAGCAGAGCGGCATATATCTAACAGATATCCACCGTTGGCAGACTCTGCTATCCGATACCCTTGCAAAGACTGTTGCTTTATCGCAGCATCCGGTTCTGTAAACAGTCTTTTCAGTTCTTCACCGGTCTTATTACTATAGTTCTTGCGTGTGAATTGCAGTCGGCTGTCGGTCGGCTCATACGTTAGATGTTTGATTAGGCCGAAGAAACTACTACGACGTACAATATGATTATTTTGGGCTACTGCTTCGCGCAGCCCTTTTACTGGTTCTTCCATTGTTATAAATCGATTTATTGGTAAAAAAATATTCGAAAGAGCTGTTTGCTCTCAGCTCTCGGTTGTCAGCGTGTGAATACATCTGACCACAGCAGGCAGCCTGCTGACCGCTGATATCCCCTAACAAAGAATATGTCGGAGACCATACACGTAGTATGTTATTCCGACATCAGTGCATATAGGGCATGTCTCGCGACGCACCTTGCCTCTAAAGGAGGTGAAAAAATGTTGATAGAAATTCAGTAAACGACGGATAACGCTTGTGCGAGTCCGATTCTTGCTATATGATACTCTGCCGTTACTGCTGCTGAACTGCGTGGAAACCGAGGTCCATGTTCCGTTGCAACTCATTGAGATTATCTCACCGCCTTGCAGACCGACAATGTCGTGACTACTAATATTATACGATATGCCACTCTCGTTTTCCTCGCTTGCGATAATCGCATGTGAGTCAGACGGTATGACCACACCGAAGAGACTTAGCCTGATTAGCAGTAATATGTAGCACAATCTGTATATCATCGTTCTAATTGCAAAGTTACTGCTTTTTTTCCATCTGTACAAACAAAGAGATGTTTTTAATAAATTATACACTGTATATCTATTCATACGGATTTGCAAATATTATTATATGATTTACTTTTGTTAAGATTTGCTCTTCTGTTTCTATCTTCAATTTGTTCATTTGAAATATTTATTATAACTTTGTATCGTAAACGATATGAGTTTTGTTTGTGTAAGAAATATTATACCAATTTCGGGTCTTCTGCAAGAGGCGGGTAGAGGGTGGAGAGTTTTCGTGTGTCTTGTGATGATTGCGTTGCAGACACTACCGCAGGTGACTCATGCTCAAACAGAAAATAATAAAATACTAAAAGATATGACACTCTATGATTTAACGGTGCTTGACACCAAGAAACAGCCGGTTTCGCTGGCTGAGTACAAAGGCAAAGTCCTTTTAGTAGTTAATACCGCCACGGGCTGCGGATTCACACCACAGTATGAGGCGCTTGAAAACCTCTATAAGAAATATCGGGACAAGGGCTTGGTAATTCTTGATTTCCCCTGCAACCAGTTTGGGCAGCAGGCTCCGGGCACGGAGGAAGAGATTGTTTCCTTCTGTCAACTCAAGTACAAGGTATCTTTCCCGCAGTTCGCGAAGATTGAGGTGAACGGCGAGAACGAGAGTCCGGTATTCACCTACCTTAAAGAGAATGGTCCGGAGGAGAAATACGAGGGACTGAAAGCCAAAGCTACAGCTAAAATGCTAAAGGGTATAAGTAAAACCTTCAAGAAAGAGAATGATATCCGTTGGAACTTCACCAAGTTCCTCGTGGACAAAGAAGGCAAGGTCGTAGGACGCTTCGCACCTACCACCAAACCAGAAGATATCGAGACAGAAATCCTGAAACTCTTGTAAAATCTCCGTCGCCATGAGAAAGCGACTCGCACTATGGATAGGGCTTCTGACAGCCGTGTTCTGCTATGCGCAGAGTTCGGGCTTTCAGAAGCTCGACGAATGGACCCAAGTTTGGAAAGAAGGCCAGCAGACCTATTTCGGATACCCCGCCAACCAGCAGTCGGCGCTGCATGATTTCTACGAGTGGTATCTGGCTACCGGTATGGATGTGATTAACCTCAATAATGCCGGAGACCCGATGAGTGGCGAGCCATGGAAGATGTCCTCGCACGCTTTCGAGCGCGAGGTGATTGAGTTCTTCGCACCGCTGTACGGCTTTGAGAAAGACAGCGTTTGGGGCATTGTGACCCATAGCGGCACCGACGGCAACAACCACGGAATCTATTTCGGTGCCAACTACCTGTACAACAAAACGGGGAAAATGCCCATCGTGTATGTGTCGGACGAAGCGCATTACTCCAACATGCGGCTATGCGACCTGCAAAATCTGGAGGTCAAACTCATCAAGAGCGATGCGATGGGGCGCATGATTCCCGATGAGTTGGGGAAAGCCCTTGACACCACCCGGCCTGCGCTGATGGTCTTTGCGATGGGATCAACCTTCAAAGGGGCTATCGACGACCAGGAGGCGTTGAACGAGGTTTTGGACAGACATCCGGAGATGGCGGTTTACCGGCATGTGGACGCGGCACTCTTTGGCGGATACCTGCCTTTCACGAAACACAAAGAGATGGTCAGCCACGCCCAGATGCGCTTTGACGCCATCGCCATCAGCGGACATAAGTTCTTTGGCATTGACTCGCCCTCCGGCCTGTTCCTCTGCACACGCGAGACGTACGACAACCAGAACAACTTCAATGTTACCTACCTCAACGGCAACATGAAGATGATCAATTGTTCGCGGGACGCGGTGCAGCCGCTCAAGTTCTGGTGGCTGATTCAGAAAGTGGGTTATGACCAATGGTCGCAGCAGGCGAATCAGATGATGGAGTGTACAGCGTACCTCAAGCAGCAGCTGGACAAGATCGGCTGGCCATGTTGGTGTAATACCTACAGCAACACCGTCTTTTTTAAACGTCCCTCGCCGGAGATTTGCTACGAATATACGCTGGCATTGGGCTACGACGAGCATTTCGGCGGCGAACTGGCACACGTGGTTGTCATGCAGCATGTGACCAAAGAGCGCATCGACCGCTTTGTAAAAGCGTTGCAACAAGACAAAAACAAAAAATAACTTAAATTTATACAATTATGACAAAAGAAGAAGCATTAAAAGGCCTGGCATATCTGGGCGCAGTATGGTTTGGAAACAGTAAACAACATTTCGCTTTCTCGGCGTACGACCGTCTGAACGGCTGGAACAAACTCGCCGACAAATGGAAAGAGGAAGCAGAGGAAGAGTGGGACGAGGCAGAAGAGGTTCTCAACCGCTTGGTAGAGCTCGGCTGCAAGCCGGCTGACCTGCAAGAGGCTATGAAGACCATCGAGTTCCCGTTCTATGACGACCCGAAACAGCAGATTGAGACCGACTACAACGCAGACGCAATCAAAGAACTCAGCGAACTGGCTACTGCTTTCTCCGATGATTACCCCACCCAGAAACTCATCCAGAAATGGATTGACGGAGAGGTAGAGCACATGGCTTGGGAGAAGCAGTACCTCAACTACATTGACAAGCTGGGTTATGAGAACTTCCTCATCGAAATGATGTAATAATACGTACCATCTGGTCATTTACTATGTACCATTGATCTACCATTCGGCTATTTAGCCAATGACTAAATGATTATATGTCCCAATAAATGACCAAATGGTAAATGACGAAATCGTAATTGTTATGAAAGAGCAAGTTTTAGCTGCCATGCGTGCAGCAGGCAAGCCGGTTTCGGCAGGCGAAGTGACCGCCGCTCTCGGAGCAGACCGCAAAGAGGTGGACAAAGCCTTCGCTGAACTCAAGAAAGAAGGCGCCATCGTTTCGCCCGTCCGTTGCAAATGGGCGCCCGCAAACTGATTTATAGTAGAGTAACTCAGCTGAATCCGAAGGAGGGTGTGTTTCATAAACACACCCTCTTTTTTTCGTCTTCTTTCAGTTTTTTTTGCATATATGCAATTTTTCTTGTATCTTTGCAAAGTTTTTAATAAATACTATAATGCGTAAATTATTCTTACTTTTGGCATTGACGTCAGTTTTGATGTTTTCGTGCCAGAAACAGCAACCAGCTCTTCAGCCGGAGAAAGACAGCAGTGCGTTTGTCAATCTTACAGACATCATTCCTGATGCGATTTTGGAGATTCGCTATTACAGCACGTATAACTTTGTTGGCGAACGTATTGATGGTTACGAGCAACCGGTGGCGCTCATGACACGCCAGGCCGCAGACTCGCTCAAAGTCGTCAGCGATGAACTGAAAGCGTACGGCTACCGCCTCAAGATATGGGATGCCTATCGTCCGCAGACCGCCGTCAACCATTTCATCCGTTGGGCTGAGAATGTGCAGGACACGGCGATGAAGAAAGTTTTTTATCCGATGGTGGACAAGTCGCTGCTCTTTGAGCAGGGCTATATCTACGCTCGCTCTTCACATTCCCGCGGCTCGACGGTTGACCTGACGCTCATTGATGCTGCGACAGGCAAGGAATTGGATATGGGTTCGCCTTTCGATTGGTTCGGCGAGGAGAGCCATCCAGACTACCCATGCAAGCTCTACCGTCAGTCCGAGAACCGCCTCATCTTGCGCAAGGCGATGCTTCGTCACGGCTTCGAACCTATAGACAGCGAGTGGTGGCATTTTACGCTTGGTAACGAGCCTTTTCCTGATACTTATTTTGATTTTCCTGTTCGGCAGCTATGATTAAGAAACAACTCTTGTTCCTATTCTTTGCTTTGTCTGCACTCGCCGGATGCAGCAGTCGTGAGGAACAAGGCATCGTCAACATGCGGGACTTGGGGGCATACATGGTGAGCGATAGTTTACATGTCCGCCATGGGCTGATATTTCGTTCTGCGCATTTATCAGACGCTTCATCGGAAGACTTGCAACTGCTTGCCTCACTACCGCTGACAAAGGTCATTGATTTTCGTTTGGAACCTGAGAAACAAGGAAGAACCGACCGTTTGCCGGAAGGCTCGGAATATATCGCACTGCCTATTGACGCTACGGGCAACGCTGCGGCACAGGACGCTGAGTCAAAGCAAGCCTCCCGCAAGAAATTCGACATCCGCAAGATTATCGTCATGATAGCTTTCAATGAGCAGGCTCAA
>JAFSTO010000045.1 GCA_017450435.1 Paludibacteraceae bacterium
AGAACATCGACCTCATCAAGACGGTCATCAAGACGGTTGACCGGCTGCTGGGTCGTCCGGAGGGTGCGGACCTTGACCTCATCACCTTTGTGACGGACAGGGCGGGGCATGACCTGCGCTATGCCATCGACTCCACGAAACTGCAGCGTGAACTGGGTTGGGAGCCGAGTCTCCAGTTCGAGGAGGGTATCGAGCGAACCGTCCGCTGGTATCTCGACCACCAAGACTGGCTTGACAACATCACCTCCGGCGACTACGAGCGCTACTACGAGGAGATGTACAAAGGCAGATAAGACAAAAAATACAGAAAAATGACATACACACTTGCATATGTCATTTTTTTTGTGTAATTTTGCAGGCGAAAAGTAATCATGACATCCAAGAAAGACATAGTAGATCAGATTATTACTCTCGGGAAGAAGGTGCTTCCAGAGGGTAGTAAATTGCTGCTTTACGGCTCTCGTGCACGTGGCGATAATCGCCCTGACTCCGATTGGGATTTGCTGGTATTACTGAACCGTAAACAGCGAGAGAGTGAAGATTTTTCCACTATTTCTTACCCTTTAATGGAGCTTGGTTTTGATTTGGGACAGTATTTCAGCGTGCATACTTATTCCCAGCAAGAATGGAATAATATGAGTTTTTTGCCGTTTTATAAGAATGTAGAACGTGATAAAATTCGATTAGTATGAGTCTTAATGATGAAGAAAGACAGATTCTTGTCAACTTAGAGAAAGAGAAAGCATTAAATACGTTCGCGGAGATGGACGTTTTGAAGCAAGCCGGTCTATGGAATAATATCGCCAACAGACTTTACTATTCGGCATTTCATGCAGTAAGTGCTCTGCTCATCAATGATCATTACAATATCGGTTCGCATCAGGGCGCAGTTATTATGCTTCATCAACACTATGTAAAGACCGGGTTGTTATCAAAAGAAGATGGTGCTTTTTATTCGCAGTTGCAAACGATGCGTGAGAAAAGCGATTATAACTGCACATATAATGCTACCGAATCTGATACAGCTCCGCGTATTGAACAAACGAAGTTGTTTATAGACAAGATATTCGGACTGATCAAATAACAAAACCGTCACTCACTGACGTAAAACAGGAGGACATAATAAAAGGCGTTTATTGACGTTGTTTGCGACTACTTCGAATCTTCGCAAAATTCACACACAGTCCAGACAGCAACAATGAATGTCCTCGTGGGTATGTATAATCCCTGTCCGCGCCCTGCACGGGGCGGGAGGGTTGTATATATCGGGCGTGGACTTCGGTTGTTTTTCTACTGTGTGGGGGATTGCGAAGCCCTGAAGTAGCGTGAAGAATGAACGGACTTCACGCTTTTTGTGTGTATATGTATTTATGCAAGTGATTTTGCGAAAAAAGCCCTAAAAAGAGCAAATGAAAGTGCAAAAACGGCGATTTTTGAGGGAATTTTAGTTCTGTGTAATACGCTGAAATACATATAGTTATATGATAAAATTTTTAACAAAGTCTAGGATGTATAGGTAACGCCACCTTACCTACCCATTTTTAGCCCTAAGACGCGCCTGAAATACATCAAATAAATATGAAGGAGTATGCCGAAAAGCCATAAGTGAGTAGGCGTATATAAATTAAATTATAACATCATGAAAAAGTTAATGATGGTAGCCATGTGCCTTATCATGGTAGCAAGTGTCTCGTTTGCCGAGACAAGTACGCAGAAAGAAATCCGCAAAGAGCGGCAGGAGATCCGCAAGCTCGCCAAGAAAGAACTGAATGCGCGTGTAGGCAAAACAGTGAAGAAAGAAGCCAAACGTCTGAGCAAAGAAGGCTGGCAGGTCAAACCCGGTGCACTGCCCTTGGAGAAGCAGTTGGAGCGCGTGTATCTGATGCAGTGCGAGTACGATGAGAACCTGTTCCCGAAATATATCATGGGCGAGGCATCGTCAGTCGGCGGCAACTATGACGCAGCCAAGACGGCTGCTATCTCTCTGGCAATCACCAATCTGGCAGGGCAGATACAGACGGAAGTGGTAGCATTAGTGGAGAACACGGTGGGCAACAAACAGCTCTCTGCTGAAGATGCAGCGTCTATCACGGAGACGGTGATGGGCAGCAAGAACCTCATTTCGCAGTCGATAGGCCGGACGATTCCTGTGATGGAGTGCTACCGCATCAACAGCAAGAAGAACAACGAAGTGCTGGTCCGTCTTGCTTATAATGCCGAGATGGCGAAAGAGGCAGCCCGCAAAGCCGTGCGTCAGGAGCTGGAGCAGAAAGGTGAGAACCTGCATGAACAATTAGATACGGTACTCGGGTTCTGATGTTACTGAGAATGACATATATATATCAACCAACTAAATAATACAACAATGAAAAAAGCATTCTTATTAGCGTGCGCAATGCTCGCAGCAGTACTGAGCTTCGCACAAGAGACAAAGAAAGTGGCTATTTTGGAAACAGTTGACCGTGAGGGAAAGGTCTCCTATGCCAACAAGTTAATTCTGCGTTCCAACTTGGCAAAAGCCATTACCAACACTCCGGGTTATGAAGCCTACGACCGTACGGACATGGACGCCATTTTGGGAGAGCAGAACTTCCAGCGCACCGGTATGGTCAGCAATGAGCAAATCAAGCGTTTGGGTGAAATGACCGGAGCCAAGTATGTATTGGTGGCAGAAGCAGTGGTAGTAGATGCCAGCAATATGTATATTACCGCCAAGTTATTGGACGTAGAGACTGCCCGCACAGAAATGACCGACAACCAGATGATGGGAAGCACAGCCAAAGAGATTCAACGCGGTTGCCAGTTATTAGCAGAAAAACTGATAAAACCCATTTTGACTGCTGCTAATGCAGGCCATCAAACGACCAATTCAAGGAACAAGCAGACAGTCGAGGGCGCAGCTCCCATCTATGAAGGTGGTTATATTACGAGAGTTAGCAGCAATGAATACCGCTTGAATGGAACAAAGATGGACAAAAAAGCCTATGAAGAATTTCTTATAAACAATTGTCCTGAGGCTTGGCGTAAATACAAGAGTGGCAAGAATGCTATTGCAGCAGGATGGAGTTTGTTTGGAATTGGTGCAGCAGCAGTTGGTGTAGGAGGTGTGCTTATGGCAGTTGGTTATAATAATTATAATTATACAATGGGTGATAGTGGAATAGGTCTTATGATATCAGGAGGACTTCTTGGCGGAGTGGGATTAATTACATTCAGTGCCGGTTATGGAGCAAGAAACAACGCCTATAAGAGATACAACAAGAAATGCGCTTCTGCTCCGATGAGCTTAAATCTGGTAGGAAGCCAAAACGGTCTTGGTCTGGCACTTCGATTCTAAACGAAAACGCCTGTTTTGCACCGAGGGGGCTGATACCTCCCTCGGAGGCACAAAGACACCCCCAACCTCCTCCGTAAGGGGGAGAGAAAGGACGCTGTAGTGGCGAGATTAAATCTCGCACAAAAGAAGAAAGAAAACGGCATTGAGGAAAGGGGAAGTAACCGGAAAATCCGGATGGACCAGACCGCTACGCTAATCCGGAACCATGCGGAGAGGATGGAAAGCGGTGGATTATTTCCACCTGAAATACGAAGAAAGATACGAAGAGCGGCGTTTGGCAAACGCCTATAACTACCAAGAATATAAAGAATGAAAAGAGTATTACTATTTTTACTTGCCGCACTATCGTTGGCGGCAGGGGCACAAGTGCCAGACTGGGTGAATCCTGTTGCTCGGGAGGAACTGTATCCGGCAAGGGTGTATTATAGCGGTTTCGCTTCGGCGACGGTCAGTAAGGGTGAGGACAAAGAGAAAGTCTATGAGCGCGTGCGGCAGAACGCGCGGGTTGAGGCGGTGGCATCCATCCAAGTGTCTGTCGAACAGACGGTTGAGCGGTATATGCAGAATATACAGGCGCACGGGGATGTCTTGACCACGGACATCATGACCTCGCAAGCCGCCACAAGGACGAGTATCAAGGACATTCCGGGACTGAAAGTGGAACTATGGGAGAACCCCAAGAGCGGCGAGGTATGCGCTTTTGCGTGGGTGAAGGCGTCCAGCCTGTCCAGACAACTGATGCGGCGGATAGCAGCCAACAACGCGAAGGCGGAGGCGGAGATGGAAGCCATCGGAGCGATGATAGAGCGCGGCGACAAGATGCAGGCGAAGAACAGCCTGCCGAAAGTGCAGAGTATGCTTGAGGACATAGAAAACGACCAGCGCGTGATGCTGAGTATCGACCCGAAGGTGAACGATGAGGACTTGGCAATCGAGGAGACGAACAAGCTCAAGAAACGCTGCCAAGCCCTGAGTGCCGACCTCAAGAACGGGATTAACATCTACCTGATTTGTGACGCGTATCTGTTCGGGCAG
>JAFSTO010000046.1 GCA_017450435.1 Paludibacteraceae bacterium
CTCACCACCACCGGGGATGATACGGAAATGATCAGACTGAATGAAACGATCTTGTCCTTCCGGACTCAGGCGAAGCATAATCTCGCCCAATGTAATAATTTTAGCCATAGGTTAAATGAATTAAAATTGGTTAATAAATATGGTTAATTAGTTTGTTGTTTTTTATTTGTTTTGTGTTTCCCGTAACAAAAAATCCTGTAATGTCTTCTTGTCCGGCAGGGAAAGCATATATGTGGAAACGAATAAGTTATTATCCATGCCGGCAAGGGCATATTCCACCATTTTCTCCCCTTTGCGTGTGCATAAAAGAATGCCTATTGGCGGATTGTCGCCTTCATTCATTTCGTTCTCCTTATAATAAGACACGTACGCATTCAACTGACTCAAATCAGCATGTTTGAATTCATCATCTTTCAGTTCTATGATTACGTTACAATGAAGAACGCGATGATAGAACACCAGGTCTGCAAAATAGTACTCATCATCAATTATCATTCGCTTTTGACGCGCCTCGAAACAGAATCCATTTCCCATTTCCAGCAGGAACTCCTGCAAATGGGTGATAAGTGCATTCTCCAAATCATTCTCCGTGAATGCTTCCGGTCGCAAATCCAAGAACTCAAAGGAGAAGGGATCTTTGATGGTTAAGGCCGGTGCTGTATTGGTCTCAGTCCGTTGTAGCAGCAATTCAGGTTTCTTGCTTACTCCTGCGCGGAAATATAGATTAGTTGCTATTTGTCGGCGCAACTCTTTCACGCTCCAGCAACATTTGATACACTCCGTTTCGTAGAAGAACCTTGCAAGCGGGTCATCAACCGTCATTATTTCACGTATATGTGAAAATGACAAGCGAGAAATAAGTTCGTCAGCAGGTGTAATGAATTTTCCCGATAGCGTGGGGAGTATTTCTGTAGATTTCTCCGACTCTGTCTTGATTTTTTCCAATTGGTGCGACGGCATCGCACTTTTTTTGTTCAATTGGTGCGACAGCGTCGCACTTTTTCCCTCCAGATACGTTTTTACCTGTGGATAATTGAGATAAAAAGCACGTGATATTTTTAGTAATGTTTCGTTAATACCGCGTTTGTTCACTTTCTCTGCAAGCCGTTTCAGCAATTTGTCTCCATACTTGGCACGGTCACTTCCATGTTGTTCGTATTCAACGATATAATAGCCGATAACATAGTTACGAACCGTTGCAAAGCGATTGATGGCTTTTACCGATGCCGAATATGCAGAAGTATGCACCTGCTCCACAAGGTCAGACAGATGTTCGAATGAGAATGCCGTTTCCTCATTCCATTTCTCCGGCAGTTGGTATTGAACTGCAATCTGCATATTTGATTTGTTATCAGCCATAATGTGCTTGATTAAATTATCTTGTTTTATTTGGCTTCGTCCTCAAACGGCAACTCTTTTGCCTCGCCGTTTTCAATGGGACGGATATGGTCGGACGCGCGTTCGGAGGAGATGACGCTCCTTCCCAGTTGGCGCTCCAAGTCCTCACGGGCGTTCTTGGCTACTTTGCCTCCGGCTTTTGCAGCCTGCTTGCTCTCGTCCATACCTTGCGGGTTACGCTGACGCGACAGTTCGGTAGTCGCCACCTCGGCAAGCGTGTTTAGCGCCAATTCGATGTTCGTCATGTTATCGCGCAGGTTCTCTTTGGTCAACCCTTTGTGGCGTTTGTACTCGCCTGTCGTCATTCCGCTCCATGCCTGCGTAAGTACGTTCGTTAGTATGGCAAAGTCTTTCTGCTCCGTTACGCCCGAACGCTTCCATTCGTCTGTCAGTTCCTTGCGCATCTCAATGGAACGCATCCGTTCGTTAATCCATTTGTCCGAATAGCCTTGGCGTCTGTAATCCTCTACCGCCATCTGGAAGGTCAGTTCGGGGTCTATCATCTGGTCAATCCGCTGTGCTCCCACTTCAGCCAGCCATCTCTTCACCGGCTCCGCCTTCTTGGACGGAATAGATTGAATAATACGGAAAATTCCCTCTAAATCAGCCACATCCGTCATTCGCTTTTTCCCGTCAGCAGCAGGCAATTTCAAAGCGTTACAATTTGTAACGGTTTCATTCCCCTCGTCTTTTAAGCGCTTTTTGAGCACCCTCCAATATATTTGGGGACTGTCGCTATCCGTTAATACTTCTACTACATCTACCACGGAGAAATAGTATTTTTCTTCTTCGTCATTCCAAACAACGCGCACGCGTTTGTTTTCAAATAGTTGTATTGCCAATTCGTCTGCCATAATTTCTTTTAGTTTTCGGGTGGGGGGTACAATTTGTACCCCTCGTCAATCTGTGCTTTCTTCCTAAGGTTGGGGACAATTTGTCACCTTCCTTATTTAATTTCTACAGGGGGACAATTTGTCCCCTGGTAAAAGTGTGACATCTTGTCACGGTTTCATTGTTTAAATAGCCCCTCTATATATAGTCAAAATAAAGCCCAAATCTATCACCTAAAATGCAAGTTTTTTTTAGTTTTTTTCTGTTTGTTGGTCATTTGCACTGCTAAATGATAATCGCATATATCTAAACATTTCACATTTACTTCTATTTTAAGCCAATAAAATTACTCAACGGCTCAATATGTGCCACTTGGGTATATTTTCTTTTATGCAAGTCTATTGGTTGATCGTAATTTACCATCTTACTTGTTTCAAAACGCAGAACAGCATAATAAGGAGCATTCTCTGCACTAAATATCCTAATTCGCGTAATGCTTCGGCGGTCCATATTTGAAAACCGCTCTTGGTCTGCTTGAATAGTTGCGGATTATCCCCGTTGGTATGCAGGCAAATATATCCAAGCCTCTCAAAGCCTTGTTTCACAAGCAACGAACCCTTGCTGTCTCCTGCTCTCGTATATGTTATGCCTAATTGCATTGCTAATTCGCGGTCTTTCTCGCGCATGTGGTTCACTAAAACCGTTGCCTCTTGTCCATTCTCACGCATTTTGTCAAAGAGTTTCTTTTTCGCTTGCTCATCCTCTAACGCTTGCCTGCGCCGCAGAGATAAATCGACAAATGGCTTTTCTTGCTCTATTCCGATAAACTTGCGCCCAAGCAGATTAGCGGCAATACCTGTTGTGCTGGAACCGCAGAACGGGTCAAGAATGGTGTCGCCCTCGTTTGTCGATGCAAGGATGATTCTATATAGCAGCCGGAGTGGTTTTTGCGTCGGGTGTTTACCTTGTAGTTTCTCCCACGAACCAACTGCCGGAATACGCCACACATCCGTCATCTGCGTACCTCCGTTCAACTGTTTCATGGTCTCGTAGTTGAACTTGTGCGTTTTCTTCTCCGACTTACGTGCCCAAATAATCAGTTCCGTAGAGAAGTTGAAATACTTGCACGACAAATTGTGTGGCGGGTCGGTTTTCTGCCAAGTGATTGTATTGAGCACTTTGTACCCCAATTCTTGCAGGCAACGCATTACAACATGGATATTATGGTGTGTGCCACTAATCCAAATCGTTCCGTTCTCTTTCAGTTTTGGTCGGCATAGTTCCAACCAACGGCGGTTAAACTCGTAAATATATTCGGGTGTGCCGCCTTTGTCCCAATCGCCTTTGTCCACGCACACTTGCTTGCCGCTTTGCACGCTTATTCCGCCATTACTCAGAAAATACGGCGGGTCGGCAAAAATAGCATCGATAGAGTTGTCCTCTATCTCTTTCAATCGACGTAAACCTCTGGTATAATTATATGTCGCTGTAACATTATTCAATTCACTTTCTCATTTTACCTTTTTATAATGTCCTCTTGTGGTAAACTGTAAGAATCCTCTGTCACGCAAAATTTGTAATTGCTGCCTGATTTTAGGTTGAACATTGTTATTATCAGGATGTTTTATTTGTAGCAAATTTGTGAATGAATACATTTCTTCCAAAGTAAATTCATTTTCCAATTTATCAACGCAATGCAATACATCCATCAACCAACTTCGGCTATCAAGCGAATTAGTTCGCAAACTCTCGACTTTTCGATAAGCATCAACAACCAAATCATGCTCTACCTCAACGGAATCTTGAACCACAAAAATCTTCCCATATTGAGGAATAGACGTGAGGTTAATGTTACATCCCGTCCAACCAGCACGTCTCGCATTTTCTGATAAAGGTTTCCGTTTCTCTATTATATTAGGCACAAAGAAATAATTTGGTATCAGCACAAGATTACGAACTCTGTTATTGTAGTGCGTAAGGAAGAAGAAGTGCGGATTATTTAGTGCAGTTATTCTACTAATCATAGTTGAGTACTCACCATCGACAATTTTATCACCAATACCAGCGGATGATTTCTCTTTACTCTTTAATTCATATTCAGATCCACAGGTGTGGCAGTAAAAGTCCGCGACTGGCCTATTGGCTTCAAAGTGTGTTAGTACAGGTGTACCACAAATTGGGCAATACATATTTCTGCCGAACCAATCTTCTGTCAGCACACGCGCTATTTGTGTCGCGCTGTGATAATTCTCTATAAGCGATGTGTTGAAATCGAAAGTCATTATTCGTCAAATTTTGTACACTCTTCAATCTCTGCGCATACTCGTTGACTTTTAATGGTTGGTTCACCAATAAAATCGCTATAATCCAAAACAATTTTCTCTTTACGGTATAAATCTTTCACTTTAGACTCGGCATCTGTCTCATTTTCTGCCTCTATTATAATGTCTCGAGATAAAATTTCTTCTACGTGTACCAAATACTTCGTAACTATATTTGTTTTTCAGGATTAAAAATATACATGTAACCCGCAGCTTCTACTTTGTCACAAAATTTTTTCAAACGGCGTTGTGCCAAATCGTTGAATGCTTCTTTGGTGTAGTCATTGAAACTGCTGGTGTTATTGAGCGGGCGATAAGGCGGGTCAAAATAGAAAAACGTTTGTCCTTTTGCTTTCTCTAATGTCTGTTGGTAATCACCCGTAAGAATCTCCACATTTTGCAACAATTCACTATCTGCATAAATGGTGTTCGGATCACAAATCAACGGTGTTTCATATCTGCCAAACGGCACATTAAATAAGCCCGCCTTATTTACTCTGTACAAGCCGTTGAAGCAAGTGCGATTTAGAAAGAAGAATAATGTAGTGTTACGAATTGGATTTAATGATTTAGTGTTAAACTCATCACGCATAGCCATGAAGAAAGCTTTACGCTATTCCTCGGTTTGGAGTGCATAGTACTCTTTTTGAATCTCTTGCAAAGAGTTGACTAAATCCGAAGGATTATCACGCACAACTTTATAGCACGTGGTAAGGTCGGGGTTAATATCGTTAATGATAGCTGACTTGATGTTGGAGTGTGTCTGCAACATATAAAAGAGCATAGCTCCTCCACCGACAAACGGCTCAATGTAAGTGACATTCTCCCATTTGTCAAAGTCAGCAGGAAGCAGTGCTTCGAGTTGGTCAATGAGTTGTGTTTTGCCGCCAACCCATTTGATAAATGGTTTCGCTTTCATTGTTTTCATTGTATATTGTTTTTCTTTTGTTTACTTCATTGGGCTATTCCGAAGCCACGGAGATTATTTTTTGTTTTCTTTTCCCGGTCTTCTCCCGCTCGTCGCTCGGGCTTCGGTCGGTGGAATCAGTTCTTCTGGTTTATCAAATTTACTACTACTTTGACCATTGTGTCTTTTTCTTCTGTGCGGCTCTCGGCAATCATCAGGGTTAGCGCGACAAGGGTGTTATCTGCTATACGCTTGGTGCCATCCTCGCGGTATAGAATGCCGTTGTTGTTTAGGAACCACAGGAACAACGTAGCCGCAATACGTTTGTTGCCGTCCGAAAAGGAGTGGTTCTTGGTCACCAAATACAGCAACATGGCTGCTTTCTCCTCCACACTCGGATATAAATCCGCTCCTCCGAAGGTCTGATAAATCTGACCTATACTGCTTTTGAACGAGTCGTCTTTCTCATTGCCGAACAAGGTACTACCGCCGAACTTCTCACGCAGCGCCGCTATCGTCTGCATGGCGTTCTCGTACGTGGCATGGAAACGCTCTTCAGGCGTAGTCTCTTTGACGGTCAGACGCTCGTAATCATAGTTATCTAATGTGTCCAGCGCATATGTGTAGTCCAAAACGACATCGAAAATAGCCTGCGTCTCATCTGCGCTCTCCACCGCCTTGCTTTGGACCGTCCGACCCACTATCTGAACCAACTGACGCAAATCCGACAACTGCTCACGGCGGAGTTTTTCATTGACAGCGTAGCCCTTGATAATAAATTCTTTGAGTATCTTCGTAGACCACTGGCGGAAGGCTATAGCACGCTTGGAATTAACACGATAGCCTATAGAGAGTATCATGTCCAAATTGTAATAATCCATATAACGTACAATAGTACGTTTTCCTTCAATTTGAACTGTTTCCATTTTGGAAACTGTTGCGACCGGATTTAATTCTTCCTGACTAAATATATTGGCTATATGTTTGGAAACTGCAGCTTTTTTCACACCAAACAATTCAGCAATTTGCTTTTGTGTCAGCCACACTGTTTCATTCTCCATGCGCACATCGAGTTGAACCGTGTCGTCCTCCGCACGATAGATGATTATCTCGCCTCTATTTTCAATGGGTTGCTCGTTCATTCTATTATATCGGTTGTTTGCTCAGTTGTGCGATGACAACCCCTCGGGGGAAGGTGTGGTCAGCAAAATGGTTTCAGGTTATTAAATAACTCGCACCGCCTACCGCTCCGTGGGGGACGGCAGGCGGTGCATAAGGCATCATAGATGTGGTACCTGTCGGGTTATTGCTAAAAATACCTATTATTTAGCGTATGAGATAGCGCGCGTCTCGCGAATAACGGTAATCTTAACTTGTCCTGGGTATGTCATCTCATTTTGAATCTTATTGGCAAGGTCGAACGAAAGTAGTTCAGTCTCTTTGTCGGTCATTTTATCTGCACCCACAATAACTCGCAGTTCGCGTCCTGCCTGTAGGGCGTATGTTTTTACTACTCCGGGATAAGAACGAGCGAGGTCTTCAAGGTCGTTGAGTCGCTTGATATATGCCTCAACAATCTCGCGTCGTGCGCCCGGACGTGCGCCTGAGATAGCGTCACATGCCTGTACAATAGGTGCAAGCAGTGTTTCCATTTCTATCTCGTCGTGGTGAGCTCCTATGGCATTACAGATGTCAGGTTTCTCTCCGAATTGCTGAGCGAGACGCATGCCATACAGTGCGTGCGGTGTCTCAGGGTCCTCGTCAGGCACTTTGCCGATATCGTGTAACAGACCTGCGCGACGAGCTTTCTTTGGATTGAGTCCTAACTCTGATGCCATAGCGGCACACAGATTGGCTGTCTCCCGGGCATGTTGGAGCAAGTTCTGACCATAGGATGAACGGTACTTCATTTTTCCCACCATTCGTATCAGTTCCGGATGCAATCCGTGAACACCGAGGTCAATAGTGGTACGCTTGCCGGTTTCAATGATCTCTTCTTCCACTTGTTTTTTCACTTTAGCCACCACCTCTTCAATGCGTGCGGGATGTATACGTCCGTCGGTGACGAGTTGGTGAAGGGCAAGGCGTGCTATCTCGCGGCGAACGGGGTCGAAAGCGGAGAGTGTAATACACTCAGGTGTGTCGTCAACCACTATCTCAACACCTGTAGCGGCTTCAAGAGCACGAATATTGCGCCCCTCTCTGCCGATGATACGGCCTTTTACCTCGTCGTTTTCAATGTGGAAGATGGAAACAGAGTTTTCTACTGCCGTCTCTGAAGCGATGCGCTGTATGGTCTGAATAATCAGTTTCTTTGCATCCTTGTTAGCTGTCATGCGGGCGTCTTCCATCACTTCGTTGATATACGCCATAGCATTGGTCTTTGCCTCATCTTTGAGCGATTCCACCAACTGTTTCTTCGCTTCTTCGGCCGACATGCCTGACAGGGTCTCCAGCTGTTGCTGTGCCTGCTTGTGCATGCGCTCTATCTCTTTTTGCTTGAAGTCGGCAGCCTGTTTTTGCTGTTCCAGTTGTTGTGAACGTTGGTTGAGTTCGTTTTGTGCACGCTGCAGTTCGCCTTGGCGTTGGTTGAGTTGTTGCTCGCGCTGACGCAGACGGTCTTCATGCTCTTGTTGTTTTTTCTGTGCTGCGGCCACTTGGTTCTCATGCTCAGCCTTCAGGGCAATGAACTTCTCTTTGGCTTCGATAATCTTGTTCTTTTTGATTATCTCAGCCTCTTCTTGTGCTTTCTGAAGCATGCCGTTGGCGGAATATCTGAAGACGAGGTACGTCGCGCCTACGCCTATGATGAGTGCCGCTATTGCAGTTATTATCAATATAATCATTGTTGTTTGGTTCTAAGTGTTAGTAATGAATGGTGCGTGTGCTTTTAATCGTTTATAGCCTTTTCTATCTGTTCGTTAAGCTGTTGTATAGTGTCCAGCAGTGGTTGCAGTTGTTTATCACGCATGTCTGACTGCAGGTTAACTGCCAGCTCTATTGCCACATACACCCATAGTTGCTCAACCGATCTGTTCGGGAAATTTCGCTCATACTTGTCGTATGTGTCAATTATCCTTGCGGCAGCGTTTCTGTATAGGGGTTCGTCCTCTGCGTTGATGTTGAGCGGAACGGTATGAGCCCCGATACGTAGGTTTATGTGTTGTTTATTATTCATTGCTTGGTGTCAACTGGCTGTCGGTTATTATCTGCTTGCAGCAGGAATATTGCTTTGTCAATACGCGCAATGAGTGATGTTATCCGTCGTTTGGCTCTCTCCTTGCCGATGTCATCGGTGGTGAGAACATGTGCGGTTTGCAGGTCGCTGTAGCGCTTTTTCATCTCCACTACCTCTGCGTGTGCTTTCATCAGCTCTTCGTGCTGAGCGTTATTGGCAGCAATAAGTACGCTGACCTGTTGCTGTAGGTCGGCGTACTTATGGAGCAGAGACGTTACGTTAGTCTGCAATTGTTCTATCTGTTCCTGCGGACTCAAGATAAGATGCTGTTGCTCAGGTGTTAGAACGAATAGCCGATGCCGATACCCAGAACGGATTTGAACTGAACGCGCTCTTTTACCTCACCTGCCTTATTGGCGATGAGTGTGCCGGGGTAGTATTTCAGGCTGCTTGAAAGGGTTACATTCAGCACTTTGAGGAACTGGTATGAGATGTTAACATCCCAATCAACGTCGAAGTGACCGAAATATCGGTTGTTGTTTGAATATTCGAAGTAGTTGTTTGTTACGTCGCGTGATGCCCATGAGCCGTCGCCATTGGCTTCCTCGTATTTGTCTTTCAGGCTGAAACCTTTGCCGGCATACGGGGTGAAGATTGCCACGGTGCTACCAAGTGTAAGGTTCTCATATTTGTATGCTACACCGGCTTTGAGGCTCAAACCGAACTCAGCGCGAGCGTTCTTGTAAATCTTGTCCCCGGTGGCGTTGTCGTAGCCGTAAGTGCCGTATTTGTCTTGCAGAGTGGAGCGGAAATCGGTGTGTGCTGCTACCTCGGCATCATAGCCGGCGGCAGGAGTGTTGGCGTCATACAGTGTAGCTGCTGCATCGTACGCCGCTTGTGCTATCGGACGAGTGATGTCGTCTGCGTTATCAAGCGCATATTGCAATTCTCCAAGCCTGTTCTCGCGGGTGTATTTCTTGTTCCAAGACTCACCTACATAGGCTGTGCTGATACGACCGGCGATAGGAGACAAATAAATAGAGAAGTCTGCACCATTAACCGACTTCTTCCAGTCTATACCGACGGAGATATCGGTATATGAAGGAGCGAGCCACTTGCTTATGCCGGGGTTGTAACCGCCTTGCACATAGTTTCTGCCAAGTGCGTATTGGCTTTGGAAACCGCCGAGAACGGTCAGATACCAACTTTCTTTGAACTCCCAACCGAACTTGGTGGCGAGCTTGATGTTGTCGCTCGACTTCTGGAAAGCGTCTTCTATACCGTCAATATACGACAAACCGAAGTCAGTGTCGAAGTTTGTCTCCCATGCCACAGCGTTCTTGTGGTAAAGAAGGTGCAGCTTGGCGTATGCTACTCCGTTGACGTTGTTGTTACCGCCGGCTGCCCAATTGACCAGTCCGGTTGCGGCCGCGTTAAGACCAACAACACCGTCAAATTTCCAAGCTTTATCGCCTGTGTCAACCGACTTGAGGGCAGCACCTGCCGCCTTGGCTGCGTCTGCATTGCTGGTTACGGTTGCTTTGTTAACATCCTGTGCATACATAAAACTTGCTGTAAGTATGCTTAGGAGAATAAGAGATTTTCTTAAGTTCATAATCTGTTAAGTTTTATTTTTTGGTTGTTAATACTTGTTTGTTGTAGCTCTGTGGCGGATTTACATGCCGGTACACTACATTATCAATTGCAAAAGTAGTGAAATTCCACGATATGTGCAATACTCAATAACATTATCGGCAATTTTTCCACAAAAAACTTGCAAAATTACACGTGCGTATGAAATATTTTATGTAACTTTGCAACGTGAAATAATGTATAATGCGTTAAAATGCGTTGTATAATAGAAAAACAAGCAAAGATAAACCCCGAAATTATGAAAAATACACTTTTCAAGCAATTGATTTTGACTATTGGTTGCGTGGTAGCTACAACATTGTCGTCGAATGCTACAACCGTCACTTTCGGCTTTGAATCAGCGTCTGAGTTGACTGATAACTTCTCATATACTTGTGAGAACTCCAACGGCGCGGTTGCTGTCTCAACGGATAAGAAAAGCTCAGGTAACTCATCGCTGAAAAACTCTATGGGCGGTACGGGAAAAAAGAGCAACTTTGTTGTTACAAAAACAAGTTATACCAATATATCAAGTATATCATTGCAGTTGGCTTCGTCCGATAAGGGCAAGACGTCTTTTGCTATTGAGTATTGTTCTACTTCGGATTTTTCGAGCGGAGTTCAGACTATTCAGGCTCTTGCGGTGTTCAATACTCTGCCGGGAATGCCGTCTTCTGTCTCTAATAATACGTTTTATCCGCTTACATTCAGTCTTTCTACTCCTGTAAGCGGTTATTTACGTTTTACTTTCAACCAGCCGAGTTCCAGTGGCAAGCACATGTGGATGGACGATTTGGAGATAACTTATTCCGCAGGTCCCGTCGTGTCATCTGACGCAACGTTGTCCGCGCTGACGTACAACGGCACTTCTGTACCCTCGTTCTCTGCATCAACCACCTCATACGACGTGGAACTGCCTGCCGGTACGACCATTGTACCGACTGTTGCTGCCACAGCAAATGAAAGTCACGCTACCGTTAACATTAGTCAAGCGACTTCCCTGCCGGGCATAGCCACGGTTAACGTTACGGCTGAGGACGGCACGACTACTAAGGTCTATACAATCAATTTTACGGTTGCCTCCAGTGTGCCGTCGCTAACCTCGTTTACCCTTGCCGGCAAGGCAGGCACTATCAATGTTGTAAATAAAACGGTTGTCGTTAGTGTGCCCAACGGTACTGATGTGACAGCGCTCACACCTCAGCTTGCGGGAAACAACATGACCTCTTATTCTCCTACCGGAGCCGTTGATTTTACTGCCCCTGTTGCCTTTACTCTTACCAATGGCGCAACCGGCGAAACGGCAATATATACGGTTACGGTGACTGTCCTGCCCCCGATGTCATCTAACGCAAATCTGAGTAGCCTCAGCGTAGCGGGCAAGACTCTCACACCTGCATTCTCGCCTTCGACGTTTAATTATACCGTTGAGCTGCCCGCAGGCTCGAGCACGGCTCCTACCGTTAGCGCCACGGCTGCTGATAGCAAGGCTAACATCAATATCACCCAAGCATCGTCAGCTACCGGTGTCGCCACTATCGTTGTTACGGCCGAGGACGGCTCCACGCAAACGTATCGAGTAACGTTCTCTGTGGCTCTACCAAGTAGCAACTTAACCTGCCATGAAACGGAGATATATGAATCGTCTAACGGATATAACACGCCGCTGGTAACTAATAGTGGCAGAGAGTTTGAGGTTTATTATGTTACCCGTGACGGTGATAGCAAGTTGTGCGTCGCCACAACAAGTGCCGATAAGACAGCGGGAATAACCACGCGCGGAGCAAGCGACTATGATTGTTCGGCAGATGATGGTTGGTTCAGCTTGTCAGGAACAGGCTGGAGCAGCTCTTCCGATGCGATGGGAGGGGAGTTCGGCACTATGGCACGTCGGTTGGATATGGATAATACTTGCGAGTTTACCATGCGTTTCAAAGGGTATGACCAGTTTGCGCTGGTGGCTCGCGACAAGAAGCAAGACACGTCTTCAGACAAAAGCAAACCGGAAAACAACAGGTATCTTGAGGTATATATCGACGGCGTGTTGCAACCTCTTCAGTTTAATAGCAGTCCGTCTGTCCGCCGTTATGACATTTCTGCCGGTGAACATATCGTACGCGTGGTGCACTATGGTTCGGAAAAGAGCGCTATTTATGCCTTCTCGCTGCGTCTTGCATACGTGCCCAAACTAAAACGTATAGCAGGTAATGACTCTACTCAAAACGTGCTGCAAACAACCAATCTTCGCAGAATAACGTATTTTCTCAAGAACCGTATCTCAGATGCCGAGTTGACGTGGAACGGACCAACGGCCACCGGTGTAAGTCTTACCAAGGGAAACAACGACACTCTCTATCTTGAAGGCACTGCCAACTGCGCAAACGGCGTTTATCCATATACTATTTCAGCAAAGGACGAAAACAATGTAGTTATGTCGGAGGTGAGCGGTCGCTTTTGTGTGAGCAGTGCTGTCCGCTGCTTGGGTGATACTGATGCTGTAGTATATGAGAAATCAGCTATTCAACCATTGCAGTTCCGCTATTATAGTATTGACGATAATGCTGTCAGCTGGCAGTGGACCGGTGCAACGCCGGTTGGATTGACTTTCGTGAAAGACGAAGCAACAAAAACGGTTAGTATCACCGGCACTCCCACTTCTGTCGGCACATTTACATACGCTGTAACACTTGCCGGTGCAAACACGGTAATAGGAACAATAGTAGTGGAGTCGAATAGCCCTACGACAGTACCCGGAGCTTCGAAGACAATGCTGTATCTGTACAAGAACAGAGAGAACAAGACCTCCGGTGCGTTTCCGTATCTCATTAGCAAATATAATTATTTTGCGCGTCCTGCAGGCGGAACGATGCAGAGCACTGCTGACTATGCACAGTATGACTTCGTTGTTATCTCTGAGGATGTGGATGCCGATAATGCGGAGGTTCTCTCGTTGATTGATAATCTGCGTAAGCCTGTGTTGAACATGAAGATTTTTACTTATACTCCGTCACGTCTTGGTTGGGGGGAACCTGATAACGGCAGTTTGTCTGCTACAAAGATTGCGGTCCGAGCAAAGCAACATCCGATATTTAACCACCTGTCAACCGATAGTATACAGGTTATCAGTGGTGTGGCAGGCAACAAGGGTTTGATGCCGGTAGTAGTTACCGAGCCCGGTGGTCTGTGTCTCGCCACGTCTGCTAAGCGCGGTGAAAATTATACAGATGACGGTGAGCAGGCCGTCTTCATACATGAGGTTCCGGCTTCAGTACGCGGTGCCAAGTACATGACATTCCCCGTCGGACAGCAGTCGCTTGCTAACCTTACCTCTGATGGTAAGACGTTGCTCAGTAATATTATCACTTACTTGTGCTCCAGTGATGCGGCTGTGGTTTCTTTGCCGGAGCTGCGTATAACTTCTTTTGTCGTGAACGGCGTAGCTGCTGAGATAGATGATAATGCCGGCACAATAAATATCGTCCTTCCTGCCGGTACTGACCTTACTCATCTTGAGCCGCGTATCACTCTGGCGGATGCTTCTACCTCCGTTACTCCGACAAGCGGGACTGTGGTGGATATGAGCGACAGGTATTTCGGAGTTAAATACACTGTAAGCGACTTCATTAACAGAAAGACCTACGTGGCTAAGGCAACGCTTTCAGCTTCGCTTGACGATGTGGTAAGCGGGCTGTGGATGAGCGGATTACTGCTGAATAATCCCAATGGAATGTGGGTGAATATCTACAACGTCAGCGGTGTGTTGGTTACAACTACCAACAGTGATTATGATTTCTCATACTTGCCTAACGGTATTTATCTTGTGGCCACAGCCTCAGGCTCTATCCTGCGAGTGATGAGATAAAGAATGTGGAGAAGAATAAGTTGTTTTTTCTAATTTATATAAATTCAAATGACAAAAAAAGTAAGGGTTCGTTTTGCACCATCGCCTACGGGTGCACTTCATATCGGCGGTGTACGCACGGCATTGTATAATTATCTTTTCGCACGTCAGCACGGTGGCGATATGTTGTTGCGCATCGAGGATACTGATTCCACTCGATTTGTACCGGGGGCAGAAGAGTATATCATTGAATCTCTGCGCTGGCTCGGAATAGAGATAGACGAAGGTATAGGGGCTTGGAGCAAAGCAAAAGGGAATAACGTACAGGAAACAAGAGGTGAGCACGGGCCGTATAGACAGTCTGAAAGGCGCGAGATTTATCACAAATACGTAAGACAGCTGCTTGACGACGGTAAGGCGTACATTGCTTTTGACACTCCTGAACAATTAGAGCAGAAACGTCAGGAAATAAAGAATTTCCAATATGATGCATCCACTCGTCTATTGATGTGTAACTCTCTAACATTATCGCAAGATGAGGTTAATGCCCGCATTAGCAATGGTGAGCAATATGTGGTACGCTTTAAGGTGGAGCCGGATATTGACGTACATGTACATGACCTTATTCGGGGCGAAGTGGTAATCAACAGCAATATTATCGACGACAAGGTTCTTTATAAATCTGCTGATGACCTGCCTACTTATCACCTTGCCAATATCGTTGATGACCACTTGATGGAGATCACACATGTTATCCGTGGTGAGGAGTGGCTGCCCAGTGCTCCGCTTCATGTTCTCCTATACGAGGCGTTCGGCTGGGCGGATAGTATGCCGGAGTTTGCGCATCTGCCGCTATTGCTTAAACCGGATGGTAACGGTAAGCTTTCTAAGCGTGACGGCGATAGGTTGGGATTCCCTGTATTCCCGTTGGAATTCCATAATGAGAAGGACGGCACTGTGAGCAGTGGTTATCGCGAAAGCGGGTATTATCCTGAAGCTGTGATAAACTTCCTTGCCCTACTGGGATGGCATGCTACCGGTGATAAGGAGATTTATTCGATGGACGAACTGATACAGGAGTTCTCGCTCGATCGTGTAAGCAAGTCCGGAGCTAAGTTCGATTTCGAAAAAGGCAAGTGGTTTAATCATCAGTATCTCATGCAGAAACCCGATGCCGAGTTGGCACGCGAGTTTATACCGGTTCTTGAGAAGCATGGTATTTCTTCGTCTGCTTTACCTCAAGCAACAGTTGAGCATATAGTCGGTTTGATGAAAGAGCGTGTTAATTTCGTTAGCGAGTTGTGGGAACAGTGTAGTTTCTTCTTTGAGGCTCCTACCGAATATGATGAAAAATCGCTCAAGAAACGCTGGAAGGAAGATTCTCCACGTCATATTGGTGAGTTGATACAGGTGCTTGAGGGAATCAGTGATGACGATTGGTGCCGACGTATTACTTTGCCTGCAGCAGAAGCAACAGATCAGAATCCTGTTCCACAACCTACAGAGACATGGTATATTGACAATGTAGTAATGTCGTGGATAGCAGAGAAAGGTTATGGTGTGGGACTTGTAATGAATGCTTTCCGTATATGTCTTGTCGGGGCAGCCCGCGGTCCGCATATTTGGGAGATAACTGATGTACTTGGCAAGCAAGAGACGCTGAGACGTATGCAAACAGCATTGGCGAAAATTTGAGTGCGTATCTTGACATATTGCGCCGCTATTGGCATTATGATAATTTCCGCCCTTTGCAGGCGGAAATTATTGAAAGTATAGGTTCCGGTAGTGATACACTTGCGTTACTACCTACCGGTGGTGGCAAGAGTCTCTGTTTTCAAGTCCCGGCATTGGCTATGCTGCCAAACGATGATGCTGATGGGCTGTGCATAGTTATTACACCGCTTATAGCCCTGATGAAAGATCAGGTGCAACACCTTCGCCGGTTGGGAATCAAATCGTTCGCTTTATATGCAGGGCAGACGCCGCAAGAGACTTCCGATATCTTAGACCATTGTCAGTTCGGCAGAACGCGTTTTTTGTATGTCTCTCCCGAACGTTTGGAGTCAGAGCGTTTCAAGCAGAGATTACGTTTCCTTCCCGTGACGATGATTGCAGTTGATGAGGCGCACTGTATATCTGAATGGGGGTATGATTTCCGACCTCCTTATTTGCGCATATCCTCAATCAGAGACACTTTTCCCGATGTCCCTGTTATAGCTCTTACCGCCACAGCCACACCTGAAGTGGTGGAGGATATCAAAGACAAGTTAAAGCGTAGTTCAAAAGCAAGTACAAGCTCAACACATGAAGGCAATAAGGAGAATGGCTGGAATGTGTTCAGGTCTTCCTTTTGTAGAGACAATCTCGTGTATGTCACTCGTGAGGCAGAGCAGAAAGAGTTGCAACTGCTGCACATTCTTCAATCTGTGCATGGGAGTGCCATCGTATATGTTCGTAGCCGGCAGAAGACGCGTCTTATCAGCGAACTGTTGACATCGCAAGGTATATCCTCATCGTGGTATCATGCGGGGCTAAACAGACAGGAGCGTGACCAGAGGCAACAGGCATGGATGAACGACGAGACACGTGTTATTGTGGCAACTAACGCGTTTGGTATGGGAATAGACAAGCCTGATGTGAGGCTGGTCGTTCATCTTGATATACCTGACTCCATAGAAGCTTACTTTCAGGAGGCTGGACGTGGCGGCCGTGACGGACAAACGGCCTACGCTGTTTTGCTCTACAATAAGCGGGATGAGATAACTATTAAGAAAAGAGAATCTGATACTTTCCCTGATTTGCCTTTCGTAAAACGTGTGTATGAGGCTGTTGGCGACTGGCTTGAGATAGCTCTCGGCTTCGGTGCCGGACATTCATATACTCTTCCGTTTGATACATTTTGTCATGACAAACATCTTCCGCTTGTGCAGACTCATTCTGCTATTGCTATCATTGCGCAATCCGGCTTCTGGAGTTATGAAGAGGAACATGAGACTCCGCCGAGAGTGCAAATAAGATGTACTAAGGAGCAACTGTACAAGGAAGAACTGTCGGAACGTCAGGAGCATATATTGCAGTATATGATGAGGCGATATACGGGTATGTTTACCACGTTCGCATATATTGATATTGATAATATATCAGAGTCGCTCGGTATAAGCGTACGAGATATCAATGCCGAACTGATAGAGTTGGCTAAAAACGGCATTATAACGTATATCCCCCATTCTATAGCACCAATGGTTACCTATCTGCTTGACAGGCAACCATTGGAAAAACTGAATAGAATAGAGGACGGATATTTAGAGAAAAAGCGGTTATACAGCAATCGACAAAGCGCGGTATATGAATATGCTACTCAGAAAGACTTCTGCCGTCAGCAACTGCTTGTATCCTATTTCGGTGAGTTAGACGCCGCTCCTTGCGGGCAATGCGATGTGTGCAGAAGGCGAAAGGCAGAGGAAAACCGCGGTTAGAAGACTTTTGACGTTTTGAACGGATTTTGAATAACTTTGTCAGCCGGTCGTGGAGTATTATTTTCTCAAGGCAAGCATACGACTGACGTATTTCCCGATAATGTCGAACTCGAGATTGACTATCGTCCCCTTTTGTATATATTTGAAGTTGGTGTTTTCGTGGGTGTATGGGATGATACATACGGAAACAAATCCATCTTCTCCCTGTACGTCAGGCTCGCAAACGGTAAGTGAGACGCCGTTGATACTGACAGACCCTTTGTCAACGCAGTAGTAGCCGCGGTCAATCATTTCAGGTGTTGAGAGATAGCGGAAGCGGTAGTACCATGAACCATCGGTCTCTTTCACTTCAACGCACTCGGCTGTCTGATCCACGTGACCTTGTACTATATGTCCGTCAAGTCTTTCGCCGGGCATCATCGAGCGCTCCAAATTAACGTAATCCCCCACTTTTGCAATGCCAAGGTTACTTCTGAGCAGGGTTTCTTGCATAGCGGTGACAACGTACTCTTTGGTCTCTTTGTTATAACTGACAACTGTCAGGCATACACCGTTATGAGCTACTGACTGATCAATATTTAAATCCTCGGGATACGGATTGAGCAGGGTAAAGTGTTTGTTGCCCTCCTCTTGCTCTATCTTGACGATAGGAGCCATTGTTTCTACTATTCCACTGAACATAATACGTGATGTGTTAATGAATATTGAATATCACTACTGTCCACTAAAAATGGACGATTAAATATTAAAAGTTAAACAATAACGGTTCATTTGAATCGGAACGATCTTTGTCATTTTGAAAATTAGTTTTGTCGAGTAGATCTCGCAAGTGTGTTTTGCTCGTTAGTGAC
>JAFSTO010000047.1 GCA_017450435.1 Paludibacteraceae bacterium
AATCTGCTTTATTCATGACAATTATGATTTTGACTGCAAAATTACAAAATCAAATCGTCGCGGGCAAATTTTTCTCGTAACTAACTAATTTTCAATAAGTCAAAGAACAATTTCCAAATTTTTAGTGGACACTAATGATTTCCCATAACAAATCGTCGTGTTTGACTAAATGTTTGCCACAAGTGTCTGTCTTATAAATACTCTTTCAGCAGATCGTCAATGCCGAAGCGTTGTGCATTCTGTAGAACAAATCCGAGCACAGCCTCATTATGCTGCAGAGTACTTTGCATCTGTTTGCGGTAAGCCGGCTTAAGAGTCTGTCCCCAGCGCACATAGTCACTTGTGTTACGGGCCACCTCACGAAGCATCGCCTCGCCTTTCTCGCGCTCGCCCATTTGCAGATACAAACAACCCATCGAAGCCGAAGTATAGTCGTACGGGATGTTGTATAGCGGAAGCATCTGCTCAGCATAGTCAAGCACCTCAATTGCTTTTTCCTTCTGCCCCTCACGATAGAGTGCATCTGCCAACTGCATAAACATCATCCTGTGAGTACGGCACATTCGCATCAAGTTCTCATCGATATAAATACCGGGTTTGTTCATATTACCAAAACGGAACTTATGCATCATATTGTCGTACATCTTCTCGGTATTAACTCGCGGTTGTCCGTCACGACTTGCAACAGGTGTCACCTGATATGCCAGGCCGGTCAGTTCGAAATAGCGCTCCAGACCCTGATAATAGTCGTTACCAACTGTCACTGCAAAATATATAGGACGCTTCCACTCGCTATTGGAAATCATCTCCAGAACCATCATCTCCGATTTAGTCAGTCGCCTGCTTACTTTCACGTTTAGGCGATCGGCAAGCTGCTCATGAGTATAACATCCGGCAAATACGCTTTGCTGAGCCATCACCTCGTCAGCGTTAACCGGTATATACAACTGGTCAGCCGGAATGAAACTCTCACCGTCACGCTTGGTACGCGGGTCGTCAGAACGGACAAACTTGAACGCAGATTGAACATCCAGTGCACCTTCAACCTTCTTGTCAACCCATACCACCTCGTTCTTACCGGTTATATAGTCTTTCGTTTCCCAAGAGATAGGTAAAGCCGGAGAGTCATAATACGGGCGCTTCATCTGCCCGATATACCAATCTGTCTGCAGATAAGAGAGATTACAAACACGAAGGTCAGTACCTACCTCTTCCACCTCCTGGTTATACCACAACGGGAAAGTATCGTTATCTCCGTTGGAGAAGATAATACCGTCTTTCTCACAACTCTTAAGATAATTGGCGCCGAAGTCTCTGCATGAATATCTGTCACTTCTGTCATGGTCGTCCCAGTTCTGTTGCGCCATCAGTGCCGGCACACCCATACAAATCACAACCACAGCCGTAGCAAGAGCAGCCTGCATGCCATTGTTCTCCCTTCTCACTAAGCTTGCGCACCATTCAGCCAGCGCCATTGCACCCAGTCCTATCCAGATACAGAACGCATAGAACGAACCGGCATACGCATAGTCACGCTCACGAGGCTGATAAGGAGTCTGGTTGAGGTAAACAACAATAGCCAGACCGGTGAGGAAGAACAACAAAAACGTCAATGTAAAATTCTCCGCTCCGCGTTGCTTCTTTGTCAATTGGTAAACTATACCTACTATTCCGAGCAGAAGCGGCAAGAAATAATACACGTTATGCCCCTTGTTGTTACGCAACTCCTGCGGCAACTCATCCTGGTTGCCAAGACGGGCGTTATCTATAAACGGAATACCGCTGATCCAGTTGCCTTTTGATATATCGCCATATCCCTGTATATCATTCTGTCGTCCGGCAAAGTTCCACATGAAGTAGCGCCAATACATCCAGTGCACCTGATACGAGAAGAAAAACCTCAGGTTCTCTCCAAAGGTCGGACAATACTCCGTCTTCTGCTGCCCGCAATATTCATACCTAACCTTTCGTCCTTTCACTTTCCCCCAGTCTTTATAAGCCTGCACATGACTGCCACTGCCCGAGTACATACGCGGGAAGAGCATCTTGAACTCGTCCATATACTCATAGCTGTTCTTATAGCCGGTGATTATGTAACGGTCCTTTCCTGTATTGGCTGACTCCGGGTCAGGAGAGTACTGCGCATGTCCCTTCTTCTCTACAGGGATACACATATTTCCCTTAACCTCCAGTTTCACGGGAGCATTGTAGGTATTACCGTATAACAAAGGTCTGTCACCATACTGCTCACGGTTGAGGTAATATTTCAGTGAGAACACATTATCCGGTGAGTTCTGGTCCATCGGCGTATCCGCAGCAGAGCGTATCACCAACGCTGCGTAACTGGAGTATCCTATCACTGCCACACCTACCATCAGTATTGCCGTGTTCAGCAGACGTGCACTCAGCTTGCCACGCATCATCACGAACAGCACAATAAGCGCAGCTATAAGCAACACTCCAATCCACGCACTTCCGGTCAAGAAAGGTACGCCGCTCAACGAGAGTGCAAGAAGGAAAGACACATACATTCTAACCTCTGATTTAGCCGTATAAGTCTCCACTACCGCCCACACTAACGCTGCAAGCAACAGTGCTATATACACAAATAAACCGGTATTGAAACTACCGCCAAGCACATTCACGAAGAACAACTCAAACCAGCCTGCAAGAGTCGGAATGCCCGGAATAATACCGTAAAGTAGCGCAGCAAGTATGCCAACCGATGCAAGGAATGCCAAAATAACGCCTTTCCATGAGAACTCGTATCTGCGGAAATAATATACCAGCACAATAGCCGGAATAGTCAGCAGGTTCAAAAGGTGCACACCTATCGATAGTCCCATCAGATAAGCTATCAGCACAAGCCATTTATCAGACCCTTCCTCGTCAGCAACCTCGTCCCAGCGCAGTATAGCCCAGAACACGACAGCAGTAAATAGCGACGATGAGGCATACACCTCACCCTCCACGGCAGAGAACCAAAAGGTATCTGAGAAGGTATAAGCCAACGCCCCCACTACTCCGGCTCCCAAAATACCAATAGCCTCAGCTACCGTCATCCTATTGTCGTTAGCTAACGCCTGTCCACTGACAACAAGCTTCTTTCCCAAGGCTGTGATTGTCCAAAAAAGAAACAGTATTGTAAACGCAGAGGCTAACGCAGACAAGGCGTTAACACACATTGCCACATGGGAAACATCCTTTGCAAAAAGCGATGCAAAATGTCCCATTAGCATAAAGAACGGTGCTCCGGGCGGGTGACCGACGTCAAGCTTCCATGCCGAAGAAATAAACTCACCACAGTCCCAAAACGAGGCTGTCGGCTCAATCGTCAACAGATATGTAGCGGCTGCAACAGCAAACACCAACCAGCCGCATAACCTGTTCCACAGATTAAATCTTTTCATTTATATCAGTTTAGTTTTATTGCAAATTATTATGCACATTCTTGTGCAAAATTACTGCTTTTTTCCGACCTATACAAGATAAATCGTAAAATTCCGTTTAGTCACCGGCATAACACTGTTGCGGCAACAAAGATTTTTTTATAACACACAAGGTTCTTTAATCTCCACTCCGCGACAGAAACGATGCATTATATATCTGTCGTCACCAAGGTAAATAAAGCGTTCTAAGCGGCTAAGCAGACTATAATCATCAAAATTAAGCTCTGAGTCGTCAATTACCAATGCATCAAACTCATAGCCGGGCTCGAAACTGCCCACACGTCCGAAAAACGTCCCTGCTGATTTAGTGGCAATCCAAAAAACTTCAGACAATGTAAGGAACGGACGACTTTTATCGACTGAATAACGTATCTTACTCGTTTGGATGGCATATACCATCATCCTGAAAATACTTAGCTCATGCCCGCCGGAGATGTCACTTCCCAAACCTATCCGGATATTGTTATCAAGGAACGAGCGTACCGGTGCCAGGCCCGATGCCAGGTTCATATTCGATGTAGGACAATGGGCGACCATCACATTGTTATTCTTTATCAACTCCAGCTCCTCACCCCGGGTCCACACACAATGTGCCATGATAGTCGGGGTCTGCCCAAACAAGCCGTACTTAAAATAAGCATCACCATAATTGCGGCTGTCCGGCTCCAACTCACGGACTAACGCCATCTCCTGTGTGTTTTCCGACAGGTGCGACTGCACCGGCAAACTGTGTTTTGCCGCCAACTTGCCACAAGCCGACAACAATTCAGGCGTACATGAGGGAATGAAACGCGGGGTTATAATTGGTTTCACCAAAGCATTTTTCTCACCACCGAACTCTGCCACCAACGCCTCGTTTTCACGAATCGATTGTTCTATTGTTTCTTTAAGTGCATCCGGGCAATTGCGATTCATATCCACTTTTCCGACAAAGGCTCCCATACCTGACTTCTCAAACAGCTGCATTAGCAGGCGTGTGCTCTCACAATGCACCGTTGCAAACACCACTGAACGCATTGTTCCCTCGCGCCACATATCCCGCACAAAACGGCTGTAAACACGCTTCGCATAAGCAGGTTCAGCAAACTTGCTTTCCTCCGGAAACGTATAGTTGTTCAACCACGGCAGCAACTCAAGGTCCATTGCTATCCCTTGGTTACGATACTGCGGGGCATGTACGTGCATATCATTCATTGCCGGAATGATAAGTTTGCCCGTGTAATCAACCACCTCTATTGCATCGCCGCCATTGGGCAACTCACGAACAATAGATTGTACAACACCATTGTCAACAAGCAAAAAACTGTTCTCATATACCTCGAACTTGTCTTTCTGCTTAGTAAAGATTATATTTCCCTTATAAGCTTTCATGCTAAATAAACTTGGAATAACCTGTGTTTATATCCTGTGTCATATACATTTCGACACTTATCTTCACAACTTAAGCAGCGTCCTTTGCAGGACTCTGCTTAAGTTGATATTCCGCCCTTTTGCAGCTTGTTTATTTCACTGCAATAGGCTACGTAATAAATTTCAAACCTCGTTCAAAATAGTCTTACTTTGTTTTGAACATCTCCTTGAAAGAGGCAACCGAACCAAGCATAGCAGACGCCTCGTACGGCATATACACAGTCTTGTTGTCCTTGCCTGTGGTCATTTCTTTCAGAGTGTCAATATACTTCTCTGCGAGCATGTAGTTAGCCGGTGACATGCCTGTACCCTTGATTGCCTCTGCAATCTTTCCGATAGCGTCAGCCTCAGCCTCAGCCTGAATACGTTTGGAGTTAGCCTCACCTTCGGCTGCAAGGATCTTTGTCTGCTTGTCAGCCTCAGCCTTATTGATAAGGGCGGCTTTCTTACCCTCAGACTCAAGAATGAGTGCTTCCTTATCTCCGGCAGCCTTCAGCACTTGAGCACGACGTTCACGCTCGGCCTGCATCTGACGCTCCATTGCATCACGAACTGAATCAGGAGGAGTAATGTCCTGCAACTCAACTCGATTGACCTTTACGCCCCACTTATTGGAAGCCTCGTCAAGCACTGAACGTAACTTACTATTGATAGTGTCGCGCGAAGTCAGCGTCTGATCAAGTTCCAACTCGCCGATAACGTTACGAAGGGTTGTTTGAGTCAGCTTCTCAATGGCGTTCGGAAGGTTGTCAATCTCATAAACAGCCTTTACAGGGTCAACGATTTGAAAATAGAGCAGCGCATTAATGGTGGTTGTTACATTATCCTTGGTAATAACACTCTGCTCCGGGAAATCATACACTTGCTCACGCAGGTCAATACAAGTGGTAGTGCGTGTGCGAACATGCATACGGCCGTCAACATCGCGATAAGCTACACGAGTACTAATCTCGCGAGCACGGTCAATAATAGGCCATATAATGTTGATGCCGGAGTCCAACGTACGATTGTACTTACCGAGACGCTCAACGATTTTAGTCTCTGCCTGCGGGATAATCTTAAAACCGCGGACAATGAGAATGACTACAAGCAGTGCCAAGGCACTAAAGATAATTGTTGCTGCCATAGCTATAGATTTTAATTGGTTGATTATTGTTCTTTGTCGGTATTTTCTCCTGCCGGCACATCTGCTTCAGCAGCCGGCTGCAGCATTGTGCGTACAGTCAGAACAATGCTGTCACGCCCGACCACTTCCACCTTTGTTCCAACCTGTATCACCTCATCGTTAATTGCCACAGCCCTCCAATCATCTCCGTCAATAGCCACCCTACCCGTTCCGGCAGCGGCATCAATCAGCTCTGACACGCGCGCCGTTTTCCCAATCAAGGCATCTGCGTTGGTTTTCACATCCGTACCGGAGTAAAAACGCTTTAACACAAACGGTCTGACAAGCAGAAACGCAAGAGCCGTAAACACCACAAAAGCCGCTATCTGCCAACCTAATGCGAGGCTGCAAGCGGCACATACGGACGCAGCGACTGCACCGAAGGCAAAACAAACAACGGCAAAACCGACTGTGAAGATTTCCACAATCACACATGCTATGGCAACTAATGCCCAAATAAGCCAAACAGAAATATTCATAATGGTAAGTGTAATGATAACCTATTATTGCACACTGACTGGCGCGTATTCATTCTACTCCGACCTTTGTGGCATTCTTGCAGTCCGTAGAGTATCATTCGGGCGCGGTGTACGCGGCACAGCATGCTTTGAGTGCCACGACATCTGCTTGTTGAGAAAAAGCTCACGCTGATGAGGGGTCAGCACACCAAGTATTTCCTCCGTCATCTTGTTAAGCCTGCTGAGCGCCTCCTGCCGGGTATTCGACCCTCTACGCAAGCGAGCATACTTGAGGTAAATAGTATAAATAGTGTCATGCTGCTCTTGTGAAAGCTCCAATTCCCTCTGCAGCAGTTCTGTCTGCTTCATAGCTTCCTCTTCCGGTGTACGCCGCGGCACGTCAGTCTCCTGCGCTCCTAATGAAGAGAACAGAAGAAGAAAAAAGCCGATTATCAGGTATCTTTTCACGCTGATAAATGAGCAAATTTCATGCCACAACATAGCTTATTACGAATTTATTTGCCGTTTCAAAGAAAAAATATTACCTTTGCAGAGTGAAAACTTCTCAAATGAAAAAAAAGGTTGCCTTAACATTATCCTCAGGTGGTGCCCGCGGCATGGCACACATTGGTGCAATCAATGCGCTGGAAGAACGGGGATATGAGATAACACACATATCCGGTTGCTCAATAGGCAGCTTGATAGGCGGGATATACGCTGCAGGAAAAATTGCCGAGGCACGCGAGTGGTTCAGTAGTCTTGACAAACAACAGGTTCTATCGCTAACCGACTTCTCCGTCGGACTATCACATCTCGTCAAAGGTGACAAGGTGCTGAAAGCCATACAGGAATGGGTACCGGACAGGAACATTGAAGACCTGGATATTCCTTCCGTGTTTGTTGCGACAGACCTCATCAATTCATGTCCGGTTGTGTTCCGTAGCGGCAGTTTGTTTGAGGCGATAAGAGCATCTATCTCTATTCCCCTCTGCTTTGAACCTGTTCATCGGGACGGGACTCTACTCGTGGACGGAGGATTGGTTGACCCATTTCCTTTAGACTTGGCTGTTCGTGACAATGACACCCTGCTCGCCGGCGTCAACATCTCGGGAAGATGCAAGATGAAGGGACTAAGTGACAAAGCACTAAGTGACAAAGCACAAAGTGACGAAGCACAAAATGAAGAAGATGATGGAAGCGGAATTCTGGACAAAATAAGCAATACGGCTGAGAAACTACGAAACAAACTTTCATTAGAGTTCGGCGACAATGACATTGACAGCGGGCTGAACTACCTCTCGCTTGTCAATCGCACCATTGATATTCAGATACAGACAGCAAGCCGTATTGCCACTGAGCATTATTGTCCGGATATTCTTGTAGAGATGCCGCAAGACGCATACACCACATTCGATTTCTACAAAGCCGAGGAGATAATAAACAAAGGATATGAAATGATGACAAACGCAATAGACAGATATGAACAGAACAGAGATACAAACACTTGGTGAGTTTGGATTGATTGACCGTCTCACCTCAGGCATAACGCCTAAAGACAGCACCACCATAAAAGGTATCGGTGACGATGCAGCCGTCCTTGACCACAAGAGTTACCGCACCCTCGTCACCACCGATATTCTGCTGGAAGGCGTACACTTTAACCTTGAGTACGTTCCGTTGCGCCACCTCGGCTATAAGTCTGCCGTAGTTAATATATCAGATATTTGTGCCATGAACGGCAGGCCGACTCAGTTGGTCGTTGCCTTGGGAATATCCAAACGTTTTTCTGTAGAAGATATAGAGGAACTCTATAGCGGCATACGCATTGCTTGTGAGCGCTACGGAGTGGACCTTGTCGGGGGTGACACCACGGCCTCACTAACAGGACTAACCATCAGTATAACATGCATAGGAGAAGCTAAGAAAGACGATGTTGTTTATCGAAGCGGTGCTCAAGTGAACGACATTATCTGCTGCACCGGTAACCTTGGTGCCGCATACATGGGATTGCAACTATTAGAGAGGGAAAGGATAGCGTCAGCAGGAGACAACGAACAAGCACAAAAAGCCTTTGAGGGAAAAGAGTACATCCTTGAACGCCAATTGAAACCCGAGGCACGCAGAGACATCGTTCTAAAACTCGGCGAAGCGGGCATCCGTCCTACATCAATGATTGACATCAGCGATGGTTTGAGCAGCGAACTGCTACATATATGCAAAGCCTCCGGCGTCGGATGCTCGGTATATGCCGACAAACTGCCCATTGACTACGAAACGGCAGCTATGGCAGAAGAGCTGAATATGGACGTAGTAACATGCGCACTCAACGGAGGGGAAGACTATGAACTGCTCTTCACTATCAGCCAGAAAGACTACGACAAGATTCTTCCTTTGGAAGATGTCAGCCTGATAGGGTATATACAAAAAGCGGAATATGGTTGCAACCTTGTTACCCGCAGCGGTAATGAGATTAAACTGAAAGCACAGGGTTTTGACGCATACTCTGAGTAAGAAACAAACGTTCGGACATTTATAATGAACCGAACGTCTGCAAATCAGGAATAATAATATCGGTGTAATCCCGTACCTGCTCAGGTATGGGATTATTATTTGTCAGGAACACCGCTCTCATACCGGCATTAGCCGCGAACTGCATGTCCGTCAGGCTATCTCCCACCATTACCGCTCGCGAAAAATCCACCTCAGGGAAGTCACGCTTAGCCCTGAGTGCCATTCCTATAGCCGGTTTGCGGTCAGCACTGCCTGATGTAGCGAGATCGGCGCACACATATACGGCATCCACCCTGCCTCCGGCGGCTTGTATATCTGCGAGCATCAGTGCATGCACTGACTCCAAGTCAGCATTGCTCATCAAGCCTTTTCCGACCCCCTGCTGATTGCTGACCACAAAAATCCGCTTATACCGCTTAGCAAGCAGAGGCATAGTGTCCAACACACCGTGTATCCACTGCCATAAATCGGTATTTCGAACATAATCGCCCGGTAAGTGGCGGTTGAGCACACCGTCACGGTCAAGGAAAAGGAACTCATCAGAGGGAAAAAGACTAAGAAACTCTTTCTGCGCACGATAATAATCATCAGGCACGCCTATATCTATGAAATAGCCCTCAGCACGAAGTGCGCAAAAGCCCTCTTGTCCCGCAAGAGGCTGCATCAAATCGTTTTCAAACGAGAACTTTTGCGGCAGCGCCAAAGTAAGCAGCCACTGCCTGTTGACCGCATACACCCCGCCATTGATAAGAGCCGGAACCGAATCGCCCATCTTCTCACAGAAAGAGACAACCTTATTCTGCCGGCACTCCACCACACCATACCTGCTACCATCACTCACCTGCCTTAGAGCTACTGTAAGATTAGCATGACAAGACAAATGAAAATCACAAAAAAGGTGTAAGTCTATATCGAACAACGTATCGCCGTTCAGCACCAGAAAGTCATCACTTTTAAGCATCATCGCCGCTTGTCTCACCGCTCCGCCGGTAAAGAGAGGAGTCTGCTCTTGTGAGTAAGACAACTTCATACCCCTAAACGAATCTCCGAACCGCGCCGCTATGACCTCATGCTTATACCCTGTTGCCAACACTACATGTTTCAGTCCGGCATCAGCCAGCCGCATAAGAAGCCAGAACAAAAAAGGTCTGCCGGCGACAGGCGCAGCAGGTTTGGGTACATTGGCGACAACATGACTAAGACGTGTGCCAAATCCTCCGGCAAGAATAACAGCCTCCTCAATCATGCTTAAACATAACAGCCTCCACCATCTGACAAATAGCGTGTCCTACCAATATATGTGCCTCTTGAATACGCGGTGTATCAGTGGAGGGTATATTTATTAGATAGTCAGATAATTCCTTCATTTTTCCTCCTGTTTCTCCCGTGAAAGCTACAGTAATGACACCTATTTCACGAGCCTTAACAAAAGCATTATATATATTAGCAGAGTTGCCTGACGTGGATATCCCGACAAGTACGTCCCCTTTTACACATGCTCCGTCAATCATACGCGAATAGATAAGGTCGTATCCATAGTCGTTAGCAACAGCGGTCAGATAAGAGGTGTTGCAGTGCAATGCTTCTGAGTTAAGCGGCGGCCTGTCGAAGTAGAAACGTCCGGAAAGCTCGGCAGCAAGGTGTTGTGCATCGGCTGCACTACCTCCGTTGCCACACCACAAAACGCGATGCCCGTTCTGCAATGCATCTATCAATACATCAGCAACACTGTTGATAGTGGCTATTAACTCTGTGTTCTCCAACAAACGAGTCTTGACAGCAATGCTGTCCTCTATAGATTGTCTTATAACGTCCATGTCTTTAGTCCTTCCTGTGTAAATTCATATCTCTTAACTTGCCCTGCAAAACGGTTGCACAAAGCCTGTTCAACCGCATACCGGCTTGTGCCCGGGCAGTAGAAAAACATAAACCCTCCACCGCCGGCTCCACTCACTTTGCCGCCGGAGGCTCCGGCTGCGAGAGCGGTATTGTAGATATCATCCAGCATCGGATTCGTTATCCCTTTTGCCGTTTGTTTCTTGTGTTCCCAGCCGAAAGCCAGAATCTTGCCTATAGCGTCTATATCTCCACGTAGTAAACACTCTTTCATCCACTCTGCCTGCCGTTTCAGTTGGTGCATTGCTTCGACTGAACGGTCGTTCTTAGCCGTTACATTGTCAATCTGACCACGGATAATCTCAGCGCTCACCCTTGAAGTCTGTGTATAGTAGAGCAGAAGATTGTGCGCCAACTCATCCTGATAACGCTGGCGGATACGCAGAGGGTTAACAATAACCTTATCGTCCTTGAGAAACTGCATATAGTTAAATCCGCCGAAGGTGGCAGCATATTGGTCTTGCTTTCCGCCTGCCATATTGAGGTCAAGTCTCTCTATCTCGTATGCAAGTCTCGCCATATCATATTCGCCAAGCGGCAGTTTCAGCCATTCGGCAAAAGCACCGAGAATACTAACCACCAGAGTGCTGGACGTACCGAGTCCGCTACCTGCCGGCGAATCGACGTGGCTGGTGATGCGAAACGAAAGAGGGGCATGGGTAAACTCACGAACAACCCTGTTATACACTCCTCTTGCAAGAACGAAAAAACCATCCGTCTCTATCTGCTCCTTCGCTTCACAGGTCTCTTCCAAACCGGCATCAGGGGATGAGAAGACTATACGTCCGTTGTCAAGAGGTTCGATAGTGGTGTAGGCGTATAGCGAAATAGTGGCATTCAGGATTGCCCCTCCATACAAATCAGAATAGGGGGACACATCCGTTCCCCCGCCTGCCAACCCGAGTCTTAATGGTGCCTTACTGCGTATAAGCATATTTAATCAATCATTTACCATTTATCATTTACAGAACTTAAGCATGCCGCGGTCATACCAGACCACGCATATTTTTGCTTTTCATTCTTTATGTTTTCCGCAAAAACAGTCTTTCTCTTCTCAGGACTCATCTCTGCAAAATTGTTGAGTGCCTTAGCAATATCACCCTCGTCCACCTTGCACACATATCCCACTTTTCCGTCAGGCACTATCTCTGCCAGTCCTCCCACATCGGTTACCAGCATTGGTTTCTCGAAGTGGTAAGCAATCTGCGTCACGCCGCTCTGCGTAGCCGTCTTATATGGCTGCACAACAAGGTCTGCTGCTGAGAAATACATACGAACCGTGTCATCAGGGATAAAATCCGAGCGCCAAATAACTTTTCCTGTCAGCTTCAACTGCTCTTCAATGTCCTTATACTGCTGCGCATTGTTATAAAACTCACCTGCAACAACGAGACGCAAATCAGGATGCTTCTCTATTGAACGGGCGTATGCTTTGAGCAATATATCCAACCCCTTATAGTCACGAATAAAACCAAAGAAAAGCAGTATAGTCTTGTCAGCGGGCAGGTTCAGCACTCTGCACGCCTCATCGCGGTTCACCGGCTTCCCGAAATTGTCATATAGCGGGTGTGGCGACAAAAGTACTCTTTCGTGACAAGCAGCAGGAAGAAAAGCAAGACAATCTTGACGAACACTGTCAGACATCGCTACAAAACCGTCAACACTCCTAATGAAATATCTGACAAGCAGCTTGTCATAGAAATGTCTTTCATGCGGAATCACATTGTCCAAAATTGACACAACCTTCACTCCGTGTCTTCTCGCCAATCGCGCAATAGAGCCCAGACATGGAGCCATCAGCGGCGTCCAGAACTTGATAATCAGCACGTCTATTTTCAGGTCACATATCAGTCTGCCGGCTCTATGCCAAGAAATAGGCTCTATACTGTTCATCACACGGTAAATAGACAAGTCGTCAGGTTTCTGCGAATCAGAGTATTGCGTTTTTCCGGGGAAAAGAAAATCCGGATACTGCATTGTAAAAGTAAAGATACTTACCTCATGCCCTTCAGCCATAAACTGCCTTGCCAACCTCTCGTTAAAGGCCGACAACCCTCCCCTATAGGGCCACGATGTTCCTAAGAGTCCTATTCGCATAGAGTTACGCTTTTACAAAACGGACTACAAAGATACTTTATTTTTTGCATAAATGCAAATAATAGCATTTTTTTTATAGTTTTATTATCAAATTATTGCGCATTCCTTTATTTTTTTGTACCTTTGTATTCCATTATCATGCTCTCAAAGCATTCGAAACATGATTAACCAAACAGCAATAGATTGTCTTAAAAACGAAGCCGATGCCATTCTTTCTCTCATTCCTCGTATCGACGACAATTTTGCACAAGCAGTGCAAATGATATTGGAGTGCAATGGAAAGGTTATTGTCACCGGTGTTGGAAAGTCCGGACATATAGCCACGAAGATAGCTGCCACGTTTGCCTCTATCGGCACACCGGCCTTTTTCCTCAACCCGTTAGATGCATACCACGGCGACCTCGGTATGCTTGGTGGTGACGACCTTGTGCTTGCCATATCCTATTCAGGAGCCACTGAAGAACTGCTGCGCTTTCTTCCGCTCATCAAGCAGAAAGGGCTGAAGGTGATAGGCTTATCCGGCAACCCCGACTCTTTGTTAGCACAACTCTCGGATATTCATCTAAACATCGCAGTGTCTCACGAAGCAGACCCTCTCAACCTTGTCCCGACCTCTTCCACGACAGTGACCTTAGCGTTAGGTGACGCTTTGGCTTGTGCACTCATTGAGGCACGTCATTTCCAGCCATCAGACTTTGCTATGCTTCACCCCGGAGGCGACCTGGGCAGACGACTGCTCGGCAAGGTGGAGGATATAATGGTCAAAGACAACCTACCCTTTGTTTCTCCATCGGACACCATGCAACACGCTATCGCCGTCATCACACGTGGCACACTCGGCGTAGCTGTAGTGACAGAGACCGACAACCGCCGATTGGTAGGCATACTGACCGATGGCGACGTACGACGGGCTATGCAACGACTCGGACAAGCGTTTTTTTCCACACCGGTATGCGACATCATGTCGCGCAACCCCAAAACAATACTGCGCACCGCAAAGATTGTGGATGCCGGCGAAGAGATGAATCACTATTCGATTCACACACTTGTTGTTCTCAATCAAGACAATTCAGTCTGCGGCATAATAGACTCGTTCTCATGCCTACCGGGAACACGGTTTTATCACTAAATCTTTTTATCAAGGCATTTACTGCCATCGAATTAATTCACCTAAACATAATTTAGAAAAACACTATGACCGACAAACAATTTTGCATGAGCTCTTATCTTGCCTTCCGCTATATAGAGCGTAGCGACAAAGATTTTTACGACGGCCTGAAACATGAAAATATACGCCCTATACCGCAAGAGGAAACGATACCAGTACATACAACGGCAGACATTGACCGTGAAATACAGAAACAGTTTGACGCTCTTAGAGGCAAACGTCTCGGAATATTCCTGTCAGGCGGCATGGACTCAGCATGCCTTGCGTCATATATGAAGGGCGCAGATGCCTACACTTTCCGTTTCTTAGGTGGAGAGTTTCAAAAAGAAGAACTGCGCAAGGCGGAATATTACGCCAAATACTATGGTCTTAACCTGCACTATGTTGACATTGACTGGAGCATAGTCGAGAAATATCTTGCACCATGTATGGAGCACAAAGGTGCTCCGGTTCATTCTATTGAACCACAACTTCTTGCAGGAGCATTACAAGCCAAGGCAGACGGAATAGAACTAATGATTATCGGCGAGAGCAGTGACCTACTGTTCGGCGGTATGGACAAACTGCTTGCTAAAGACTGGGAATTCGATGAATTTTCCAAACGCTATACCTTTACTGAGCCCGCTGATATCCTACGCGAGCCGGTAGATATGAGTTATCTGTACGAACGCTATCGTCAAGGCAACAAGATTGACTTCATGCGTTTTATGGACGAGGTGTTTTCAATAGAAAGCAGCAGTTCGTATCTTAATGCCTTTGCAGTAGCTGACATGCCTTACCTTGATCCCTATGCCAAACTACGCATGGCTGAGCCACTGGACCTCAATAGAGTACGCAACGGTGAACCCAAATATCTTATTCGAGCACTTTTCCACTCTAAATATCCTGACATACCAATTCCTGACAAAACCCCGATGCCTCGCCCGGTTGACGAGTATTTCAAAGAATGGAGCGGTCCTACACGTCCGGAGTTCCGCCGGGATATTGACATGACCCGACTAAGCGGAAACCAGAAATGGCAATTATATTGTCTTGAGCAATTTTTGAACATGCACGAACCTCTTCGCATCGGATATACAACAGGCGTGTATGACCTCTTTCATATAGGACATCTCAACCTGCTTCGCAAAGCAAAAGCACAATGTGATTACCTGATAGTCGGTGTATCCACGGACGAGCTGGTCGGATATAAAAACAAACATGCAGTTATTCCCTTTGCCGAACGCAAAGAGATAGTGAAAGCCATACGCTACGTAGATGAAGTGGTCACACAGGCTGACATGGATAAATTGGCAGCATGGCGCAAATATCATTTCAACGTTATGTTTGTAGGCGATGACTGGAAAGGAACCGACAAGTGGAATAAAATCGAACAAGACATGAAGCAAGTCGGCGTTGAACTTGTATATTTCCCATATACCAAAGGAACATCATCAACGCTCATAAACGAAACTCTAAACAAACTACGCGGAGAACATGCTTAAATTTATTGCCTATATACTCTGCTATATATTCTATCCTCTGTCTTTTATCTTTCCAAGAAGCAAAGACATCTATGTTTTCGGTGCCTTTCACGGCGCATTCATTGACAACCCGAAATATCTGTTTCTTTACTGCAACGAACACCTGCCCAATAAACACTGCATTTGGCTAAGTACCTCAAAAGAAGCTGTTAACCAAGTGCGCCGTCTGGGATATGAAGCATACCACATGGGAACAATTAAAGGCTGGTGGTATGGACTGCGCGCCAAATATTGGTTTATCAACTGCTATACATCTGATATCCTTTTCTGCATTGCCGGCGGTGCTACTGTCGTTAATTTATGGCACGGTGTACCAATGAAATGTATAGAATTCGGAATAACAAAAGGAGAATTGAAGAAAAGATATATTGACAAAGAGTTCCGGGAAGTATTTTACCACCCGGCCTCTTTTCGCCGGCCGGACTATTTTGCCTCTACAACTCCTTTCTTTGACGAAGTATTCTCCACATCATTCAGAATCGACAAAAGCCGTTGTCTTCATATCGGGTGCGCACGCAACCAACTATTGATACAACCAAAAGAGAACACACTTGCCCATATTAGGAAATACGAAAGTCCTGCTGCTAAAGAAATTATCGATAAAATATCACATTACCGGACCGTATATGTATATATGCCCACATGGCGAGATAGTCAGTTGGAAATATTTGCCAACGGCTTCGACCTTGAACAGTTCAACTCTGTTCTACAGCAAACAGACAGTATAGCACTGATGAAACCGCATATTAATACAAAGTACGACAACACTCAAACCTACTCGAACCTTATATTCATTGACGGCAGCGTGGATATTTATCCCATTCTTCCATTTACGGACGTATTGATAACCGACTACTCCGGAACCATTTATGACTACATTCTTATGCCCGAAAAAGGAATAATACTATTCCATTATGATTACGATGAGTATGTACAAGAACGCGAATTTATTTTTGATATACGCGAAAATATAGCAGGCAAACAAGTATTCACCTTTGAAGAATTACTTGCAGCCATCAAAACAAAAGACCATAACGTTGACAACGCCAAACGTCAATTTATAATAGATAAGTTTTGGGGTGACACCATGCAACACGATGTATGCGTAAATACTCTCAAACAACTAAAAATCCTATCATGAGAAGCTTGCAAACATATCTTGAGATTCTGAAGAAGAAAGGCTTTTACGTGTGCTTTCAGGAGCTGCGCAAAGCAGTGCAACCAATATGGATTACCCGTCAACGCGGTGCTATTGAGCGCATCATGCAAGAACGCTCCTATCGCTATCTGCTTCGCCACTATTCTCAAGTAGCCGCCGAGCCGCTCAGAGAAAATAGTGACTTGCCACAACATGAACAAACGACCATTTCCAAGCATATTTGGATATGTTGGCTGCAAGGCGAAGACCAAATGCCGGACATTGTGAAAAAATGCTATAACTCTGTCAAAACGTTTGCCCCTGACTATACAGTCCACCTCATCACCAATGTCAACCTGTTTGAGTATGTCAGCCTGCCGGAGCATATCGTTAGCAAGTATCGTAAAGGCATCATATCTTTCACTCACTTTTCTGATATTCTGCGCACCTGCCTTCTCTACGAACACGGCGGCTTATGGTTAGACTCCACCGTTCTGCTGACCGGTCCACTTCCTACGTATGTTACATCCGAACCTATCTTCGTCTATCGTCCGTCATGGCTACAAGATACACGTTCGGCACTTAGCAGCTGGCTCATTGCTGCGATACCACACCACCCTCTTACTGCAAAACCACGGCAACTGCTCTTTGAATACTGGAAGCGTGAGAACAAACTGCGAGACTACTACCTCTATCATCTTCTCTTCCGTATTGCGACAGAGAAAAACAGCGCGTGCCGCCAAGCATACATGCAAATGCCGTATATCTGCAACGCCGCACCTCATACGATGCAATACCGCATCTTTGAACCATATACCGACACATTGTGGCAACAGATAACCCGGCAAAGCAGTATTCACAAACTATCATGGAAATTCAAAGATGAGCAGAAAAACATACCTGACACCATATACCAACATGTCCTTTCGCTATGATTTCCGTCATTGTCTGCACATATAACCGCGATAAATACATCTACGAATGTCTCTCTCGTCTTGCTGCCAACCGCAGCACTGAGCAATGGGAACTGCTGTTGATTGACAACAACTCCACCGACTCTACAGCGTCAGAGTGCCACCGCTTTGAGCAAGACTGCCATCCTATCAACTATCGCTATATCACAGAAGAGCGCCAAGGACTCAGTTATGCCCGCAACCGCGGTATGCAGGAGGCTAAAGGAGAGTGGTACATCTTTCTTGACGACGACGCCTTTGTACAACCTGATTATATACAGACGCTTGCCGAATATATATCATCCATGCCCGACATGCACGCCTTCGGCGGACGTATCATACCGTTTTACGAAGCAGGTTCGGCACCCAAATGGCTCTGCAAATGGAACAGGTCATGGCTATCGGCTATTGACAAAGGCGATAACGTATGTCTCTTCAACGGAACGGAATACCCGATAGGTGCCAACATGGGTTTCAAAGCAGATATGGCACACAAATGCGGTATATTCAACACTACACTCGGACGAACCGGAAAAAACCTTATAGGAGGAGAGGAAAAAGACTATTTTAATCGGCTAAAGGCATTAGGTGCAAACATATATTATCTGCCGGCGCTGACAGTAGAACACTGCATACCTCCAAGCCGCACCACCTACGAATACATCAGTCGTTTAGGTGCCGGAATCGGGAGCAGCGAGAAACTACGGACATTAGATATCGGCAAATCTGCGTATGCCAAACGGCTCGCCTCAGAAGCGGTTAAGTGGGCGGGCACGATATGTCTTGCAGCCATATATACTCTGCAATGCCGGACCGAATGTGCCAAATCGCTTATCCTATTCAGGGCACAGGTTAGCAAACACCTTATTGAGGGATAACTGATAAAACACGGAAAAAGCTATTGAAATATACCCCACAAGATATGAAAAAAGCGAAAGTCACACTTTCGCTTTTTTCATTAAAGTTTGAGTTATCGCCCACAACCATGGTGAACGACGAGTCAGCTGGTAGATATACTTGGTATAAAACGTTCTCAAAAACCCCATTATTGAGCGTTGATACGCTTTCACTTCCTGCTCGCGCCTGCGCTGCAATTTCAGTTGCCAGTAATCGCGCGAAAAACGTTTGGCTGCTTCCTTGTCCTGACTGAAAATATCAAACAAAAACTTATCCAACTGCCTATTATATTCTTCCACCCTCTTCTCATCATTCATCGCCGGTGCCCCTACCATTTGACACCATAGAGCATCATTCTCATCTATCTGACGAACCCTTTCAACCACTTGTTCAAAACTGTCGTAGTCGGAACAGTTCAGGAAAGAAGCAGGATTGAAATCCGTCGTAACACATGGATCTCCCCAATAGATTGGTACAGCACATGCTCCGAATGCTTGAACAAGTTTTTCTGTAGTATAGCCGTTGTGACGGGCATTCTCAAAAGCAATGACGAACTTATGCTTTAGCTGAAAAGCAAGTTTATCTTCTACAGCACCACCAACATTATTCCTGTATCTGCCCCCCGAGTTCACTTTCTTGTAAGCAGACAACGCATCATAAAAAACGTCTCTCAGCTTAGAGGCATTGGAATTGCTATAAACGAAGCTACAAAAGTCTGTCTTCGACTTGATATCCGCATTCAAATGCTTGTTCCGCATATTCTCCACATCCGCAGGATAGTTGAGCCATAGAGGGAATCGCAAATACCTGTCGCCGAAACTAAGATTTTCGAAGCCTATCGCATAGTCGCAGAAGTTAAAATCAGGTGCCTGGTTTTCTCCCGTCCAAAACAGCTTAACACAATTGCCGTACCTCAGGTGCTCGGAGCCAAACACGGAATAAACCACCCAGTCAGGTTCGTCGGAGAGTTCCAAGTCAAAGAGCATATCCAGCCTCTGCTTGATATAGAAACGGTCAATGTTGTAACCCTGGGCAAAGTCAACAAACTTTATTTTCAGTTTCTTCTTCATTTCTGCTTTCTACGCCTTATAATCAGTATAACCACGTATGCAACTAAGACGGTTACAAATATGCCTAAACATACGAGACCGATAATATTTCCGAGTTCCACACTCTCCGGCATAAATACCATACGCACCGTATGTTTGCCGGCAGGTAAAACAATAGCCCGCAGCATATAGTTAACACGATATACATCAACAAGTTTGTCGTCAACATACACATGCCACCCTTTAGGATAAAAAATCTCTGAGAACACTAAAATCTTGTCTGCACCGCATTGCGCTTCATACTCCAGCACATCAGGTTTATACGAAAGCAGTTCCACCGTAGCCGCTTCATCCGTTTGTGTCACTCGGGGTAACTTGTCGTCAGCAAACTGCTTATCAATAACAGCCGCCTTCCTTAGGTCAAGCACAGCGAGAGCTTCTATCTCTTCATTAGGAGTAGCGACCACAACAAGAGAGTCCACGAACCACGCATTGCCATAAGCATACGGATTACGCACTGCCGTCTGCGAACCATCCTGTAGCGGCACTATAGCATAACGCATATTAAGCATATTAAGCACAGGAAAATCATTGCCGCTGTATGGCATTCTAAATCCTCCTGTCTCTGAAATAACACGCATCAGAGGGTTCATCTCCTTGCTTATATGAACGTCTATCAAGTCTTGATAACGTCTTAATTTTGCCGCAGAATAGCCACCTATAGACTTGAAATAATAACTGGTACGCGCCTCATTGAAGGTGTTGGTAGAAAGATTAAGTACGCGGAAATGGTCGGTATCACGCAGCAACTGCTCCTCATAAGGCAACATACGGAACGCTTTGTCACGGTCCTTGACGGTTACAAACATCGAATTGTTACAGAAACGCTTGTCCACCGCCCACATATCCGCTACAATCACCAAGCAGAGGATGACACCGAAAGCAGTGGAGTAACGAACAGCTGTCTGTTGCTCTTTACCCTGTCGCAGGAAATCATAGACAAGCACCGTAGCCATACCCAGCAGAATGAAGACTAACGAGCGCCAAGCATCTGCACGCATCATTTGCCTACGCTGAGAAAGAATGGCGTCATAAATATCCTCACCTACTTGTCCTTTCCAAGCAGCGTCGTATGACGATGTAACGTCAAACCCACCGCCGAACAAAGCAATAAAAAGACATAAGCCTCCGGTCAGCCCACCCGCAATGAACAAGGCATTGCGTAATCGTTTACCAGAAACACGACCGCTAACCACCTCTCGTAAGGAGAGAAATGCAAGTAGCGGCACAGTGATTTCTGCCACAATAAGTATTGACTCTACTGCACGGAACTTATTGTACATAGGGAAATAGTTGAAGAACAACTCTGTCAACCACATGAAGTTTCTGCCCCAAGAAAGCAGTAACGAGAATAACGTTGCAACAAGTATAGCCCACTTATATGGTCCGGGCACAATAATCAGTCCCAAGACAAACAACATACACACAATAGCTCCGAGATATACGGGTCCGCTTGTAAACGCCTTTTCTCCCCAATATGTAGGTGCCGAATGTGCGAACTGACGCGCCTGTTTCTTCTGTACACCCATGTGGCGCAGGTCACGCTCCAGTTGCGAGTCATCACCGAGGTTATACCCGCTGGCGCCGCCCATGTAATTCGGGACAATGAAAGTAAGCGTCTCCTCTATACCTTCGCTCCAGGCTGTGGCATAGTCCAAGTCCAAACCCTCAGTCTTGTTGACGGCATCTGTTACCTTTTCAAGGTCAGAGTGCCCGCCACGCATCGTCTCACGAGCGTATTCTTGATTGGCAAGGATATTAGCCGAGCCCATGCCCATTCCAACACCAAATGAGGCGAAGAACACAAGGGTTGCAATACAGAAATGTTTCCACTCTTTCTCCCGCCATGCAATAGCCAGTTCCGCAAAAAAGAATATGCCTATCATCATGCAGATATAATACGACATCTGCGGATGTTGGAAGAAGCCTATATAAGTAAAGAATGCAGTAATTAGCGCACCCCACGCATATTTCTTCCTATAAATCAGCAAAAAGCCCACCACAGCCAGTGTCATCCATGTAATAGAATAACACTTGTTGTTGTGAGCAGCCCCTATGATTACGAAGAAATACGAAGAGAGCGAAATAGCAAATGCTCCCGCCATTGAGAGCCATCGGTCAATATCAAACGACCTGAGCAACAGAAAAAAAGCACAGAGATAAAACAGAAAAATGAAATACACATTTCTGTTTCCGAGCGATAACACATTCCTTATCGGTTTCATCACTCTATCCACCGCATAGTCTGCTCTGCCGCCTATTTGTATATTCGGCATGCCCGAAAACATCGACCCTGTCCAAAACGAACCTGCCGGGTTGGTCTCCTTATAAACATTGCCTTCCCTACAAGCTGCTGTACCATTAACGTTATCACCGGCATAAATAATTTTCCCCTCCAGCGCCGGATAGAAATAAATAGCCGATGCTACGATAAATACAACCAGTATAATCAAGTCAGGAACGTACTTTTTTAAACTCTCTTTCATTTTTTCACTTTTTTGCCATTTAGTATATATACACCCTGCGGAAGTTGCTCCAACGATGTTCCAACCGGCAATCCAAGGATTGAATATACTATTCCATCCTCAGTTTGTTTGATGGTCACCTCATCTACAGCCGTACCGTCAGACACGTAGTCTTTAAGCCTATACAATCCGCTCAAAGCCTTATGACTATTAGGATTGAACAATCCGCGATTGAGCCAATTGGTAATAACAATCTTGCTTGCATTATATGATGCACCTCCGTTACCATTTTCCTCAGGGAACCAATAGTACAGCCCATTCACATTATCGTGGTTCTTTAACTCACTGATAAGGGCTGCAAGATAAGCATCTTGTCCGGCTTCTGTACCCGGCCACACGGTGCTGGTATTGAACTTGGTACCGGAATCATTGACAGGAAAGTAATTGTTGTAGTAGGCAGTCTCCACAATCTGTATCGACTTGTCCGGAAAACCTTGCTCCAAAGCATTCAATGTTGATTTCAACTCACCGGTAATCCACCCGTGCCAGAACGGATAGAACGATAGTCCGATAATATCATAATCAACATTATCATGCGCAAGGCAGTTGTAGAAGTTAACACAAGTGTTTGCTGATGTTGTACGCTCAATATGAACAATTATTTTCGCCTGCGGCGTCACTTCTCGTACGGCTCTTGCCCCTGCATTAAGAAAAGCGTTAAAACGCTGCCATGCGGTGGCGTTGTTCTCGTATGCGCTGTTGGCCCACACCTTGTCATCGTTATTGCGCCATAACATTCCATAGCTCACTTCATTGCCTATCTGCACGTAGTCCGGCGTTGCACCGGCTGCAACCAGTGTATCAAGGCAATTGCGGGTATAATGATACACGGTGTCAAGCAGTTGCTCTTCGGTAAGCGATTTCCACGCTGTAGGGATAGTCTGCTTAACAGGGTCTGCCCAAGTGTCAGAATAATGAAAATCAAGCATGAATGCCATGCCGGCGTCTTTTATTCTCTTACCGAGTGCCAATACGTATGGCAAGTCTTGCACCTCGCCCTGCTTTGTGCCGTCCTTGTTCACAATGACGGGATTAACGAACAAACGCACGCGGCACGCATTCCAACCGCAAGTCTCCTTGACGTATGTAACAAGGTCGCTGATAGTCTGATTGTTTTTATCACGATACGGAGTGTTGACTGCCTCGTAGGATGGTAGTAATGAAATGTCACCACCGACAAGACGCACATCCTGACCAAAAGAAAAGACTGACGACAACAGCGCCATAAAAGAAATAAAAAATAAACGTGTTTTCATATCCATTGATTTTATTATACTGATTTGTTAGCAATTATTGTCCTTGACCAAGTTGTTGTAAGAACTTATGTTCAATTGTTTATATCAAATTTCTCAACTCCACCAATTCTTCTCTCACTTGTTTCAACGCCTCATAGATAGCCTGCTGCTTATCTTGCGTTCCCTCTGCCCTTAACCGTCGTGACCAATCCTTTACAGGTACGTTCTGTTCCCTCAGATACATCAATCGTTGCAACAACTCAATATCTTCCCGAGTGTAGAAACGTGAACGTCCCTCGTTAGTCTTAGGCTTCAGCTGTGTCACCTGCGATTCCCAGTAACGCAACGTCGGCAATGACAGTCCCAGCATCTCACTTACCTCACCAATGGAGTAATATAACTTATCTTCTAACGCTTTCACTTTACATCATTAGATTAAATAATCATTCAAACTATTTGAGGATTTTCAGTTTTTGTCCAATCTGCAGATTCGTGTTTTTCATCCCGTTCCAGCGTTGCAGCTGTGATACGGTGCAACGAAACCGACGGGCTATGGCCCCAAGCGTATCTCCTTTCTTCACTTTGTAGTAGGTCACTCCTCCTGCCGAATAGGTGCCGTCATACAGCACTTTTTGAGCATTATCAATACTTGCCTTCTGACTGTGAATAAGCGAGTCTGCCTTATATGCAATTATACTGTCAGAATATTCGACGTATGGTCCGCTGTAGTTCAGTGGCAAGATCAGCGTGTAGTCTTTTCCCCCCGGTAGGACGTCTTTTATGTAAGCCGGATTGAGTGTTCTTAACTGCTGCAGCGAAAGTCCCAAAACCGACGCGGTCTGCAAAAGGTGCTGACGAGTGGATGTATGGATTGTATCATTACAAAGAGAGAGTATATGGTCGCGATGAATGATTGTACCCTGCGGTCCTAAAGGTTCAGGACAGATGCCGTATCGCGAGGCATAAGTCATGGAATAGACAGCAGCAATAAACAGCGGCACGTATGCTCTTGTCTCACGTGGCAACCATGGATATATACTCCAGAAGTCACGCTTACCGCCACTACGACGCATGGCTTTGTTGATATTACCCGGTCCGCAGTTGTAAGCAGCTAACACAAGATGCCAATCACCATACAAGGCATATAGCGACTTTAAGAAACGACAAGCCGCATCAGTGGATTTATATGGGTCAAGACGTTCGTCAACAAGCGAGTTGACCTCCAGTCCATATAGCCGTGCCGTGGATGGCATGAACTGCCACAAACCTGCGGCACCGGCGTGTGAGCGCGCACTGCCATTGAGGGCAGACTCGATAACAGGCAAGTATTTCAGTTCGTATGGCAGTCCGTATTGACACAACTTGTCGTCAAATAACGGAAAATAATAGTCCCCCACCCTCTGCAAAGCCGCCACCTGACGCGGACGACGCAACAGATACATATTGATGTACATACGCACCACCGCATTATACGTCATATCTATCGTCGTAGGCAACTCATATAACTGTTGCGCCACAGCAGAGTCACTCATCTCCGAGAACTCTGTCAAAGCATGACACTCTGTAGTATCAAGCCAAGCTAATGCCCAATCTAACAACTCATTGTCAACCGATAGCAACATGGCTGACTGTGATTGCTCACTGCTTGCTGTAACGGAATCAGCAAGATACTCCAACTCCTCAAGCAGCACCTGTTCCGACTCGTCGTCTGACAAAGTATCAACAGGTGCCACAACCGGCTCTACTGCACATATTGAAACACCACATAGAAGTAGAGCTGATATGTATAATATCTTTTTCAAAATTATCTGTTCTTTATATCCCCCACGGCTCAGAAGGCTATAGCTACCCTTAGCTCCGCTGTTCTGTTATTCATAAAGTCATACTTGAAATCCGGCTGCACAGTCATTGTCAGATCCGGCGTTATATCGAAGTCGAAGAGTTGTGCATCAACGTATGCGTCAACCAGCGACAACGCATAAACCAAGACTGTAGCCACAATTGAGATGTCCCTATAGCGCCTATAAGTATTCTGTCTGCTTTGCAGTGTCGTTTCCCACTTGGATGCTCCGCCGACCCTTGACAATGTATAACCTTCCGGCAAGATAGCAATGTAAGAATTCGATGGGTCTTCTGTCACCACCTCCGCCGTGGCTATATCGCGATATGCTGTCTTATAGTCGTTGTACAACCCGTTAGTCCAGGTAATAGCATACGCACAACCGAAGAACGCACCATACACTACCGGCAGTTTCCAATAACTGCGGTTATATATCTGTCCGTATCCGGGAATGATTGCTCCCATCCATACAGCACGCAAAGCATCAGGCTTACGGTATAATCGGATAGAATCGCGTAAAGAAAGCGTTGGTTCCGGGTCAGGCTCAGGCAGGCGTGTATCAGACACCCAGCGGTCTGCCGATAGCGAGGAGCACCTGATACCAACCAAAACAAGCAATATGACCACAACTCGCCGCATCACCGGTTAATACTTTTATAACTTGCTTAAAATGGCTGCCAACTCATTTTTATCTTTAAACGGTATAGTTATCTTCCCTTTACCGTCAGTTCCGACACTCACCTTTGCCTTAACGCCGAACAGCGATGAGAATTTGCTTTCAGCCTCTCTCTCAACCTTTGAGATTTTCTTGCGTCTCTCTTCATTCTGCTTAGTGTTATCGTTCTTTGCCCTGTCGGCTCCGTCTTGCACCAGTTGTTCTACTTTTCTTACCGACAATCCTTCCTGCAATATGCGCTTGAAGAGCTTGAGTTGCTCTTCTGCCGACGGTGAACCGAGAATAGCACGCGCATGCCCCATATCTATTCTCTTCTGCTGAAGCCCCATCTGTATCTCTGCCGGCAGTTTGAGCAGACGCAGGTAGTTAGCCACTGTCGCACGCTTCTTACCGACGCGCTCCGACATCTTCTCCTGCGTCAGACCATAATCGTCCATCAACCGCTGGTACGCCAGAGCTATCTCTATCGCATCGAGGTCATCACGCTGGATATTCTCTATCAAAGCCCACTCCATCACTTGCTCGTCTTTAGCCGTGCGCACATAGGCGGGGATAGTGTTCAATCCTGCCATTTTACTTGCGCGATAACGACGCTCACCGGCGATAATCATATACGTATCGTCGTCGTTCTTTCTCAGTGTGATAGGAGAAATAACTCCATGCTCCTTTATTGAGCCGGCAAGTTCTTCCAACGCTTCCTCATCGAAGTTACGTCGTGGCTGATTAGGGTTGGCTATGATACGACTTAGCTCCACCTCACTGATGGAGCTACTGCCGTTAGTGTCAACATGTGACGTATCTATCAGCGCGTCCAAACCGCGCCCAAGACCCGTTCTTTTCATACTTGAAAACTATTTGAAAACAAATTTATGAATAATCCGACTCAAGAGCGGAGGCTGTCTCAGCCTCTCTTTATCAGCTCTTTTGCTAACGAGATATAATTCTGTGCTCCCTTCGATGACTTGTCATAATCGATAACAGACAGGCCATGAGACGGAGCTTCTGAGAGTCTGACATTACGGGTAATGACAGTATTGAAGACCAGTTTACCAAAATGTTTCTTCACCTCATCATATACCTGCGAACTAAGACGCAGACGACTGTCGTACATCGTCACCAGAAAACCCTCTATTTGGAGAGCAGGGTTGAGTTGTGACTTGATAATCTTTATCGTATTCAGCAACTTAGCTATACCTTCCAATGCAAAGAACTCTGCCTGCACAGGGATTATAACCGAGTCACTTGCCGTAAGGGCATTCACCGTAATGAGTCCTAACGACGGAGAACAGTCAATTATGATATAATCATATTCACTTCTTACAGGCTGCAAGACACGCTTCATGATATTCTCTCTATCCTCAAGCCCAAGCATCTCAATCTCTGCCCCCACAAGGTCAATATGCGAAGGAATGATATCCAGTTTCTTTACACCTGTATGTAAGATTGCCGGCTTGGCATCCACTCCACTAATCAAGCACTCATACAATGTTGACTCTAAGTTTGATATATCAATTCCCAAACCCGATGAAGCATTTGCCTGAGGGTCTGCATCGACAAGCAGCACCTTCTTACCCTCCCTTGCCAATGCTGCCGCAAGATTTATGGCACTGGTAGTCTTGCCCACGCCACCCTTTTGGTTTGCTATTGAAATAATCTTAGCCATATTCTGTTGTTTGTTGTTTACAATGACTATTATACGTATAATATCATTGCAAAATTACAATAATTTTCCGACATACACAAGAATAACAACAAAATTTCAAAGCTATTATCGATTATTATTGCAGTTGCCAAGCCTCAATTGCATGTTCCGGTGCATTATCGTCATCTTCAAACTGGGTTATTTGTGGTTGTTATTTGCTTGTCATCTCCTCCTTTGTCTGCAAATAAAGGGCTTCAAATCCCTCTCAAATAATTCAGATTTAACAATTCTGTAATGCGGGTTATACGCCATTCTATAATCGTCGGAATGGTGCACTGCCGCATTTTGCCTGCTGCACTCTACAAGCAATTTTTTTTCCGCTTCCCAATCAACAGGTTTGTGCTCGGTCTTTTCCAGCACGTCAATTACCTGTTGCCACCGCTGTTCCCATGTACCACCTATCGCTCCCTGAGGCTGCGCACTCTCAATGAAAGCCTGACAAAGTTGCTGCTCTGTTAACAATCCATCTGCTACACAACGAAGCGAGACCCGCACACACGTACCGCGCGAGCCGACTGTTTCAAAATAAGGACATGAAGAAGAGTCTTCAGCGAGTACCGACAATTCATACCGCAAATATCTTTGCACTGCCGAGGTGTCACTGATTAAGTGTTCAGAGCCGAAATACTCTTGGTAAAACGATTTATACACATCCTGTAAATGTGACTGAGGATACTGCTCTAATTGCTGCTCTAACGCATAACGGATAGCACTTGTTTCTCTATTGCACGAAGCAAAAAACAATACTCCGCTACACACCGATAGTATTGCAACTAAATGACGTTTCATTCCTGCTACTGACCAAAACTATCGATGATACATGCAAGAATATGCTCTGCCGCATGCGCATCACCGAATAACTTAGGAAAATGCACTGCCTTACCCATCAGTTCGTCTGCAGCCTTGACAATCATTTCCTCATCAGCATCAGCCAGAATCCCCGCACCTGCATTAACAATTTCCACCCACTCTGTTTCTGTCCGCAGAATAACCGATGGTGTCTCAAAGAAGAAAGCCTCCTTTTGCACCCCACCCGAATCTGTTAGGACAAGCGAGGCATGTCGCTCAAGGCGGATAATGTCGAAGAACCCTGCAGGCTCGGTTATCAACATGTGTTCGCACGACCGCAAGCGCTGGTATATTTCCGGCAATAGGTTGACCGACAATAATTTACGTGTACGGGGATGAAGCGGCAAGACAATTGTCTGTCCCTTATCTGCAATACGTAGCAATGCACTGAATATTGCAGTTAACCGCTCCGGATTGTCGGTATTGGCAGGACGATGAATAGTAGCTAATACAAAGTGTTTAGGAGCAAGCGAATATTTCTGCAGAACTTCTGATTGTTGTTCCGCCATACTAAGGAAGTACATACTGTTATCGAACATCACATCTCCGCTCAACACTACTTTGCGCCTATTGCCATCAGCAAAACGCGCCGGCGAGTTGGTCAGTCCCTCACGCTGCAAGTTATCCACTCCCGTCTGAGTAGGAGAAAAGAGAATAGTGGAAAGCTGGTCACAAACTATACGGTTGATTTCCTCCGGCATAGACATGTTATACGAACGGAGCCCGGCTTCTATATGAAAAACCGGCACGTGAATCTTACTTGCAGCCACAGCTCCTGCCAATGTAGAATTGGTATCACCATATAGTACCACTCCGTCAAATGGTTCATCTCTTTGCAATGCATTCTGCAACACCTGCTCAATGCCTTCAATCATACGCGCTGTCTGCGTACCGTGAGAGCCGCTGCCTACATGCAGGTTGATATCCGGCTCGGGAATACTCAGTTCGCGAAAAAAAACCGCCGACATATTGTCGTCGTAATGCTGTCCGGTGTGAAGAATAACCTCTTTCACCGGCTTGTCTATATGAGTGTTATTCCACTTCTGAATAGCTCTTGAGAACGCCGCTGCCTTGATAATCTGCGGACGGGCACCTATGACGGTTAACAATCGTATCATCTGTTCTACCTTGTTTTATTCGTTGATCGACAGTATAAATCTATATTACAGGTTTGTATTTAATGTATAGATTTGTATTCGATACTGCAAATTGATATTCGTTGCTCATCATTATATCCTACAATAGATTTCAGTTTACGGCAAGTGACTCGGCAAACGCTTCCGCCTCTGCCAGATAATCAATCTTGCCGACATCCATCATTCGATAGTTGTGCGGGACAAACGCACGGATAGTCTCGGTTGCACATTGCTCAATGTAGAAGTCCGTAATAGAGAATTTCTCCGGCCACGACTGCATCAGCTTGAAAACACGCGGCGAAACAATATGCATACCGGAAAACGCCAGTTTTGTCAGTTGCTCCATTTGTAGCATTGACGAGGAAGACGAGGTGAGCAAGTGCCCTCGCACCTCACCTGTTTTGACATTCGTCCACCCGCGAAGACACGCCTCATGGTCAAATAAAAAATAACGTTGTGTGTCACGCTGTGACACTACTAATGTAGCAAGGTCGTTCAAACTATGTGCTGTCATCAACGATGGGATATTGATATTACTGAGAATATCCACATTGCACACCAACACAGGCTGGTTGTCTCCAAGCAGTTCTGCTGCTTTCTTCAAGCCGCCTCCGGTCTCAAGCAACATATTGCTTTCGTCAGAGAAGACGATACTCATACCGAAATCATGCGTAGCACAAAAATGCCTGATTTGCTCAGGAAAATGGTGTATATTAACCACAACCTCTCTTATGCCGGCATCACGCAGTTTCAGCAACTGCCATTCAAGCAAAGCCTTGCCACCAAGAGGCAGCAAAGCTTTGGGAACAGAGTCGGTTAACGGTTTAAGACGAGTACCAAGACCCGCCGCAAGAATCATTGCCTTCACTAAAGAAAATCAAATTATTCAGCCGCATAACCGGCTAATAACAAACTAATAGTGCTAAAAAACGCACACATTAAAATGACACGAATCAAATGATGCTGAATGCAACGTCCATCATTTGAGTAAATGTATTCTGCCGCTGTTCAGCCGTTGTAGCCTCACCGGTAAGTATATGGTCGCTAACCGTGCAAATAACAAGAGCCTTCTTTCCAAGACGCGCAGCGTTCATGTACAGCGCCGGAGCTTCCATCTCATCTGCAAGCACGCCCATCTTCGTCCAGTTTCCCTTACGCTTGTCTTCGCTATAAAAAGCGTCAGCAGAGAACACGTTTCCCACATGATAAGGGTAGCCGAATTTTTCACAAGCATCGGCAGCCTTACGGCAGAGGTCGAAGTCGGCAAGAGGAGCAAAGGTGCCCGGAAGGTCATACTGCATAGCATAATTGCTATCGGTGCAGCAACCCTGAGCAATAACCAAGTCACCAAGGTGAACATAGTGCTGACGAGCACCACACGAACCTACACGTATAATAGTTTTGACGTCATAGAAGTTAAACAACTCGTAGGTGTATATACCTATTGACGGGATACCCATTCCATGCCCCATCACGCTGACACGCTTACCTTTATACGTGCCGGTAAAACCGAGCATGCTGCGAACATTATTAAACTGAACAGGGTTTTCAAGGAAACGGTCCGCCATCAATTTGGCACGCAAAGGATCGCCGGCCATAATGACGGTATCGGCTATCTCGCCGTACTGTGCCCCGATATGGGGTGTGGGGGTGTTGGGTTTCATGGACATAAAAATTTAAAATTACTTACACTTTAAAACTATTCGATGTCGCAAAGGTACATCTTTTTTTCTAATTGTGCAAAAATAAAATAAAAAATCCACACCACAAATCACAATCACACACGCACAAACACTATAAATAAAATTGCAATTTTATAAATAAATTGAATAATCCTTTGTCAAGTAGCATTTTTTTTGTATCTTTGCAGAATTAAACACAACGTATTTACTCAAAAACTAATATCATGAAACGAAATCTTCTTTTTTTCATTTCACTTATCGTTTTTAGCAGTTGCGTCAAGCATATTGACGTGCAAACCATTGCAGAAGGCACTCCTATTACCCCGGTGCAGTGTACAGGCGAGCAGACTATAGTGCAATGGACAGACTATCTGCCTGTACTGTCGCCTCTATCGAAAAACCTTGAGGTTCACCTGAGCGGCGAATACAAGGTACAGAGTTTGAGTAAAGACAGCATCACCTTTTCCGGCAATGTCTGCACACCTGAGTTACTGCAGGTGTCTGAAGGTCATCACATATTGTCTATTCCCGTTCTACCGGCTTTGCCTTATAGCGACGGACTGACATCTTTTAGCGTTATCGATGACGAAGTAACGATTGGCTTCCACGGTTCTGCAGCCAAAGAGCTCGCCGGCAGCCCGGCGTTCATCATGCTCGTGCAGAACACAGCTCTTGACAAAGACGTTCTCAGAGCTAACTCCGACGGCAGCTGGACCATACAACTGCGTTTCGCTCCCAAATATGCCGGTCGCTCATTCCTTCGCGTCTATGCATCCGACGAGCGTCATCGTTTCAACGATTTGCTTATCCCATTAGAAGACGGCAAACCCGTTGTCAAAACAACTCAACTGACACGCCACGATGACAACGCACAGATTCTCTACTCACTCATGGTGGACCGTTTTGCGGACGGCAATATACAGAACAACGCCCCACTCAACCGTGTAGACGTCTTACCGCAGGTTGATTACCAAGGCGGTGACATTGCCGGCGTTACACAAAAGATTCGTGACGGCTTCTTCGACTCACTGCATATCAACACCATCTGGCTGTCACCTCTGAGCCAGAACCCCACCACACCATGGGGGCTGAATAAAGAACCATTCACACGTTTTTCCGGTTATCACGGCTATTGGCCTGTATATAACACAGCCCTTGACACTCGTATGGGCACCGCAGATGAACTGAACACGCTGCTCTGCACAGCACATGAACATGGTATAAACGTTATTCTTGACTATGTAGCCAACCATCTGCATATCGAGTCGCCCACACTGAAGGAACATCCTGATTGGATAACCGACTCCATACTTCCTGATGGCAGACGCAACTTCGAGTTATGGGATGAATGCCGTCTAACAACGTGGTTTGACGCACACATCCCCACCCTCGACCTTGAACGTGAAGACGTATGCGACGCCATGACCGACACCGCACTCTACTGGATGCAGACATACGATTTCGACGGCTATCGGCATGATGCATGTAAGCATATTCCACTTAACTACTGGCGTATGTTCACCCATAAACTAAAGACCCGTATGCCCGATCGCCACTTCTGGATGATAGGCGAGACGTACGGCTCACCGGAGTTGATAGCCTCATACGTTAAAAGCGGCATGCTCAATGCGCAATTCGACTTTACCATCTACCATACAGCGATAGAGGTATTGGGGCAGCAACAGTCAATGCGCCGTCTTGCCGATGCTATAGACGAGGCTTGTGAATACTATGGTGCTCACCACACCATGGGTAACATATCCGGCAACCACGACAAGTGCCGATTCATTTCTCTTGCAGGAGGGGCTGTTGACTGGAATGAAGATGACAAACATGCCGGTTGGACTCGCAAAATAGGAATAACCGCCGATGGCGACACCGTCAAAGAGGAACGTGCCTTCAAAAAAGCACTGCTGCTTGAAGTAATCAATATGACCATACCCGGTGTACCTTGTATCTACCAAGGCGACGAGTATGGCCAAGCCGGAGCCAATGACCCCGACAACAGACGTATGATGCGCTTTAGCGGTTTGAACAAACGGGAACAACAGATGCGTCAGGAAGTGGAAAAACTGACTGCTCTAAGAAGAAACAGCATGCCGCTTATCTACGGCGACTACTGTCTGCTATTCTGCGATAGAGAAACAATAGTATTTTCAAGAACATACCTCGGAGATACGATGATTATTGGTATCAATAACGGTGAGTCAGATAGAGACCTAAGCATCGAAGGCATGCCGATACATATAGACGCTAACGGATACACTATATTGTAGTAACAAAATATTAAATGATTAAATGATTAAGTGATAAGATCGGACCATGAGAAAAGAACTTATTATTGTTGTCATTACCGCAGCAATGTTGTGTATGAGTGCCTGCGGTGGGATGAGAAAAGAAACAGCAACGTCTGACGCCATCGTGCCGGTATGCGGTGCAGACCTTGGATGGTTATCAGAGATGGAGCATGATAGTATGTTGTTTTACAATGACGCAGCTCAGGCAGTTGACTGCATCAGTCTGTTCAAGAATGCCGGAATGAACGCCGTAAGACTACGCCTATGGGTGAATCACAAGACGGGATGGTCGAACATTGAGGACGTGAAACACCTTGCCGTGCGTGCTGACAAAGCCGGTCTGCCAGTGATGCTGGATTTCCACTACTCCGACTTCTTCGCTGACCCACAGCGCCAAGACAAGCCACAAGCATGGCAGAATCTCAGCTTTGACAGCCTTGAGGTCATGGTTAGCCTGCACACACGCGAGGCATTGGAACAACTACGCAAAGCCGGCGTCACACCACGATGGGTTCAGATAGGAAATGAGATAACATACGGAATGATGTGGAATGATGGCAAATTAGACAGAGCTCTGGTCAACACGGAAGCATATCTTGACACATTGGATACTCCGGCAGGACAAGAATGGTATAACCTTGCACGCCTGAGCAACGCCGGATATGAAGCAGCAAAAGCCGTCTGCCCTGATGTAATTTGTATCACGCATGTTGACAACGGCTTCATTCCACGCAAAAACTGGTATAAGCGTTTCGCAGAAGCCGGTGGTAAATGGGATATGATAGGTCTGTCTCATTACCCGTTCACACAAGACACTCTCACTTGGCAACAAATGAACCTGCTCTGCGCTGCCAATGTCCGCGAACTTGGCGAGACATATCACTGCCCTGTCATGATAACAGAGATTGGTGTAGTAGCCGAGTTCGTACCGGATACATCGGCAATGTGCATCACCAACTTCAAACGACTTATGGCAGAAGAGCCGGCATACGCCGGAGTGTTCTATTGGGAACCGGAAGTATATGGCGAGTGGAGACCTGCCGAGTATATACCATTAGGCTGGGGGGCATACCACATGGGCTGTATGACACCTGACGGCAGAATATCAGAAGCAGGAAAATTACTATTTCAATAAACACACCTGTGCTGAGTACAGAATAACAACCATATAAGAAGACCAAAGACTATAACGATATGCGAAAGACATTGCTAATAATTGTCACACTGTTGGTCACTACAACGACCATGTTTGGCAGCGAGGTAACCGAGATTAAGAAGTGGCAGTTCGCCAAGGACCTATACAAGGACATACCACCCGACCGTGGTTGGACAGAGGTAACTATACCCCACGACTGGGCTATAGACGGCAATTTCGACCGTCAGAACGACCTTCAGTTGGTAGCAGTAGCCCAGAACGGAGAACAGGACGCGTCATACAAGACGGGACGCTCCGGTGGTCTGCCATGGATTGGAGGCGGTTGGTACAAGACCATTATCACAGCAGATGGCATAGAGGCACCTCAGCCTAAGAAAGGCGATAAAGGTCTGAGAGGCAAACAATACACACTGCTCTTTGATGGCGCAATGGCTAACGCACAAGTTTATTTGGACGGCAACAAAGTGATGGAGTGGCCTTACGGTTATAATAGTTGGTATTTCGACCTGACACCTTACCTCAAAAATGGCGAGCACGAGCTGATGGTTCGTCTATGGAACGAGCCTCAGTCATCGCGCTGGTACCCTGGTGCCGGATTGTTCCGCAACGTACATCTAATAACCAGTAACGTAATTCACGTACCGGTATGGGGTGTACAGGCAACAACACCGTACGTAAGCGATACATTAGCATTGGTCAACGTCAAAACCACAATAGAAAACGCAAAGAACAAAACAGTAACTCTCAGAACTGAGCTTATATATTTCACGGACGGGAACCCTAAAAACATGGATAGCCGTCAGGTAGTGGCAATAGCCGATAACATATTCAATAACCTCGGAGACGAACTCCCTGCAGAGCAGTCGCTCTTTGTCAGCCAACCTAAACTATGGAGTCCCGAGCACCCGCACAGATATTTCATCCAAACATACGTCTATCACGACGATAAACTCGTTGACAGCCAATTAACCCCATTTGGCATTAGAAAAACAGAATTCATCCCCACTGTCGGTTTTATTTTGAACGGACAGCTGCGGAAATTCAAAGGCGTTTGTCTGCACCACGACTTTGGTCCGCTTGGCACCGCTGTATATAAGGACGCCATCCGCCACCAGCTGACAATGCTGAAAGACATGGGCTGTGACGCTATCCGCACCACGCACAACATGCCTGCACCGGAGCTGGTAGAGTTATGCGACGAGATGGGTTTTATGCTGGTTGTTGAGGCATTTGACGTGTGGGACCTGCAGAAAGGGGACAACGATTATCACAAATATTTTGCATACGTAGAGACCCACAAAACGCTTCGTAACCCTAATGTATCATACACTCTTTCTCCCAATCCTAAACTTTATACTTGGGCAGAGCGCGACATGATTAACATGGTTCGTCATTACCGCAATAACCCTTCGGTGATGATGTGGTCTGTAGGCAATGAGGTGTGGAACCAGACAAAAGACGACGGTTGGGTAACCCTACGCTTTTTACAAGACATTTGTCACCGCGAAGACCCGACCCGCCCGGTGACATGCGGCATGGACCAAGTGTTGTCGGTATTGGACAACCGCTTCGGTGCCACTGTGGATATCCCAGGCCTTAACTATCGTACAATGCGATATAAAGAAGCATATAACAAACTGCCGCAAAAACTCATCCTCGGCTCTGAGACAGCCTCCACCGTTTCCAGCCGCGGCGTATATAAATTCCCTGTTGTACTTGGTCCTGACCGCTTGTACGAAGACCATCAGTCGTCAGGTTATGATGTGGAGTACTGTGCTTGGTCAGGCCTGCCTGACTATGACTTTGCTCTGCAAGATGACTATCCATGGACCATTGGTCAGTTTGTATGGACGGGCTTTGACTACTTAGGCGAGCCGTCACCCTACGACACCGATGCATGGCCCAGCCACTCGTCATACTTCGGCATTATTGACCTTGCCTCCCTTCCCAAGGACCGCTATTGGCTTTATCGCTCACAATGGAACACCAGTTCCCCTACTCTGCATGCTCTGCCTCATTGGACATGGACAGGTCGCGAAGGCGAGCGCACACCGGTGTTCGTTTACACCTCCTACCCTGAAGCAGAGGTGTTCGTCAACGGCGTGTCGCAAGGCAGACAATCGTTCCGTAATCGTTCCGACTGCGACACAGCCCGCACGGTGACTGTCGGCACATTCGAAGTGCCGGAATGGGGCAGCAAGCCCGAACCGCAACTACTGACACGTTACCGTCTGATGTGGCACGATATCATTTACCAACCCGGGGAAATGAAAGTGTTTGCATACGCTCACAAGGGTGATAGTGTTGCAGCCGACAGCATAGTGTATAAGACAGCGCTCAAACCTCACCATCTGACACTTAGTTTAGCCAATGAGCAGGAGTTGCGTCAACAAGAAGAGGGATTGTATTACTTCACTGTCGGACTTGAGGACAACGATAGCACCGCCATTCCTACAGCCAACCAGCTTGTGACCTTCACCGTCAGCGGCGACGCCATCATCTTGGGGCAGGCTAACGGTGACGCAGCATGCCTTGATAAACTGCAGGAAACAAGAAAAGCCGGCAGCAAGGACCCGCGCCAAAACGGCACAATGTCATCCATGCACTTGTTTGCCGGCAAATGTACCGTGATCGTGCGAGCCCACGGACCATTCTCCTTGAACGCAGCTACACCGCAAATTCGTCCGGCAACGTGGTCGAATATCCCGGATAAAAAGAGAAAACAGCAATAAACTGACCTACCGATTGCGCAAACCAAATAAAACTCATACACAATGAAAAAGACCTTGCAATTTATTCTTGCCCTACTTGCAATTACTTTAGTATCTTGCAATAAGCCTCAGCCGGCAGAAGAACGTATGGGCGTACACCCTAATTATTCCTACAATGGTGTAATTTACGAACTTAACACTCGTCAGTTCACTCCTGAGGGTACATTTCGTGCAGCAGAAGAGCACCTGCCGGAACTGAAGAACCTCGGTGTGGATATAATCTGGATGATGCCGCTGCAAGAGATTGGTGTAGAAGGCAGAAAAGGCAGTCTTGGCAGCTATTACGCCATCAAAGACTACTGCTCCTTCAACCACGAGTTCGGCACTCGTGAAGACTTTGAGCACTTTCTAAAAACGGCTCACGAAATGGGTTTCAAAGTTATTCTTGACTGGGTAGCCAATCACACTGCCCCCGACTCAGAGTGGACGAAAAACGATGGTTGGCACTACCGCGACTCGCTGACGGGCGAACTTATGGTACAATATGATTGGACCGACATTGCCAAGCTCAACTACAATAACCAAGACATGCGTAATGCAATGTTGCAGGCCATGCATTTCTGGATGGACGAGATAGGCATCGACGGTTTCCGCTGCGATGTGGCAGGCGAGGTGCCGGTTGACTTCTGGGAATGGGCGATGGCAGACCTTAGGCTTACCCACCCTGATATGTTTACCCTTGCGGAGGACGAAGATAAAGCAGACACGCTTACCGCCTCAGCCTTTGATATGTATTACGGCTGGACACTGCATAAACACATGAACCTTGTAGCCCAAGGCAAAGAACCAGTAGAAGCCCTATGGGAGTATTTTGCTAAAGCCGACACAACAGTACGTCCGGAAGCCATTCGCATGAACTTTACATCCAATCACGATGAAAACTCCTGGTCAGGAACAGAGTTTGAGCGAATGGGCAAGGCGAGTGATGCCTTTGCGGCTTTCACCTACGTTATTCCCGGTATGCCGCTCATCTACACAGGACAAGAGTTTGCGCTGGACCACCGCCTGGAGTTCTTTGAGAAAGACTCGTTCCCGCGCCACCACGTACATCAGTTCAAACTATACCAAGACCTAAACGAGTTGCGCCATACCAATCCGGCACTTATGTCTAACGAATTGGGCTCTCCGCTCTACCGTATAGAGAACGACAATCCTGCTATTTTCAGTTGCGCTCGTCTGCTGACCATTATGGAGGAGAACGAAAAAGGAGAACTCATAGAGGGAAGCGAATATGACAATATCGTTCTCGGCATATTCAACTTCTCAGGAGAGGAACAGACCGTTACTCTCGAGACTGCAGGATTAGAAGGCGATTATACATGCATCTGCGGCATGCCTGTGACAGTAGGTACAGAAGACATAATAACACTACGCCCATGGGAATGGCTTATCTATAGCAGATAAAAGACCAACCCAAATAAGATATTGAAAAATTTGACGTATAGGTCAAAGATTATAGAAACTGACTGAGGAATCGCAACAACTCCATTCGTTGCAATGTTCCGAATAAATGGTCATCATCAAAGGCGGCAGCCCGAAACATCGTTTCGCTGCCGCTTTTCTTATAAGCAACAGCAATCTTATCCGCACATTGTTCCACAACCTCAGTTTGAAACAGATGGTCATGCGTTCCGTAGATAAGCAGGAAAGGGCGCGGAGCAATCAGCGCCGCTATATCAGGATAGTCGGTCCTATAAGGTTGCATAGGGCGGAACATCGCGTAGTCGGAAGGAGTACGAAGCACCCCGTTACTTTTCTTCGTTGTCATCCAGTTAGCAGCAACACATACCGCTACGCGCTCATCCTCAGCCGCTAATTGCCACGCACGATAGGCACCATAAGAAAACCCGAAACACCCCACTCTGTTCTTATCCACAAACGGCAGCGAAAGCAAGTAAGAGACGGAAGCTTTGTCATCAAGTAACACCTGTTCAAACCAAGCTCTGCCTAAGTCTCTCACACATGCGGAATAAAACGACGGTTGAAAGGCCTTTAAAGCCTTATTGAGCGCATTTTTCTCTTCTATATCCGCCTCGAATGCCACCTTTTCAGCACAACGAGTTCCCCAATACAAGGCATCAATGCAGAGAACCACATACCCGTTAGCTGCAAGCGTATCACCGACAAACGCTCCGTTATAACAACGTTGAGCAAACCACCGTGCCTCAGCAAACAAAGAATCATTTTGCTGCGGTGTGAGTCTGCTTTGAGGAAGCGGTGATACAACCTTCTCCTTACCGATGGAAAACCACGCTCCATGGTCGTGAAGCAGCAATACGGCAGGACACGACACTGCACTATCAGGCACAAGCAGATATCCCTCTGCCGAACGGCCGTCTGACAGAGGTACATTGACAAGAAGTTTGCTGTATGAAGACGCAGTGACAGACATAACACACAGCAATAGTAGCAGCGGTATTAGCAGATATTTCTTCATTTGATTTTCTCCTCACACTGATTTATCCACATTCTTATTGCAGCATACTCCCACGAGCAAATTGTATCGCCTCGTTCCTCATATATACTCGCAGCACGTCTGAAACATAGCAGAGCCTGCCTCTTGTTTCCACCTGCAATTGAAGGTGCAAAAAACAGCACATTGCCCCGAATAGTGAGTGCCGTAGTGTTCAACGAGTCCGCGTCATACGCTTTATTTGCGAAGTGAAATGCCTTGAAGGCATTGCTAACAACTGACTGTCCTGTTTTTACCTTATATGCCGCCAAGGCGCTCCTGTATGCCAATATCGTAGCCTGCGGCATGACCGGGGTCAATAAACCGATATGGTCTTCAAACCTGCAGAGAGACGACTGCGCGTCTTGTGTATCAGCATCAATCGCCGCAGCCACATAGCCGAACTCGTAGCTAAGACAACGCTCTTGCTCCCGCAAAGAGACAGCGGCAAAGTCAACCGACTCAATATATCGTTTCCAAACCGACATATCCTCAGCTGTATATGCCGCATAAAGCGCACTATCGCTATACAGCGCTTGTGCACAAGCACAAACGCTGTATAACAAAAAAACGCAAATGTTTGAAAACTTTGACATTAGCTGCCCGCGTTAATATCAATCTTCAAAGGCGCCCTTCTCCAGTTTCAGAGTATGGGTAGGCTGGTCGCACACCTCGCTCGGTCCATAGTACTGTATTGGTCCCGGATAGATATATGAAGTGTTGGCATCTGCCCATTCATCGCGGTGCTCCTCAAGATACTTGAACGGTGCACCGTCAAGGTCAACCAATGCCTTTTGAATAACAGGTTTCATCTTTCCGGAACGTTTCTCCATGTTCATCATCATGGTGATAGGCACACCACCGGCTTGCCACTCAGAGGCAGGTGAGGTAAGGTTCTGCACGAGGGCCATATATCCGGACTTACCGTTAGCAATCAGCCAAGTGGCTGTTATGCCAAGCGAGTAGCAGTAGTCAGCATCAAAGTTTGAAGGTATAGCGCAACGTCCTTCGTATCCGAAGAAGTGCCCAAGAGCAGAGAACTTACCCTTATACGCACCGGAAGCTTTCAATACAGCAAGTTTCTTAGCCACCATCTCAATGAGCAGTTTTTCCGTCTCGATTTGCGATACTTTTACGTTACCATGCGGGTCACGGTCAAGCATCAACTGACGTGCAATACCCTTAGGCAGGTCACGGAATAGAGCGCAAGACTCAGGCGAGAGACAAGCTTTAACAAACTGGCGTTTCTCGTCGTCCGACTCAAGTGCGTTGAACTCCTCGTTACTTGCCAACAGGTCGTTCAGCTCTGCGATAAGACGCTTCATAGCCGGAACAAACTCTATCAGACCTTCAGGAATAAGAATAGTACCGAAGTTAAGTCCCGCATCAGCACGTGCCACAATAACGTTCACTATACCGTCCACAATCTCGCCAAGGGTCATGTTCTTTGCCTCTACTTCCTCAGAAATCAAGCATATATTAGGTTGGCTCTGCAGAGCACACTCAAGCGCGATATGAGAAGCCGAACGGCCCATAAGACGGATGAAGTGCCAGTATTTCTTAGCAGAATTAGCGTCTCTTTGGATATTTCCGATAAGCTCAGAATAAGTCTTGCATGCAGTGTCAAAACCGAAAGAAGTCTCTATCTGCTCGTTTTTCAAGTCTCCGTCAATCGTCTTCGGGCAACCGATAACCTGAATGCCGCAGCCTTTCTGCAAATAATATTCAGCCAGCACACAAGCGTTGGTGTTGGAGTCATCGCCACCAATGATAACAATAGCACGAATGCCCAATTCCTTGCAAATCTCAATACCTTTGTCAAACTGCCACGTCTCCTCTAATTTCGTTCTGCCCGAACCGATAATATCAAATCCGCCGGTGTTACGATATTCATTGATAACATTACCGGTAAGCTCCACATACTTATGCTCGATCAGTCCGCTTGGTCCGCCAAGAAAACCGTATAGTTTATTAGCAGGATTCAGGTTCTTCAAGCCGTCGTATAATCCGGAAATAACATTATGTCCGCCGGGTGCCTGACCACCAGACAAGATAACACCTACGTTAAACGGCTCAACAGCCTTCTTCTCACCCTTTGCCATTCGCAGAACAGGCATACCATAAGTATTAGGAAACAACTTTTTGATTTCCTCTTGGTCAGCAACAGACTGAGTAGGCTCGCCCTCTACGATAGAGACACTGCCTTTAAGAGCGGTCGGCAGCTTGGGTTGATAGCTGCTACGCGCAATTTGAAGTGGACTTTTCAGCATAATATTATTTGTTTTAAGTTATTGTTAATTTGTTTGCAAAGTTACAAAAAAAACTCGGTATTGCAATAATAAAAATAAAAAAAGAATGTATTTAGCAACAAGGCAGTTCTCATCCTCTACCGTCTTCTTTTATCAATTGCAGCAGCGCCTCCACAGCTTTATCCTGCTCAATGTTCTTCACCACACACACCTTCCCTCTATACAATGATACTTTTCCGCGTGCTGCCCCTACATAGCCGTAATCAGCGTCCGACATCTCTCCCGGTCCGTTTACGATACAGCCCATGACGGCAATCTTCAGTCCGGCAAGATGTCCGGTTGCAGCCCTCACGTTACGAATCACCTGTGGCAAATCGAACAAAGTCCGTCCGCATGAGGGGCACGACACATACTCTGTCTTATATCGCAACACGCCGGCCGCCTGACGGATATCTTTGCTTAGAACGTCAAGCTCCTCATCACTCATATTCGGACTGCAGAGTTTGAGCGCCTTGCTTTTTCCATCATTCCAAAGCAGCCTGCCACATTCCGCAGCACTTTGCAATACAAAGAGCGAGCGGTCAGTTTGAGACGAAGTATAAGTGACTTGTTCGTCTGTCACATCCAGCATCACCCCGTGGTAACGAATGCTATCACTGTCAACAAAATAGTCTCTCAGCTCTCTTGCCACCGGCAGCTCGTTTTCCGGTGGTTCACTCAGCGACACTCGTATCGTATCACCTATTCCCTCAGCAAGCAGTGCACCTATACCCACAGCGGAACGTATCCTGCCGTCGGAACCTTCACCTGCCTCTGTAACACCAAGATGAATAGGAAAGGCCATGTTTTCTTTGTCCATTGTATTGACCAGCAGTCTCACCGTTTCGACCATCACCCGTGTGTCGCTTGACTTCACGGATAGCACTACATTGGAGAACCGCTCGGCAACTGCCACCCGCAGAAACTCCATACACGACTCTACCATTCCTGCCGGTGTATCTCCGTAGCGTGACATGATTCTGTCAGACAACGAGCCGTGGTTTACACCTATTCTAATGGCAGTACCATTCTTTTTGCAGATATCAAGTAATATACAGAACCGATTCTTGAGCCGATTCAGTTCAGCAGCATATTCCTCTTCAGTGTAATCAATATGTCTAAACTGCCGGGCAGGGTCAATATAATTTCCCGGGTTGATTCTGACCTTCTGCACAAATTGGGCGGCAAGGTCCGCTACGTTAGGATTAAAATGCACATCAGCCACCAGCGGTACTTCACAACCATTCTTTTTTAGAATGTCGGCCACAACACGCAGGCTCTCCACTTCTTTTGTACCTTGTGTAGTGAAGCGCATCAGCTCTGCACCGGCGTTAGCACAACGCATCGTTTGCTCAACAGAACCAGGCACATCATTAGTGTCAGTGTTAGCCATCGTCTGAATACGGATAGGCGAACCACCGCCTATATAGGTCTTGCCGACCTTGACAGCGCAAGACACACGACGCTGATATGTAAGTAGTACATTCATTGCAATATATATATCAATAAAATATTTTCTCGAACAATTTAGTTTGAAGCACACTCTGCAAAATACTTCCAGAGCGGTGCAGCGTGAAGTGCCTGAATTATTCCTCCGCTTTGCAGCACCTCAAGCACTTCATCCCGTGTCATCAGATAGACATCTATATCCTCTGTTTTCTCAAGATGTCGCTCCTCATTCTTTTCGACCCCCACAGCAAGAAAAGTGTGCGACAAATTGCTATGGTTAGTCGGGTTAGGGCATAGCTTCATAAATGGAGTCCACACTCCGCCACTATATCCTGTTTCTTCAAGCAACTCTCTCTTTGCGGCCTGCAAAGGCGTTTCCCCTTCGTCGATTACGCCGGCACACAACTCATAAGCAGTAGTGCCCAGACCGTGACGGTACTGACTTTCCATAACAAAGTGCCCGTCACGTGTGACAGCAATCACATTTATCCAATCGGGGAAGTCATAAATATACCATGTCGGTATTTGTTGTCCGTTTGGCAGTTCCACACATTCCTGTCGGAGATTGAGCCACGGCAGGTTCTGCAGCAGTTTCTTGCTCCAAACTACTTTCCACGGACGATGTATAGGCTGTTTCATTGTAAAAACAAGAAGCGCCACGTATGCAAGTGGAGCATACGTAGCGCTTCAATGATAATTTAATTACTTTGTCACCTTGCTGATTACTTTTTTGCTTCTGCGTCCATTTCAGCTTTAAGCTGTGCAAGAGCGGAAAGGTCACCAAGCGTTGTTTTCTCCATAGGTGCCTGTACAGGAGCCGCCTCTTTCTTCTGAGCTTTCTTAGCCTTAGGTGCTTCCTCTTCTTTCTGAGCCTCCCAAGTGCGGAGATGTGATAGAAGGATACGTTTAGCATCGCGGTTGAACTCAAGGATCTTGAATGGCAGAACTTGTCCGACAGCTACCGGAGCCTTGTCCTCTGTTTGGAGATGGCGTGCGGTGCAGAAGCCCTCAACACCCTCTTCGATACGAACGACAGCACCTTTGTCCGAGATGGAAACGATAGTTCCGTCATGAATGGTGTCAATAGGATATTTAGCCTCCAGAGCCTCCCACGGGTTGTCCTCAAGCTGCTTGTGACCAAGCGACAGACGACGGTTCTCCTTGTCTATCTCGAGAACGATAACGTCAATATTAGCACCAATCTGAGTAAACTCATTCGGGTGTTTGATTTTCTTTGTCCAGCTCAGGTCGCTGATATGAATAAGACCATCAACGCCTTCCTCCAGCTCTACGAACACACCGAAGTTAGTGAAGTTACGTACGCGAGCGGTATGCTTGGAACCTACAGGATATTTATCTTCGATAGTCTCCCAAGGATCCGGTTTGAGTTGCTTCAAGCCGAGCGACATCTTGCGGTCGTCGCGGTCAAGCGTCAGAATGACAGCCTCTACCTCCTGACCAACCTTCAGGTAGTCATTAGCGGAACGCAGGTGCTGGCTCCAACTCATCTCGCTGATGTGGATAAGACCCTCAACGCCGGGAGCTACCTCAACGAATGCGCCATAGTCAGCAATAACAGCCACAACACCCTTGATATGGTCACCAACCTTCAGGTTCGGGTCAAGTGTATCCCATGGGTGCGGAGTAAGCTGCTTCAAGCCGAGAGCGATACGTTTTTTCTCCTCATCGAAATCAAGGATAACAACATTGATTTTCTGGTCAAGTTGCACAATAGTCTTCGGGTCGTTAACACGTCCCCAGCTGAGGTCGGTGATATGGATAAGACCATCCACGCCGCCAAGGTCGATGAACACTCCATAGGAAGTAATGTTCTTAACAGTACCCTCAAGTACCTGACCTTTCTCAAGCTTGCTAACTATCTCACGTTTCTGTGCCTCAAGTTCAGCCTCAATGAGAGCCTTGTGTGATACGACGACATTGCGGAACTCTTGGTTAATTTTAACAATCTTGAATTCCATTGTCTTGCCCACGAATACGTCATAGTCGCGGATGGGCTTAACATCAATCTGCGAGCCGGGCAGGAAAGCCTCAGTACCGAGTACGTCAACAATCATGCCGCCTTTGGTCTTGCACTTGATATAACCTTTGACGATTTCGTCGTTAGCCATTGCCTCGTTAACACGCTCCCAGCTCTGTACAGCCATAGCTTGTTTGTGCGAGAGAATGAGCTGCCCCTTCTTGTCTTCGGGTGTCTCAACATACACCTCTACCTCGTCACCTACCTTGAGGTCCTCGTTGTAGCGGAACTCAGAAGCGGGGACAACACCATCGCTTTTGAAGCCTACAGAAACGATTACTTCACGTTTGTTAATTGCCTTAACAATGCCTTTTACAACCTCACCTGCCTTCACGGCGTTCAAGGTGTTGTCATACATTGCGGTTAATTCTTCTTTTGTTTTGCCGGTGTTGGTAACATCACCATTCTCATAGGCATCCCAGTCGAAGTTCTGGAGTTCTAAGTTTTCTGCCATAGCGGAAAATGTAGTTTAGCCGCAGTGACAAACAATCAGGCAAGATTAAACATAAGTTTTAACGCCATCCCGCCTTTCTGTCATCTGACGACTGATTTTTTAAGGGTTAAACAATTATTTTCAGTGCTTTTCTCATAAAAAGCTTGCAAAATTACTGATTTTTTATGAAATACACAAGAATAATCACATTTTTTTTAATAAATATACATTTTTTTCGTCAAACAACCCTCTTGAGGAGGGTTCGCTTGTGTGATTCGAAAAAAAAAAGTAACTTTGTGTGATAAAATTGTGTTTACCTGAAATGTTAATTCTAATAGCAGAACAAGAAGAGCGCAAACTCATAGAGCAATACCTGCCGGAGTTTCGCAACGCAGAAGTGCTCATAACCGGTGTAGGGGCACTGAACATACTACGCTCCCTACGTGATGTTCCCGTTGATACGCCGATAGTCAATATAGGGTACGCCGGCAGTGCCAACTTCGAAATAGGGACGCTCGTTGAGGTGACAGAGGCACGCCTCAACCACCCTAACGTCAGTTATCCCGAGCCCGAATACCGCTTGCCGGATACCGGAGACATAACTTTTCCTGAAACAAAAAAGGCAGTATGCTACACGGGCGTGGATTTCTGCCTGCAATCCGACTACAAAGATTGTGTCTTCGACATGGAGCTTGCTTTCATCCTCGGCATGGGGTTCACCAACGTGCGGGCACTCAAGCTCGTTAGCGACAATTTGTCGCTACATGACTACCGCAAACTGGGGCAAGGCGTGTAAGACCTATCATACCGGACAACGCGTCAGACGTTAGACAATCCTCATAAGAATCATTATGCATTTTTACAATAACAAATAATTATAACCAAATAACAATCATGCAACTATTCAAAAAAACTGACTACAAGTGGACGTTTCAGAACATTGGCGGTGCCACTCGTGTAAAGATTCACAGCGGAGAAGACCTCCGTCATCTTGGTGAACTTGACAAAAAAATGTGGACAGTATTATCCTGCCCTGTAAGCGGTTTGGAGATTGACAGTAAGAGTCTCAATTATACAGATGCAGACGGCGACGGCAAGATTCATGTCAACGATGTCATTGCCACTGCCAATTGGTTGACCGATGTAGTAAACGATGCTAACAGCATACTGCTCTCAAAAGACGGCATTAAATTAGATAATATCAACCGAGAGAGCGAAACCGGCAAAAAACTTTATGCTTCTGCCAAACAGATATTAAGCAACCTCGGCAAGGATGCGGACGAGATATGCGTTGCCGACTCGTCAGACAGTATAGCCATCTTCGCCAAGACCCGTTTTAATGGTGATGGTATCATTACCGAAGGCTCCACCGATGACGAATCACTCAAGAGCGTCATCGCGGCAGCTGTAGCAGCCACCGGTGGCACAGCCGACCGCAGCGGCGAACAAGGCGTTAGCGCAGAGCAGATAGAAGCGTTCTACACCGCTTTATCCGAATATAAAACATGGTTAGACTCCAAGCCTGAGTTGCCTTTTGCTGACGACACTGCCAAAGCAGCAGAGCTATACAGTGCACTTGACGCCAAAGTTCGCGATTTCTTCCTCCGCAGCAAGCTGGCAGCGTTCAGCACCGGCAGCAGCGCCGCATTAGACGTACAGGTGAGCCGTATTGAGGCGATCTCTGCCGACAACCTTACCGAGAAAAATGCCGAGATAGCTTCCTACCCTCTGCAGCATATCACCGGAAAAGCAGAACTTGACCTGACAGAACCTGTCAACCCCGCGTGGGCAGCACAGTTTGAGGCTCTGAAAGCCATTGCTTTTGACAAGAAAAAGACTCTGAGCGAAGCAGACTGGGACGCTCTTGGAACACGCTTTTCCGCATACTGCAGCTGGCTTGGTGCCAAAGCCGGAGCATCGGTTGAGAGTATGGGGGCCGACGCCGTTAACGCAACGCTGGCAGCAGACCAAAAAGCTGCACTGCTCGCCCTCGTGGAGCAGGACAAAGCATTGGAAGAAGAGGCTAACGGCATAGCCGCTGTTGATCGTCTCACGCACCTCTACCGCGATTTCTACGTACTACTCAAGAACTACATCACTCTGCAAGACTTCTATGAGCCTTCGCAGGACGTGAAGGCTATCTTCCAAGCCGGTACATTGGTCATTGACCAACGCGCTTGCCACCTCTGTATGCGTGTCACAAACGCCGGAGCACACGGAGTTATGGCACCGGCAAGCGGCATGTATCTCATCTACTGCAACTGCACAAGCAAGCAAAAACCCGGCACACTTGAGATAGTGGCAGCTATGACGGTAGGCGAGACCGGAGACCTTTTCGTGGGTAAGAATTGTATCTTCTACGACCGCGACGGACTGGACTACGACGCTGTTGTAACGAAGATTATTGACAATCCCATCTCTATCAAGCAAGCATTCTGGTCACCTTACCGCCGTATGGCTAAATGGGCAGAAGACCTCATCAACAAACGTGCTGCAGAGAAAGATGCGAAAATGATGTCAGAGACCACGGCAAAGATGGAAGCAACGACCACAGCCGAAAGTGCTGAGAAAAAAGATATGATGAAGTCTGTTACCCAGACATTCGACATTGCCAAGTTCGCCGGAATCTTCGCTGCGTTAGGCATGGCTTTAGGTATGATAGGCTCGGCACTGGTAGCAGTAGGCAAAGGTTTGCAGGGGTTCACATGGTGGCAGTATATTCTCATCTTCGCCGCCATACTTCTTATCATCTCCGGTCCGAGTATGATAATGGCCTGGCTCAAGCTTCGCAAGCGCAACATCGCTCCGCTGCTGAACGCCAACGGCTGGGCTGTCAATGCCGCTTCGCTAATTAACATTGCCTTCGGTGCTACACTCACCGATGAGGCTAAGTTCCCCATCGTCAAAATTGCCGACCCGTTTGCTGACAAAGGAATGCCGGCATGGAAAAAATGGTGTATCAGCATAGTCTGCCTCATCGTTGTACTATGCGGCTTATGGCTCGGCAACCTCTGCGCTTGGGCAGGCTTCAAATCACCCCTGCCCTACTTCAACCGGCCTGCAGAAGTAGAGGTAGTGGAAACTGCTGCTCCGGCTGAAGAGCCGGTGGCAGAAGAAGCCGCTGTAGCTGTAGAGGCTAACGCCGAGTAAACAACAGTCACTTAACACTTGTGCGCAACATAAACGCACACATGACATAAAATCACAAATACTATGACACGACAAGAACGCCTGCGCATCATCACACAGATACTTAATGCTCAGGTTATTACCAGTCAAGACCAGCTCACGTATGCCCTCAAGCAACAGGGCATCATCACCACGCAAGCCACGCTCTCGCGCGACTTGCGTGACTTGAGGGCTGAGAAGAAAGTGCTGCCTAACGGTTCAATCAAATACGTCATTCCCGCCAACCCCGTTGTGGAAAAACGCGTGCTTGGATTAGACTCCGACATCGCCCGGCTATCCATTCGCTCTATTGACTTTTGCGGACAGTTCGGAGTGGTGAAGACCAAACCCGGCTTTGCCAACGCCGTAGCGTATGACATAGACGACCGTGGCTCGGAATACATCCTCGGCACGATAGCCGGTGACGACACCATACTCGTCATCCCGCGTGAGAATGTTACCCGAGACACACTATTCTCTTTCCTATACGGCATCAACTAACAAACACTGACACACCCCATGTCAACCACATCAAAAAAAATCATCCATCACCGCCTACTTGTTATAGAGGTCCTGCTCCTGTATGGTTTGTTGGCACACGCAGAGGACCCACTATTGACGGGCACGCCCATCGGCTCATCGCCGTCGGTCACCTATCCCTCAGGCGCAGCCAGCACCACGCAGAACCTGCCTGCCGATGCCTTTGACGGCAATCTTGCGACATACTACGCCTCCTACGACCGCAGCTACACTTGGGTTGGTTTGGACCTTGGTTCGGAGCACATCATCACTCGCGTCGGTTGGTCACCTCGCAACGACGGCGTTGGTCCGGCACGGACACGGCTCGCACTCTTTGAGGGTGCCAATCAGCCGGACTTTTCCGATGCCATGCCGCTCTACCTGACAGATGCATCGGGCACCATAGGGGTCATCTCTACAGCCACAGTCAACGTGAGCAAGGGTTTTCGCTACGTAAGGTACGTCGGTCCTTCGGACTCTCGGTGCAACGTGGCTGAAGTACAGTTCTTCGGGCACCCGGGAACAGGCGACTATTCAGAGTTGTATCTGCCTTCAGGGCTACCGGTTGTCACTATTCATATCGAGAACAACCGCGACCCTTACGACAAAGTGAACGACCTGCAGAGCGTTGTAACAATCATAGGCGCAGACGGCAGTCTGTTGCGCGACAGTGCCGGCATACGGCTACGCGGCAACGCTTCAATGCAGTTCGCAAAGAAGCCATATCGCATCAAGTTCCACAGCAAGCACAAGGTGCCGGGCTCACCTGCCAAAGCCAAGAAATGGACTCTTCTCAACAACTACGGTGACAAGACCCTGATGCGCAACATGGTTGCTTTCGACTATAGCCGCCGCCTACGGATGACCTACACTCCGTTCTGCATACCGGTGGACGTCTTTGTCAACGGCGAGTATAAAGGCTGCTACCAGCTTGCTGACCAATTAGATATACGTCCGGGACGTGTTGATATTGACGAAATGACGCCGCGTGACGAGGCTGGATTGGCTCTAACCGGCGGCTATTTCATCGAGCTTGACGGTTACGCCGACAAAGAGCCGGAAAAGGCACGATTTTTCACCACACGCTATGGAATGGGAGTGACAATCAAATCACCTGACCAAGACTCAATAACTGCTTTTCAAAAGACGTATATACAGTCGTATTACAACATGCTGGAGAACTTAGTGGCAGCAGCCAACCACACCGACCCTGTTACCGGCTGGAGAAGCATGCTGGACGAAGATAGTTTTCTCAAACACTTCCTCATAGGTGAGCTGACCGGCAACACCGACACCTACTGGAGTTGCCACATGTACAAACGTCGCGGCGACGACTTGTTGTACACAGGTCCTGAATGGGACTTTGATATTGCTTTCGACAATGACTACCGCCACTACCCCACCTGCAACAAGTCCGACTACGTATATGTCTATGCCGGCACTTACGCTTCTTTCGTCAACCGCATCATCAAGCAGGATGCCGGCACCACCATGTCACTCAAAAGGCTATGGAGCACCGTACGACTGAGAGACGGACTGACAGCGGACAACATCTGCAACCTTATTGACAGCCTTGCCGCAGCGATGAACACATCCCAACGGCTGAACTTCCTACGCTGGCCAATACTATCAAAGAACGTTCACATGAACCCGCGTAATGCCGGCTCATACGACGGAGAGGTCACTTTTCTAAAGAACTACGTCCGCAGTAGGATTGCGTGGATGGACAACAAGATTGGGCTTGACCCCGACATGGTAGAGCAAGAGCAGCCGACAGACGCCGATGAGGTAATCAACACAAGACAAAGCAGACCACAAAAGATATTACGCGAAGGCACGTTATATATTATACTGCCCAACGGCACGACATACGACAGCACCGGCAACAGAATAGAATGAACACACTACTCAAAAAAAACTTATAAATTCTCAACGATATGAAACATTTTCCGGCATCCCAACTAATCATCAACGGTGATGGTTCAGCCTTCCACTTACACATACGTCCTGAACACTTGGCAGACAAAGTCATCCTTGTCGGCGACCAAGACCGCGTTAACATGGTAGCCTCGTTCTTCGACGAAGGAAGCATCGAGTGCGACATACAAAGCAGGGAATTCCATACAATAACCGGTAAGTACCACGGCAAACGCATCTCATGTGTATCCACCGGTATAGGCACTGACAACTGCGACATTGTGCTTAACGAGCTGGACGCGCTCGCCAACATTGACTTCGCAACACGAATGGAGAAAGAGGACAAACGCTCATTGGAGATTGTGCGTATCGGTACCTGCGGAGCGATGCAGGAAGATATTCCGCTCGGTTCGTTCCTTGTCTCGCAAAAAAGCATCGGTTTTGACGGTGTGCTTGCTTTCTATGATGGTCGTGACCGCATTGCCGACCTCGGTTTCGAGCAAGCATTGGTGGATTTTATCCATTATCCTGCCAAGGCTGCCCGTCCTTACGTTGTAGCAGCCAACCCTGCTCTTGTAGATAAGATAGCGAAGGACGACATGCTCCGCGGTTGCACCATTGCCGCTAACGGCTTCTATGGTCCGCAAGGGCGCGTACTCAGATGCGACATAGCAGTGCCCGATATCAACGAGCGCATCAGTGCTTTCCGATACGAAGGACAAAGAATAACCAACTACGAGATGGAAGGCTCCGCCATAGCAGGTCTGTCACTACTGATGGGACACAAAGCCATGACCGTCTGCTGCGTGATAGCACAACGAAAAGCCGAAGCCGCTAACACCGACTATAAACCAAGAATCAAACAGCTTGTACAAACAGTGTTGGAGAGAATATAAGTTAAACAACTTCTCAAATAATAAGTAAAAGACCGTATTGACAGCTTCATTCACAAACACGCAATCACACGGAATCTTATTACTTGAAATAAAATAATAGAGAACGCCGTTCAAAAAGCTTTAGAAAGTTTTTTGAACGGCGTTTAAACAACATTTGAACGGGCCATCTCACTCTTTCGCGGCATCGCGTATCACCATGGAGGCGAGGGTCAGACCAAAGACAGCAGTAATATGTATTAATGTGCCGTTGGCGCGTGGTTCGTCATGGTTAGTCAGACGGTTCTGCAACAGCTCGTCGCTATACACGCAACTAAACTTGGCTGACGGATAATTACCCGCTTTTCTAAAACGCCTTCTCAAGGCGGCAGCTAATGGGCATCCGTTCACCTTCCAGAACTCCGCCACACGAATACGCGAAGGGTCGGACTTCAATGCTGCTCCCATCGACGAAAACAGCCGCACGTGTAGAGATGTGGCGTGCAGAATAAGGTTAGCCTTATCCTGCAGACTGTCAATAGCATCTATCACGTAGTCATACCCTTCAAGGTCGTAAGAAGCTGCTGTGTCGGCAGAATATCTCTGCTGACGCGCAACAATTTCCGCCTCAGGATTGATTTCCATCAGGCGCCTGCGCATCACCTCCACCTTCGGCTGTCCTATAGTAGAAGATGTTGCCGGTAACTGACGGTTGATATTAGAGATAGCGACGAGGTCGTTATCAACCATAGTGAGGTGAGTGATACCGGACCTCACCAGCGCCTCAGCGCACCAGCTGCCCACGCCACCTACTCCGAAGATGATGACACGCTTCTCTGCCAGACTATTCATTGCCTGACTGCCCAAGAGTAACTCTGTCCGACTGTATATTGGACTCATATTTTGTAAATATTGAACATCGATTACAGTACAAAGGTACGTCTTTTTACTGACATACGCAAACAAAAAGAGGCTGTCTAACAAGTTTTGTTAGGCAGTCTTTTTATGTATACGATCGGCGAATGGATGTCTGTAAGAATTTGTGAATGGTAGTCGTATTTTGATTAGAAAAAAATAGGCTTTCTTGCTTATTTTCAACAAGAAAGC
>JAFSTO010000048.1 GCA_017450435.1 Paludibacteraceae bacterium
ACTCCCGCCCGCAAGAAATAACTCCCTTTTCTTCCCTTCGCCTTCTCCGTATGTTCATTTCAGGGCAATATTCATCTTCATCATTCCATCATTCAGCTCGCACAGCGAGCGGCTCAATCCATCATTCATCATTCCATCATAAAGGGGGCGGGGGTGCCAATATACAATTAGCATTAATTCAGCATATCTCACCATAGGATAACCATAGGATAACCATAGGATAACCATAAGATACTTCGCCAAAATGTCTAAAATCATGCTTTTACTATATATATACACAGTATATATATACTTTTAAACATGTTTTTTTTATTTGCACATGTCAAAAAAAAGCAGTACCTTTGTACTCGATTTGATATGTATGTATCGACCATATATGGGCGATTAATCATAACAACAAACTAACTTTTTTGTTTAACTAAATTTATTTTTATCATGAGAAAATTATTCTCTCTCTTGACTGCGATTCTCTTCACAGGCAGCTTGATGGCGGAGACAATCACCATCAACGCTACTGATGTAACGACCATTGAGTCGGGGGCTACAACAGGCTTGGATGTTACACTTCAGGGTGTACGCATCGTATGGGAAGGTGCTTATTACAACAATGACCAAAGTCAGGACATCCGCGTTTATGCTAACAAAACGCTATCTCTCACCGCAGAGTCCGCAATCACTAAGGTGGAGATTGTAGGTTATGGAAAGAAAGACCTGACAGTGTCTTCTTCGGCTGGTTCTGTAGTGTGCGCTGATGCTTCTGCTGGTGAAATTACCAAATCAGACTGGGAGGATCCGCTGATTGTGGTTTCTGACATCAATGCAAAGAGTGTTACACTTACTTGCACCAAGCAAATGCGCGCTTATGCCGTCCGTCTTACCCTTGGTGAAGGTGGCGGTGAAGAACCGGGCGACGAACCGGGTGATGATCCTGATCCGCAACCGACTGTTACCGGTGTAGTAACTTTCACAAATGCGGACTTTGCTGGTCAAGGCACACCTAACACCGGTAGCGAGGTTTCGGCTACGAAGGATGGCGTTACCTTTACTTATAGCAAAGGCTATAGTGCAGACGAGTCCCTCCGTTGCTATGCGCACGGCGCAATGTCCATCAAAGCTGCTTCCACCATCGCCAAAATCAACTTTACTACCACAGGTGGCAAAGACGGTGGTTTGGCTGCAGAGGTAGCTGTTAATGCAACCAGCTATGAAGTGGCTGATTTGGCTTCACAAGCACGTCTCACCGAAATCAAGGTTACCCTTGGCGAAGGCGGCGACGAGCCGGGCGACGAACCGGGCGATGACCCCCAACCCGTTACTGACCCCACCAACTGTGCTGAGGCTGCTGCCGCTGCCCTCTCCGTAGCTGATAACAATGTTGAGTACAACGACGGTAAAGAATATACCATCCAAGGTTATGTTACTGAGATTCAGACCGCTTTCAATGCACAATATAGCAACATCTCTTTCTGGATGGCAGATACCAAAGACGGTGGCAAGGTGCTTGAGGCGTACCGCGCTGCTTGTGCTTCTGCCGAGGATGCTCCTGCTGTGGGCGACAAAGTGGCTGTTACCGGTAAACTGACCAAATATAACACCACTCCTGAGTTCGCTGCCGGCTGCACCGTAGAGATTCTCGAGAAGGGTGAGGTAATCCCCGTGGATCCTGCCAAGAACCTTGGCGAAAAGACTATCGCTGAGTTCCTCGAACTTAAGAACACCAAGGACACCTGCGTCCTGACAGGTATCGTTGCCAACATCAAGAATGCTACTTATGGTAACTTCGACCTCGTTGAGCTGGACAATGCAGAAATCTCTGTGTACGTCTATGGTCTGCTTACCGCCGCTGGTGAAAGCAAACAATTCGAGAGCCTCGGCGTTGCGGAAGGTGACACTCTGACCGTTCTCGCTATTTACAGCGAATATAACGATGCTCCGCAGGCGAAGAACGCTATCTTCGTTTCTGTCAAGAAAGCTGCTGTTGAACCGGGTGAGGATGTCGAAATCACCCTCAACTCGCTGACCAACCCCGGTTCACTGATGTGGACCGATGCCGTAGATGTTGAAGGCTGGTGGCAGATTATGGGTGCCGGTGAATCATATGATTTCTCCATCTCGAATGTAGCTACCGAGCAGACCGCTGGAGTATATACCGTGGCAGACCTTGACCCTGATTATTCTTACATCAGCATCTATGGCGAAACAGACACAGTCGATGTTGCTTTCGCTGATGGTTCTGTGACGGTTGCTGTTTCCGAGGAAGGTATTGTTACGGTTAAAGGTACTCTCGTTGGCGCTGATGGTAACAATTATATCTTTGACCTCACCTATAAAGATCCTGTGGCTGAGAGCACGGTTGACGTCGCTATCTCCGAGTGGACTCTTATTGATGATTATGTGGAGTCTTATGGCTTGTTTGTGCTGGCTGGCAATGCAGAAGATGAAACGCATGTTATGCTCTCATTGTGGATGCCGGAAGGCGCAACCGATATCTACGGCGACTATACCGAGGAAGATTTCGATCTCCAGAACTTCGGCTGCGGTATTATTGATGCGAATAGAGTTGCTCCGGCTATCTTCTCTGCTGACATCAAAGTGGAGAGCGCTGAAAACGGTGATGTACTCGTTACCGCTGACCTCCTCTGCTATAACAACACGCTCTATCGTGTAACCACAGTTAATGCAGGTCAGGGATTTGAGAACGTGGACGCTGCTGTTAAGGCTGTCAAGTCCATCGTGAACGGACAACTCGTCATCGAGAAAGCCGGCAAGCGCTACAACGCGAACGGCGCAGTTATCCGCTAATAGCCGTCCGCTGCGAATAGCTGTCCGCCAAGTTTGGCGGATGAACAAAGAGGGTGTGTCAAAATTTCGGCACACTCTCTTTGTCTTCTATAATGGTTGATAATTGTCTTCAATGGTTGACTACTCTTTATAATTTATACGCACATACGCGCAACATACGCGCAGCATACGCGCTACATACGCGCAAAAACGCGCAAAAATAAACAAAATGAAGCAAAAATGCATTTTTTTCTTGCACGTTCGAAAAAAAAGTAGTATATTTGTCGCCAATTTAAGTCATATTGGTTAAAACAACCATATTTAACTAACATTATTAACTAAAATTATCGTATCATGAAGAAATTATTCTCTTTGATGACGGCAATGATTCTTTGCATCGGCGCAATCCACGCTGCTGATACCAAGATTTATTGCAAGGTGGCACAGGCTTGGTGGAATGCCGACGGTGCCGCTGTCGCTGCTTATGCTTGGAGCGGCGAAGGAGAAACTGCTGTGACAAACGCCGAATGGCCTGGAGCACGTATGACT
>JAFSTO010000049.1 GCA_017450435.1 Paludibacteraceae bacterium
CTTGTTAGCTTCAATTTGGGTTCTTTATGGTTCTGGACTACCTTCTATAACCAAATATCTACCGAACAAGGCTCACGCTTGCGCATGAGCACTCAAATGCCTTGTTCTTGGTTATAGAATTCTTAAAAATTGTCCAGATTTTAAAGAACCCAAGTTCTTAGGTGAATGCTTTATTATTTATGTATGTTTTTTGTCTGTTGTTTTATGCCATAGGCGGATTTTTGTTTCTATATTTGTATTTCTATTTGCGCTTTCTTTACGTGCCGAAGCACACGCCGGTTTTGGGGGTTATAATGTTATACCATATTCGTATATGGCGTCGCTTGGTAAATCAATTTGATCATTCCAATAGATACATGTACGACTTGCATCTAACTGCGCATTCTCAAACAAACCATGTTCAGTCTGTAAATCTCGGAAAGCAGGCACTGTTTTAATATCGTCTGCCACGTCATAGCGAACTTTCCGCCCGTCATCAAACGAAACGAGCAGTTGATAATCCGCAAGAGGTTGATATGACTTAATACGCGGTATCATAGATTTCTTAGCCACAAGGGCACGATTATTTGCAGTTTAATCTTTCAATGGAGGGAGTTTTACAATCTTTTGTGTATTCCACATTTCTTGCAACTCTTCTTTATGCTCCATAAGCCATTCTTTTACCATTTTCTGAGCACGGTTAGGAAGGTCGCCCTCTGTCATCTCAAAAGTGTTGATGTCAAACACTCCCATATATTCTTCATAGAGCGCATGGATATGTGCTGGTTCATGCTCTTTTGGCTTAAAGAACATCTTAATTATAATCCCGTAAAAACGAGTAACTTCAGGCATAATTCGTTCTCCTTTGCAATTTTGCTTGTAAAGTTACTGCTTTTTTTTGACACATGCAATGGTTTGGGTGAAAATTGTTTTTCATGCGTGTATTTTTTTAGGCATTTTGAGTCTCAGTTGTGTCTCGGTCATGACTCTATACGGGTTCATTTCTATAATGTGTTAAAATTGTCACACAATGGAAATGAATGGTAAATTATTGCCGATTATTAAGATTTAGGTATTAAGCCAAGCTCAACCCGGAAGCAGCGCAGCGTCGGCGCAAGGTCTGCTATTTGAATCAATCTTGGAACGATGTTAAAAAGTTCCTGTTATTAAGATTTGCCTTATTTATACCTTACTACTTTTTTAGCAGTCTATTGGTATAACTCAGCAAAAGCATTGATATACGCAGTGTCGGGATGACAGTTTTCCACCAAGATGCTATCAAGAAAGGCATTCAATACTTGGCGAGATAGGGCTATATCCGGTCTATTAGCCCGAATGCCGGCAAATGTGCGCCTGTCTGCCGCAGCAAACTGCCTCACGACATCCCATCCTTCAGGTATGCCCACATGCATCCAACACGAGCCTCCAAGTTTCTTATACGGCCACCAGAGCAGTCCTATATGATTGCGTCGAAGCGTCTGCGCCTCTTTCCGCAACCACTCATGCGGACGATGCCCTGTCTCTGTCATACACATTGCCACGTGAAATGAGTCGCGAAATTGAAGAAAATCCTTTATTCCTTCCTCATCCGGTGTATGACCATATCGGTGGCAGGCATAAAGAAGATTGTCGTCTTTTATCTCACCCGTAAAAACAGAAAACGTGCCGTTCCATTGTGCACCGCCAAGGACGATGATATGTCGCTTGTCAACAGAACGAATACTGTCAATACAACGCGAATAAAGCGGCTCAAGAAGAGCATTAAGCGAGTCCTGTTCCCGCTCGAAATAAGTGGCAATCGGCTCGTTCATCAACTCATAACCTAACACGGTATTCTCCGACTCATAATGTTCTGCTATCTCGCGCCACAAGGAGCAGAACAACGTTTGCATTCTTCCGCTCGTAAACAGATACGGATAAGCATAGCTGTCATCTATATTGTCCCCTGTTTGTCCTCCCGGACAGTCGTGCATATCCAAAACAACATACAACCCGTATCTTTCGCACCAAGCAACGGCAGAATCCATCCGCGCAAAACCCTCACGAGTGTTGCAACCCATATAATCGTCGTCTGTAAGCAAAGCATAATGAAAAGGCAACCGGATAGTATTAGCACCGGTGGAGGCTATAAAACGAATATCGTCTTCGGTTACATAGCGGTCCTTGAACGTCTCCCAGAACACTGCTGACTCGTCGGGGCCGACAAGTTGCGAAACAAGCTCATTCAACAAACGCGGAGAATTGCAGAACTGTCCGCTACCGGAACCATCACTGGGCATAGCAAACATATACCCTTCCGGATTGAGCCAACAACCGAGATTAACACCCTGTATATAAAAAGTATCATCTTCCTCTGTCAGCACGAACTCACCGCTAACACGCAGCAGAGGTAAACGATTGTCTTCGTAAACACTAACATCACGACGAACACACGACCCGGCTAAAACCGTTAGCAGCGTCACAAATATAACCGCAATGATGTTTGCCTTCATAATATAATACAAGGGTTGTCTTTCCTTCAAGCATCGGCCTATAATGCCGAGCGCAGGAATGTTAATAGCCGCTGATAGAGGTGGGAGTAATTAGAGCGCTTACGCAAAAAATGGTTGTCATCGGGATAGAGTTGCATTTCAAACTGCTTTCCTTTTGCCGTCAAAACCTCTGTAAGCAGCATAGTGTTCTGAACATGAACGTTGTCATCTGCTAAACCATGCACAAGCAGTAGTCTTGCATTGAGGTTTTCAGCCATTGGCATCAGCGAAGCGTTATCATACCCACTCTCATTCACCTGCGGTCGACGCATATAGCGCTCGGTATATGCAGAGTCGTAGAGTCTCCAGTCGGTAACAGGTGCGACGGCCATACCGCACACAAACGGAGATTGCTTGTTGAGCAACGTACGGATTGTTTGATACCCTCCGTAACTCCAGCCCCATATACCTATATGTTTATTGTCTGCAAGCCCGCTCCGAACAAGGTACTCTGCAGCGGAAATCTGGTCTTCGGCCTCCAGCTCGCCAATATTCATATAAGTAAGGCTTCTGAAATCTCGACCGCGAGCATTAGTGCCTCTCGGGTCAACACATACGCATAGAACCCCTTCCTGCGCCGCAAGATACTCTTCCCAGTCTATACGCCAACGGTTGAGCACCTGTTGCGAAGCCGGACCGCTATACTGCATGAGCAACGTAGCAGCGGGCAGTGAGGCTGACGCCGGCCGCAACATCCAACCATTAAGTGTATCACCGCGCTCTGTAGCAAACGAGAAAAACTCCTTTGTCGGTAATCCCGCTGCACGAGCGGAGGCCATGACATCCTTATTATCAAGAAGAGTACGCAACACTGTTCCTTTACGGTCAATGACCGTCCAAGTGCCGGGGTCAGTCACCGACTGCGAGTGAAGCACCGCATATTTGTACCCTTTGCCAAACACAGCACTATGACAACCATCGTTTGAGGTCAGACGGCTGAGCTGCCCTTTCTTAACGTTCTGTGCATAAACATCGCGTGTCAACGCTGTTGTTGCGGCTTGGAAAAACAACGTCTGCGTTTGTTCGTCATAACCGTAAACAGCCGTCACATCGCGCCTTTCTTTTGTCAGCAGTTGTTTTTCGTTGCCTTGCGAACCATAAAGATAAGCCTGACGATAGCCGCCTTTGTCGCTTACCACGATAAATGAGTTATCCGAGAGCCACTGCCATTGGTCGAAACAGTCATAGTCCACCCATGAAGTCTTACATTCCTCTTTATAAAGCAAGCGCGACAAAGTGGACTTCGGATTTACAAGGAACACCTCCTGCTTATTCTGGTCCCTATTAAGTCTCAGAACCGCCAATTCAGCCACCGGTGCCTCTTTCTGTTTGTCAGTGCTTTCGCGCTGAGTGGTCCATCTTAGTCTTGGCAGATACGAGTCTTCTTGTTCCGGCAGGCTGATAGTCTTAACCGACTTGTAGTAAGTATCATACAGACACAACGACGCCTTTGGGTTCTGTTGGCCTGCCTTAGGGTAACGCAGTCGTTTTTCTACAGGTTTACTTAAAGCATGCCCATTCTCGTCAAGGTACTCAATCCAAGTGTATTCAGGCACCTCTGTATCATCCAACTTAATAAATGCAAGAGTCTTCGAGTCCGGCGAGAAAGTGTATAACGCTGTTGTTCCAAACTCCTCCTCATACAACCAATCAGCAGCTCCGTTATAGAGTGTATCCTGTTTGCCGTCTGTGGTGACAGCTACCTCAGTGTTATAATCAACCTTGTGTATAAACAGATTATTGTCCCTGACGAAGGCAATATACTTGCCGTCAGGTGAGAACAACGGGTCCCGAACCGGCATCTGTGGCGAGAGTGGACGGAGTGTGTGCCGACGAGTGTCGTATAAGTAGTATTCTGCAACGAACGAACGTCTGAAGATACCTTTACTATTGCCGTATAGCAGAATATACCTGTCATCCTGCGACAACAAAAAGCCCTCTATCTCCGGCAGTTGCTCCACGATAGAACGTTTAGCATCGTCTGCTATAACGCTATTGAACAAAGTATCACTCACCTGACCGGTACGATATGAGAGGGCGAGGATATTTCCGTCTTGTAGTACTGCGTAGTGCTCGCCATCAGACAACGTGACCATCACCTCCGGAGTGTTGGGCTTGAATTTTCCGGAAGTTATGTCATCAAGCAAATCTGCCGCAGCGACCATCGAGATCACTGCGGCAAAAAGAATTATTAACGAACGTTTCATTGTAAAAAAATTTCGTTGTAAGAATTGTATCAGTCGGCAATTAGCTAATAGCTATGAGTTATTCGCCATCTGAGTGTAAATGCACGGAGTCACCGCGAACAACGTGAGGTGGGTGTCAGACGGTAATCAGGGTGGTTCATAGCAGGTGGCGCTTACCGTCTCTCATAATCACTTTCAGCAATTATCTTCTTCTCTGCTGCTTGGCTTGTTCTTTTATCTGTTCCCTCATGCGTGCTTGCTGCTCGCGTTGCATGTTCTCCAGACGTTGCATGAATCCTGACTTAGGCTTACCGGCTTTCTTGGCTTGTTTCTTTGCCATCTCTTCCAACATCTTCTCATCATCAAGAGTCCAACGGAAAATCATCATTTGCAGTATAGTGAAAAGCAATGATAGGAAATAATAATAACTCAGACCGGCGGCGTAGTTATTGAAGATAAAGAAGAAGAACACCGGCATAAGATACATCATCCACTTCATCATCTTCGCCGACGGGTCGTTACCTGTAGCTTGCGTCTGCATCGTTATATACGTATATCCGGCATTTGTCGCAGTAAACAACAAACAGAAGAGCGACAAGTGGTTATCAAACAGCCACGAGATAACCGGAATATATCGGTCCCAAGAAATAATAGCATCGTAAGTAGAAAGGTCGTCCGCCCAGAGGAACGACTGTCCTCTCAGTTCAATAGCAGTCGGAAAGAACCAAAACATAGCCATCACAACCGGCATCTGCAGCAGCATCGGCAAACATCCTGCCATCGGGTTAACTCCGGCCTTCTGATACAAAGCCATCGTAGCCTGCTGCCGCTCCTGCATCTTCTCCGGCGGATATTTCTCGTTGATTGCCTCAATCTGCGGACGAAGCGCGCGCATCATCGCACTGGAGCGGTAACTGGTGAAGGTAAAAGGTAAGATAATCAGCTTGATAACAATAGTCATCAGTAGAATAATCCAACCGATATGCATTCCCCAAGAGGTAAAGAGGTCAAACATCGGAATAACCAGAATCTTGTTAACCCAAGACACAATCTTCCAGCCCAGAGGTACCAGTTCCTTCAGTCTTAGCTCCTCATATCGTTGTGCATCCTTGTCGTAAGCCTTCAACGTGTTGTAATGATTCGGACCCAAGTAAATGCGGAAATTGGTCGGTTTGGCACCCGTCGGGTCAAACGGCACGGCTGTCAATGTGTTATACTCCTTTATATAACCGGAGTGTCTGTTCAGCACAACCGACTCCAATGTAGTACCTTCAAACCCGTCTTCAGAAATAAACACAGTCGAGAAGAACTGGTCCTTGTAAGCAATCCAGCGTATTCTGCCGTTTTCCTTCTCGCGGTCGTTCTTCTGCTCGCTTAGAGTCTCTATGTCGCGATTGGTGAACATATATTGCATCTGTGCATATCTCTCTTCGAATTTACGACCTTTCTCCTGTTGTCTGATTTTTTGCGCCCAATGCATCTCAAGAGTAGTCTGGTTCTGAGCCAGCACATTCTGCATATTATGATTGCGAATAGCAAAACCTATCATATAGTCGTCCTTGGGAATAGAATACACAAAATCGGTATAAGCATCCCCGTCGGTAAGCAGTCGTAGCGTAACAATCTGCGTGCCGGCCGTATCCGTCTCGATAGGCTGTAATGTGAAATAAAGGTTGGAAGTGGTAAGAATACGGTTATTCGCAGTGATAAGCGTATAGTCGAGCAACGCTTCAGTCCCGCGGAATAGACAAAGAGGGTTGAGCGTATCGCCAAAGGCCTTGTAGTTCTTCAGTTCGGCGCTGTATATCGTTCCTCCCTTCTGCGCAAAGGTAAGCCTCATCACATCGTTCTCCACCACGTAGAAGTCGCCGTTTCCCTTTGCAGAGGGTGCCAAAGCGCCGTACTGTGCTTGTATTTGCATCTGTAGTTGCTCTGCTGACATTGTATCCGTTGCAGCAGCTGCTCCCTGCTCTAACTGCTCAATAGCACGTATAGCATCCTGCTCTGCCTGTTTCTGCTGCCTGACAAGAGCTATCGAATCCTGATAACGCTGCCTACGCTGCAGCTCCTCTTTTGAAGGACGGGTGAAAAAACTATAACCAATAACAACAAGGACTATCAGTCCTAAACCAATCAATGAATTTTTATCCATCTTAGAAACTTAACAATTTAACAAAAACGCGTACCGCGTGTATCTATGCCGCGAGACGTAATATTACAGCACCCACTCGCTCACGTTGCAATACGCGCACAAAAGCGCTGCAAAGTTACTAAATTTTCAGCACATAAACAAGAAGAAAATGATTTATTTGAATCGAAGCCGCTACGCTGTGATACCTCCAAAGAGTAGAGGCGGTAATCGGAGCAGCTAAAAGGCCCGGTGCTTACCCACTCTCAAAACCGCCAAAGCACAACGCACCGCCCAAGGGTAGAGACGGTATTTTTTAACGTCTCTCAAAAGTACGAACTATGTGGCATTTACCATCTCTCAAAAAAACACATCCTACCTTCAACAACACAACTCAATTCAGGTCTTCAATCAGCCTGTCAAGCAGGGGTATCATTTGTAATAGTTGCGAGCTTTCCATACCTTGCTCACATATTTTATTCGCAAGACACTCAGGGATATCCTTTACTTTTTCCTCCATTTGTTTTCCATTATCGGTAAGACAAACTATTCGTTGTCTCAGGTCCTTGTCTCCCTGCTGTCTTTTAAGCAATCCCTGCTTTTCCATTCTCTGCAACAAAGGTGTAATCGTATTGGTCTCCAATAACAACCTCTTAGCGATATCGTTAACCGGTTGCCGGTCTTTCTCCCAAAGCACCAGCAGAACCAGATACTGCGGATAAGTAATCCCCAACGGTTCAAAATACGGATAATACGCCTGCGTTACAAGCCGTGCAGCCGTATATAGTCGGAAACAGAGTTGGTTATTTAATTTCAGTTGTTCGTACATAGTCAATTTAAACGTTAGTTGTTTGAACTCTATCTAAATAAACGTTATATGCAACACGTTACTCTCATAAATCGTAGCGCCAACGTGTATAGACAACACTACTTCATACTTCGCGTACATCGTACATTGTACCCTCGTACTTCTCAGAACGGGTGGCCAATGGCAAAGTGGAAGGTCATGTCATCTTTCCAACCTAAACCATTAGGCACGGTGCGCCAAGCCTTGCCCTCGTCTATGCGTGACGGGTCGTATAGCTTGACACCGAAGTCAACACGGAAAACGAAGAAAGAGAAGTCGAGTCGCAAGCCTACTCCGTACGCCCACGCAATCTGCTTGTAAAACTCCCTCACATCGAACACCCCGCCCGGCTGACTGTCATAGTCGCGGATTGTCCATATATTGCCGGCATCGGTGAATGCCGCGAGTTCGATAATCGACCACACTTTCCATCTGTACTCCAGATTGAGGTCAAGCTTGATATCTCCGGCTTGGTTGTTGTAGTCTATGAGTGTCCCTTGTCCGCGGTACTTGCCGGGGCCGAGCGAGCGTATCTGCCAACCTCTGACAGAGTTGGAACCTCCGGCAAAATAGCGTTTTTCGAAAGGTACAGACGAAGCGTTAAGGTATGGAACGGCAAGTCCAAAAGCTGCATGATAAACCAATCGGTGAGCGGGAGAGAAAATCTGGTGGTAGGCAATAGAAAAGTCCGCCTTTGCGTATTGCGAATAGCGTATGTTGAATATCTTGTATGCGCCGTCGCTGTCGTCGCGAGGCAGGGAAAAAATTCGGGAAAGACCATAGAGGAAATTACCGGCAGTCTCTATTTGATAATTGATATTGAAATAACTGCGATACGGCGTGCGCTCGCTGAAAGAGGTCCAAGTACCGCCGTATGACCAATCAACGATAAAGTGGTCTTGGTACGAATAGCGCAGTAAGTTAGACGGTTTGAGGAAAGCGGCACGAAACTCGTCGGAAATCCACGGCAGATAGACGTAGTTGATATCAACGAAATTGAATTGGTGCGTCAGTTTACTGCCGAACTGCCGATATTTATATGAGAGTGAAGCGTTGGCTATCGTTCGAGTAAACTCTTCAGGGCGGTTTTGAAAGCGATAACCTATGGATACCTTCGGTGCTTTAGGAAAAGTGAGTGAAGCTTCCGCTTGTGCTTCAATAGCGCGTCCACCGTTCTGCCGCCACTCGTATGAACCGCGACCGTTAATATTCAGTTGCTCCGCTCCGCGGAAGATATTGCGATTTGTATATCCGAGTCCGGCAGCTATACCCCAGTCACCGGCTGAATAAGTACCTTCTATCTCGGCAGATACAGCATTGAGTTTTCCACGCGATATAACGACATTACAATCCAGCTCATCGGTACCCACCTGGTCGAACGAGATGTCAACATACTTCACAGGGCCAAGCGAGTTAAGGTCGGAATAGCTGCGTTCCACACGAAAGATGTTGTAAAACTCTCCGGGACGAATAGAACAGTTCTTCTTCAGCACATTCTCTCGCAGAAGTTTTCTGCCTTTGTAATGAAAGACGTAGTTGCCGTCCTCAATGATGTAAGTCTGTTCATCGTCAGGCTTTTCGGGATCAGAGTCAACGTAGAAATGGACTTTACGGATACTGTAGCGAGTGAATAACTTTGTCTTAACGCTATCCGGCGCATTTTCTATATAGTCCTGCATTAGCAGTTCGGCAGAAACGTTGTGAGAAGTGAGCCCGTTGTCGCTGTGGGAAGAAGCGAGACCGCTTACGCTGAAAGATGAGTCTGCACGATAGCGCAGAAGAGACTTGTCGAAATAAAAATACCCGTTACGTCGCATAGCTCGCGCTATACGCTCACGTTCCTCGTCAAGCACCTCGCTGTCAAAGACCATTCCCTCCGTTACCAGTGTGCGTTTGCTTGTGGCAAAACGTCGCAAATCTTCCTGCATCAGTGAGACACGGTAATTGCTGAGAATATACGGTTGACCGGCCGTTATATGATAAGTAAGCGCAAGCCGGCGGTTCTTCACACTCATGGTTGTGTCAACCACGGCATTGAAATATCCTTTGTTTCGCATTCCCTGCCGGATATTATATAGCGAGGACTGAGCAAGATTCGGATCAAACACCTCCGGAGCCTCCCCCATTTTCCACAAAACACGGTTTATCCACTTGGTCGAGTCGGGCGAGGCGAGCGAATAGAGCTGCAGTTGCAACTTCCAAAAGCCGAGGACCTCGGAGTTAGGTTTCTGCCTCACATAGCCACGCATCTTGGTTGCAAGCACATCTGCCGTAACTATTTCCTCATGCTCACGATGCTGCTCACGAATATCCTTACGGTCGTCTATCTTGACGTGCATTTTGTTGAGAAGAAGTTTGTCCTGCGGAACGAACTTGGTAGTGCTGCATGAGGCGAGAAAAATCACCGCAAGAACACACAATATGTAGTACACACACTTACCCATGATAAAACATTGCGCAAAATTACGAAAAAATTTGCAGATATGCAAAAAAAAATGTAACTTTGCAACGCATATACAAATAACACCAATAGTTATGAAAAAGTATTTGATTTTATCGCTGGTTGTTTTCTCGTCTTTACTTATATCCTGCCGTGGTCCACAAGGCGAGCCGGGTAGAGACGGGTTGGTTAACTCAAAAATAATTGATATTCAGATTAACCAGAACGAATGGGTGTACGCCGGTCAGAACGACAACAACTATTTCTACGGCACCATCAGTGTACCTGAGCTCACATGGGACATCTACAACAACGGCATTGTAAAGATGTACCGCGAGTACAACACCAACACGCCAAATGCCTCGCAGATTGAGTTACCGTTTGTCAAGCTCAACGAGACTCCCGTAACTGTAGATAACAATACCCAGTGGGTGTTCTATACAGAAACTGTTGATTATGAGTTCACACAAGGCAGCGTAACCATCTTCTACACCGCTTCGGACTTCGACTACGAGCTAAACACCACATTCGTTCCGGAGGCAATGCATTTCCGTCTGGTAATAATGTGGTAAAGCCGATGAATAACTATTGACAACCACACAGTTCATAGAGCAATATCGCGAGTCGGACATCTCCGATGTCGCGCTTAGAGTTAGGCAGTTTCCCGAGGTGGATGCTGCCTTTGCTTTGCAACAGATAGAAGGTTGGCAGCATCTAAATAGGAAGTTACCATCCATAGCATGTCAAGAGGACTGGCATTTCCCGAAACGCTTGAGTTTGGAACAGTGTTCAAGTGAGAAAACAGCCATGTATAAACGTGAGATAGTCCGTCCCTTGCTGCCGACTAACGCCGTCGGGGCTGACCTGACCGGAGGTCTGGGAGCTGATACGTTTTTCCTATCTCCGCTGTTTGCTCACTGGGACTACGTAGAACAGGATACAGAGCTTTGCCAATTGGCGGAACACAACCTCACAGGCAATTCTGTACAGGTGCATAACAACAATGCCGGGCAGTTCCTTTCTCTTAACAAAGACAAGCATTACAGTCTCATATTTATTGACCCTGCCCGCCGTGACAGCAAAGGTAGAAAAATGGTTCGTCTTGCCGATTGTCAACCGGACATCATCAGTCTCTACCCCACCCTTGTATGCATAACTGATTGGCTGCTACTAAAGCTATCTCCGATGCACGACCTACGCGAGGCGCTGCATAACCTTAACACCGCTACAGAAGCGCACGTCGTGTCGGTGGACGGTGAGGTAAAAGAGCTGCTTATCCTTTGCCACACAAGTTCTGAGACGCTTATTGACACCGATAATGTGAAGATATATGCCACCAACATAAGCAAGATATCACAACAGCCATTAACATTCACCTATGCGGAAGAGAGTGATGCGCAATATGAGAGAGCAAGCAGCATCGCAGAGGGCGACCTCGTTTATGAGCCCAATGCAGCAATACTAAAGGCCGGGGCATTCCGCACCGTTGCCAACAGATACGGCTTGCTCAAAGCTGACCATAACACACATTTATACATCGGAAGCGCCCGAACGAAAGAGAACAAGGAAAATAACACCTATACAACGTCAGAGTTTCCGGGACGAGTGTTCGTCGTGGAAAAAACACTTACACGACATGATAGGCAACAACTCGCCGGCACCGCTGCAAACGTCATCTGCCGCAACTACCCCGTCAAGGCGGACCAACTGAGAAAACAACTGAAGACAAAAGACGGTGGAGACCGCTTTATCATAGGTTTAAGGCTGCAAGGAAAGCCTTTGTTACTTCTCTGCACAAAAAAACAATAAACGTATTGATGATTATGAAATCACTGAAGACTGACTGTTTATGACTTTAAATCGTAAAAGAACAAAATGGTAAATGATATGAAACGACTGCAAAACATACATCCTACAACTGTTTTATGCTCACTGATAGTAGTTATCGGCATACTTGCCAGTATCTGTGCGGTCTTTCCTGAAGAAGGCATTGTCGTAAGCGATAGCGTTACCCTACGTTTCCCTTCATTGAACGAAGTGCTTAACGGCGACAGCACGAAGAACAGCGTAGAGCAGCAACTCACACCGGAGCAACTGCTTGCACTACGCGAACAAGAGATGAAGATGCAGGAGGAGCAGCAGTATATAGATTTCTTCACCTCTAATCCGGTACGTATTCATTTCCCGTCAGATGATTTCACTTATTTAGACAGCGTTTACCTCTCCCTTGACTCCGCCCGCCGGACGCCTGTCCGTATAGTGCATTTCGGCGACAGCCAGCTTGAGGATGACCGCATATCGTGTAACCTGCGACTTACGCTGCAAGAGCAGTTCGGTGGCGGTGGCAATGGTCTGATACCGCTGCAAGAGAGTCTTTATTCACAGACGATTAACATCGGTTCCAAACACACGCCTAAGCGCTATCAGATTTATGGGCCGAAAAGCAACCGTCGTGACTCTTCATCATTCTATGGTCCAATGGGCAATGTTACCATATTGGACACAACAATGCATCTGGCTATCAGCCCCAAAAAGAAAAACGGCGCATTAACCACAACCCACTATTTCAACCGCCTGCGTGTACTCAGTTATAGCGGTAATACCATTCGTTTTTCGGCACAGGGCAAATTGCTGAACATCACTCCCGCCAACACTCCTTTGCAGATAAGCACCATCGCCCTCAGCGACTCTACCACTATGCTAAGCCTTACACTCAGCGGCGATGCCGACATCTACGGCATCATGCTTGATTCGGATACAGGTGTAGGTGTTGACAACATCCCGATGCGCGGTTGCTCCGGTACAGTCTTTACGGGCATCAATCCGATTCAGCTGCATGAGTATTTTGCTCAGACCAACACCCGCCTTATCATAATGCAGTTCGGCGGTAACTCAATGCCTTACCTCAAGGATCAGCGCGGCATAGACCGTTATACGGAACAGCTCCGTCGGCAGATACGTCACCTGCGTCTGTTAGCCCCTGAGGCTCGAATCCTATGGGTGGGACCGTCTGACATGACAACACGTATCAACGGCAAACTTCAGACCTATCCTTTACTCTCTGCTGTTGATGCTTCTATCTGCCGCATGGTTAACGAAGAGGGCTGCGCTTACTGGAGCCTCTTTGAATCAATGGGAGGCAGCGGTAGTATGGTTCGATGGGCTAACGCGCAACCACCATTGGCGGGAAAAGACTATATCCACTTTACACGCCTCGGTGCACAACGTGCAGGCGAACTACTCACCGAAGCGTTCATGACAGGCTACAGATACTATAAGTTCCGCAACCCTGAAACGGAAGTAACGATCAACGCGGACTCTATTGCACAATCGGATACAATATTCCACGCGGATACAATCAACAGCCAACATTGCGATACCGGCAAAGTAATGACAAACAACGAATAACGTAATAACCCACAACCGACAACTAACACCTCGTTTCCTACGGACCTGCTGCACCACATATTTGCCTTCGACCCCAATAGTCCCCTGCTTTTCACGCAGTTTTACTTTTGGGCATTCTTCGCCGTGGTCTATTCGGTGTTTGCTATTATTGCACCTGTCCGCAAAGAGCAGCGGAGCCGCATTCACCTTCGCAACGTCTATCTGATGCTTGTCAGTGCGTTGTTCTACTATAAGACGTCCGGCATCTTCCTTCTTATACTGCTCTTTGTTACCTGTTCTGATTTTCTCATAGCCCGCCGCATACATAGCACCAATGAACGCGGTAAAAAAAGAGGTGCAATGGCATGGTTGTGCCTAAGCGTTATTATCGACCTCGGACTGCTGTGTTATTTCAAATACGCCTATTTCATAACGAACATGGTGAACGACATGTTCGGCACCAACGTAGCAGTGTTCGATATCTTTGCCTACGTTGGTAACGGCTTTTCTGAGACGGGACGATTTATGGTTGACCGCATAGTGCTACCGGTCGGTATATCGTTCTATATCTTTCAAGTCATCAGCTACACGGCTGACGTATATCGCGGCACCATCAAACCCGTAAACAATCTTCTCGACTTCGGCTTCTACGTTTCCTTCTTCCCGCAATTAGTGGCAGGTCCAATTGTTCGTGCCAGCGAGTTCATCCCGCAACTGTACAAGCCCTTCCACCTCTCGCGGCGGTGCTTCGGTTTAGCGGTGTTTTGGATAATGAACGGTCTGATAAAAAAGATTGTGCTATCTGACTACCTTGCCGTCAATTTTATCGACCGCGTTTTCGAAAATCCCCTACTCTTCGGCGGCTTCGAAAACCTCTCAGCGTTGTTTCTTTATTCCCTGCAGGTATATGCCGACTTTTCCGGCTACACCGACATAGCCATCGGCGTAGCGATGTTGATGGGCTTTTATCTACCCAAAAACTTCAACTCACCATATAAGTCGCTCAACCCTCAGGAGTTTTGGCGACGCTGGCACATGTCGCTCTCTCGTTGGCTGAAGAGCTACCTGTACATTCCCCTCGGCGGCAACCGCAACGCCACCTTCGGTACGTTCTTTTGGATAGCGCTTTTTGCCGTCATAGGCACGTGGCTCAGCGGTAGTCTGATAGTGGGCATAAGCATAGTGCTGATAGCCGCAATTGTGCTTGTGGTAGCGCTAATCAGACCCGACACGAGAAAGAAGATATACGCTAATCTCAACTCTTTCATCACAATGTTGCTCGGCGGACTATGGCATGGTGCAAGCTGGAACTTCCTCATCTGGGGCGGACTGAACGGTATAGGAATGATCATATACAAGTGGTGGAAAGATATGCCGTGGCACTGGCGAATGGCGTTAATCACCATTACATGGGCCACTATTCTCACAGTGCGACATTTATATCCATTACCGGTTTGGAATCTGTTTGCCGTTTGGGTAGGAATCATCTGGGCAGGTTCGTTTGTGCGTTATACATGGTTCCTTATATGCGGCATTCGTCATCGCAACAACGTAGGTCAAGGCATATCGAAAGACCATTTCGATTGGTTAGCAAAAGTGTGGGCTATAGCTCAGACATTCACCTTTATCACATTTACGCGCCTTTTCTTCCGCTCAGGCTCGAACCTTGACCCTGCCACAGCAAACCACGAAGCATGGGAAACGGCTAAGAACATGGTGCAGCAGATAGGTAGCATCTGGAACACCGATGTTATCCCGCTTGTGTTGTGGGAATACAAAGAAGTGTATGCTTTGTTCCTGCTGGGTATGTTCGTCCACTGGCTCCCGGAAAGGTGGAAACGCTGGTATCGCATACAGTTCGCAATGATGCCGCTGTGGCTCATGGCTGTAGTGGTGACGCTGATAGTCTTCGTCGTTTATCAGTTCATCACTGCCGACCTGCAAGCGTTTATTTATTTCCAATTCTAAACACTCGCTTTCAGCCATCAATCATCAATTATCAATCATCAATTATCAATCATCAAACATGCTTATTGGTTTGACAGGCGGAATAGGAAGTGGTAAGTCCACTATAGCAGCGGAACTACGTCGCAGAGGATACGCTGTGTACGACTCAGACATTGAAGCCAAGCGCATCATCACCTACAACCCTGCCGTTCGCTCGCAGATAGAGTACCTGTTCGGTTCTGATGTATTCTCTGCTGACAACCATTATCGCACCGACGTTGTCAGTCAGGCTGTTTTTCAGCAGCCTGCTCTACTACAGCGCCTTAACCATATAGTGCACCCAGCTGTATGTTTTGACGTACGGCATTGGGCTAAGACGTTCGAACAGGATGCTCAGACACAAACGGATAACGACATGCGAGGAATATGTTTCGTAGAGTCGGCTATTCTTTTTGAGAGCGGACTTGCCGAAGAATGTCGTCTCACTGTAGAGATAACAGCACCGGAAGAAACACGCATACAACGCACTATGCAGCGCGACAACGCCACACGCGAACAAGTCATAAAGCGAATACACGCACAGATGACCGAACAAGAGAGAACGGGCAAAGCTGATATTATTGTCAACAACGACGGACTGACACCAATACCTAAACTCGTCACGGATATGTTTTACAACATAAAAACGTCTCTTGTATAATACGGAAAAAAGCAGTAACTTTGCAAGTCAGTAATGGCAAAAACACAATATTCTGAATTGTGACACGGCAATTTTAAACTAAACACAATAATACTATGAAAAACTACCAGACATCAGAGATTAAAAATCTCTCCCTCATGGGTGCCTCGGGTTCGGGCAAAACGACCCTCGCAGAAGCAATGCTCTACGAAAGCGGCGTTATCCAGCGCCGCGGTAGTGTAGAACAGGGTAACACGGTGAGCGACTATTTCCCGGTTGAGAAAGAGTACGGATACTCCGTATTCCCTACAGTAATGAACATCGAGTTCGCGGGCAAAAAGCTCAATATGATTGACTGCCCGGGTTCTGACGACTTCGCCGGCGGTATGGTTACTTCGCTTAACGTGACCGATACCGCTGTTATTGTACTTAGCGCCAACGGTGGCGTAGAAGTGGGAACACAGAACCATTTCCGTCAGGCCGACAAACTAAAGAAACCGATTATTTTCCTCGTTAATAAACTCGACCATGAGAACGCCAACTACGAGCGCACACTTGAGCAATTGAAAGAGGTGTTCGGCAATAAGGTGGCGGTTGTTCAGTACCCCGTTAACCAAGGCACCGGTTTCAACGCTGTAGTGGATGTTTTGACTATGAAGATGTACCAATGGAAAGCCGAAGGCGGTGCACCTGAGATAAAAGAAATCCCTGAAGCAGAGAAAGGCAAAGCCGAAGAGCTGCAGAATGCTCTCTTCGAGATGGCTGCTGAGGCTGACGAAGAGATAATGGAGAAGTTCTTCGATCAGGGCGGCCTGACCTACGACGAGACAAAGAACGGTCTTCGCAGAGTGTTCGCAGAAGGAGGAGTGTATCCTGTTATCTGCGCCAGTGCCGCTAAAGACATGGGTGTACGCAAGCTGATGGAGTTCCTTGGTGATATAGCTCCGTCCGTTGCTGACGCGCCGGTACCCGTTGCAGAAGACGGTACCGAGGTTAAGCCTGACCCGAAAGCTCCTACATCGCTGTTTATCTTCAAGACTTCGGTGGAGCCGCATATCGGCGAGGTTAACTATTTCAAAGTAATGCAAGGCACCGTCCACAGCGGCGACGATATGCAGAACATGAGCCGTGGTTCAAAGGAACGCATCACCCAGCTCTACGCTGTAGCCGGTGCCATCCGCAATAACCTTGACGAAGTGATAGCAGGCGATATCGCCGCTACTGTGAAGCTCAAAGACACACGCACAGGCAATACGCTCAACAACAAAGATTGCGAACTTGTTTATCCGCAGATTAAGTATCCGGAGCCTAAATACCGCCGCGCTATACGTCCTGCAACAGAGAGTGATGCCGAGAAACTGTCGGCTCTGCTTACCCGCATGCACGAGGAAGACCCGACATGGGTGATTGAGCAATCGAAGGAACTCAAGCAGACCATCGTAAGCGGACAAGGTGAGTTCCACCTGCGCACACTCAAATGGCGTCTTGAGAACAACGACAAAATGCCTATCGTATATGACGAACCGAAGATTCCGTATCGCGAGACCATCACCAAAGCAGCGCGTGCCGACTATCGTCACAAGAAACAATCAGGCGGTGCCGGCCAATTCGGCGAGGTACACCTGATAGTAGAGCCGTACATTGAAGGCGAACCGGTGAAGGAGATATACAAATTCGGCGGTCAGGAGTTCAAGATTTCCGTCAAGGACACTCAGGAGATACCTTTGGAGTGGGGCGGCAAGCTTGTGCTTATCAACAGTATCGTCGGCGGTGCCATCGATGCACGTTTCATCCCCGCCATTCTCAAGGGTATAATGGATCGCATCGAGCAGGGTCCTCTTACCGGTTCCTACGCTCGCGACGTACGCGTCATCATCTATGACGGCAAGATGCACCCGGTTGACTCCAACGAAATATCGTTCCGTCTTGCCGGCCGCAATGCATTCGCTGAGGCGTTCCGCAATGCCGGCCCGAAGGTACTGGAGCCTGTGTATGACGTTGACATCTTCGTACCATCAGACAAGATGGGCGACGTAATGTCAGATTTGCAGGGCCGTCGCGGTATGGTGATGGGTATGCACTCTGAGAAAGGTTTTGAGCACCTCAAGGCACAAGTACCTCTCAAGGAGATGTCCACCTACTCCACCGCTCTCTCGTCGCTCACCGGCGGACGTGCATCGTTCACTATGCGCTTCAACGAGTATAGACTCGTGCCGCAAGACGTACAGGACAAACTCATCAAAGAGTACACCGAAAGCCAGAAGGACGAGGATTAATTCAAGCGATTATACCATATCAAATGTCGTTCAAGTTGTTATATTCAACTTGATATAAAATGGCGTTCAAACAACGTTAAAATATCATTCAAACGACATTTAAACGAAAGAGGCTGTCTAACAAGTTTTGTTAGGCAGCCTCTATACGTGAACAGAAACGTGACCGACACAAGTAGAGACGGTGTTGTACACCGTCTCTCAAAGCGTGGATTATGGGAGTGGACAATTAAAGACAATATACGAAATCCGGTTGAGACGGTAATTAGATAATATGTTAAAAGACGGGAATTGAAAGGTCAGCGAGCCTCAATATTAAAGACCTCCACAGTTATCACGTCCCCCTTTTCCGTCATCGCCACTATTTCACGAACAAAACCCGTCAGAGGATTGAAATAGACCTCAGCCTGCACAAAATGCTTCTTCATCGCAGTCTTTTTCGGAAATAAAGTCACCATATCTCCATCCTGGACTGCTTTGTACTCCGTGCACGAACGAATGGTCTCACTACCAAGAAACTTGGTTATAAACCTCCGCAGTTCTTCCGGTATTTCCTCCACTACGCTACTCTCATATACCACACTGACGGTATTGCCGATAGCGTTGTAAGTGAAATGCCCGTAGTCAATTCGCGGCTCTGCTAACTGACCACGTGAGGCAGTCAGCTTGAAGTCGGACTCTAATCGGGTGGAACGAGTAGGCTTAATGCCGGCTGCCAAAAGCAACGACTGACTGCAAAACATAGCAGCAACGAAAACTGAAATTATGCGTTTCATAAAATGTATATTTTCTACACGTTTTTTTACCTTGTTATCGCTATTTCATTGCAAAGATAATCTTTTTTTTCCGTCTGAGCAAACATCTTTTGAAAAATCCTATCAACCCAGCAATTAGAAAACCAGTATCAGCGTCTTAAGCACCATATCATAAACAAAACGGGAGATGCCGCTAAGCATCTCCCGTACAAAGTTAATTTGCCGTTAACTGATTACTCTGCGCCAGCGCAAACGTTCCAACGGAAGTTATCACCTCTGAAGTCAAGAGTTACGTCAAGCTGATCCTCTGCAGGCAGAACAGCGTTAGCTACGCCACCCCACTCATCAGTCTCTGCGTTGTAGAATTGGATTTCTTTATCCCAACCACCTACGCCACGAACCTTAACTTCTGCACCTTCGTTTGCAGGAATAGTAGCAGTGTACTTACCGTCTTCAGCTTTTACAAGAGCTACAGGATTTGAGCCCCAGCCCTCGAATGAACCTACAACCTCGATGTCAAATTCCTCACCGCAGAAAGCAGGAGTATAGACAGTCAGTTTGTAGTCAACAGGAGCAGCACACTCTGAGGTAAGCCACTTGCCGGTGTTGATGTAAAGAAGCTGACCGCTCGGGTTTGCCTCAGCAAACTTGAACTGACCGCCATCAACAGCAGGAGCAACAGAAGACCAGTTGCACTCGTGGATAACAGCCTTGTTAGCCTGTCCTTGCCATGAACCGTCGTTAGCAAAAATCAAGCAAACCTTGAACTCGAGAGCTGTCGGGTTCTCACCAACGGGGAGGTCAAGAGTATAGTACTTCTTTGAACCCTCATAAGCAGCAAAACGATAGATTTCGCCATCAACGGGAGTAGCAGCACCTGCTTTACCCAGATAGGTGTTCTCGCCTGACCAAATAGTACCGTCACCGGCATCGTTAGGCTCGCCAAAAGTACCCTTCAAAGCAATACCGTTGCACTCGGTTCCCTCAGGAATCTCAAGAACGATACGAAGAATACCTGCAGCAGGTTTGTCAAGGTCAGGAAGTTCATCTCCACTTGGCTCTACAGGAACCACTGTGGTGTCAGCAGGCTGTTTGCCTTCGTCAGGATCTTTCGGATTGTTGTCTTTGTTACAAGCAACGAAAGAGAGTGCGCCCATAAACAGAGCGGCAATCATAAATTTGTTTGCTTTCATAATGATTAAAAATTTAGTTGGTTAATAAAATATTGTTGACTAAATTAGGGTTATCTTAATTATTTATAACCTTCATTCTGTTTAACATTCGGGTTGGATATCACATCCGTTTCCGGAATAGGATAGATAATCATGTATGCCGGAATAGAAGCCACTGTGGTATTCCATGCGTCATGCGAAGCAAACGACTTCCAAACCACGTTCGAGTCACCAGAGCGTCCTTCCCAGTTGCGTGTAGCAGTAGGACCTACAAACTGACCAAAGCGGATAAGGTCAATTCTACGACGTCCCTCGTGATAGAACTCGCGCAACCACTCGTCACAAAGTTCGTCTGCTGTCAGTTCGGCTGAAGTGAGCAGAGCGGCATGAGCACGAGCACGTACCTTGTTAACGTTCTCCAACGCACCAGCAGTGTTACCTTGACGGAACTGTGCCTCTGCCAGTGTCAGATAAGCCTCAGCTGTACGCATGATAGGCACATCTGTATCCATATAAGTAGCATCGTGCTGCGGAGCCAACGACACTGCTATAGGCTGGTTGGCAGCATCAAACTCCATTGAGTACTTATTTGTCCATTTGCAAATAGCCCAGCATGAGTCGAACTCCTCGCCGTTAGCAGGACAGTTGCCCCAGAAGCCCTTAACGTTATCTGTGCCGTCAGCAGGGTTGATGTTTTTTGCGCAGAACATTGCGCGGTCGTCGCCTGCTATAGCCGGCATGGCAAACTCATCAGCCTCATGCCCAAGAGCGATAATCTGTGCAGGAGTTTTGCCGTGGAAGTTACCGAACTTCTCTATCAACTCAGGTGAAGAACGCCAGCAACCCCAGTTGTTGTCAGACGAGCCACAGCCGTTCATCTTCGAGTTTCGGCATGATGCTATAGTATATTGCGAGCCGGCGTATGAGCGGATATGGTCACCATCGCAAGCGGCAAGGAACACCATCTCCTCACGAGCCACCTTATCATTGTCACCCATAAAGATTTGTGCATAGTTGCCATGCAGTGTCGGGAACTTGGCGATTACCTCTTTAGCGGCAGCCTCGGCTTCCGCCCAATGAGCGGTGCCGGTATAAACCTCAGCATTCAGGTACAAACGAGCCAGAAGCATATTCGCAGCGGGCTTGGTAACGCGATAAAGAGTTGTCTCATCACGGTCATAAAGGTCGTTAATGAACCCATGGTCAGCGTCACCGGTTACCTTATATGTAGAAACGTTGTAAGTCTTGCCGCTGTGACCATTCACAATCTCATCAACCAGCCACTCATACAAGTCAGCACGAGCAATCTGATGAGGGTCGTCAGTAGAGATAGTTACAGTAAACGGAACATTGCCAAACATATCCAACAGATGGTAGTAGTTCAGCGCACGGATAAAGCGAATCTCTGCACGTTTGTGAATCGTCTCGGCATCTGTAGCACCTTCTGTCAGGTCAAGATAGTGGTTAGACATCGTTACCGCATAGTTCAAGCGGTTGTAAAGCTTGCTAATAAACTGGTTAGAAGGAGTCCATGAGAGCATCAACAGGTCAGAACAACCATCGTCACCACGCCATGTCCACCAGCCGGCATCGGTCGGAAACTCATTCAAAACGCACAACGTACGATAAAAGCCGCAATAACCTTCATCGTTAGTGATAATATCAGCATTGCCGCCACCACCCTGTTGACCGGTCTGCACAAATGCGCAGTAGAGCTTGGAATAAAGGGCATCAGTAATCTCTGCCTGATTTTCCGTACTCATCTGAAGTGAGTTCGGATCAATCGGATCAAGATTCATACACGCGCTCATACCGAACGTCAGCGCGAGTACCCCGATGAGTGATTTAATATTCTTTTTCATAATATTTTATCTTATTTAAGTTTAGGTTATTAGAAGTTAAGCGACAGACCGATAACGGTTGACATACAACGAGGATACATGTTACTGTCTATACCGCCGGCGATTTCCGGGTCAAGTCCTTTGTAAGGAGATATAACAAACGGATTAGAAACGGTGCAGTAAACACGTCCGTTCAAATTAACGTTCTTCGGAGCAAACGAATAACCGAGAGTGATGTTGTCGCAACGGAGGAACGAAGCACGCTGTACGAAGTATGTGGTTAATACACCATCGGTCTCGTTACGCAGACGGCAACCATCGTCATAATAAGAGTTGTAAGCCTCCTTAAGGATGCTGTGATAACCATCGAACTTAGCATCGTAAGCTGTTACTACGTATTGCAGCTGGTCTTGAAGAACAGAGTTATATACATAGTTGCCGATGTTCGAGCGGAAAGTGATACCAAGGTCAACACCATAGAACTGGAACTTAGTATTGAAGCCCATCATAACAGGTGCTGCAGGATTATGATAGAAAATCTTGTCGCTGGTAGTCAGGTCGTAGTCAGCGTCGCCCGGCAGAGCGTCCGGATGATCCTGGTCAACCATATACAGAAGACCTGTGTTAGGATTGGTCTTCGACTCATATACGTAGAACGAGTTAGCAGCCTGTCCCTCAGTATTAGCCTGAGTGTACTGACCGTTACCGATACCGGAACCGGTGTTATACTCAAAGTAGCCGGGTTCGTCAGAACCGGTAAGGTTGAGGATTCGGTTCTTGTTCCAAGTAACGTTATAACCAAGTTCCCACTTGAAGTTCTTGCGGTCAATAGCCACAGCATTGATAGCGAACTCCAAACCGGTGTTATATAGAGAACCAACGTTCTTAATAACGCGAGTCTTGAAGTTTGAACCGGCAGGAATATCTACAGCGTTGATAAGATCCTTTGTCAGACGATAGTAGTAGTCCAACGAACCGGAGATACGGTTGTTGAGGAAGGCAAAGTCAATACCGGCATTGTAGGTGGTTGTTTTCTCCCATGTAAGACCCGGGTTGTACTCGTTCGGACGATAGGTCTTGTAATATACATATCCGTCGTCACCTACTACGTAGTCAGTACCCTCCACTTTACCTGTAAGGTTAGCCTCTGCTGTTGTCTCGCCAAGAGTTGACCATGCACCTGCTTGGTTCTGCACATATACAGCCAAGTACTGGAAGTCACCCTGACCGAGGTTCTGCTGACCGGTAATACCATAACCAAGGCGGAGCTTCAAGTCGTTAAGCCAGTTAACATCCTGGAAGAATGTCTCTTTGATTTTCCAACCGAGAGCCACTGACGGGAACAAACCCCAGCGTACATCCGGTGCGAAACGAGTGGAGGCATCGGCACGAAGAGTAACGGTTGCCATCACTTGGTTCCAACCTACCCAGTTAGCACGACCGAAGAAAGAGAGCAATGCTGACTGAGTGCCGTAGTCGTAGTAAGTATAGTCTTTTTTCGTACCACGCAATGACGGGTCAAGGTTAGTCTCAGGATAGAAACCTGAACCCTCACGATATGAGGTGCGGTGGAACTTCTGATACTCACCACCGACCATTATGTCAAAGTGCTGCATATCTGAGAAGTCCTTATAATACTGAGCATAAGCACTGAACGAGAGGTTGTATTTGTGAGCATACTCATATCCCTCGTAGCCGTAATAACCATTACCCGTGCTTTGAATCAAACGGTCAATAGATGTAGTTTGCTTACCATAAGAATAGTCAGCGCCGAAGTTGGCGTGGATACGCAGATCTTCGAAACCGTGAATCTTATAGTCAGCCTCAAGGTTGCCTACGAATGAACCTGAATGTGCGCGGTCGTTAGTGTAACGAAGCACATTGGCAGGGTTTGACGCTGTCTGAGTATTGAATTGGTAGTTCCACTCCGAGTCGTTAAGCGTAGCAGATTGTACACGTCCGAAGTAACCGCCGAAAATCTGATCAAGCACATCGTTGCCAACACCAACAAGTTCGTTTTTGGCATTACGAGCCTCGCCCATAACAGGAACGGTCGGGTCATAAGAGATAGCAGAGCCGACAACACCCGGTGCATAGCGGTTATAGATATACATACCCTTGGCATTAAGGTTAAAGACAAGGTGCTTGTCAAGGAACGACGGGTTCAAGTTCAAGCTGGCGGTAACACGCTGCATGTTACTGGTCTTGATGACACCGTTCTGGTCTGTGTAGCCCAAAGAGAAGCGGTAAGGCATATTCTTCGTACCACCCATCAGGGAGATGTTGTGGTCGGTAGAAATAGCGGTGCGATAAATCTCACGCTGCCAGTCAGTATTCGCAGTACCAAGATAGTTAAGCACTTTCGGACGATAGGTATCAGGATACTTAGCCTTGTTACCATAGAGCTCGCCGGCATAAGCACGCAGCTCATCTCCGTTCATTACTTCCATAGTGTTAAGAAGTGTACCGATGGAGACGTTGCCATTATACGATACTTTCAGTTTCTGGTTAGCAGAACCTTTCTTCGTTGTGATAATGATGACGCCGTTTGATGCACGCGAACCGTAGATGGCGGTTGCAGATGCGTCCTTCAACACAGTGAACGACTCGATATCAGCGGGGTTAACCATTGACAGAGGGTTAGCCACACCTTTCACACCATCGTTATCCATTGCCAAACCGTCGATAACGATAAGCGGGTCGTTAGAAGCAGCAAGCGACGAACCACCACGAATACGAATAGTAGCGCCGCCACCAGGGGTACCGTCATTCGACGTTACAGCAACACCGGCAATCTTACCCGACAACATATCAGTGGCGTTAGTGGTAAGACCTTTGTTCATGTCATCCGGCTTGATGGCGGTAACAGAACCGGTAGCGTCGTTTTTCTTTACAACACCATAACCGACCACCACCACCTCGTCAAGAAGCTCGGCATCTTCTGCCATTTGTACGCGGATAACCTTTTGTCCTGCAACAGGTATCTCCTGCGTTTTGTAACCCATGTAAGAAATCTGCAGCACTGCGTCAGAAGCTGCATTGATAGAGAAGTTGCCGTCGAAGTCGGTAATAGTACCGGTAGTGGTTCCCATAACCAGCACGCTGGCTCCGATGACCGGTTCTCCATTCGCGGCGTCAGTGACAACGCCGGTGACCGTCTGAGAAAAGGCAGCAACGCTACATAGCATCAATGCCGACACAAACAATCCACGAAAAAAAGAGAATGTTTTGCTTTTCATGTTTGATTTTTATTTAGTTGATTTGTGTGTTATTGTCAATTATGCCGTCAACATTCAGTCTTCGGCCGTCAACATTCAGTCTTCCTTATGCTCTTTAATAAGTATAACGGCGGCAGCTCCGCAAACAAGCAACACTCCTGCCACAACAAGCATAGCCGATTGTGTTCCTACCAAGCGCAGAATCAGTCCGCCACACAGAGCAGCTATAATCTGCGGCAGACAGATAGTGCAGTTGAAAAGACCAAGATAGTAGCCCATATTGTCGCCCTTGAGCGAATTAGTGAGAATAGTGAAAGGCAAAGCCAACATTGCTGCCCAAGCGGCACCGATAAGCAAATAACTGCCCCACAACACGTGTTGGTCATTGACGAAAATTATCGAGCAGAATCCCACGGCACCGACAAGCAACGAAATTATATACGCGCCCTTATTACCGAAGCGATGTTCTAAAACGGGCAGCACCATCGCCCAGAGTAGCGAGCCGACAGCCTGTACGGCGAAACATACGCCCACCCAATCGCCTGCCGACTGGAATGCTTGCGACGCTGTTGAAGCGCCATCCCAGCCAAAACACTGCAAGGCAATAGCACCGTTGGAATACGTCCACATATAAAGGAATGCCGCCCAACAGAAGAACTGTACGAGGCCTACAGTCCAAAACGTTTTAGGAGCATCAATGAGCAGACGTACAAATGACGGATTCTCCTTCTTATCTTCCGGCGCACCAACAATACCATGGAAGTGCTTGTACTCTTCAGGATTCATCTCCTTGACGGCAAAGAACGTGTAGAGCACACATATTATAAGAATAGCCGCACCTATGTAGAACGACCACTTAACCGAATCGGGTATAACACCCTCCGGAGCTATATTACTAATACCAATCCACGAGAAGAAATACGGGAACAGATAGCCGACGAGCGAGCCGGCATTGCAGAGTGCAGACTGAATGGCGTACGCCGTACCTTTCTGCTCCTCATTCACCATATCACCCACCATCATCTTAAACGGCTGCATGGCTATATTGATACTCGTATCAAGGAAAATGAGCGAGAACAAACCAAACCACATAGCAGCGTTCAAGCCGAGAAATAGCGCCTGAGTAAAGGTAAAATCACCTGCATTAGGCAACAGCAACATCACCGCCACTGCAATCAAAGCACCCACAAGCAAATAAGGCTTGCGTCTGCCTAAGCGACACCATGTCTTGTCAGAGTACTTACCGATAAGAGGCTGAACAATCATACCCATCAGCGGCGGAAGCACCCAAAAAAACGAGAGTTGATGAGGATCAGCTCCTAACGTGGCAAAAATACGTGAGATGTTAGCACTCTGCAGGGCATATGCAATCTGCACTCCAAAAAAACCTGCACTCAAATTAAACAATTGAAACGAAGAAAGGTTTCGTTTTGATGATGTTTCCATGTTTTTATGCTATCAGAATCGGTCGCTCAGTCCCGCAAAAAAGCGCTATAACGATAGTTAAAAGCGACAACACGCGGTTATTGAACATGCAAAGTTAATATATTTTTTTCAAACAACAATACTTTTCCCCTTTTTTTTTTATTTTTTTCAAAAAAATACATTATGTGTTTGTGCAGTCAGAAAAATGTTATACCTTTGTGTTTCCAAATGAAAATTTGCATGAACAGACACGAACAACTGACAGAAGCACTCAAGCTGAATTTCGGCTACGATAGTTTCAAAGGAAATCAGGAAGCCATTATCAGCAATCTGATGGACGGGAACGACACCTTTGTCTTAATGCCGACAGGTGGCGGCAAAAGCCTTTGCTACCAACTGCCGTCGCTGCTGATGGACGGTGTAGCCATTGTCATCTCGCCGCTCATTGCACTAATGAAGAACCAAGTGGATGCAATGCGCAACTACTCAGACGAGGACGGCATAGCACACTTTATCAACTCATCGCTGTCCAAACCGGAGATACTCGCTGTCAAAGAAGATATATTAGCAGGCAAAACCAAATTGTTATACTTAGCGCCTGAGAGTCTGCAGAAAGGGGAGAATATTGATTTCCTTCGCCAGGTAAAAATATCATTCTATGCCATTGACGAAGCGCATTGTATATCCGAATGGGGGCATGATTTCAGACCTGAATACCGAAAGATTCAACCCATTGTCGAAAACATTGGCAAAGCGCCGATTATAGCCCTCACCGCCACCGCAACCCCCAAAGTGCAACAAGACATTCAAAAAAACCTCGGCATGATGAACGCCAAGGTCTTCAAGTCTTCTTTTAACCGTCCGAACTTGTACTATGAGGTGCGTCCGAAAACTGAAGATGTGGACAAAGACCTCATCCGTTTCATTAAAAGTATGGACGACAAGTCCGGCATTATCTACTGCCTCAGCCGCAAGACGGTGGAAGAGTTGGCAGCCATACTCAAGGCTAACAACATAGAGGCTATGCCATATCACGCAGGCATGGACTCGCAACTCCGCTCGGAGACGCAAGACGCCTTCCTCATGGAAAAATGCCAGATAATAGTTGCAACCATCGCTTTCGGAATGGGCATTGACAAACCCGACGTACGCTTCGTCATTCACTATGATGTACCCAAATCGCTGGAAGGCTATTATCAGGAAACAGGTCGTGCCGGCCGCGACGGAGGCGAGGGACTGTGCATCTGCTATTATTCACCAAAAGATATAGAACGGCTGAAGAAATTCATGCTCGACAAACAACCGACAGAGAAAGAGATTGGCACGCAACTGCTCTTCGAGATGCAAAGTTACTGCGAGAGTAATATCTGCCGCCGGAAACTTCTGCTCCACTACTTCGGTGAAGAATACGAAGAGGAGAAATGCGGGAACTGCGACAATTGCAAGAAAAACTACAGCCTGATTGATGCTTCTGAATTGCTTGCTCTCATCATTGAGACGGTTCAGGAACTTAAAGAGAAATTCAAGGCTGACCATATAGTAGATATTCTCAAAGGCCGCGAAACGGCAGCCGTCACATCATACAACCACACAGAGTTAGACAGTTTCGGCGCAGCTGAGGATACCGATGAATCTACTCTCTACGCCATCATCCGCCAAGCAATGCTCGCCGGATACATCAAAAAGGATATCGACAGCTACGGCGATATCAAGATAACCACTGCCGGCAAGAAGTTTGCAAAGAAACCGGTAGAGTTTAAGGTTCCTGTTGAGCAAGAGAGTGACGAAGAAGAAGCTATAATGTCAGAGAACATGGCCGGTTGTGCAGCGGCTGACGATGTGCTCTACTCCATTCTGAAAGACACACGTAAGAAAATCTCCAAACAACTCAATGTTCCGCCATTTGTTATTTTCCAGGACCCGAGTCTCGAGGCAATGGCGACAACCTACCCCATTACATACGAGGAACTACAGAACATTCCCGGGGTCGGTGCCGGCAAGGCAAAACGCTACGGGGAAGAGTTCCTGAATATCATCAAGACCTACGTTGAAGAGAATGATATCATTCGTCCTGAGGATATGCGAATCCGAACTGTGGCGAAGAACTCCCAGCAAAAAATCTCCATCATTCAGGCCATTGACCGTCGTGTGGACCTTGACGACCTCGCAGAGTCGAAAGGCATGTCAATGGATGAGTTGCTGGACGAGATCGAGGCTATCGTTTATAGCGGAACAAAACTCAACATCAACTACTTTATCGAGGAGATAATGGACCCCGATAAAGAGGAAGAGATATACGATTACTTCCGCGGTGCCAGCACCGATAATGTAAAGACCGCCCTGCGTGAGATTGACGAAGATGATGTAAGTGAGATAGACGTAAGACTCGTCAGGATAAAGTTCCAAAGCGAGCTCGGCAACTAACAACAAAAAAAATTTTTCATTGCATCGCAACGAAATAGATATTATCACCCTCGGTTGCTCAAAAAACCTTGTTGACGCAGAACGTCTGATGCGGCGGTTAGAAGCTGCCGGATATCGTTGTGTGCATGACTCTGCACATCCGCAAGGCGAGATTGCCGTTATTAACACCTGCGGTTTCATTGGTGATGCCAAAGAGGAGAGTATCAACACTATCCTCGCCTTTGGCGACAGAAAACGTCGCGGCGAACTAAAAAAACTCTACGTAATGGGGTGCCTCAGCGAACGCTACCGCGCAGACCTTGAGGCAGAAATGCCTGAGGTGGACCGCTATTTCGGAAAGTTCGACTATATGGACCTTGTCGGCGAACTGCTCAACAATCGTCCATCCACCATCTGCATTCCCCCATACGAGCGTGTAATCACCACCCCAAAGCACTACGCGTATCTGAAGATTTCCGAGGGTTGTAATCGCTATTGCAGCTATTGTGCCATTCCTCTCATTACCGGCAGACACCGCTCTCTCCCGATGGACGAACTGCTACAAGAAGCACGCTGGTTAGCGACACAGGGAGTTAGTGAGGTGAACGTCATTGCTCAAGACCTCTCTGCATACGGCACTGATATCTACGGCACACACAAACTACCGGAGTTAGTAGAACGAATGTCAGACATTAAAGGTATCAATTGGATCCGCCTCCATTATACCTACCCCACTGACTTCCCTATCGACCTGCTTCGCGTAATGCGCGAGCGAGACAATGTTTGCAAATACCTTGACATTGCCTTGCAGCATAGCAGCGACCATATATTAAGCCTCATGCGCCGACATATAACGGCTGCTGAGCAAGAGGAACTAATACGAACAATACGCAAGGATGTGCCAAACATATATCTTCGCACCACACTGATGGTCGGGCACCCGGGAGAGACAGAGGAGGATTTTGAGAATCTCAAAGATTTCACTCGCCGCATGCGTTTTGAGCGTATGGGGTGTTTTGCCTACTCGCACGAAGAGGGGACTTGGTCATACAACCACTACACCGACGATGTACCGGAAGAGGTTAAACAGCGTCGCGTAGATGAACTCATGTCTATACAAGAAACTATCGCTGCGGAAGTGGCAGAACAGAGTATCGGCAAACGCATAAAAGTAATGGTGGACAGAGAAGAAGGCGACTATTTCGTATGTCGCACCGAATGGGATTCGCCTGAAGTGGACTGCGAAGTGCTACTCAAACGGTCAGACAAAACGACATCAGTACATGTAGGCACATTGCAAGACGTGACGATAACCGGAAGTGAAAATTTTGACCTATACGCTACTATTGTATGACAAGAAAAGAACTCATATCAGCTATTGCTGCAGACAACGATACTACACTTGTACAAGCAGAAGCACTACTCAGTGCCACCACTGAGATTATCACCAATAGTCTAATTGAAGGACAAAGTGTGATGCTGCAGAACTTTGGTACATTCGAGATCAAAGAGAAAAAAGAACGACTAAGCGTACACCCGAAAACCGGTGTGCGAACTCTGACCCCACCAAAACTACAAGTAAATTTCAAGCCGGCCACTATACTGAAAGATGAAGTGAAAGAGAAAAAAGCTGATTGACAAATGCTGATTGCTAAAGATGGCAGAAGAAAAACTAACCATAGTTGATGTAAGAAAACGACTTGCACGTGAGACGGGTGTTGATGAATCAACAGCCGGCGCCTTTCTTGCATCGTTTATCAATAATGTTACAAGCGGTCTGAAGAAAGACCGGATTGTTCGCATAGGCGGACTCGGCACCTTCAAACTGCAGTGGGTGGAGCCAAGGCGAAGTGTCAATATATCTACAGGTGAAGCCATTATCATAGACGGATACCAGAAACTAAGTTTCACCCCCGACACCTCATTGCGCGAAATTATCAATGCACCATTCGCCGGTTTGGACTCTATCGTGCTTGACGAACAGGGAAACCCGTTGCCTGACCAACCACAACAACAAACACCACTTACACCACTGCAAAAACTTGATAAACAGGCTCTCGAAATCAAAGACATCCTTGCCGATATAGGACAAGACTCAACAGATATTTCAGAGGAGCACGAGAACACAGACGGCCTCAATCCTTCAGAAATAAATGATTATTCGGATAATCAAGAAATAGCAGATAACTCGGATAACTCGGATAACTCGGATAATTCGGAAAACCTAACCTCCTCCAAAGCGCCGATTAAGCCTCTAAAGCCTTTCAGACCATGGTTAGTGGCTATTATTACAATCTTAGTGTTCTGCCTGATGCTTGTGGCAGGGTACTTCTATCTGCAATACAAAGTAGAACAATGGGCAGATACGCTGAACGGTAAGGTTAACAAAACAGAAAAAACACAGGAGCCGACAGTCTCCGTCAGTGTTCCGATGCCGGACACCATTACACTTCCCACGGAACAGCCCATGAACAGTATTATCACCGAACATACGGAGCAACCCGAAGATGATAATATAACCGAACCTGTAAAACAACAGGAAGAACCAAAATCGTCCCCCCACAAAAAGACACAGGCACAAATTCCTCAGACGGATATTGACGCGTTCTTCAGCGGCACACGAGCTTACCCTGACACAAAAACCATTGTTACGGTCAATCCCGGCAGCAGGCTTGCGTGGATTGCGAAAAAGCAATACGGCAGAAAGGACTTTTGGGTTTTCATCTATGAAGCAAACCGCGACAAGATAAAAGACCCTGCCAACGTACAGGTCGGTACAGAACTGCGAATACCAAAGTTGCCTGAATATATTCTCCACCCCGCAGACGAAGACGCCCTCCAAGCAAACATCAAAGCGTTGGAACAACAATATCTGAAAGTGACTAAGTACTAAGTAACTAATTACTAAGTACAAAGTGACAAAGTACAACGTGTAGAGACAACGGGGTCCCGGTGAACAACATGAAGTGGGATGTCAGACGGTAATTGGCATTGTAATATGTGGTGGCACTTACCGTCTATCAAACAAATAAAGGGATAAAGGTGGAACAAGCTGATACGATTTGAAAGAAACAATACACATACAAGGTGCGCGGACTCACAATCTCAAGGACGTTACAATAGATATACCTCGTGGCAAATTTGTTGTAATAACGGGTTTGTCCGGTAGTGGCAAGTCGTCTCTTGCTTTCGACACATTGTACGCCGAAGGTCAGCGTCGCTACGTAGAGAGTCTGAGTGCTTATGCACGTCAGTTTCTTGGACGTATGCAGAAGCCTGACGTTGACTACATAATCGGTATTCCGCCGGCAATAGCTATCAGTCAGCGTGTCTCGTCACGTAATCCCCGTTCCACAGTTGGCACATCCACAGAGATTTACGACTACCTTAAGCTTCTCTTCGCGCGTATTGGTACCACCATCTCCCCCGTCAGCGGGCAAGAGGTGCGCCGACACCATGTAAAAGACGTGGTTGACTATCTCAACAGTCAGCCTAAGGGTACTCGTATAATGCTGTTATCACCTGTCAGATTAGATTTTGAAGGTAATTCAAACGCTATTCAAACGGCATTTGAACAACGTTTGAAACTATGGCAGAGCCAGGGTTTCACTCGTCTGTATCTTAGTGGTGAGACTATACGAATCAATGATGAGCGTTGGGCGACAAGCGAATGGCAGTCGGCTAAAGACGCCCTGTATCTCCTTATCGACCGTGTAGTAGCAGACGGAGAGCGCGCGACAGCCAACCGCTTTGCGGACTCGGTGCAGACAGCATTCTTTGAGGGTAAAGGCGAGTGCAGAGTTATAAGAAGCGACGAGGTCACACATACCGAAGAACACAAGGATTTTTCCGAGCGTTTTGAGGCAGACGGCATCACATTTATCGAACCGACAGAGCACCTCTTCGATTTCAATAGTCCGCTTGGTGCCTGTCCTACCTGCGGCGGTTTCGGCAATACAATCGGCATTGATCCCGACCTTGTCGTTCCTGACAAGACAAAAAGCATATACGAAGAAGCTATTGCCTGCTGGCGCGGCGAGAAGATGGGACTTTGGAACAAAGAACTTATTCGTCACGCTTCGCTATTCGACTTCCCGATACACAAACCTTTCTACGAACTCACTCCGCAGCAACGACAGCTGATATGGAGCGGCAACGAATATTTCCATGGTCTGCACGACTTTTTCAAGATGCTGGAAAAAGAGCAGTACCAGAAGATTCAATACCGTGTTATGCTCTCGCGTTACCGTGGGAAGACCATTTGTCCGGAATGTGGTGGTCTTAGACTACGGAAAGAAGCAAGCTATGTACAAGTAGGGGGCAAGTCGATACAAGAATTGGTGAGCATGCCGGTGAGCGAACTGGAGCCTTGGTTCCTATCCCTACCCTCCCGCCTGTCTGATTTTGCCCGTGAGGCGTCAGCACAACTTATCAAAGAGATACAGTCTCGCCTGAGGTTTCTGCGCGAGGTAGGCTTGAGTTACCTTACGCTCAACCGAATATCAGGTACCTTGTCCGGTGGCGAGAGTCAGCGTATAATGCTTGCCAAGTCGCTTGGCAGCAGCTTGGTAGGCTCACTTTACGTATTGGACGAACCGAGCATCGGTCTGCACCCTCGCGACACTGCGCAACTGATTCATGTTCTGAAAGAACTGCGCGACATCGGCAACACTGTAGTAGTGGTAGAGCACGATGAAGACATCATGCGAGCAGCAGACTACATCATCGATATTGGTCCTGAGGCTGGTCGTCGTGGCGGCAGAGTTGTGTGGTCAGGCACTCCTGAAGAGGCTCAGGGGAAAGGCCGCGAACAACGTGAAGTGGGGGGTAAGGCTCCTGCTTCGCTGCAATTTGACACACACTCATACACTCTTGATTTCCTTAGCGGCATTGACCATATACCTGTTCCGCGTTACCGACGCCCTTGGAACAATTACATAGAGGTAGTCGGAGCCTGCGAGAATAACCTCAAGAACCTCAATGTCAGGTTCCCTTTAAACGTAATGACATGCGTCACCGGCGTCAGCGGTAGCGGCAAGTCGTCGCTCGTCAGCAAGGTGCTGTATCCTGCACTTAAGAAACACTATGGCGGCACAGCAGAACACACCGGTGCCTTCAGCGGACTGCAAGGTACACTTGACCGACTGACCGACATAGAGTTTGTTGACCAAAACCCACTCTCCAAATCCTCCCGCTCCAACCCCGTCACCTACCTCAAGGCATACGATGAGATACGCCGGCTCTTTGCCGTTCAGCAGTTATCCAAACAAATGGGATTCACCGCAGCCAATTTCTCATTCAACACTCCCGGAGGCAGATGCGAGACGTGTCAGGGTGAAGGTACAATTACAGTGGAGATGCAGTTCATGGCAGACCTCATACTGGAGTGCGAACAATGCCACGGCAAAAGGTTTAACAACGACGTATTAGACGTTCATTTCAAGGGCAAGAGTATATACGATGTACTTGAGATGACAGTCAACCAAGCTATAGAGTTCTTCAGCAGCACGCCTTCTTCAACCGAAAGACAGGAAGATTCTTACAGCCTCAGTAAGGAGGAGCAGAGTATTTGCGACAAGATTGTCCGCCGCCTCAAGCCTCTTCAGGACGTAGGAATAGGCTACATCAAACTTGGTCAGTCCAGTTCAACTCTCTCCGGCGGTGAGTGTCAGCGCGTCAAACTGGCATATTTTCTCTCTCAAGAAAGCAGTAGTCCTACGATGTTCGTTTTCGATGAACCAACCACCGGTCTGCACTATCATGATGTAGCTGTTTTACTACGCGCAATGAACAATCTGATTCAGAAAGGGCACACAGTACTCATCATTGAACATCACCCGGCTGTTATAATGGCTGCCGACCACGTCATCGACCTCGGTCCGGAAGGAGGAGACAACGGTGGCAGAATAGTGTTTGAAGGAACGCCGGAGATGCTGATAAAGTGCAAAGAGAGCTACACCGGACGATTTCTTACAGAAGATTTGAAAAGACAGACTGCTCACGTGTAGAGACACGATGTCTCCGTGAACAACGTTAATCGTGGTGTAAGCCGGTAATCCGGTCGGCAGAAAGCACCAGCACTTATAGTCTCTGACTATGACAAATTAACAAAAAGCAATTAATGACACACATTAGGAAGGTATTAGTCATCATGCTGCTGGCGACGGCGGCATCTATTTTTGCGCAATATGATGCACACTTGGTAGGACACGTGCTTGACGAAACAACAGGCGAGCACTTGCCGTATGTAAATGTACAACTCAAAGGTACCACTATAGGCACCATCACCGATGAGTCAGGCCACTATTTCCTCAAAGACCTCCCTACCGGTCGGCAAACCGTTATCTTCTCATACGTAGGCTACGAGACGTTGGAACTACCTGTAATCATTCGTGAGAACACCACCACGGAGCTCAAAGCCACTATACACGAGATGCCGCAACTGCTTGACAATGTTGTAGTCACCTCTAACCGCTATGCCACTAAGGGCAGAGAGGCTGCCAGCATAGTAAACGTCTTGTCTCCAAAACTATTAGAGACGACAGCAGTGACTTGCGTGGCTGACGCATTAAACTTCCAGCCCGGACTACGTGTAGAAAACACCTGCGCCAACTGCGGCAAGACCGATCTGCGCATCAACGGATTGCAAGGGCAGTATAGCCAAATACTGATGGACTCGCGTCCCGTATTTTCGTCAATGGCATCGGTTTATGGTTTAGAACAGGTCCCCGCTGCTATGATTGACCGCATAGAGGTTATCAGAGGCGGTGGTTCGGCACTGTTCGGAGCTAACGCCATAGCGGGAGTGGTGAATATTATAACAAAAGAGCCTGTCAGGAACTTCGTCAATATTGCCAACACCAGCAACGTAACAGAAAAAGGCAGTTATGATATCAACACCGACCTCAACGCCTCTGTCATGTCGGAGAATCACAAGATGGGCGCATATCTCTTTGCCTCCCACCGCACCCGCAGTCCGTATGACCGCAATAACGACGGCTTCTCTGACGTGCCAATGCTAAGAAGCACCACAGCCGGCACACGCGCGTTCTTCAAGACGGGAAATTACAGCAAACTGACATTGGAGTATCATCATACTACCGATTATCGTCGCGGCGGTAATAATTTCGACCTTGAGCCGCATAATGCTGATATAGCCGAACAGCTGAGGCACAACATCGATGCGGGTTCTGCCACCTTTGATTGGTTTTCTTCGGATGCCCGTCACTTCGTGTCAGCTTACACCGCTTTGCAGCACATCGGGCGAGAGAGCTATTTCGGAGCAGGAAAAGACCTGAATGCATACGGCAGAAGCCGTGACCTAACCTCCACTACCGGACTGCAGTATCGCTTCTCCTACCCTTGCGGCAAGATGAACGGTGACCTCATTGTCGGCAGCGAATACACCTACAACAGCATGTCCGACCGTATGCTTGGTTACGGCCGGGATATGACACAGACTGTGCACCTCGTTGGAGCCTACGCACAGAACGAGTGGAAAAACGAGCAGTGGAGCGCTCTCATCGGAGCGCGTCTGGAGAAACACAATCTCCTATCCAACCCCGTGTGCACCCCACGCGCCTCCTTCCGCTACACGCCAATTGACGAACTTGTCATTCGCGCAGGCTATAGCAGTGGCTACCGCGCTCCGCAAGCCTATGATGAGGACCTGCACGTTGCTGCTGTCGGAGGAGGAGTGTCACTCATCTCGCTTGACCCTAAATTACGGCCGGAATACTCGCACAGCGCCACTGCCAGCATCGATTGGTATCAGCGTTTCGACAAATGGGAAATAAATCTCACAGCAGAAGGGTTCTATACCTATCTGCAGGACGTCTTTTTCCTCCGCGAAGACTCTACAGACCTTTCCGGCAATATCCATTTCACCCGAACCAACGTACCCGGCGCATGGGTAGGAGGATTAAATATCGAAGCCAAAGCCTCTTACGCGCCCTACTTCACTGTTCAGTTAGGCTACACCTTCCAGCAGAGCCGTTATACTAAGGCTCAGGCATGGAGCAGCAATGTACCCCCGCACACTCGCATGTTGCGCACACCCGACAACTACGGCTATATCCTTATCGACATCAAGCCGATGCGAGACCTTACCTTCTCCATCAACGGCAAAGCAACCGGCTCAATGCTCGTGCCACATCTGCAGGGATATATAGCACAAGATGAAGAAACAAAGACTACTTCATTTTGGGATTTGAGTCTTAGATTGGCATACGATATTCATCTCTATAAACATTACTGCTTAGAAGTAAGCGGAGGTGTAAAGAACGTGCTTGACCAATATCAAAAAGATCTGGATATTGGCCCTAACCGTGATGCAGACTACATCTACGGACCGTCAATGCCGCGCACTTATTTCATCGGAGCAGCTCTAAAATTATAACATAGACTGCAACAATACAGAACCAAAGAATAGTCAAAGACAAATAAAATGCTGATTACGCAAAATTTATTTTCGTATATCAGCATTTTTTTGTAATTTTGTGCATAAAATAGGGTAATAATCCTAACCTTGTCCTTAAATGCACCTCAAATATATTGTTTATGCACCTCAAACAAACACGAGTAGCAGTTGGATAAACACTGATAAACAATCAAAAAAACGTTTCAACCGAAGGACGATAACAGTTCACACTCAATAGGATAAATAACAAATTCAACTATTTTGGTCAGCGTAGAAAACATATATAAAAACTACTCCGGTCAGGAGGTACTTCAGGGCGTCAGTTTTCTGATTAACAAGCGTGACCGCATAGCTCTTGTCGGCAAGAACGGTGCCGGCAAGACGACCTTGCTTCGCATGCTGGCAGGCGAAGAGACACCAACCTCAGGTCGCATAGCCGCAGACAAAGACATGACCATCGGCTATCTGCCCCAAACAATGCAGACAGCGAGCGAAAGTACACTGATAGATGAGGTTGACAAGGTTCGCGACAAAGACGACGTTAAGAGCATCGGGTTGATGGAGCGCGTCATCTTGGGTCTTGGTTTTGAGCGTAGCGACTTCACTCGCCCCTGCTCGGAGTTCTCCGGCGGTTGGCGTATGCGTATAGAGCTTGCAAAGATTCTGCTTCGCAAGCCTGATTTGCTACTTCTTGACGAGCCCACCAATCACCTTGACATCGAGTCCATACAATGGTTGGAACAGTGGCTTGGGCAGTGTGGCAGCGCAGTGCTGCTGGTTTCGCACGACCGGGCATTTCTTGACAACGCCACCAACAGGACGATAGAACTAACCCTTGGACGCATTTACGACTATAACGTCAGTTACTCCCATTTCGTAGAGCTTCGCAAGGAGCGTCACGAACAGCAGGTTCGAGCCTATGAGAACCAGCAAAAGATGATACAGGAGACGGAGGACTTTATTGAGCGCTTTCGTTATAAGGCAACCAAGGCCGTGCAGGTACAGAGTCGCATTAAACAGCTGGAGAAATTAGAGCGTCTGGAGGTGGACAAAGAGGACATGTCCCGTCTGCGTCTGAGGTTTCCTCCCGCTCCTCGCAGCGGTGATTTTCCAATCATCTGCGACGAAGTAAGAAAAGACTACGGCACTCACACGGTATTCGAACATGTTACCTTGACTATCCGTCGCGGCGAGAAAGTGGCATTCGTAGGGAAAAACGGCGAGGGCAAGACGACTCTTGTTCGCTGTATAATGGGACAGTTAGACCACTACGGCACACTCAAGGTGGGGCATAACGTCAAGATTGGATACTTCGCGCAAAACCAAGCATCGTTACTTGACGGCGAACTGACGGTGTTCGACACTATCGACCGAGTGGCAACAGGCGAGATACGCACCAAGATTAAAGACATCCTTGGCGCTTTTATGTTCGGCGGTGCCGCAAGCGAGAAGAAAGTACGATTTCTGAGCGGTGGCGAGCGCTCACGATTAGCGATGATACGCCTACTGCTTGAACCGGTTAACCTGCTTATTCTTGATGAGCCGACCAACCACCTTGACATGCAGTCTAAAGATGTACTGAAGGCCGCTCTACAGGAGTTTGACGGCACACTTATCTGTGTTTCCCATGATAGAGATTTCCTCAACGGATTGGTTGATAAAGTGTATGAGTTCGGTGGCGGGCGTGTGCGTGAACATCTCGGTGGTATATACGACTTCCTCAGAACTAAGAACATGAGTGACCTGAAGGAATTGGAAGTGACAGAGCGTCCGGCTACAGAAAAAAGGACCGCCGCAGCAAAGGACGACTGTCCGAAGACAACGGCCAAGGAGAACTACGAACAGCAAAAGGCGGAAGCAGCTGCCCGACGCAAACGGGAAAAACAGATTGCCGATACCGAAGCGGCCATAGCCGCATTGGAAGAACAGCAACGACAAATGGAGACTCTGCTCGCCGAGCCACAGAACCAGACACAAGACAACTTTCAGAAATATGACCACATAAAACGCGAGATTGAGCAAAAGATGTATGAGTGGGAGATACTGAACGATGCTTGACAACACCACTTCACGATGTTCGCGGGGGCCCCGTTGTCTTTGAGAGACGGTAAGCCTTGAGATACGGAATATATACCGTATCTACCGTGGGAGAAACAAGGTTGGATGAGAGAACGGATTAGAAAACCTTTAAACAAACAAATATATGCAAGAGATTGTTCGTTACATACTCTCCTTTTTGCTATATGGCAATGAAGAGGCTGCAGCAATGGTCGGTTATACCGATGATCCTGCCTTGTGGGACAATTACAGTCTGATTATCCTGCCGAATGGTCATCTGGGCGACAAGTGGGTCTATCCACAACTAAGTGCTCCTCACCGTGACGGTAAGTTCATCTCACTTGATATTGTATATAACACGGCATTCTTTATCTCTCGGGCGGAGGAGCTGCTTAACAACAAACGTGACCGTCACGGACGGTTTCTTGCCAAATACTCTATTCTCGGGCAAAACAATAACCTTCTTATCCCGTTGATTGACGAGTATTCACGCTTTCTTATCAAAGCACTTCAGCATGTCTGCGACGAAGCGGAAGTGCCCTGCACAATCAAACTGCCGGAGCAAGGGTTCTCTCACGTATGGCTGACGCACGATGTTGACACCCTTGAGCGTTATCGTCACCTCAGAGGTGCTATAGGCGGTATCATGCGAGGACAGTTAAAAGACGTCCTCCAAGCTTGGACCAACATCTATGATGATCCTGCATTCACCTTCCCTTGGATAATAAAAGCAGATCAAGAGATAAAGAATAAATTTCGAAGTTCCGACGAAGAGCAGATACAGTGCGATAGTGTATATTTCTTCAAGTTCACCGGCGGGCGCGGGCACGACTACCCACAATATAGGTTGCACGGCAGAGACTGTACCACCCTGATTAGAATGCTATCACAGAGCGGCGCACTACACGGCTGGCATAGCAGTTACTACGGCATAGATGGACATAAAGCGAAAGAGGTGAAGCGGGAAACTATCATCAATTATCGTCTGCACCGCAGTCATTTTCTTCGTTGCAGCATAGAAGACATGCAGCGTCTTGTTGACGTCGGCGTCACTGACGACTTCAGCATGGGTTTTCCTGACATGGCAGGCTTCCGCCTGCAAACAACGCGCCCTGTTCGATGGATTAATCCTCAGACCATGCAACTGACCCACCTCACGCTGCACCCTCTCACTGCAATGGACTGCACGTTGTCGGACTATATGTCACTTAACGAGGACGAAGCCTTTTACCTCTGTCAGCAACTGATTGAGAAAATACGCAAACACCACGGCGAGATTGTTCTACTGTGGCACAACCATATCTTCGCAGAGCCTGGCTACCACAAGAGTCTCTACCATTCTCTTCTTGACTTGATATAATATCACACATCTGATGATTCGCCGCCTACTCATATTAACCGATGAGATTGCTCCTCCGGCATACGCTCCGCGCGTCACCGGTCTGGTGCAATACCTTCATTCATGCGGCATAGAGACAACCGTTTTCAGCGACCGACTGCCCGGAGTACCGCCATACAAAGAGAACGATGGCGAGTGGTATCAAACAAATTATTACGGCAACAGGCAGCGTAGGATAGACTATCTTGCAGACAAAATATTGGACAGACGCGAACTGTCGTTCCGCCGCTATATAGAGCAAACAACGGACTTTCGCACATACGACGCAATTTTCTGTAGTACATGCTATTATTTTCCCCTGCTCACCTCACATTTCCTATCGCGCAAGTATAACCTGCCGTTAGTTGTTGATTTGCGCGACATTGCCGAACAGTGGGGCGAAGTGCCGTATATGACCCACCGGAGCAACATGCCGTTGTGGATGAGAAACGTGGCGGAAAGATGGTTTCTGAACAAAAACTTGAGTCAACGCAACAAGGTACTGGCAGCAGCGGACTCCGTAATAACAATATCCCAATGGCATAAGCAGACGCTGAGTAGATACAATAACAACACTCGTCTCGTTTATAACGGCTATAACCCTGAGGATTTCTATCCGACAGACATACCAACAGACAAGTTTCGAATTACTTATACAGGCAAGATTTATGATATCAACTTCCGTGACCCTCGTCTAATGTTTCAGGCTGTCAAAGAACTGACCGCCGCCGGAGAGATGAACGCGGATGACGTGGAAATTGTTTTCCACATTGACAAACCTTCCATTTCAGTCATGCAGACCCTTGCCGCAGACTATGGTATAGCGGAAATATGCCGGATAGAAGGATATATTCCTAAGCCAAAACTATTTGACTTATTGCATCATAGTTCGGTAGTCCTTGTCCTAACCTGCCTCTCCACCCCATCCGGTCCACACGGAATACTTGGTACAAAGTTTTATGAAGCTCTTGGCGTAGAGAAACCCGTTCTCTGTGTACGAAGCGATGAAGGCGCCCTTGCCGATGCTATACGCTTAACCAATGCAGGAGTGGCAGCTGCCAACGCTGACGAAGCAAAACATTTCTTGCTGGACAAGTATCAGGAGTGGAAAAACAAAGGTTTTACGCGTCAGCCTGTCAACAAAGAAACAAAACGCTTGTTCTCACGCGAAGCTGAGTCCGCTGAAATACTGAATATAATACAAAATGGAAGATAAGGGTCCTGTCATATCCGTCATCGTGCCGGTCTATAATGCCTCTGCCTATCTTGAGCATTGTCTCGATAGCATAGTCAGTCAGACCTATACTCGTCTTCAGATTATAGTAATAGACGACAGTTCAACCGACCGCTCGGCCTCCATCATCGCCCGTTATGCAGCACGCGACAGTCGTATTACCGTCCTCTCGCAGCCACATTCCGGACAAGCAGCGGCACGTAACCTCGGATTAGCTCACAGCAACGGAGAGATGACGGTGTTTGTTGATGCTGACGACTATATAACCACCAACTACCTGAGTGACCTATACTCACAGTTAGGAGAGAACGATATTGTGCAAGGCGGCTACACCAAAGTAACACCTCAAGGAAAAGAGCTATATCGACACATTCCGAAAAACAAACATCAGTTTGTGTCTGCTTGGGGACGACTATACAAAACAAACATTATCAACGGGCTGTCGTTCCCCCAAGGACTATACTATGAAGATGTGCTTTTTTCCATTGACGTATGGGAACGCCGCCCAAGGATAGTTCTGAGTTCTGATTGCGGATACTGCTACACTCTCAATCCGGCATCCACCACCTCTGTCAGCCACCCTACTGACCGCAAGATACTATTTCAACAACTACGCCAACGATTATCAGGAGCCGACATGCATACAAAAGCTATCTTACTATATACGATGATACGCCTTCGTATGCACTTTATGTTTCGATAAACGAGCCCCCAATACCGAACAAAAGAACAGTGAAACGCGAAAAGAAATATAATCACATTGAAGGCGCCATGCGCAAGCCCGGACTGATAGGGTTTGTGGTGGCGTGTCTGCTTGCGTTCGGTATCTGGAGTCTGCCTCACATGAACAAGGACGAGTTCCCGCAGTTTACTATTCTTCAAGGAGTTGTTGTAGCTGTTTACCCCGGTGCAACAGCAGAGGAGGTAGAGGCGGAAGTAACCAATAGATTAGAGCCATATCTGTTTACTTTTCCCGAGATAAACAAGCGCAACACCTACTCTTACAGCCGCAACGGCATTGTATATATCTTTGCAGAGCTACGCACCGATGTTCGCGACAGAGACGAGGCATGGAGCAAGATTCGTCACGGACTGAATCTCTTCCGTCAGACATCGTTACCGGCAGGAGTGGCAGCCGTTACCGTTATTGATGACTTTGGCAATACCTCGTCGCTCTTATTGGCAGTAGAAAGCGATGGTCGTCCGCCTCGCGAGTTAGAGCATTATGCCCGGCAGTTGAGTGCCCGTCTGAGAACCATTCCCGAAACAGGAAATATCAAACTAAGCGGCATACAGCAGGAAGAGATAGCACTCATCATCTCCACCGAGCGTCTTGCAGCCTATCGTATTCCTCCGGCAGCTCTGCAAGCCGGTCTGGCTCTGCAGGGAATACGTACCACCAATGCCGAGACAGAGAAGGACGGAAGACACACATTGGTACACGTGTCAGCACCGTACCGCACAGAGTATGAACTCGGGAACCAGATTATATACACCGACCCCGTAAGCGGTAGCATCGTGCGACTATCAGATATAGCACAGATAGAACGACGCTATAAGGAACCTAAACAATATGTGAGGTATTATGCCAACAGCACCACAACATCATTAGACGAGAGCGAACAACACAACTCAAACATCAAAGCGGCAAATGGTCTTCCCTGCGTGATAATGTCGGTAGAAATGTATCCCGGCAACAACATCGTCGCTTATGGAAAAGAGGTTGACCGCATTATCAGTGAGACGCAGACTGAGTTACCGCCCGATGTACATTTCCACCGAATAACCGACCAGCCGCACGTTGTTGATAGCAGCGTACGCTCGTTCCTTCGCGACCTGCTGTTCTCCATTCTTGTGGTTATTCTTGTGATGCTTGTTCTCTTCCCTCTTAAGACCGCTCTCGTCTCCTCAACAGGCGTGCCGGTTTGTATCGCAATAGCAATAGGACTGATGTATCTTTTCGGAATAGAACTGAACACAGTTACCCTTGCTGCACTGATAGTTGTGTTGGGAATGATTGTAGATGACTCGGTAATTGTAATAGACGGCTACACGGACCTGTTATCTCAAGGTCACAGTCGCTGGTATAGCGCTATTGTGAGTACAACGGCTTTATTCATTCCGATGACGCTTGCCACATGCTCCATCTCCGGCATGTTCTTCCCAATGACTCATATCATCACCGGCCCGCTCGGCGAATTTGTACAATTATTTCCATGGGCGGTATTCTTCGCATTAACTGCCTCTATCTTCTATGCTACATGGGTCATTCCGTCGCTTGCTACAAAGTATATCCGCAACCTGCGCACAGAGGACGCCGGTTGGTTTGAACGCCAGCAAGGTAAGTTCTTCACTCGCTTGCAGTCGCTATATCAGCGTGTGCTATCTGTATGTTTTCATCACCCTTGGCTGACGCTTAGTGCGGGTATATTATCAGTTGCTATCGGAATCTTGCTATTCACCCGTCTTAATGTACAAATGATGCCCAAGGCCGAGCGCGAATGCTTTGCCGTGGAGATACACCTCTCCTCCGGCAGCAGTCTGTCGGCAACAGGCTTGATAGCAGACTCACTTGCCCGCGTGCTCTCCTCCGATGAGCGTGTACTTAGCGTCACCTCGTTTGTCGGTTGTGCGTCACCGCGTTTCCACGCAACCTACTCACCACAGATGCCGCGTCCTGAGTATGCGCAGTTTGTGGTGACGACCCGTTCACAACAAGCGACAGCCGAGTTGCTCAAACAATACACCCCACTCTACCAAGATGCCTTTCCCAACGCATATATACGCTTTAAGCAGATGGATTATCAGGCAGTTAAAAACCCGTTAGAGATTCGTCTTGAGAGTGATGACCTCCATCAGTTGCGCCCTTACGCCGATTCTATCAAGCAGTATATGTCGCAGCTACCGGCACTGCAGTGGATACATTCGGACTACGATGAGGTCACAGCCGGCACTCAGGTTACTCTGCGTGGCGAAGAATCCGGCAGACTGGGAGTGACGGAAGCCGCATTATCGCTATACCTCAACCAATGTCTCAGCGGACAAAAAGTGACCTCAATATGGGAAGATGATTATGAAGTTCCGGTCATGCTTTACAACAGCGCGACTCAGAGTTCAGCCGAGCTCGGCTCACTACCTATACCTATTGCCGGCGGCAGTACGTGGGTTCCACTGAGCGAAGTAGCGGACATCGTTCCTACTTGGTCACCGGCTTCAATCACTCACTACAACGGCAATAGAGGTATAACTATAGGAGCAGACATTAGCGGCAAGGCGTCACAGCCCGAACTGCAAAAACAATTAGAACAGTATGTAAGCAAACATATCGAGCCGTCACTTCCGGCAGGAACACGCATCAAATACGGCGGTCTGACAGCCATCAACAATGCCGTCATTCCCGAACTCGCCATGTCGGTAGTCGCTGCTTTGTTAGTGATGTTCGTCTTGCTCATCTACCATTTCGGCAAGATTCGCGTAGCCGTCCTCGCCCTCACCCAATCCCTGCTTTGCATCTTCGGAGCATGCCTTGGCTTATGGCTGTTTGACCTTGACTTCTCCATCACTGCGCTTCTTGGACTGGTCTCGCTGATAGGCATCATAGTTCGAAACGCCATAATCATGTACGAATATGCAGAGTCACTTCGTTACGAGGAACACAAGTCGCTTCGTGAGGCATCCTATCAAGCCGGTTTGAGACGAATGCGGCCTATCTTCCTAACCTCTGCCACCACAGCGCTCGGCGTCACGCCTATGATAATTGCCCACACCTCACTATGGATGCCAATGGGAGTTGTTATATGTTTCGGTACGTTGTTCACCCTTCCGCTTGTTGTAACAATGTTGCCGGTTGCTTATTGGAAAACGATGTAAAAGATACAGATGTTATGAAACAAACGACTATATATATCACTGCCATACTTAGTGTTCTTCTCACCGGCTGTTCATCACGTAACGGTCAATCAGCAGAAAGCCGTGCTCCGCTGTTGGTCAATACTCTCATCATCACATACGATAGCATTTCAGAGCGTCACCAATATAGCGGTGAGGTACGTTCGTCTGCCAATATTGACCTTCATCATCCTCTTGGTGGCGAGGTAGTGTCTCTTCACGTCAAGTCAGGTGATGTTGTTCGCAAAGGTCAGTTGCTTGCAGTAATTGACAGTACTCGCGCTCACGCTCTTCATGAGAGTGCAGTTGCTCAGCTACGTCAAGCGGAAGACGCATATCAGCGCGTTGGCGGCGTACACGAAAAAGGGGTGGTGGCAGACGTTAAGTGGGTGGATATACAAACGCAACTTGCACAAGCCAGACAAAGCGAACGAGCAACACTGAAGACGCTCACCGACTGCCGTATCACTGCTCCCTATGACGGTACGATAGCCTCACTTAATGTGCATGTAGGACAACATGTTCTTCCCGGGCAGTCACTACTGACACTAACTGACACACACAATATGGAGATAGTATTCTCTGTACCTGAGCAAGACATGCCGGATATTGATGCCGGAGAACAGATAGAGGTGAATGTGCCTGCCGCAAACTACACATCACGCGCCAACGTAATGCCTAAGACTGTTGTCAGCAATCCTCTTACTCACACCTACCTGCTACGAGCCACACTTGTTCATCCGTCACCTCAACCGGGTCAGTCGAAGTCTCCGCGTCTCTTGCCCGGTATGCTTGGCACAGTGCGGCTGTATGACACTACTCAGCCGTTACTCAGCATTAACGGCGAGTGCGTACACACCACTACCGACGGACCTGCTGTTTGGATTGTACAAGACGGCAAAGCGCACAGACAAAACATTTCCACCGGAGGCTTCAGCAGCAAAGGAGTGATAGTAACCGGCGGACTGACCGAAGGAGATACACTTATCACACAGGGCTACCAAAAACTTTATGAGGGGGCTGAAGTCGCAGTGAGAAGTGAGACCGCTACACAGTGACAAGTGAAACCGACAAAGTGAGCGACGCTCTAAAAAAGCGTCTGACACCCCACTCACGTTGTTCGCGGAGACACCGTATCTCTACCAAAATCGGATAGCACGATATACACCACTAACAACATAATAAACCCTTTTAAACATTATCAACCATGTTTACACAACAAGATCAAGAGCAACTTGCCTCACGCGGCATCAGTTTGCAACAAGCAGAAGAGCAACTCCGTTGCTTCAAGACGGGCTTTCCAGCCCTTGACATCACCTCTGCAGCTTCAATCGGCAAAGGTATCATGCTCCCGAAAGCAGAAGAAGAGGAGCATTACATCAACGCATGGAAAGAATACCTCGGTGAGAACCACGATATTCTGAAGTTCGTTCCTGCAAGCGGTGCCGCCAGTCGTATGTTCAAGAATCTCTTTGAATACTTGGACAACGGCGAAGAGACTGCTTTTATACAGAAGTTCCTCGGTGAGTTGCCACATTTCGCCTTCTACGACGAGTTGCACCGCCGCGCGGGATCTGACGATGGTAAGGTTATTGTTCGCACCTTGCTTGAAGACATGTCATACGGCAAACTGCCGAAAGGTCTGCTACTCTTCCACAGCTATGCAGACGGCGCGCGCACTCCTGCATTAGAGCACATGGTGGAAGGAGCGTTATATGCACAGAATGCCAAACACGACGTGAACCTGCATTTCACCGTGTCACACGAGCATCTGGAACTCTTCAAGAAACACATCAGCGAACATGTGGCAGCCTATGAACAACGTTACGGCGTACACTATAACATCTCTTTCTCCGAGCAGAAACCGTCAACCGACACCCTTGCAGCCAATCCTGACGGAACGCCCTTCCGCACATCAGACGGCAAACTGCTTTTCCGTCCCGGCGGACATGGTGCGCTGATAGAGAACCTCGGTGAGCAGAACGCTGATATCGTGTTCGTTAAGAACATCGACAATGTTGTACCGGACCGTTTGAAGGAACCGACAGTTCGTTACAAACAAGTGATAGCCGGCGTGCTTGTCAGTATCCAAAAACAAGTGTTCGCTTATCTCCGTGAGCTGGAGAACCCGCAGATTTCTGACGCCAAGCTACAGGTTATTCACCGCTTTGTAGAAAAAGAACTGTCAATAGAAATGCCGTCGTTCACTCGCGAAGAGTTGCAGGCTGTATTAAATCGTCCTATTCGCGTATGCGGCATGGTACGCAATGAAGGTGAGCCCGGAGGTGGACCGTTCCGAGTAAGAGAGGAAAACGGCAGAGTTCAGAACCAGATTTTGGAATCATCGCAGATAGCCGACCCGAGCCTCATGCAGTCTGCCACCCACTTCAATCCGGTGGACCTCGTTTGCGCTATCAAGGACTACAAAGGCAACCGTTTCTGCCTGAAAGACTATGTTGACCCGAAGACAGGATTTATTTCGCAAAAGTCGAAGGATGGCAAAGAGCTGCAGGCATTAGAGCTGCCCGGACTATGGAACGGAGCAATGGCTAAATGGAACACGCTGTTTGTAGAAGTGCCTATCAGCACCTTCAATCCTGTTAAGACAGTGAACGACCTCCTTCGCGAACAACACCAATAAATGATATGGGCATATCTAAAAAATCAGCTTAGCTCACGTTTTTAGGAAACAGCCCGATAAACAATATTTAGCACTTATATATGTTGTCTTCACAAGAAGTATTACATCAATTACTTGCCGAGCTGGACATGTCTGTCAAGTCGTTTGCAGACAGTATCGGTTACTCATCTGCAAAGATTCATGACTTGAAGCGTGGGAAGACTCGCCGCTTCAGTGACGACCTCATTGCGCATATCGTTGCCACCTACCCCGTCATCAGCCGTATATGGCTGATGACGGGTGAGGGCAATATGTATGGGAAGCCGTCAACGGACATCAATCAACAATCGTCAACCGGCAATCAACAACATCAAAATATGCTGCCTCTCATACCGATAGACGCCGTAGCCGGCTATAATGGGATTGACAGCATGGGGGTGCTGATAGAAGACTGCACTTTCTACTCCGTGCCGGAGTTCATAGCCGCCAAGGCTGAATACATGATCCGCGTGAGCGGCTCAAGTATGTACCCCAAGTACTCCAGCGGCGACATCTTAGCATGCCGGCGTGTTCCCGAAATAACGTTTTTCCAATGGGGCAAAGTGTATGTGATTGACTCTAACCAAGGAGCAATGGTTAAACGTTTATTCGAGGTAAAAGAGGACCCGACAGTGGTTCTCTGCAAATCTGATAACAACAACTACCCGCCATTCGTATTACCCAAAAAAGAGATACGTTCACTCTCAATAGTGGTGGGAGTGATAAGATTAGAATAACAACTGCTATGAATGAAGAAATAATATATACCGAGCCCTTGAGCGTGTTGGTACTGCGTGAGAAGGTTCTTTTCCCGTCAGTACCTGTAACAGTAACCATCACTCGACCTGCCGCAAAGAGCCTTGTGGAAGAAGCATACGGTGCAGGCAAGATGATTGCAGTAGTGTGCCAAAAAGACAAGAAGACTCAGCGTCCGACAGTAGAGGATATCTACCAAACCGGCGTAGTGGCAGAGATTAAACGCATCATGTCGATGCCGGACAAGAAACAGATGGTAGTACTTGTGGCACATGAACGTATGCGTCTGCTAAATGTCATCAGCGAGAGTCCGTATATGTTGGCTCACATTGAAGCGCTGCCCGAGTTGCCCTACGATAGTCATGACCACGAGTTGATGAGTATTCTCCGCGCAATGCGGGAGACTCTTACCTCAATCATCATGCGCTCGGATAACATTCCTGAGGGACTGTTGCATGCCTTTGATGCCATAGACGACCCGGAGCTTGTGATAAACTTCTGCTGCTCAAGTATTCAGACAGAAAGCTCTGAGATGCAGGCGTTGCTTGAACTAAGCGACATCAAGGAGCGCGGTGCAAAGATGCAACAACTGCTCAGCAACTTCGACAGTTACCAGCAGGCGCAGAAAGACATCAAGAAGAAGACCGAGGAGGTGGTGACGCAGAACCAGCGCGAGTATTACCTCCACCAGCAGCTTCGAGCCATTCAGAAAGAGCTTGGTGACACGTCAGCCCAAGAGGTGGATGACCTCAGAAAACGCGGCGAAAAGAAGAACTGGAGTACAGCAGTGGCTGAACGCTTTGAGGAAGAGGTAAAAAAACTGGAGCGAATAGGAATGCAGTCGCCGGAATACTCAGGTCAGCTCAACTACCTCGAAGTGATGCTTTCTCTGCCATGGAACGAGATGAGCACAGATAATACCGACCTGCGCCATGCGGAGCGTGTTCTCAACCGCGACCATTATGGTATAGAGCAGGTGAAGGAGCGTATATTGGAGTATTTAGCCGCAAACATGCGCGGCAGCATGATACTATGTCTATATGGTCCTCCGGGAGTGGGCAAGACCAGTCTCGGCAAGTCGATAGCATCTGCACTCGGCAGGAAATACGCACGCATATCGCTTGGCGGTCTGCACGACGAAGCCGAGATACGCGGTCACCGACGCACGTATATTGGAGCCATGCCCGGCAGGATTATTGACAGCCTGCGCAAGGTTGGAACATCTAACCCGGTGTTTGTTCTTGACGAGATAGACAAAGTGTATGCCGATTATCACGGCGACCCGACATCTGCGTTGTTAGAGGTGCTTGACCCTGAGCAGAATAACACATTTCACGATAATTTCCTTGATGTGGATTATGATCTGAGCCATGTGCTTTTCATCGCCACCGCCAACACTCTGCAGAGTATTCCTCGCCCTTTGCTTGACCGCATGGAGCTCATCGAGATGAGCGGCTACCTTCAGGAGGAGAAAGAGCAGATTGCCAAACATTACCTTGTACCAAAGCAGCTTGAGCAGTATGGTTTAAAAAACAACGAGCTTCGCTTCGGTATCCAAAGTCTTCGCACTCTGATTGACGATTACACTCGCGAGTCAGGAGTACGTGAACTGGAGCGGCAGATAGCTGCCGTCATTCGCAAGATTGTGAAGAGACGCGCATTAGGCGAAGAGTACCCCGGCCAACTGCGGCCCGATGACATACACAGTTTGTTAGGCAAGCCCCGTTTCAGCCGAGACAGGTATGAGGGCAATGACTATCCGGGCGTAGTGACAGGCCTGGCGTGGACGCAAGTTGGCGGTGAGATACTGTTTATCGAAACCTCACTATCTCCAGCCAAACAGCCCTCTCTGACCTTGACAGGCAACCTTGGTGATGTAATGAAAGAGTCGGCTACTATTGCGCTGAGTTACGCACGTGCACACGCAGATGACTTCGGACTGAAAGTGGCGGATTTTGACAAGAAAGCCGTACACATACATGTTCCCGAAGGCGCTATACCCAAAGACGGACCATCAGCAGGCATAACGATGACTACCGCCATCATTTCAGCTTTCAGCGGCAAGAAAGTGCGTGCTCGACTGGCCATGACAGGAGAGATGACACTCAGAGGAAAAGTACTACCGGTTGGCGGAATAAAAGAAAAAATCCTTGCCGCCAAACGAGCCGGCATAACCGACATCATTCTGTGCAAGGAAAACGAAAAAGACATTAACGAGATTCCTGAACGCTACTTGAAGGGGCTTCACTTCCACTACGTCAACGACATTCACGAAGTGATAGCTTTCGCACTGAACATCTAAAATCGACCTACCCTATGACCATCACTCTCATCGGTGCCGGCAACGTAGCCACATCCTTGGCGCCTGCACTAATACAAAAAGGACATACAATAAAACAGATTTTCTCTCGTCACCTCAGTACAGCACAGCATCTTGCAGCAACACTCCCCTTGCCCGTGCCGTGTACCGACAGCTATGAGGATATACAAACCGAGTCCGACTGCTATATCTACTGCCTAACCGACAACGCACTACCCGAAGCAGTAAGACGGCTCAACGAGCTGAAAGGTGAGCATCTGAGTCATGCCATGCACCTGCACACTGCCGGATCTGTGCCACTATCTGTCTTTCCCTTTACATGGGAGCGAACGGGGATTCTATACCCGTTCAACAGTTTTTCAAGACAAGTGTTGCAAGACTTTGCCAATGTCACACTACTGATAGAAGCGAACAATGCTGACACGCTTAGTGAGATACGTGTTCTTGCACAGAGTCTGTCTCCAATGGTATATGAGGCGGACTCTGAGCAACGCGGATACGTTCACCTTGCCGGAAACATAGCCAACTGTTTTACCAATTGTCTTGCTGACATGGCACGCGAACAACTGGAACGCGCGGGCTTGCCCTTTGAGATTATCCTGCCGGTAATGCATCACACCGTTGACAAACTACACCGTCTCACCCCACGTGAAGCGCAGACAGGACCGGCAGCAAGAAGAGACACCAACACAATGAACAAACATCTGCAACTGCTCACCTCAGAGAAAGACCGACAGATATACACGCTCTTGACAGAAAAAATAATATCGTACACGTAAAATGATGTACGATGTTAGATGTAACCGACAACGTGTACCGCAACGTGTAGAGACGGTGTTGTACACCGTCTCTCAAAGCGTGGGTAAACCTTGGGAGGAACGTTGTACCTGGTACTTGGTCACTTGTTCACCTCGTACTTCATTTAAACCTCTGCCAAAACGAAGTATCCTTCTCATTGTTTGCTTTCTTAGCCTGCTCAACAGAGGTCGGATAATTCTCGATAAACCACGTAAAGAAAGCCGTAACATCAATCTTATCGGCAAGCATTCGCTGACGCCGTTGCTGCCACTCTTCGCGGAGATTTGGCATAGCGAGCAGCTCTTCTATCTTTGCATAGAGCTTGTAGGGCTCACGCGACGAGATTCCATACGTTAGTCCATACACGTGTTCCAGTTCCTCCATTACACCAATCTTCTTTTTCCCAACGAAGTCGTTGAACCTCAATGACGGAATGCCTAACATTGCCGCCTCTACAGCCATTGACTGTGAGTCGCCGATATACAAAGTAGCGAACGCCATGAGATGGTGTATATCAAGCGGATTGATATGCATACGATACTGTTCGAACTGCGGTTCAAGCTCGCGCTCTGACGTGATAAGAATACGCCCATGCGGTGCAAGGATGTCAATGAGATGTTGAGCGACCTCTGTGGTGATACCTTGTACTCCAACATCGTGATGCGCTTTCAGACTGGCGAAACGGAAGATGAAATATGGTCGGTCGGGGTCTATTTGGTATTGTTCCACAATTTTTCTATCCGGAGAGAAACGTTTCGGATGCAGATATGCAAGTTTCTGGAATCCGGGATATTTAGTCGATTTAATATCCCATCGACCATTGTTGCAGCTATCCGGTGTTAAGACACATGAGGCAAATGGATAGACCAATTTCGCAAAATTAGGCACCACATCGGCATCATCTTCTCCCATAGCAATCACTGATATACGATTAATTTTAGAAGCAGTAAATGATAAAGTTGAACCTATTAATATATCAATCTTGTTTCGTCGAAGAAACTGCCACATATGATATTCCATTCCTAACACAGACCTTATAAGTCCTATTTTAGAACCGGTTCGACCCTCGCGAATTTTGAAGTATTTAAATCCAGCATTCTGGCACAAGGTCTCTAGGATGTCTTTTTTCTTAATCACAAAGAACACCTCATGACCGTGCACCTTCAACCCCTCTGCAACATATTTTAGCATATGGAAATGTGCAGGATGTCCAAAGAACAATGCAACTCTCATTTCTCCGCAATAAATTAAATTATTTAATCTTCAACATTACTCCACCCCATGACAAACCAACACCAAAACCTGCTAAAAGTACATTGCCATGCAGTTTTCCTTCACGGCGAGCCTCTACCATCGCAATCGGAATCGTTGAGCTGACGGTATTGCCTACATGTTCCATGTATAGGTAGAATTTTTCTTTGTCTATATCCAGTAGTTTACGCAAATAGTTAATCATGTATTTGTTAGCTTGGTGGAATATCCATAAATCCACATCATCTTGAGCAACTCCACTCTTTTGCAACAACTCATTTACCATCGGTGGCACCACATCGGCAGTAAAATTGAAGACATTACCTCCGTGCATATACAGATAATCGCCACTGACAATTCCTTCATCCTCGTCCATCCGCAAGTCATTGAGCAGACCTTTGTGACGAGCACCAAGGCTCCGCACAATCAGGTTATCAGCACCACTCCCATCTGTACCAACAACCACTTCTCCGATTTCTGCAAATCCTTCTGTTGATATAAGTGATGCAGATGCTCCATCACCAAAGATTGTGCGATTACCCTTATCTTTCGGATGAATATATTTCGTATAGGTTTCAGCCGTAAGTAATAGTATATTTTTCGCAGTACCAGAAAGAATCAGCCCTTTGGCAATTGCTAATCCGTACTCATATCCGGAACAACCAAGATTAAAATCCAACGCTCCACAATGCGTACTGAGCCCTAAACGATCTTGTAACAAACAAGCAGATGATGGCAGAAAATAATCGCCACTCTGCGTGCATAGTAACACAAAATCTATGGTTTTTCTGTTTATTCCTTGTGCAAAGAGACGTTCAGCAGCTTGAAAGGCCATATCCGTGGCAGTCTCATTTGGAGCAGATATATGGCGTTCCGTGATTCCTACTTTGTTTGCTACTTTTTCAGCCGACCATTCTGGAAACTCTGCGGCTATCTGTTCATTTGTTAATACTTGCTCCGGCAAGTAATAAGCTATATCTTTAATAAATGCTTTCATTACAAATATTCATTATAATTTACTTCATATCAAAGCACTAAAATCCGCAGCTATCTTCATTGGGTTTCCTTTGGCTAAAGCACAATCAGGAATATCCTTATCCACAACCGTACCGGCAGAAACAATGGCGTTCTTACCTATCGTCACACCACGTAATATAATAGCCCCATCTGCAACCCATGCTCCTTCCTTAATCACCACTGGAGACACTCCGGATTCAACTACATTTTTAAAATGTCCATACGGGTTACTATGCGCTAAAATAGTTACATTACCCGCCAAAGACACATTATCCTCAATATATACATATTCCGGATATGCATTGTCTATCGTGCAATGAAGTCCAATGTACACATTCTCTCCAATTGTGACCCCACGTCTTCTATTCCAACGCACCCTGAATTTATTCAACGGACATCTATATGACCATCTGCTTAAGATAATATTCCGAATCTTCCGCAATGCAAAACGCATTGGACTCATCTTTCTGCGGGAACTGGAATTTTGTATGGTCTTTCTTAGACTCGAATCATCATGGTCGAAATATGGAATCGAGATCGCTTCTCTTATTGTGTATTCCTTCATTTCCTCTATGCATTTTAGTTCATTAACTCTCTATATTCCAGTACTTTCTTTGCAGGAACGCCTTTTACCATCGTATAGTCAGGTACAGATTTCTCCACTACGCTTCCTGCGCTTACTACCGCGTTCTTTCCTATGGATACTCCCGGCATGATAGTACACCTGACTGCAACAATCGCTCCCTCTTTAATCAACACCGGTGCCATCTGCGCTTGGAAGATAGGAGCATATCGCTTCATTGGGTTAAAATGCGTTAGGATCATCGTTCCGGCATTCACACTCGCATTATCCTCAATATAGATATACTCAGGATGGAGATTGTCCAAAAAACAGAACATTCCTAAATAGACATTCTTGCCAATATGTACTCCACGTCGACGATGCATCCATTGCCGCAGTTTATTATTCGGACATGCATATGCCATCAGCATATAAATTGTATTACGTATCTTTTGCATCTTTTGCACAAATGTCCGTTTCTGCGTTTCTTCGTAATATGGCACATTTTGTGCAGAAAGGATCTCCGGATATTGTTCAGAATTCATCATGATTGAATAATTTTATTATCTTTAATCATACAAAATTCTCCTCCTCGTTCGCTCCAAAATTTCAGTTCCTTCTCCAACAAAGTTAAGGCTCTATGATCCAAATTTCGTAATTTAACCTTTGCTCTCAACACATCTGACAACAAATATCCTAATTTAGACTGTGCTCTATGTTGCGGAGTATACTCTTCTTCTATTTCCTGCACCGCTTCACTAGGATGATAAAGGAAAGTTATAGGGGTATCTTTTTGTTGGCTCTCCCAGTATAATAATCTCCTTGTCATAGGTAATAAGGAGTACGGCGCAATACGCATAACAGTACCAATATACGGGACACCATATGACGACACCGGTACTTCTACAATTCCTGATTTACCTTTTCGGGCCAGATTATCAATGGCCGTTTCGTAAATAGCTCGCGGTGCTTTCAGCCATTGCTTTTTATTAGCACCCAATGACATAAAAGCATCCATACGTTGCGGTGCCACACTGCTGTCAAACTTAAATCCGGCCTCACGCAATGCCATCGGAGTATCACTATTAACTCGTAGGGCAGGAGCACGGAACGAAACCACTTCCTGACCTCCTATCTGTTCTAACAAATCCTTCGAATGACGTAATTCGGCAATCTGTTCCTCTAATGTCATCATATCGAATGCGCTACGATAATCATGCTGATAGCCATGCGAACCCACTTCTTGACCATGAGCCACAATCTGTTTGACGATATTAGGCTTCAATTCTGCTAGTTGCCCCAACACAAAGAAAGTAGATCTTACCTCGTATTTATCATACAGTTCCAACAAACGAGGCAGGCCATCCTCGTCAACCTGCTTCGCAATTCGTTTCCATACTGCGCCACTTACGCTGGTATGCTCTACATCGTTGGAAAAAAATACTTTCATCTATTACAATGTTTGTGCTCCTCCCGTTAATTCAAAATTACTACCGGTCACCCATGCAGCCTCATCCGAAAGTAGATACACCACCATCGGTGCTATATCTTCCGGTTGACCATATCGTTTCATCGGGTAAGCTTTTTCTGCTTCATGCAATTGATCTTCCGAAGCACCAACCAATGCCAGATCCGTCCATACCATTGTAGGACTGATGCAGTTCACGCGAATCTTCCTTGATGCCAGTTCCAGAGCCAGACACTTAGCATACGCAATCATCGCAGCCTTGGATGCACTGTAGATTCCGTTCCCAACACTCGGCATGGTAGCAGCAGCGGAAGCAATAAAGACGATAGATGCTTCTTTGGCGATTTTCTTCTCTCGCAGCAACTCTGCCTGTAGCAACACCGGAGCTTCGAAATTTACGTTCATCACATGACGCACATCTTCAAGCTCCAGCATCTTGCCTAACACACGGCTGCCGATACCGGCACAATGCACAACCCCGTCTAATGGAGGTAATGCATCCACTAACGATTGCCGCTGCGCATTATCCGTTAAATCAGCTGGAATAATGATGTGCTCATCCCTCTCCATCAAAGCACGGGTATCTTCGAGACGCTCAATGTTGCGACCTGTCAGAACAACTTGTAGTCCTTTTTTTGCACAAGCAATAGCTATAGCGCGCCCAATGCCCGATGATGCACCTGTTACTAAGATTGTCTTAGCCATTATAACTTACTTTGTACCAAATCATAAACGTCTTTGATTGTCACAGCAGCTTTGAGTTCCGCCGGAGCAACTTTGACACCATATTTTTTAGCAATCATGTTGAGAATGGCCAGTCCGGTCAGACTACTCCACTCCTCTAATTCATGAAACTCGCACTCGGGGGTGAACTCATCTAAATCCGTTTCATCCCACTGTGCAGCAAAATTTTTAATAAACTCTTCCATAACTATTAAATTAATTTTTATCTTCTTCTTTTCAATATCTTTACGCCCCACGTTCCGAGCTTGTAGAGACATAGTTTTGCGTAATCATCAAATCATCAGAAATATACACATTCTTCACCACGTCATATCTCATGGCACGTAAACTTCTTGCACGTACCTTGGAGAACGGAAAGTGCACACCAATCTTATAAATGAGTTTATTTCGGATTCTGGTATAAATTTTACGTATCATCACTAAACTAAATTTTAATATTGCTTCAAGGTTTAGTCACTCATTTCCTTAACAATTTATAGTTTTGCAACAGCTGTTAATTCAATAGCGGTTGCAAAATTAGAATAGTAATTTGGATTATACAAGTTTTTCTGCTATTTTTTTCACATTGTTTCTCCCCGTTATCAATTACCGTCTGACACCCCACGTACCTTGTTCCTTTGTACTTAAAACCTTCGTACATCGTACATTTGCCCTTCGTACTTTTGAGAGACGGTAAGCACCGCGCCTTTTAACCGCCCCAATTACCGTCTCTACCCTTGGGCGAAACAAGGTCAGTACTTGTTCACTTGGTACATTACAGCAACCTTAACCCTAATGAGCCGAGCGAATAAAGGAGGCGGTTATTCACACGCAGGAATCGGCCAAATTCCTTCAGTTCGCCCCCGAACTGCAACTTGAAATCACGTACGCCGTAATGTTTGCCGGGTTCGCCGGCGCCCATAAGGTCGAAGAGCGGAAGATTATGTCGGTTAGCATAATCCATAGCAGCCCACGTGACAATAGGCGGACCGACAACGTACCATTCATAGAGCGTTTTACCTGTCAAAAAAGGGCATAACATTCCGCCGATAATCGTCCCCCCATGTCGTGCCAACAGCAGAACTCCTTTTTTATCGGCTACAAAGGTAGTAAAAAAAATCAAGTCAAACAACGGTTTATGAATTTTTTCTTTGTACAACCTGCACAACAGCTGATAAAACTCAACAACCTCTGTCTCCGAAGTAGCTTCTACTATTTCCACTCCCTCGTCTATTGCTCGGCGTATCCGCCTCATCTTACTATCATTGACACGGCTCTCCATCATGCTTCGGTCTGAGCATGTGATATGCATATCAAAATGTGGCTTATATGCAAATCCGCATTGCTCGAAGACTGTGCGCCAGCGGCTATAATCGCAGAAATTGCGCGTCTCGGTATAAATAGCTTTCCTCAACGTAAACGAAACTACAGCTCCAAGCATTGCCTTCAACTCGTCATCAGTTATATCCTCTGCCAACAACGGCCCCCCAACGATGATTGCCCGTCGCGTAAAATACTGCTTCAAGAAGTTCCTCTCCTGTGTGACGTAACCGACCACAACTCCTTTTAAGTTCTCACCACGAGAGACTGCAAAGGCAAATGGCGTCATCTGTGAAGGAACAGACGCATAAAAGTCATACGCCTCCGGCGTCTGAAACCACGAAGCAACCGAGGAAGAGTCAACAAGTTGTTGCCACTGTTCGTTGTCAATATCCCTGTATGTTGTATAAACGTTCATTCCCGTCACCACCGGCGTATTCTCTTCTCAGTTATCACTTTACAATCTTGTTATATATTTCCCGAACGCAGTGTGCCACATGCTTGTTATCCAGACCTCCTGATATGATTCTGCTTCTACCGTCGGTCTTTCCGTTAAACGCCAATGCCTGACCAAGTAGTAGAGCCAAATCCTGCGGTTGGCGCGAGTGGGCAACAAAACAACCTTTTATTCCCTCTGTCCTTTCCTTCACATCTCCCACATCCACACTCACTACCGGGCATCCGCACGCCATAGCTTCCTTTACCACCTGTGGCGAGCCTTCAGTCTTGGATGTGAGTAGCAAAGCGTCTGCAGCGCACATAAGCAGCGTTACCTCATCGCGATTGTAGCCCTTGAGTTCAATGAGATGCACATTAGTGTTTTCTGATAACGCATAAGCATCGTTGTGGGTTAGTTCAGCTACGGCAACCTTGGCTAACGGCGCGTTCTTGACCTGATTATCAAAGGCACCCGCAAAAAGGATGTACTTCGCATCGGGCGACAGACACATCTGCTCACGAGCTTGTTGTTTGTCTGTCAGTTGTAAATCATTCAAATCCACTCCACACGGCAACAAGGAAAAACAACGATGCGGATGTGCTATTTTCATCGTTGCTGCAGACACGAAGATATTCCATTGAGAAAGCATCATCGATAGTTTAGAAAACGTCCTTGGTATCTTGTTGTTGATATCCGACCCATGATATGTTGTCACCACCGGTGTCCTTCTTTGCAGGTTAGCCAACAATCCGCTCAAACCGTAGTGAGCATGAATAACATCAGGCTTATACTCGGCTATTTTTCGCATCAGAGCAGGGAAGGCGGAAATATATCCGGAAATGCCCTTTCCTGTTACCCCGAACCAGTCTATCTCACAGCCTTCTCTCTGCAAAGCCGCCGCCTGCTCCTGTATGAACGGAGCGAAACGTTTTTTGTTATATGACGCTACGATAAGTACTCGCATAATCATGAATAAAGCAGCTAAAGGCAGAGTATTTCTATAGTCCGCGTCCACGCAACTTGAACCAGTTCCACCCGACAAAAGCCAAGAACATCAACAAGGTCCAGTAGTTGTATAATCTCTTTTCGCGTGGGTGCTTAATCACCTCGTACATTCCGTAAGCTGAGAACATCAGCATAAAACAAACAATAGGCATGTGGAAACGCTCAGCTTGCGCGAAGTTACTAAATGCCAACACGACAAGATACCCGCCATAGTAAGCACCGGTCAGGACATATTTACGCCACTCGCCGGAGAAAATCAGAGTAAACAGACTATAGATAACGAATCCGGACATTATGTTCTTCACAAAGTTTCCGCCATGAATAAGACGCTGGTTCTCCTGATTCGGGAGATTTGTTGCAGAAGGGAACGGAAGTGTGAATATCATCGGGGCGAACACTATTGCTCCTGCGTACTTAGCGAAGCGATTAGCACCGGCTGAGCTGGAACGTGTGGAGCGCCACTGCATTGCCTTCTGCTGCTCTTCCACCACATTATGGGTTGTCAGTTCACGAACCTCACTCTCCAAACGTCCGCCTACCATTGACAAGAGAAGCAATCCAGCAATTAGAATCATAATGATACGTTTGCCCCAATCGACCACCCTATCCGTTGTGATAGTCAATGCCGTGAGCAATGCCAAAATTGTTACAGCGCCCAAGACGGTTCGGAAAGTGAACAAGGTGAGCATACAGATAGCCATCGGCACCATCTTCCACACATTGAACTTCTTGAGACGCATAACCTGGTCAGCCTGTTCGATAGCCACGACAGCAAGGAAACACATCTCCGTCTCCTTAAGGTGCAGACCGCAATAGAGAATCAGATTTGGCATTAGCATACAGAAGATACCCGTCATGCGCCCCACCCCTTCGCCGAAATTGCGAGTGGCAAGTCGCGACATAATAAGGGCAGTAACCGCACTTAAGAACGCCTTTATAAACCGCACAACGAGCAGACTGTCACCTGTAAGCCAATACACAAAGCCGAGATAAGCCGGATAGCCCATATCAGAGAAAGCTATTTTGCCACTGGTATATTTATTACAAATATCATACACCGCAAAATTACCTTCCCTAAAATTTTCCGAAAGAACTCTACCCATATCATCGTAGAACAAAACGTCACCGGCAGAGAACTCGAAGTGCTCGCCTGTCATGACGAAATAGAACCAATAGGAGAACAACACCCACACAGCTCTTATACCAAATGCTGTCCAAAAGAGTCTCTTCTCAAAAGTTTTGGTAGTAAGCCTTGCCCACGACCGAGTCAGCCTGTTAGATACGTAAAAAAAGCCGACGACCTCAACAACGCCAAACACATAAAAATACCACTCCATGGCATAACTCATAAACCATAGAGTAACAACAGCCAACGCCGCAAAATAAATCATAATGGCGCGGTTGCTAACCCACTTGGGCATATATGCAAGAGGTTGCTGCATACACTATAACGCACTGCAAAATTACTGCTTTTTAGTGAGATTTACAATAGTAAAACCACAATATTTCAACAAATTCGACACTTATTGCATCGCCATTGTTTTTTTTACGATTTTCTTTTGTTATACAAAAAAAAAGCAGTAACTTTGCAAAATGGAATACTTTGTAGGCAAAGTAACGACATACAAGACACATGCGGCACAAATATTCCGAATAAACTTGGAGCAATGCCACCGAACATAATTACTGCGATAATGGCATAAAAGAGGGGAAGGCTTGCTTCAACAACAAACATCACAAAGCAAATAACCAATTAACAAAAAACAATAAAACTATGAATCCTACTCACATTGAGCATCTTGGTATCGCTGTGACCTCACTGGAGGCAACGATACCTTTTTTTGAGTTTCTCACCGGTCAGAAATGCTACTCCATTGAGGTAGTAGAGGACCAGAAAGTAAAAACCGCTTTCTTCAAGGTCGGTCAGACCAAGATAGAGCTTCTTGAGCCGACAAGCCCTGAGTCAACAATCGCCAAGTTCATTGAGAAAAACAATGGTCGCGGCGGTGTACACCACGTAGCATTCAACGTTGAAAACGTAGCAGAAGCTCTGAAAGAGTGCGAGGCAGCCGGTCTGCAACTCATCGACAAAGCTCCGCGTAAAGGTGCCGAGAATCTGATGATTGCTTTCCTGCACCCGAAGTCAACTTGCGGAGTGCTGACAGAGATTTGCGAGCAACCGAAATAATAATATACCATTAGTTCATTAACCACTTGTCTGCTACTTGGGCGACAGCCAATTGTCCACCAATGCAGACAATTAACCATTTAGATATTTCCAGATTATGGATTCTCAGAAATTACAGAAACTCATTGATTCCCGCGCCAAGGCAAACGCCGGTGGCGGTGAAGCAGCTGTAGAGAAACATCATGCCAAAGGCAGTTATACAGCCCGCGAGCGTATCAATATGCTCCTTGACGAGGGCAGCTTTGAGGAAGTGGACATGTTCCTCACCCATCGTTGTACCGACTTCGGCATGGAGAAAAAAGTATTCCTTGGTGACGGTGTAGCCTGCGGTTCAGGTACTATTGACGGTCGCCTTGTGTTTGTCTTCGCACAAGACGCAACAGTCATTGGCGGTTCATTGTCGGAAACGATGGCTCAGAAGATTTGCCACGTAATGGATATGGCGATGAAGCTTGGCGCTCCTATCATCGGATTGAACGACTCAGGCGGCGCACGTATTCAGGAAGGCGCATGTGCCTTGGCAGGTTACGCTGAGATTTTTGAGCGTAACATCCTCGCTTCCGGTGTAGTGCCGCAGATAAGCGTTATCTTCGGTCCGTGTGCCGGTGGCGCCGTTTATTCACCGGCTCTAACCGACTTTATAATGATGACCGAGCAAAACTCGTATATGTTCATTACCGGTCCGAAAGTAGTAAAAAGCGTGACGGGAGAAGACGTTACGGTAGAGCAACTCGGTGGTGCAAAGGTACACGCAACCAAGTCAGGTGTAACGCATTTCGTAGCTGCCACAGAGGACGAGGCAATGGCTGAGATTCGCCGCCTCATCTCGTTCATTCCGCAAAACAACATGGAGGAAGCTCCTGTGTTCGAGTGCAAGGACGATCCTGCACGTATAGAGGACAGCCTGAACGAGATTGTTCCTGACGACCCGAACAAACCATACAACATGAAAGATATCATCTACACAATAGTTGATGATGGTGATTTCATGGAGGTACAGAAGGACTATGCCAAGAATATCATTTGCGGCTTTGCCCGTTTCAACGGTCGTTCAACAGGTATCATAGCCAATCAGCCAAACTGGCTTGCCGGTGTGCTTGACTGCGACGCCAGCCGCAAGGCCGCTCGTTTCGTACGTTTCTGCGACGCATTCAATATTCAGATTCTGACGCTGGTTGACGTCCCCGGTTTCCTCTGCGGTACGGGTCAGGAGTATGCCGGAATCATTGACCACGGTGCAAAACTGATGTTCGCATACGGCGAAGCCACCGTGCCCAAGGTAACCATTACCGTTCGCAAGAGCTACGGCGGCAGTCATATCGTTATGTCGTGCAAGCAGCTACGTGGTGACATGTGCTATGCATGGCCTAATGCCGAGATTGCAGTTATGGGAGCAAGCGGTGCCGTAGGTGTGCTACAGGCAAAAGCTATCAAAGCGATTGAAGACCCTGAGGAGAAGAAGAAGTTCATTGCTGAGAAAGAGGCAGAATACAAGGACAAGTTCGCTTCCCCGTATCAGGCAGCAAACCGCGGATATATTGACGATGTGATTGAGCCGCGCAACACCCGTGCCCGCATCATTCGCGCATTCGAGATGCTACAAACCAAACGTCTCACCAATCCACTTAAGAAACACTCTAATATACCATTGTAATGATACTCTTAGCAACAAACTGGAGTCACGTATGGATGGTGACTCTGCTGGGTTTCGGCTTGGTCTTTTTATTGTTAGTGGTACTTATCTATGTACTGAAGCTTTTCGGACTTATCATGCACCCGCGCGTTAAGGTTGAGAACCCGCAAGACGTGCATAAATCGGTAGGTACACAACGCAAAGAGACATCAGAGAAGATTTCTCTGACCGGTCAAGCTACGGCAGCTATTGCCATGGCCCTTCACCTGTACTACAATGGTGTTCACGACGAGGAACCGACACAGGTGACAATCAAGAAAGTGGAGCGACGCTACTCTCCTTGGAATAGCAAACTCTATGGTATGAACAATTTACATCGCGATTAAAACAATGAAAGAATTTAAGTTTGTAATTGACGGTCATAAATACAGTACAGCCGTCAATGAGATAGGCAACAATCTCGCAGAGGTGACCGTTAACGGCACTATTTTCAGAGTAGAGATTGAAAGAGAAGAAAGCTCATCACCTGTTGCACGTCCAAGCGTACATCATGTAGTAAGTTCCGCCCAGACCGGCACTCAGAGCGGTGCAGCCGGCATACAGGTTGTCAAGTCACCTCTGCCCGGTTCTATAGTAAAAGTTAACGTCAAAGTCGGCGACAAAGTTAACGTAGGTGACGAACTTCTGACCATGGAGTCGATGAAGATGGAGAATTCCGTCAAGTCAGAGGTAAGCGGTACCGTCAAAGCCGTGTATATTGAGCCCGGCAAGAACGTCATGCAGGAAGACCGTCTTCTTGAGATTGAGACCGCTGCATCAGCTCCTGCCGCCCCGTCAGCAGCTCCTGCAGCAGCGCCGGCCGCACCCAAAGCAGCACCTAAGGCCGACGCACCCAAACCCGCCGCAGCACCTGCTGCAGGTTTTAAGGTAACGTCTCCGCTACCCGGTTCCGTCATCAAAGTTTTAGTAACAGAGGGACAAACCGTAAAGAAAGGCGACACACTGCTCAGCCTCGAGTCAATGAAGATGGAGAACGCTATCATGGCAGAACAGGATGGTACTGTAAAACAGATTTGCGTCAGCGCAGGTCAGAACGTGATGCAGGACGACCTACTGATAGTATTAGGATAACGCTCTGTAAAGAGTTTTTGATTTAGTCATTGGAAAAAAATGGAAACTAATATTTGGCAAGAGGTATTGGAGTTCTTCCAGACAATGGGTTTCATGCAGATGGGCGCCGACTTTCTCGGCACCGGTTGGCAGCAACTCGTCATGCTCCTTATCTCGTTCTTCCTACTCTATTTAGCGATTAAGAAACAATACGAGCCCTTGCTGCTCCTTCCGATAGCCTTCGGCATGTTGCTCACCAACCTGCCCGGTGCAGGAATGTTCCACAGCGAGCTTTGGTCCGCCTTTCTTGATCCGCAGAGTCCCGCATATCACAGCTACGGTGCCATCTTGAAAGAAGGTGGTCTGCTTGACGTACTATACATAGGCGTCAAAGCCGGTGTTTATCCGTGCCTTATATTCATAGGTGTAGGTGCGATGACCGACTTTGGTCCGCTGATTGCTAATCCCAAGAGTCTGTTGCTTGGTGCAGCTGCACAGATAGGCATTTTCCTTACATTTCTGTGTGCCAACGCACTCGGTTTCAGCGAGGCTCAAGCCGGTTCAATAGGCATCATCGGCGGAGCGGACGGCCCTACCAGTATCTTCCTTACCTCACGATTAGCGCCGGAACTACTCGGACCTATCGCTATCGCAGCATATTCATATATGGCATTGGTTCCCGTAATCCAGCCGCCCATCATGCGCGCGCTGACTACAAAGAAGGAGCGTGCAATCAAGATGAAACAACTGCGCTCGGTAAGCAAGACCGAAAAGATTGTCTTCCCGATTATGGTTACCACCGTAGTAGCACTTATCCTGCCCGATGCAGCACCTCTTATCGGATGTTTGATGCTTGGCAACCTAATGAAAGAGTGCGGCGTTGTTGACCGCTTGAGCAAGACTGCACAAAACGAGTTGATGAACATTGTTGTTATCTTCCTCGGTTTGTCGGTAGGCGCGACAGCCACCGGTGCTTCGTTCCTCAACTTAAAGACTATCATGATACTTGCAATGGGTATTGTAGCCTTTGGGTGTGGCAGTGCAGGCGGTGTGCTGCTCGTCAAAGTAATGAATCTGTTCACCAAAGAGAAGATGAATCCTCTTATCGGTTCAGCCGGCGTGAGTGCAGTGCCTATGGCAGCACGCGTCAGCCAACAGGTAGGTCAAGAGGAGAACCCGGGCAACTTCCTTCTCATGCACGCAATGGGACCGAACGTAGCAGGTGTTATCGGCTCAGCCGTTGCAGCGGGTATATTGCTATCAATGCTTGGATAAAAACAAGTTACAAAGTACCAAGTTACTACATACTAAGTATTCAATCAAATCCGTACCTCGTCTTTTAGGTACGGATTTGATTGTTTATACAGACAGACTTGTGTAATAAGAAAACAGGTAGTCGTAATCAGAGATAACAATACAGACTACTTCTAATAATTCACCGCATTTAGTTTGCCAAAATAAAAAATTATAAAAAATGCTATAAAGATTTGTGTATATGAAAAAAAAGCAGTAATTTTGCAGTCGATTTCGCAAGTAGGCAAGAGTAAGTATCAGGATGAGCCTGTTCGCCTACCCGATTAACTCAATAAACATTTTAGAATAAATGTACGCAATCGTAGAGATGCAAGGACAGCAGTTCCGCGCAGAAGCGGGTCAGAAGCTGTTCATCCACCGTATGGAGACTGCTGAGGTTGGTCAGAAAGTGGAGTTTGACAAGGTTCTCTTAATTGAGAACGAAGGTGCAATCACCGTTGGCGCACCTGTAGTAGAGGGCGCAAAGGTAGTGGTTGAAGTATTGGACAATAGTGTTCGCGGCAAGAAAGTACTTGTGTTCCACAAGAAACGTCGCAAAGGCTACAAGAAGCTGAACGGCCATCGCCAGAACTTCACCCAAGTAGAGGTAAAAGAAATTGTTAACGCTTAAAAAGAAAGGACTGAGATTATGGCACATAAGAAAGGTGTCGGTAGTTCGAAGAACGGCCGTGAATCAGAAAGCAAACGTCTTGGTGTAAAAATTTGGGGCGGACAATTCGCCAAAGCCGGCAACATCATCGTTCGCCAGCGTGGTACTCAGCATTTCCCCGGTGAGAACATCGGTATGGGTAGTGACCATACTCTTTACGCACTGGTGGACGGCATCGTGACCTTCACAAGGAAACGCAATGACCGCTCATACGTCTCCGTTAAGCCACTCGCAGCAGCAGAGGCATAAAAATGGAAACGTCACCGGACAACATAAGGCTCTCCTGTTGCTAACGCACGGGAGAGCCTTGTTTGATTTAGCGGAACTTCAAAAAAAACAGCAAAGCGCACATTTGCTGAAAAGAGCCCCAATAAGTAAAAAAACAATACACAAAATACAACAATGTTAACACTAAAACAAATCTATGATGACAAGGCAAAGATTGTTGCCGGTCTGAATAAGAAACACTTCGCCGGTGCAGAAGAGGCGATAGAGAAAGTACTGGAGCAGGACGCTCTGCGCAAGTCGGCACAACAGAAAAAAGACGCTGCAGCAGCCGAGATGAACAAGTTGTCGAAAGAGATAGGCAAACTCTTTGCTCAAGGCAAACAGGAAGAGGCAAACGAAGCCAAGACACAGACAGCATCACTGAAAGAACAAATAAAAAGTTTGGAAGAAGAACAAGCAGCAGCAGAGCAAGAGCAGACACGTTTACTTCTCACCATACCTAACGTACCGTACGACATTGTACCTGAAGGTGCTTCCGCAGAAGACAACCTTGCAGTGACAATAGGCAACTGGCCCAATCAGCCGATGATAGACGCCATTAAAAAAGACGGAGCCGTGGCACTGCGTGACTGGGATGGTGAGACCGATGAAAAGATTGCTGCCGAGCGAATTGCTCAAAGCGAGAAACTGCCGCACTGGGAGCTTGCAAAGAAATACAATCTTATTGATTTTGACCTTGGCGTAAAGATCAGCGGTGCCGGTTTTCCCGTATATATAGGTCAGGGTGCCCGTCTTCAGAGAGCACTGATTAACTTCTTCCTTGCCGAAGCAAACAAAGCCGGTTATACAGAGATTATGCCCCCAACAGTTGTGAACGCAGCTTCAGGGTACGGCACCGGACAACTGCCCGACAAGGAGGGTCAGATGTATCATTGCGAAGTGGACGACCTATACCTCATTCCAACAGCCGAGGTGCCGGTCACTAATCTCTATCGCGACGTTATCATCGAAGAGAAAGAACTGCCAATCAAAAACTGCGCCTATACGGAGTGTTTCCGTCGTGAGGCCGGTTCATACGGCAAAGATGTGCGCGGACTGAATCGCCTGCACGAGTTCTCTAAGATTGAGATAGTGCGTATTGACACTCCCGAACACTCCGACGCAAGTCATAAGGAGATGTTGGAGCACGTGGAGGGACTTCTCAAGAAACTGGAGCTACCTTATCGTATCCTTCGTCTTAGCGGTGGTGACATGTCCTTTACCGCAGCACTCTGCTATGATTTTGAGGTATATTCAGAAGCTCAGCACCGCTGGCTTGAAGTAAGCTCCACTTCTAATTTCGACACCTACCAAGCCAATCGTCTGAAGTGCCGCTATCGCAGGGCAGAGGATAAGAAAGTAACATTATGCCATACCCTCAACGGCTCGGCTTTAGCATTGCCACGTATAGTAGCAGCACTGCTTGAAAACAACCAGACAGAAGAGGGCATACGTATCCCTGCGGCACTACAACCGTATTTCGGAGCTGATATGATTAAATAGGAATATATCCTTCCGCCTAACCAATAACAGAAAAACAACCTAAAAGCACAAGAGCAATATGAAAAACATGAAATTCCGCCTAATTGTGATGAACTTCCTCGAATATGCCGTTTGGGGAGCGTATCTCACATGTATGGGCACTTACCTTGCCAAACACGGCTTGGCCGGCCACATCGGTATATTCTACTCTATTCAAGGTATAGTATCACTATTCATGCCGGCCTTGATGGGTATAGTAGCTGACCGATGGATACCTGCCCAGAAACTCCTATCGTTGTGCCATGCGTTGGCAGGTGCGTTCATGATTGGAGCCGGCGTATATGGAATCAGCATGGGAGCGGATATACAATTCGGGATACTCTTCAGCCTCTACACCCTCTCCGTTGCGTTCTTCATGCCAACTATTGCTCTTGCCAACTCGGTTGCCTATACTTGTCTTGGAAAAGCAGGCATGGATACAGTGAAGGACTTTCCGCCAATACGTGTATTCGGCACCGTCGGCTTCATTGCAACGATGTGGGCTGTTGACCTATTAGGATTCCAACCCACGGCATGGCAGTTTATCGTGAGCGGTTGCTTGAGTATCGCTCTTGCAGCCTACTCGCTCACCCTGCCCGAGTGTGAAACAAAAAAGAACGTTGAAACCAAGTCAATCGTTGAGGCGTTGGGTCTGCAGGCGTTCTCTCTATTCAAGCAGAAGAAGATGGCGATATTCTTCATCTTCTCGATGCTACTGGGCGTATCACTGCAAATAACCAATGGTTTTGCCAATCCGTTTCTCACCAGTTTCGGTGAGTTAGAACAATATGCAGACACCTTCTGCGTACAGCACGCCAACATTCTAATCAGCATATCTCAGATTTCAGAAACCCTGTGTATTCTGCTTATCCCGTTCTTCCTCAAGAAGTTCGGCATCAAGAACGTAATGTTGATGGCGATGTTCGCTTGGGTACTTCGTTTCGGCTTGTTCGGCGCCGGAGACCCCGGCAGCGGAGTGTGGATGTTCGTCCTCAGTTGCATCGTATATGGCTTTGCTTTCGACTTCTTCAACATCAGCGGTTCGCTATACGTTGACCAAGAGACCGACCCTGCCATCCGCTCATCAGCCCAAGGCTTGTTTATGATGATGACCAACGGCCTCGGCGCCACCATTGGCACCCTCTCTGCACAAGCCGTAATCAACAGGTTTGTGAACAATGCCGAGACTATTGCCGCCGGTCCTGAGGCTATTTGGCACGGCTGGCAAACAGCGTGGTACGGTTTCGCGGGATATGCGCTGGTAGTGGCTATTCTCTTCTGGATTTTCTTTGAGTATAAACACGAGAGAGAATAAGGATGAGAATATATATACATTGATACAAACTGAGAGAGTGAGAATAAAAAGATAACAGCAAACTTATGTTAAAAACAACAAATATTCACCTACTCTTCATAGCCGCACTACTTGGTGCGGCTATGAGTGTTCATGCCGCCAATAAACCGTCTTTACAACGCGCAAATTGGGATGGTCTGAGCTACATCCTTGACGAACAGACGATGACCGCCTATGTCGATGCCGGTCAGAAAGTACAAGGAGACATCAGCATCCCCGAACAGATAGAGGCAGGAGAAGACATATATACGGTTGTCGGGATAAGCGACAAAGCGTTCAAAGGTTGCAAAGAACTGACAAGCGTTAGTCTGCCAAGCACCATAAGAACAGTATATCGGAGCGCGTTTGAAGGAACAGCGTTCTACACAAACAAAGAAGAGAACTGGGAACACGGCACGTTATATATTGACTCTATCCTTATCTCCGTTGATCCCGATTCTATCCGCTCAAAATACATTGTTCCCGAGCGCACCAATGCAATAGCAGTAGGAGCGTTTATTGACTGCAAGGAACTAAAGCAGCTTTTCCTGCCCAACACAATCACAGAGATAGCTCCTGAGACTTTCAGAGGATGCAAATCAATACGCAAGTTCAAGCTTGGCTCCGGCATACGTCGTATCGGCAAAGACGCCTTTCTCAACACAGGAGCATGGGAGAACGAAGGTAATTGGAAAAAAGGCGTGCTTTACATTGACACCTGCGTTATAGCCTCTGACAAAAGTATCAAACCCGTATATGTGGTGCGACCGGAGTCGCGCGTGATGGCCGATGCCGCCTTCGCAGAAAACACAGCACTGCAACATATCGTTCTGTCACCACGATACAAGGAGATAGGTAACGAGACTTTTGCCGGATGCGGGCATTTGGAATATGTAGATATTCCCGCTGACATAGAACGAATTGGCGACAAAGCTTTTGCAGACTGTTCAGCCCTAAAAGAGCTGCGTTTGCCGGCGAGCGTCAAGGAGTTAGGCGTACAGTCCTTCTCCGGTTGCGTTACCCTAAGCGAGATACGGTTACCAGACCATATCACTACCCTGCCCAACGGGCTGTTCTATCAGTGCCAGGCTTTGCAGAAAGTGTCGTGGCCTGCCGGACTGACAAGGATTGGCAAAGGTGTGTTCTACGGCTGCGTTACACTTCGCGAGGTAAAAGACTTGCCACAAACAGTGAAATACATCGGTTCCGGCACGTTCTGCGGTTGCTACGACCTTAGGACCGCCGTTCTCCCGGACAGTGTGATGCAGATTGCAGCACACCTGTTTGACGGTTGCTCCGCACTAACCAAAGTAACCTGTTCCGATAACGTATATGACATCAGCGAATTTGCTTTTCGCAACTGTGTCCACCTTGAGGCTATACATATCCCCGACTATCTGTTTCGCATAGGCCAGTATGCCTTTGCCGGCTGCTTAAGCCTACGCTATGCTGCACTGAACGATAACATTGAAGTTATCGAACAAGGCGCGTTCATGGGATGTGCTTCGCTTGAGAAGATGAACATTCCACTCAAAACAAAACATATAGAAAAACAGACATTCTCCGGTTGCCGCGCACTGAGCGAAGTTAACTTTCACACCAAAGTGGAAGATGTAGGTGAACTGGCATTTGAGAATTGTACACTACTCAAAAAAACATTCCTGCCTGAGAAGACAGAGGTACACAAAACCGCTTTCAAAGGAACGAAAACCATCATCACACGAGTTCCTGAAAAAACAGAGTAGAAACTCGTCTGCAATCATCGCTCTGATACATCGCCACATGTCAATAAAGTACGTGCGGCGATGTATCTTGATAAAAAAATAATGAAAGAAAGATTTTACTTGTATGTTTCAAATAAATTAACTATCTTTGCAGTTTACAAAGCACCATGGTATCTAATTTGTCACCGCGAGTTACCACACAAGAAACACTAATCTATCACAACTATGGAACGTACAAAAGAAGATATTGTAAAAAACTGGCTGCCCAGATACACCCATCGCGCCCTTGAAGACTTTGGTGAATACATCCTTCTCACCAATTTCAACAACTACGTTGAGCTATTTGCACAAATGTATGACGTTGAAGTGCTTGGCAGAGATGCCAATATGCTCAGTGCCACAGCAAACAATATCACCATCATCAATTTCGGTATGGGTTCACCTAATGCAGCCTTGATAATGGACATGCTCAGCGCCATAGAACCGAAGGCAGTATTGTTTCTTGGCAAGTGTGGTGGTCTTCGCGACAAGAACAAGATAGGCGACCTTGTATTGCCTATAGCAGCGATAAGAGGCGAGGGAACGAGTAACGACTATTTTCCTCCTGAGATACCTGCCTTACCGGCGTTTGCGCTTCAGCGAACCACCTCGTCCGCCATTCGTGATTTTCAGTATGACTATTGGACAGGTACCGTCTATACCACCAACCGCCGTGTATGGGAATATGACCTGCAGTTTTGCGACTATCTTCGCTCCACCCGTGCGCAGGCAGTGGATATGGAAACAGCCACACTCTTTACCGTAGGCTTTCACAACAGTATCCCTACCGGCGCCTTGCTCCTTATATCAGACATGCCTCTACAAGACGACGGCATCAAGACAGCAGAGAAGGACAAACACACTACAGCCAAATACGTGGAGGACCACCTGCGGATAGGAATCAAGTCACTTACTTCACTGCAGACAGGCAGCCGCACAGTAAGGCACCTGAAGTTTGAGTAAAAGACACGTACTTGAATAGTTATTTTAGACTACCTCTGAACATTGAAAGCGACATACGAACAAATATTATCTGACCTCAAGCACGAGAAATACGCCCCCGTTTACTTGTTCTACGGCGACGAGCCTTATTACATTTCCAAACTTGGCGAGTATATGGAGAAATACGTGCTTGACGATGCTGCCAAATCGTTCGACCAACAGGTCTTCTATGGTAAGGACTTGAGCGACATTTCTCCTGTCATCAATGCTGCCCGACGTTTTCCGATGATGGGAGACAGGCAGATGATAATCCTAAAGGAAGCCCAGATGCTAAAAAAATGGGAGAACTTCCAACTCTACTGGAAGAATCCTATGCAGAGCACTATTCTTGTTGTCTGCTACAAAGGGAAACCAGACAAACGTCTCCTTGCTTTCAAGGACATAGAAAAGAGTTGTACAGTGCTTGAGTCTGCCCCTCTGCGCGAGTACGAGGTCGGCAGATGGATACTGGACTACATCCGCCAATGGAACGCCACTGCGGCAGCCACCAACCAAGTAAAGATTGACGAGAAGGTTGTACAGGTACTGGCAGAATCGTTAGGAACCGACCTTACTCGCATCACAATGGAGCTGCAGAAACTCGTGAACGGCCGTCCGGAAGGGGTAAACGTGATTGATGCAGACCTTGTGCAACGCAATATTGGTATAAGCAAAGACTACAACACCTTTGAGTTGCAAGACGCCTTCGTCAAAAAAGACATACTCAAAGCCAACCGCATAACGCAATATTTCGCAGCAAACAAAAAAGACCACGCTATACAAAAGGAGCTGGCAATGGTGTTCTCGTTCTTCTCAAACCTGATGATTTACCACTATCTGTCGCAGAAAGACGAGCGGTCGGTAGCGCAAGCATTAGGCATAAGTCCGTACTTCGCAAAGAATTATGCCGCAGCCGCAAGACAGTACAACGCCGGCAAAACGTTCAAGATTATAGGATATATACGCGAAACAGACGCCAGGTCAAAAGGCATAGACAACATTAGTGCGGACGATAGTGACCTATGGAAAGAGTTAGTGTATAAAATTATGCACTGAAAAATATAATAACAATAACATCAATTATGACATACTTATTTACATCCGAGTCGGTATCTGAAGGACATCCTGATAAAGTAGCGGACCAGATATCCGACGCTATCTTAGACAATTTTTTAGCAAACGACCCGCAGTCACACGTAGCCTGCGAGACAATGGTGACCACAGGACAGGTAATCGTGGCAGGCGAAGTGTCTTCCAACACTTATATCGATGTACCTGAGATAGTACGCAAGACCATCAGTCGCATCGGTTACACCAAGTCAGCCTATAAGTTCGAGGCGGAGAGTTGCGGCATTCTGACCGCTCTTCACGAACAGTCATCCGACATTAACCAAGGCGTCAGCCGCGGCGAGCTACTGCAACAAGGTGCCGGTGACCAAGGAATGATGTTCGGCTACGCTACCGATGAGACCGATAACTACATGCCTCTAACACTTGACATCGCACACACTCTCGTTTTCACATTGGCACGAATACGCAAAGAGGGTAAACAAATGCTATGGCTACGTCCTGATACAAAGTCACAAGTAACGATTGAATACAATGAAGACGGAACACCATTGCGTATTGATACCATAGTTATCTCAACCCAACATGACCCGGAAGTAAAGCAACAGCAAATACGTCAGGAGATAATCGACATACTCATTCCGCGTGTACTCTCACGTGACAGCAGTTATGAATCTCTCTTCAGCCGTTTCCTTAAGGAAGAGGCAGAAGATCGAGCCACACTGCTGGTTAACCCTACGGGTCAGTTTGTCATAGGTGGTCCTCATGGTGACACAGGTCTGACAGGCAGGAAGATTATCGTTGACACCTACGGTGGCCGCGGCGCTCACGGTGGCGGAGCATTCTCCGGCAAAGACCCTTCCAAGGTTGACCGGTCAGCTGCATACGCGGCTCGCTGGATAGCAAAGAACCTTGTGGCAGCCGGCGTGGCAAAAGAAGCTCTTGTGCAGATTAGTTACGCTATAGGCGTGGCAGAGCCTGTCAGCCTGTATGTGAACACTTACGGAACAGCCAAACACGGTTTGACAGACCATGAGATAGCGGCTAAGTTGCCCACACTATTCGACCTTCGTCCCGGAGCAATAGAACAAGCCCTGCAACTACGCGAACCGATATACGAAGAGACGGCAGCCTACGGACACGTCGGACGTTCTCCACAAATTGTAACAAAGACCTTTGTGGACGGCAACGGAAAGACCTTTGAGAAACAAGTGTCATTATTCACTTGGGAGCGACTTGACAAGGTGGAGCAGATAAAGAAAGCCTTCGGAATATGAATATGAACGACGCAGACAAGTCAAGCCTACAGACAGCCCAACAGGTAAAGAACATCCACCATCAGTGGCTGATAGCGAGTATTGTGATTGCAGTGCTTCTCATAGCCGATCAGGCGCTCAAATGTTGGGTCAAGCTCACATTCTCTCTCGGCGAGAGCGTGGAGATTACTCCGTGGTTTCTGATATGCTTTGTGGAGAATAACGGAATGGCATTCGGTATAGAGTGGTTTGACAAACTCTTTCTTACACTCTTCCGCATTCTGGCCGTCGGTTTATTATTCTGGTACATTTCACGCCTCATCAAACACGGCGTCAGTATAGGGTATCTCGTTATTATCTCGCTGCTTACGGCAGGCGCAATTGGAAATATCATCGACTGCATGTTCTATGGACTTATCTTCTCTTCATCCACCCCTTGGGAAGCGGCACAGATTGTTCCATGGGGCGAAGGATACGCGCCGTTCCTTTACGGACGAGTGGTGGACATGTTTTACTTTCCGCTTATTCATAACTCTGCCGGTGAAGTGATATTTTTCCAACCGGTATTCAATCTTGCAGATAGTGCCATTACCGTTGCTGTAGCACTGCTCATAATTGTGCCGTCATGGCGCAAAACTCTAAACGACTCGCTGTCAAAAGAAGAAAGTAAAAAAGACAAGTGAAACCAACCGGTCATATCATATCAAAATACATATTACACTCCGTCTGTTTGCTACTCAGTACATTGGTAGCATCCTGCTCAATACGTCCGGATAATGTGCTAAGCAACAAAAAAATGACGGATGTTCTTGTGGATATACATAACGCAGAGGGTGTACTACAAGTAGCCGGATATAATTATGGTCATGATGACGAAGTTAAGGCTTACTACTCGGACATCTTGCAGCAACACGGCGTGACTCAAGCACAGTTTGACTCGTCGATAGTCTGGTACACCGACCATCCGCAGTATTTCCAGCGCGTCTATCCGAAAGTCATCAAGCAATTACAGCAACGTCATGACGACGAGACCAAACGGCTGACAGCTCTTGATGAGGAGCTGAAACAAGCATTGCAAGATAGTATCCGGCTTTCAGACGGTCAGATACGTCTCTCTGCCCATGATATCGAACTACGTTATCGCGAGGGACTACCTACCACACTTTTTGAGCGACAAGGACCGGTCGTATTATGTACAGATACACTATATGACAAAAAAGATGAGACTCCGACTGAAAACTAACTACAGATTATTATAACATAATAAACCCCGAAAGCCAAATCAGACTTTCGGGGTTTATTGTAACAGAATTTTTCCAAAACAGTTGTCAGCTACTATCCGGAATGTTATTGTTTTGTAGCGAGTACTGAAGCACGTGCGAGTGCAACATTGATATTCGGACAAATGTTTTCTTCGCCTAACTTCTCCGCAAATCCGGCATTGATTAGCGTGTCACGCACATTATCTCTTACGCCGGACAAGACCACCGTAGTGCCGGAGCGACGGCTTCTCTCACATAGCATCTCCAAGTTATGCAAACCGGTTGAATCGATGAACGGAACCTTACGCATCCGTATCACACGCACCTTTGGAGCAGTACGAGCAAGACGAACCATATCGTCAAACTTATTAGCAATGCCGAAGAAGTACGGACCATCAATCTCATATACCTCAACATCATCAGGTATATGCAGTTTCTCATCGGTCAAATACATATCTGATTCAGAATTGGGATCGATATCCCCATGAAACATCTGCACCGATGTGGACAGACTGATGCGTCGAAGGAAAAGCACAATAGCGAGTAACATTCCGACAGTTATAGCCACCGTCAGGTCAAAGATGACAGTAAGCAGGAATGTAGTTAGCATCACCATGAAGTCAGACCTTGGGTTTTTGAGCATTCCCACTATCGTTCTCCATCCGCTCATGTTGTATGCCACCATTATCAACACCGCAGCCAGACATGCCATCGGAATAAGCGCCACAAGCTGTCCGAACAAGAGCAAGACGAGCAGCAGCACAACAGCATGAACAATGCCGGCCACAGGAGTACGTCCACCATTGTTGATATTCGCCATTGTTCGCGCAATGGCGCCGGTAGCCGGTATGCCTCCAAAGAACGGAACAACGATATTGGCAATACCCTGCCCTATCAGCTCAGTGTTCGAATCGTGTCGGTCACCGGTAACGCCATCAGCCACCATTGCCGAGAGTAGCGACTCAATAGCACCAAGCATCGCTATTGTAAAGGCGGACGGAAAGAGACTCTGCAGAAGTTGCATCACCGTCTGCCCTTCTTCCGGTTCCAACTTAGGCAGATTCGGAGCAGGAATACCTGTAGGTAACTCATACAAGTCGCCGATAGTCATTATACCCGTGACGCCGGCATAGCGCTTGAGCAACCACACAACAAACGTCATAATAACAATAGCAAGCAGTGAGCCGGGAATTTTCTTCGACAAACGTGGAGCGGCGAAAATTATCAACAAACTAACCAACCCGACACCTAATGTCCACCAATGTACATGAGTTGCGTTCTGTGCATAACAAATCCACTTGTCAATGAAATTGGCAGGCACATTCTGCAAGCCGAACCCGAACAAGTCGTTCATCTGAGTGGAGAAGATAGTCAGCGCAATACCTGCAGTAAAACCTACTATAACAGGATAAGGGACGAACTTGATGACAGAACCGAGCCGACTGAATCCCATTATTACAAGTAAAATACCGGCCATAATAGTAGCAATAGCCAGCCCTGACAGACCATACTGCTGAATAATACCATAGATAATGATAATAAACGCACCTGTAGGTCCGCCTATCTGCACGCGTGTTCCGCCGAGAGCAGAGATGATGAAACCCGCAATAATAGCAGTCACCAGTCCTTCCGTCGGACCGACACCTGACGATATACCGAAAGCTATAGCCAGTGGAATAGCAATAACACCGACTATCAATCCCGCCATCACATCCTTGCCAAACCGAGTGCGGTCATAGTCACGAAGAGCACTGAAAAACTGAGGACGAAAAACGCCCTTAACAGAGAAATTCATAAACAGACAATACCTTATTAAAATAAATGATGTAATCAGCTACTGATACAAACCCTGCCGCATGTAATACCAATAGCGCCACAAAGGTACTGCTTTTTTATGAAACACACAAATACTATTGATTTTATTTGCTGATATTGTGTTTTTTTAGTACCTTTGCAGCGTTAATGAGCAAACAAAACAAAACAAATAATCCATTAAACCCTTAAACAATGCAAACACGAATCGTCATCACAACAGCCTTGGCACTTATCCTTGCATCATGTGTTACCAAGCAGCAAAAAACGCAAGACAACAGCGAGCAAACGCCATCCACGGAAGAAGTTCTCGTCAGCGAAGCGGCGCAAACAGAATCGGAAACAGAATCAACAGATGCCGGCAATGAGCAACCGGTATTTGCCCCTGACTTCACTTTGAATGATATCAATGGTCAGCCGCTCACCTTGTCATCACTAAGAGGGAAATATGTTGTGCTTGATTTCTGGGGTTCCTGGTGCAAATGGTGCATCAAAGGGATGCCTGAGATGAAAGAATACTACGCCAAGTACGCCGGCAAGTTTGAGATACTTGGTATTGACTGCGGCGACAATGAAGCCGATTGGAAGACTGCTGTCAAGGCCAACGCACTGCCGTGGTTGCACGTGTATAACCCTGACGATAGTTTTCTGACCGAACAGTATGAGATTCAAGGTTACCCCACTAAGATTATTCTCTCGCCTGACGGCAGTATCCACAAAACCATCATAGGTGAGGATCCCGCTTTTTACGAAGAGTTAGACAGACTATTCGGAGAATAGTAGAACGTATGCTAACCAAACACAAAGAGATGGTCAAATTGACCATCTCTTTGTTGTCTTACTTTACGCTCTGTCATTTTCCGTCACAGCACAAGATTCTTAAATTTGGCATGGCGTTTCTCGTCCTGCATCAGCAGGTTCATTTTGAACTGCCCGTCTCGCGCGCCTTCGGCTATACACTGAGCCTTGAAATGCTCGAAAGAGTCCTTCTGCAAACGGTGAGTGACAGGGTCTTTCACTCTGAAGGACTCACGCTTTGCCTTATATTCGATATTGCTCTTCTGCAATACCTTATCTACATACTGCGTAAACAGTTCTGCGCTCTGCTGAGTAGTGGTCTGCTCGGCAAATTCGTAATAAAAATGATAAGCAGAGATATCCAGGTCGGCAAAACCCACAAAGAAACGTAGCGGCATCTTCAAAGCCGACTCTGCCTCACGCACAGCCTCAATGAACTGACGTTCGTGCAATTTTTCACCGGTCATCGTAACAATACCATTAATCTTCTGAATCATGTGCACCGTCGGCGTTCCCTCAAACATAGGTCCGGCCTCGAGCAGGTCGTTCATATTGTAACGATAAAGCCCCGCATAAGTCGTAACAAACGGGCAATAACGTTTGCCCGGGACAAGCTCATGCAGCTGCAAATAATGAGGATGCTCGCTCTCAATCTCTTCCTCTGCAACGAATTCATAATAGTGCATGTGCGGGAAGAGCACGGTGTTATTGGTATCGTCAAGAACAAGCCCGAAACGGCACTCTGAGGAGAAGTAACCGAACTCCTGATGAAGCATCTGCTTCGGGAACGAATCCTTGAACTTATCAAGATAAACTCTCGTATTACCACACTTCCATGTGTTCAATATTTGTAGGTTAGGCCAATAGTGCTTTGGTAGCACCGTTCCGTACTTTTCCTTCAAGGCACGCAGTTCGGCAGCTCTATCGGGATTAGGTTTCAGATAAGGCTGTATAGCGTCACGTATCTCTTTTGAAATATTGAGCGAAGCATTCAGCGTCCCCTTCTCAATATCCTCAACATATTGGTCGTAATACTCATTGACGTTATTCTGCATCTCTACGATAGTTGAGGGATTAGCAGTGACAACAAGAGTGATATTCCGCTCTATTCCCATTCGCATGATAGCGTAGTATCGCGCAGTGTAGTCCGTAATAGAGAAGACATCCGCCGGCGAAGCATACAGTTTCTTGACAAACTTCGGGCAGTCGCGTTGCGTAACCCCACTCACCGAGCCAAACACAGTTCCGTCAGGCGCATACCCCTCTATCACCTTGCCCACGATAGACACAATCTTGCCGGTGAACACCTTCGGGCGATTCTTAATAAAATTAAAGAGCCACACTTTGGTCATCTTCCCGTACACCTTGTTCATATACACATCGGTGATAGGAATCCACTTCGGCTCATTAGTCGTGCCGCTTGTTGTTGCATACATGATAGGCTTTCCGGGGAACAAGATGCCCGACTCGCCGTTCTTATGACGGTCAATATACGGACGCAGGTCCTCATAGTCTTGGGCAGGAACGTATTTTTGGTACAGAGAATACAACTCTTCATCATCATGTGCAGCCAGTATTTCTGCAAAATGATGCTCCTTACCAAAAACAGTATCCTTGGCATATTCAAGGATACCGCGAAGCGTCTTTTCACTTGTGTTGCGCGGGTTGCGCGAAGCACGTTTCAAGTTCAGATATTGTATCCCGCCTGCTACACCAAGCAGGAAATTCGGGACGAAAGCACTTACAGGTTCTTCCATTTTTTATAACGTTTTGATTTAATTAAATACTAATCTGAGGCGACAGTATTCGCGTAATAACAATGCAAAATTACTCATTTTTTTCAGAACAAGCAAGACTACCACATAACAAAAGAAAGAAAAGGTATCTTTTTAATAAATTATACATGATTGTAACAATTCTTGAAAATAATTAAATAAAAATCGCAAAAAATGCATAATTGTTTGGTCAATTGAAAAAAAAGCAGTAATTTTGCAGTCGGTTTGCGGGTAAAGGGCAAAGAGTGTCCACCCCAAAACACATTTTTTACTAACACGCTCGGTTGTGTAGTGGGAGCCTAAGTAAAGTACAAAGGAAAGAAGTACGATGTACGAAAGCAAAATATAAATGAGCTCCGTAAGATGTCTATAGGCCGAGCCGCTAAAACACATTTTTAACAGTGGAAACATTAAGCCAGAAAACCATCTCAGTGAGCAAAGAGAACGCTCTTGCTCAGAAAAAATGGGTGGTTGTTGATGCTGAGGGTCAGATCCTCGGCCGCATGTGCTCGAAGGTTGCAAAGATTCTTCGCGGCAAGTACAAACCTTGTTTCACACCTAATCAGGACTGCGGTGACAACGTTATCATCGTTAACGCAGCAAAGATTGAGTTGACAGGCAAGAAGATGACGGATCACGTTTACATCCGCTACACGGGTTACCCCGGTGGTCAGCGTTTCTCCAATCCTGAGATTGAGTTGAAGAAATCGCCTGAGCGTTACATTAAGAAAGTGGTAAAAGGCATGCTGCCAAAAAATCGTCTTGGCAACCGTCTCATCACCAACCTCTACGTCTTCGACGGACCGGAGCACAACATGCAGGCTCAGCAACCGGTAAAAATAGATATTAACACCCTTAAATAAGCATCAACACAATGGAAGTTATAAACGCACTCGGAAGACGTAAAGCAGCAGTAGCACGCGTCTTCGTTAGCGAAGGAAACGGAAAAATCACGATTAACAAACGTGATATTGAACAATATTTTCCGTCATCTATTCTCCAATATATAGTGAAACAGCCGCTCAACACTCTTGGTGTAGCAGAGAAATACGATATCAAGGTAAATCTTGACGGCGGCGGCTTCAAAGGTCAGGCAGAGGCACTGCGTCTTGCAATCGCCCGCGCTTTGGTCAAAATCAATCCGGAAGACAAACCTGCACTTAAGGCAGAAGGCTTCATGACACGTGATGCACGTGAGGTAGAACGTAAGAAGCCCGGTCAGCCGAAAGCCCGCAAGCACTTCCAGTTCTCAAAACGTTAATACAAACTCTACGCAAACCGTCCGGATGCACACAATGCCTACCGGACGGTTGCTGCGCGTAGCTTAAAAAGACCGGAGTAAGTACAAAGGCGGTTAGTGCAGTGTACTAAAGAATGGTCTTGCGGAACGGAGATGTTCAACACCGCTCCGTCAAAGCAGTTCACGCACAGCTCAGCAGAGGGGAAAAAAACAAATAACACTTAACTAATTAACAAACAAAAAAAATGGCTCGTACCAATTTTGAACAACTGCTTGAGGCCGGTTGCCACTTCGGTCACCTCAAGCGCAAATGGAATCCTGCAATGGCTCCCTACATCTTCATGGAGCGCAATGGTATTCACATCATCGATCTCAACAAGACTGTCATCAAACTTGATGAAGCAGCAGAGGCATTGAAGAACATCGCTAAATCAGGACGTCGTATCCTGTTTGTTTCGACAAAGAAACAAGGTAAGGACGTTATCGCACAGTACGCACAGGAGATTGGCATGCCCTATATCTCTGAGCGTTGGGCAGGCGGTATGCTCACCAACTTCCCCACCATCCGTAAGGCTGTGAAGAAAATGTCAACCATCGACAAAATGATGACCGACGGAACATTTGACAACATCTCCAAACGTGAGAAACTGCAGATTACCCGTCAGCGCGAGAAACTCGAGAAGAACCTTGGCAGTATAGCCGACCTTACCCGTCTGCCTGCAGCATTGTTTGTTGTTGACGTAATGAAAGAGCACATCGCTGTAGCAGAAGCACAGCGCCTCGGCATACCTGTTTTTGCTATCGTTGACACCAACTCCAATCCTAACGACGTTGACTACGTTATTCCTGCAAACGATGATGCTTCCAGCTCAATCGAGATTATCCTGAAGACCGTATGCGACGCTATCAAGGAAGGACTTGAAGAGCGCAAGGTGGAGAAAGCAGACGAGAATGCTGCAGCACAGCAGGCTGAGGGTGAGAAGAGCGAAGCTCCCGCACCGAAAGAGCGTCGTCAGCGCGTACGCAAAGCTGCCGCTCCAAAGGAAGCTGAGAAAGTAGCAGAGGCTAAACCCGAAGAGGAAGCTGCCGCAGAAGAGGCTCCTAAGGCTGAGTAAATAAACAAACGTACTGTTGTTTTTTAGGCAGTACCTATTTTTGCAAACCCTTAAAATTAGAAAACTATTATGGCTGTATCATTAGCAGATATAAAGAAACTTCGCGACATCACCGGTGCCGGTATGATGGATGTGAAGAAAGCCCTTGAAGAGGCAAATGGTGATTTCGAGCAAGCCAAAGACCTGCTTCGCAAGCGCGGTCAGGCCATCGCAGCCAAGCGTTCAGAGCGCGAGGCTTCAGAGGGTTGTGTTCTCGCCAAAGCAGAGAACGGCTTTGCCGCTATCGTGGCACTGAAGTGCGAGACCGACTTCGTAGCAAAGAACGCCGACTTCGTAGGACTGACCAAACTGATTCTCAATGTAGCAATGGATCGCCAACCGGCAGACCTTGAGGCACTGAAGAACGAGATTGTTGACGGCAAGACTGTTGCAGAGCTTATCACCGAGCGCTCAGGTGTAACCGGTGAGAAGATGGAACTCTCTGACTACGTGTTCCTGCGCGGACCTAAAGTGGACGCATACAACCACCTTGGCAACAAACTGTCATCGCTGGTCGCTGTTGCGGAGCCTGACGCTGACCATGACACTGTTCATGGTATCTCTATGCAGGTAGCAGCTATGTCTCCTATCGCTGTCAGCGCTGAACTCGTTGCACAGGAGGTTAAGGACCATGAGCTCGCTGTAGCTATCGAGAAGACCAAGCAGGACGAGATAAACAAAGCCGTAGAGAACGCACTTCGCAAAGCCGGCATCAACCCTGCACACGCTGATTCAGATGACCACATCGAGAGCAACACAGCCAAAGGCTGGCTTACAGCAGAGCAGGCTGAAGAGGCTCGCAAGATTCGCGCCAATGTGCCCGCTGAAGCTGAGGCACAAATCAACATGAAGAAAGTGGAGATGATTGCACAAGGTCGTCTGCAGAAGTTCCTCAAAGAGTCAACGCTTCTCGAGCAACAATATGTTATGTCAGAAGACAAGGCTCTCGTAAAAGACGTTCTGAAGAAAGCCGGCATCACCGTTAACGACTTCAAGCGCGTAACACTCAACCAAGAGTAATGTCAAACGACTAAGTATAACGATAGAGACGCTCAAAAAAAGCGTCTCTATTTTTTATGAATAGCGCCATAAAAGCACTACGAAAACATAATTTAGCACATATTTCAATCAGCACTCCTCAATAATGACAACGCATGTAAATGCAAACTACAACTAACAAATTGCATTTATTTTTATTTTTATTTTGGAATTATCAGCAAAAAGCAGTAACTTTGTATCATAATTAGCAACAAGAAACATTGCACCATTTAAAAGAAATAACAACTAACAATAAATTATTAATAAAATGAAGAAAAGTCTTTACTTGATCGCTGCTCTGACGGTGTTCGGTGCAGCAATGGCAGTAGCCCAGCCCCGCGCCATCGGTGGTCGATTGGGTGCTTTCGAAGGATTCAGCTACCAGCACGGTTTTGGTGAGAGCAACATGCTTGAGTTGGAAGTTGGTTGGAGCGTAAACGGTCGTCTCTCCAACGGCAACGGAACAATGTGGGGTCACAATTTCCAATTAGCCGCTACCTACGATTGGATTGACCCGTTTGGTGCCAACTTCTCTAACGTATGGGAGCACAAAGGCATGTGGCACTGGTACATGGGTGTAGGTGCTGCTGCAGGTTATGGCTGGCACGCATTCACAGCAGGTGGAAACGGCTCTTTGAACTGGGGCTTTGTCGGTGCTGCAGGACGTGTAGGTGTTGAGTACGACTTCTGGTTCCCTCTGCAACTGTCTGTTGACTACCGTCCGACACTCGGTCTCGGTCTTGCCGACAACGGCACAGGTGGTGCTCAAGGCGGCCTTTACTGGGAAATGACTTCTATCAGTCTGGGCGTACGTTACAAGTTCTAAAACAATTATGCAGGTGTGGATTATTCCGCACCTGTTTTTCTTTTATCTGACAACCGATAACAGAATAATGATATTACTATGAAGTGCCGCTTACAAATTCTGTCACTAACCTTCCTACTCTCTCTCAACCTCCTTGCCGCAGCCCAAACGCCTGCCAAGCCTCAGGCTGTATATGTAGGAACAACCGACAAACCTTCGCTGCGCTACGAAGACGCTCTGCAGTTTCGTATTATAAACCGAGGTTTTCCGTACGCGAAAACAAACGAAGCTGAGAACCAGAGCGCACAATATACCGAGAGTGCCTACACTCGTTTGCCCGTTTATCTGAAGGACTCTGTTCGCGAAAACCTCTGGTGGCTCGCAGGTTGCTCCACAGGCATCGGCATACGGTTTGCAACAGACTCAAGAACTATAGCTGCACGATATAATCTCAAGCGAAACTTCTACATGGCCCACATGGCGATGACCGGCATCAAAGGTACTGACCTCTATCGTCTTGGAGAAGACAACAAGTGGCACTACGTCAACACCTGCAGGCCAACAAAAGACTCCGTGCAGCACAAGGTGTATGTAGAGAACATGGACGGAATGATGCACGAATATCTTATTTACCTGCCTCTATATGATGGCAACAATTGGTTTGAGATTGGCGTTGACAGCACTGCTCGCCTCGAACAGCCACATGTTGACAATCCACGGCGCAACAAAGGGAAAATTGTGTGCTACGGCACCAGCGTCATGCAAGGCGGATGTGCCACACGCACCGGTATGACACAAACAACGATGCTGCAACGCGACCTTAATATAGAGGTCGTCAACCTCGGGTTTTCCGGCGAGGGCAAGATGGACTACTGTATAGCACGTGCTATGGCTTCTATACCCGACGTTGTCTGCTACGTCATTGACCCCGTACCAAACTGCACCAAAGACATGTGCGACACGCTGACCTACGGGTTCATACGTATTCTGCGTGATGCTCACCCCGATGTGCCGATTATTATGGTAGAAGGACTAACCTACCCTTACGCCAAGTACGACTCTTATTTCCGGGACTATCTGCCCGCGAAGAACGCCGCCTTCCGAAGGAATTATGAACAGCTCAAAAAAGAAAATCATAAAAACCTCTATTACATGACCACCGACGGCATGACCGGACTCGACGAGGAAGGTACCGTTGACGGAATACACCTCACAGACATAGGCTTCCGAGCATATACCGATAAACTGGAGAAAATACTAAGAAAGGTCATGAAGAAACAACTGAAATAAACATCTTGCAAACAACGGAATAACATTTGGCGTGTTTTAGCATGAGGCGCATCTTTCTCATACTATTCTCACTAACTTTATCAATTACACATGCCAATGATTTTGTCGTAATATCTGAGATAATGTATGATACACCCCTTAATGAGAATACTGCAGTCACGCCACACAATTTTGGAGAGTATATTGAACTATACAATGCAGGAGAACAAGAAACAAATCTATATAATTGGCAGTTGAACATTAGAGAAACATCCGAAACGTTCTATCACACAAAGTGATAAAGGTAGATTAGACTATACATCATATCATAATTCCATAATAGATATCAAAAATAAGTCCTATTTTTATTTACCATAAAAGAGCCTTTACGCACATGATCCAAGTAATTTCGGCAATTTTTTATGGGGACATGCAATGGCATCAATGCATATTTCATACGGAGAAGCAGTAATCGGTTCTCATTTCCACAATCTTGTGGTTTCATACTTGTATGAAAAAAAATTTCAACTTGATTCATTTGACGATCATTTGTCCATATTCTTGGGATATTTTTATACCACATAAACATATTCAACCATTTACTACAGTATGTGGTAAAATAATTCCACATCGGATACTATGAAAACGTCAAGCATAAAAACAGCAATATTAATAGGTTTGATATTTCTCATTGTGTTCCAATTCTTAATGTATAGTTTTTCTTTTATATTAGGCGGAACTCCATATATCAAACATAAGATTCATAAAATGTTAGTGTGTGAGTTAAAAGAAATAATTCCACACATTGATAATGATTCGTTACTCATGAATGAATATATGGGATTACAATGGTATATATATAGTAGAACGGAGCCGATACAATCAATAGATATTCCTTTAAATAATAGAAAAGTAATATCTTACATCATCAGAAAAGAAGAATTTGCTCTTTATCCCGAAGAATTGGCTGTTGTTGAAGACAAAGTTTATCTGAATGTTCCTTTGATAATTCATAAGCCCCATTCTCCCCACAAAAAAACAGAAATGAATAATAAAACCATTGAGAGAATGGTAATCGAAAGTAAGGAGCTTTGTAAATCATTGATTCTTAACAATGATTCTAACATGCACTTTGTCGGAGTGAGTTGGCTGAAAAATGATAAATTATGGGAACTGTCAGATTCCTCCAGTCAACATTTCTCTAAATACACTTGCGATTTTTATTTACTTTTTTATTATAAGTTATGGTTATACCAATTAGTCTATGTAAACGATGAAACAAAAAATAAAATGTTAGAAGATGACGTATATACACACATTTGGTCTAATTGGTTTCTCCGTCCATATATGTGGAAATTATAAATGTAAGTTTATTCAAAGAACTATGTAAGAAAAACCTGGTTTAATCCTGTTCCAAATTATAAGGAATGGTTCCAACGTATGCAGTACTACCCAAGTGGATTACCTTGGGATATTAGCCAAAATTCCAGTCAGCAGCCATACAAGTATGTTAGCAAGGATTTTGTCGAGATGCATGGATTAGATGAGTATGACTCATACGCACGGTGGTATTTTTGATAAACTTAAAAATAGCACTTCCATAACAAAATGAAACGAACTACAGGAATATTATTTTATACTTTCTAAACACTTTGTGTGTATTTTTTAGTGTGACAAATGCGTCTAATTATATACATTTCCCTATAGAAAATGATACCATAATTAATAAAATAAAAGAGACGGTAAAAAATACCGTCTCTACACTTGGGCGGAACGTTGTTCGCGGAGACATTGTTGTCTATACCATGGTCGGTTTTTGTAATTTTGTATTAGCTTTGTAGCGATTAAATCAAGATATAGTTTTAGACGAAAACTTTTATTGAAATTTAACGAACTATTGTTAGAAATAATTTGCAAGTATGTAAACTTTTTCTTACCTTTGTATCTAAATTTTTCGTCCTATGACTCCATCCATGAATATTGATTAGTACTGATGCATTTACTTTTGAAGAAACAAACGTATCACTAACATTGGGTATTCTTATATCTGCCCAATAATACTACGCAATACTTTCATAAATCTCAAAACAAATGAAAAACTATCTTATTCTTTTTACTGCACTAATCATCACAATTGTAGCTGCTAACGCACAAGAAATTATCGTCAAGAATGACGGTTCGGTGATTAACGCATTTCGAACCGACTATTCCGGACAGGTTGTTTATTATCAGTTGCAAGATTCGGATGATGCACCAATATTCCGCATTTCGAAAGAAGATATTCTCGTTATCCGTCTTGCAGACGGCACAGCAATAACACCTAATACCATTCGTACTGTTCAGGAAACAGCGCAATCACCGAACAGCGCTGCGCAAAACGTGAATGAAAGTAAGTTTCCGGATATTGACTTAACCACTTATCACGGATTCTTACTCGATAAAGGCAACTGCGTATATGTAACCTATAACAGCAAAGTTGATTACGAAATTGAAACCGTTGAGGCAATTAAACAAAGTATTAGAGAAAACGGATTATGGCAGGTTGTTGACAAGCCAAGTCAAGCACATTTCGTGCTGCAATACAACGTCTGCTTGATAGGACGGGATCTTGCATACATTGTTTTTCGTCCGAGAAAGGATTATGAGAAAACTCCTTTTCTCGATTTCGGATGGAGTGATCGTACAAAAGACCAATTTTTTATTTGTGGAATGGAATATGCAAGTGAAGATATCTCAGAGAATATTAACGTAGGGCAAACATTAATTACACATATATTACAGAATTATAAAGAAATACTACAAAGCGAAGAATTTATAGAATGTGTAAAAACCGGTAATTATAAAAAGTCAAAAGAAAACAAAGAAAATTGGTACGTTACTGACTGCATTTCAATAAGACATAAAGCTTCTAAAAACGCAATAATACTTCTTCACAATTATTTTTATATAGAATGATTTAGACTTTAGAGGGATGGACAGCGTCCGAATGACATTCGGGCAATATATTAACGGATGCCTGCTGACGCTGTGGGATGTGAGATCGCTTCGCTTAATGATGTATTGAGCCGCTGTCGCTTAATGATGTATTGATGCCGCGGGGGAGAAACCCTCTAAACTCTAAACAAACAGCTCTAAACTCTAAACAATTCAATCATATAACCACAAAACAAACAAAATCAGCATGAGAAAAATCTGCTTTTTATTTTGCATGATGTCAGTTATGCTCTCGTCTGCTGTTATGGCGCAGCAGTTGAAGGTGAACGGGCATGTACAAGACGCCTCAACAGGCGAAGAACTCATCGGCGTCAGTGTCCTCGAAGCCGGCACCACCAACGGTACGGTTACCGACATTGACGGCAATTTCCAACTCAGCGTCTCTCAGGGTGCTACGCTGCAACTGTCCTACGTGGGTTACACAACCAAAGAACTGAAAGCCTCGAAATCCAACCTCGGTACTATCACACTTGACGGCGATGCCGTTATCCTGGAAGACGTGACCGTCACCGGTCAGATGGCAGTACAGAGCAAGACGCCGGTTGCAGTCAGTCAGGTCAACTATCTTGATATAGAAGAGCGTCTTGGCGGCGGCGAGTTCCCTGAGATCTTGAAGAACACTCCGGGCGTTCACGCCAACGGTCAAGGCGGCGGTTGGGGTGACTCGGAGATTTGGATGCGAGGTTTCGACAATACCAACGTGTCCACTATGATCAACGGTGTACCGATGAACGATATGGAAGGCGGCACAGTGTATTGGTCCAACTGGCAAGGTTTGAGCGACGTCACCTCCGTCATGCAGACTCAGCGAGGTATGGGTGCCTCAAAAGTGTCAGGCCCGTCAGTGGGCGGAACGATTAACATCATCACACGAGGCATTGATGCTAAGAAAGGCGGAGTGGTATCCTACTCACTCGGCAATGACGGTGCCAACAAACTACTCTTCTCCGTCAGCACCGGTCTGATGAAGAGTGGCTGGGCTATCACGGTAATGGGGTCGCGCAGTTGGGGTAACGGTTATATACAAGGTACCGGCTACACCGGCTATAGTTACTTCGCCAACATAAGCAAACGCATCAACGAAAGCCACCAGCTATCCCTGACAGGTTTCGGCGCGCCTCAGAGTCACTGGCAGCGTCCGAGCGGCTCAAGCGGAGCACTGACACTGGCCCAGTGGAATGAAGTGAAGAAATACATGACTGACGGCATGGATTATCGTCGTTACAACCCCGCCTACGGCTACGCTAACAACGGCAAACAAAAAGGAGCTAACTTCAACCAGTATCATAAGCCGCAGATATCGCTCAACCACGTTTGGCAGATTGATTACAAGTCATCGCTATCCACATCTCTTTATACCAGTATTGGTCGCGGCTTCGGCTATACGGCAGAAGCCAGTCCGTACAGCGAGTACGCCTATTCCGACCTCACCCGCGGCGCTTATAACGGTGTACTGACACAGACGTTCCGTCGCGCGGACGGCAGTTTTGACTACGGCGCTGTGGAGGATATAAATGCCGCGTCAGAAACAGGTTCACAACTCATCTTTGCGGAGAACCGCAATTATCATAACTGGTACGGACTCGTTTCCACATATAACAACAAGTTCCTTGACGACAAGCTTGACCTGACCGTTGGAATCGACATGCGCTACTATCAGGGTATTCACCAGGCAGTCATCAGCGACCTGCTGAGCGGCGACTATTTCATCGACGCTACTCGCGCCAACAGCGTCAGCGTTGCCAATAACAGCCGGCGTGCCGACGACCGATGGACGTATGAGAAACTGACAACGGGCGATGTCGTATATCGCGACTACACAGGTCACGTGATGCAAGAAGGTGCATTCGCGACACTCGAGTATTCCAACGAACAATTCTCTGCTTTCGTCAACGGCTCGTTCGCATACACCAATTATTGGCGTTATGACCGTTTCTATTACGATGCGGCTCACGCTCGGTCTCAGACGGTAGGGTTTGCCGGAGGTACAGTCAAAGGCGGCGTGAACTACAACATCAACCGCAACAATAACCTCTTCCTCAATGCCGGATTTATCAGCCGTGCGCCTAAGTTCAACGGAGCGTTCATGTCGTCCAATGTCAGCCACGCTGTGAACAAAGACGCCGCTAATGAGAAGATTGCGTCTGTCGAACTGGGCTACGGCTTCCACAACGAGTATGTCAACCTCCAAATCAACGGCTACTACACGCGTTGGTTGGACAAGACGATGTCTCGCAGCACCACCCTTGACAACCAATCGCAGGGGTATATCAACATGACGGGTGTGAACGCCCAACACATGGGTTTGGAGTTCGAACTAAAGGCACGACCGACTAAATGGTTAGAACTGAACGCAATGTTCTCTCTCGGCGACTGGCGCTGGAAAGGCAAAGACGTCACCGGTTACCTATATGACGAGCACGGCAACGCCATAACACAAAACGGCGCAATAACCACCATCGGAGCAGAGGATCACGCTTGGGCGAAAATCAATCTTGAGAACATCCGCGTAGGCGGTCAGGCACAGACCACAGCCGCCGTTGGTGTGACATTCAAACCGTTCAAAGGGTTCCGTATCGGCGGCGACTACACATTGCACGACCGCAACTACTCGTACTACTCCTTCTCCGGCAGCAACCTCACCGTTGGCAAGACCGTCAACGTGGTGGAACCCTACCGCTGCCCCATCGGCGGAGCGATGGACCTGAGAGCAAGTTACAGCTTCGACTTCGGCTCACTCAAAGCTACAATAGGTGCCAACGTAAGCAACGTGCTCAACCAACACTATATAGAGAAAGCATGGAGCGCAAGCACCGTGTCACAGTCCATTGCAGAAAACACCAAGGATAACATTTACTTCTTCTACAACAAAGGCAGACAATGGAACATACGTTTCAAACTTGCCTTCTAAACGCTATTTGAACGCTATTTGAATAATAGAAATACTGACAATTATGAAAACAAAACACATATTTCTACTCGCCCTTGCATCTGTTGTTTTTGCTTCTTGTGAGAATTACTTCGACGAGAAGTACCTTGGCAACAGCGATTACAAGCCCTCCGATGTTCGCACGTCGATGACCTACACCCTCACCTCTGACGATGTAGTCGCTATCGGCAAACAGTGCACGCATAAGGGTAACGACACTGTGCCCTCAGTATATGAACAGAAGGCTCTCTCACTCTGCACGCCGGACGACTCATCCGCTTACACCAACTGGCTGCAGATATCAAAGCTCAAATCGTTCACAGAGGAAGCAAGCGCCGATATCTATGTGCCGATGTTCATGGCGCAGAAATTCCCTTACCTTGACGCCGGCACAATATGCAACGTCACCTACCCTCTCTACGAGGGCAAGTCCGCACGCGTAGAGCCGTTCCGCTTTACAACACCTTACACCCTGACAGAAGATGACTACCGCACCATCTGGAACGGACGCGGCGCATCGTATATCTCCTCAGAGACAGAAGCTGCCCTGCCCGCATTCCTTGCAAAGACCTTTCCATTGGCAGCTGACGGCAAGATTATCGTACTCACTTATAACTACCGCTCTGCCGAACCCGACAGCATCATTCCATTCCTTCCATACGATTGTAGCGTTGCACAACTGCTTGAAGCAAAAGAGACGGAGGAGCACCGACTGACCGGCACCGTAGGAACAGTCAAATCCACTATCTATGGGCGGTTCTACCTCGTTGACGGACAAGATTCAATCTACGTCTATGGTCTAAGCGACGAAGAAGGTAACCGAGTATGGAAAGACAAAGGCATACAGAAAGGCGACCTTATTACCGTCAAAGGTTATTACTCAGACGAGAGCAGCGAGCCTCAATTCATCAATGCCGTCTATGTGTCGCACACACCGGCTAATGCCGGCGTACCACGTCGTATGTCACAACAGGCCTCGGTCCAAGACGGACCAAAGACCGTTATCTATCAGCTCAAAGACGGCGCATGGAGTATCTTCCAAAACGACCAGCTGACAGCTGCATTAGCCCTGCAGCCTGCTCTGTATGAGCAGATGGGTAGCGACGTTATTGCTGACGCTCAAAAGACGATTGGCGATTGGCTCCGCCGCACATTCCTCTACCCGCATGATAAAGAGATTTATCTTGTTGCCTACAACACCGCCTCCGGCTACACCGCCGACGAATGGACCTACAACGGTACAGACTTCGTGATGAACACCGGCTTTGTAGATGACGTGATGTCATTCGTGTATAACGGCTCGTGGATTGCTAATATATCCACATACTACACCACACCGTTCGTAGGTGATGGTCCTGCCGATTTCACGATGCAAACAGTAGCTCTTGACGGTCTCAATTACATCTGGCGTTATCAGGCCGCCTACGGCATGACCGCATCTGCTTACGTGAGCGGCACCAACCACCCGGTGGAAGGCTGGCTCGTATCTCCGAAGATTCGTCTGAAGAAAAGCACCGCTCCTGAACTCACATTCTACCACGCTGTACGTTACGGCAACCCCGTCAGCAACCTTGAGTGGCTGAAAGTGAAAGTGACAAATAATTACACAGGCGACGTAACCACCACCGAATGGAAACACCTTGAGTTCACCGACTCCATTCCCGACGGCAGCAACTGGGTGTTCCGCAACGCCGGTCGTTTCGACCTGTCAGAATATAACGGTGAAAGCATTGTCATCGGCTTTGAATACAACACCACCATCGGCGAGGTTCCATCCGCTCCTACATGGGAGATACAAGACCTGCTCGTAGCTGAGAAAGAAGAGGTGGATGCCTTCATCAAAGCAGGCAACGAGAAACGCGGTATCACGCAGTGAGAGCGCTGCGCTTAATGATGTATTGATGTCGCTGACGAGTCCGGACCTTGTTTCGCCCCAGTGTAGAGACGGCATCGGATACCGTCTCTACACGCGGACCGACAACGCATCAACAACGCAAGCAACCAACAACATATCAACCAACAACTTATAAACAATTATCATTATGAAAAAGATTCTTCTTTTTTGTGCAGCCCTTGTCGCTGCAATGAACATGAGCGCAACCATCACCTCGATGACCTGCGCCGAGGCAAAACAAGCAACGCTTGACAATCTTCAATCCGGTGAGACCGGCACCGACTCCGTTGCCGTGACGGGTTATGTAACCAACACCAACGGTTCAATCAGCCGCGGGCAACAGACGTTCTGGTTAGACGACCAAAAAGGGACAGCGAAGACATTCCAAGCTTATTGGTGCAACATGCCAGAAGGTGAAAACCCTCTGAACGTAGGTGACAAAGTCACTATTAAAGGATTCTTAATGAACTACCAAGGCACTACCGCCGAGATGAAAAACGGAGATGTGGTCATCCTCCAGCGTGTAGAAGTTAATATAGATACTCTTGAGGTTAGCGCTTGTGACGCCATCGAAGAGGGAGAGTCGCTGAACGCAGGAGCTGTCAGCGATGACTACTTCAGTGTATCAGGACGCGTCGTTTCCGTTGACATGACCAACGAGCAATACATGCAGGAGACATTCTGGATTGAGTGTGCTGAAAACCAAAAACGCTTCGAGGCTTATTATGTAACAATACAAGGTAACGAGTTTGCAGAGATTGGCGACAGCGTAATGGTAATTGGCAAACTGACTAACTTCAACGGCACCACCATAGAGATTGCCAACGGCAAAGCATGGATTGTTGAAAAAGGTGAAAAACAAGCCACTCCACAACTGACCGTTGCACAAGCACTTTCTATCGGAAACGAACTTGCACAAGGAGCTAAGACAGATGGAATGTACATCATCATCGGCTACGTTGATAGCATCAGTAGCGCTTACAGCGAACAATATGGTAACATCAGCTTCTTCATGACTGACGACATTAACACTCCTGCTTATGAGTTCGAAGTATATCGTGGTAAGTTCAACGCAGACATAGCACTTGGCACAAAGGTATATGTACTCGGTCAGATTCAGCATTACTACAAAGCAGCGGTCGATGGACAGCCGGAGGTTGACAAGATACAACTCACCAACGGAACCGTATATCTTGAGAATCCAGAAAACGCTCTTGAAGACATCAACACTAATAGCCGAAACGGTCTCAAAGTAATAGAGAACGGTCAAGTGTTTATCGAAAGAGACGGTATTCGCTACAACGTGCTCGGAACACAAGTCAAGTAAAAGTACGAATGACTGAAGGACGATGTACGAAGGCGTACTAATAAAAAATCCTCGCAAATGCGAGGATTTTTTATTTCAATGCAACATATTCGGCACTGACAGGCTCCGAAAGGAACAACGTTGCTGACTCACTGAATTTCTCAGGATGCTCCGTCGTCAGATAACGACACGTACCGCCCTTGTTCAAACAGCGTTCAAGTTCGCTGTGACGCTTGAGATAATCGGCGAGCGAAGATGCGACAATGTCTCCCTGCACTATCAGCTTCACCGAAGGCGGTGTGAACTGCCTAATCTTATCATAAAGCAAGGGGTAATGTGTACAACCCAGGATGATACGGTCGATTTGCCTATCTTTTGATAGCAGTTCGTTGACATATTTTTTCACAAAGAAATCAGCTCCTTCAACGGTATGTTCCCCCGCCTCAATAAGCGGCACCCACATCGGGCAGGCTTGCTGCGTAACAACAGCCTGCGGCATCAGTTTGTTAATCTCTATCACATACGACTGCGAGGCTACAGTACCGGGTGTTGCCAGAACCCCCACATGCGGCGTCTTCGCTTGGTCACCTATCACCATCTCAACCGTTGGACGTATCACCCCCAAGACACGCTTTCTATCACTGCCTTCTGTTTTCCAAACGTCCAATAGTTCGCACTGTTGTATAGAGCGCAAAGCCTTAGCAGAAGCAGTGTTACACGCCAAAATCACCAACTCGCACCCCTCGTCAAACAACCGACGTACACACTGCCACGTATAGGCATAAATAACCTCAAACGAGCGTGTACCATACGGAGTGCGGGCATTGTCGCCTAAATATACATAATCGTACTGAGGCAGACGTTCCCGAATCTTACTCAGTATCGTCAAACCACCATAGCCGCTGTCGAAAACTCCTATCTTCATAAATAATATGTTGTGGAACAAATAACAAGGAACACTTTGCAAAATTACAAAAAAATACTTATTTAATCAAATAATTAACTTAATATTTGCAGATGTCGCAAAAAAATCGTAACTTTGCGCAAGATTATTATGGGTAATAAGCCTTTGATTAAAGTAAAATAAAAAAGAAAGAAGTATATGAAATTTAACGTATCCAGCAGTCTGCTGTATCAGCAGTTGCAAGCCGCCAGTCGCGTATTAGTAAGTAAGAACAGCCTGCCGGTATTGGAGTGTGTACTGTTCGACCTTCATGGTGAGGAGCTAACCATCACAGCCTCAGACAGCGAGACCACGATTCGCACAGTCATCAGCGTAGAGAACGCAGAGGGCGAAGGCAAAGTGGCGTTTGGGACAAAGCTCTTGCTTGACACCCTGAAAGAGTTGCCGGAGCAACCCATCACCTTCCAAATCGATGACCAGTCCTTCAGCCTGAATATCAGCACCGCTAACGGAAACTACTCGTATGTAGGCGTAAACGGCAACGAGTATCCTGAGATGCAGCAACTTGAGAACGAGCATCGCGAGTTTATCGTTGACGCCCCCACTCTTCTCGGCGCTATCAACAAGACCATCTTCTGCACAGCCGATGACGAGCTCCGTCCGGTAATGAACGGTGTGTACTTCGACCTTTCCACCGACCATATCACTCTGGTGGCTACTGACGCTCACCGCCTTGTCAGATACACAAACAGTAGCGTATCCGTACCCGAAGCAGCAAGTTTCATCCTGCCAAAGAAACCGGCTAACCTGCTTCGCAACCTATTGGCAAAAGAAGAGGGTGATGTGAATGTATATTTTGGTGACAAGAACGTGATGTTCGAGTTCGGCAAGACGGTGATTATCTGCCGCCAGATTGAAGGCCGTTATCCCAACTATAACGGTGTTATTCCACAGAACAACAGCAATATCATCATTGTTGACCGCCAGACGCTACTGAATGCAAGCCGCCGTGTAGCGGTCTTCGCCAACAACGGCACATCGCTGCTGAAACTCGTTATCGGCGACAATAAGATTAACATCTCCGCCCAAGACATCGATTTCTCCACCGCAGCGGAAGAGACGATTCCGTGCTCATACGAGGGTGAGCAGATAAGCATTGGTTTCAAGGCTCCGTTCCTCATAGAGCTTGTGGGTGCAATCGAGTCTGACAACGTTGAGTTGCGCCTTGCCGATGCAGCACGCGCCGGACTGCTTCTGCCTACGGAACAGAAAGAGAACGAAGAGGTGCTGATGCTACTAATGCCGATGCTGCTTAACGATTGATTGGAGATTGCACTTTATTCATTTGTAAATCACAAATAACAATGTTGTTATCACTCACACGCCCGCTCGTCTTCTTTGACTTGGAGACGACGGGCGTCAACATATCCCAGGATCGCATCGTTGAGCTGTCTCTCGTCAAACAGTTGCCTGACGGTAGTCTTGCCACGCACACATGGCGCATCAATCCCGAGATGCCCATTCCCGCACAAGCTACAGCCGTACACCACATCAGTAACGAAGATGTAGCGCAGTGCCCTACATTCAAGGACATAGCACACGATGTCATTGAATTTATTGCGGATTGTGACCTTGCCGGGTATAACAGCAATCATTTTGACGTACCGCTTCTGCAGGAGGAGTTGTTGCGAGCCGGCATTGATGTTGACCTTCGTTCAGAACACAGGCTGGTTGATGCTTTTGTAATATTCCAGAAACACACTCCACGCACCTTGACAGCGGCCTATAAGCACTATTGTGGCAAAGACCTTGAAGGGGCGCACGGCGCCAACGCTGACACACTCGCCACGCGAGAGGTGCTGCTCGCACAACTTGAGCAACACAAGGACGTGCCGCATACCATCGAAGAATTGGAACAATACACCACCATGAGCAGGACGGCAGACCTTGCCGGACGCCTCGGATACGATGAGCAAGGAGAGGTAATCTTCAATTTTGGCAAATACAAGGGCAGACGCGTCAAAGAAGTGTTCCTTGCAGACCCAAGCTACTACTCATGGATGAGTCAGGGCGATTTCCCGTTATACACCAAACGTATCATCACTCAGCTTCGCGAAGAACTCAGTGCCGACAAGAAAGCAGCCAAACAGCAGCAATACAATACGCTAAGCAGTCAGCCTGCGGCAGGAAGCCATCCGCAAGGAGGCGGCGAACCGACAGAAGACGACCTTAATAAACTAAGAGCAGCCTTTCCTGCTAAGCATCAACAACGCAAAGCCTCCAATAATCAACCACCGGCAGGAAAGCGGAAAGCAAACAACGATAAGCAACCGACCCTTTTCTCACTACAGGAATTTTAAAAACAGGTAAACATACTACATGACTACACGTCTTACAATATTGGGTTGCGGCAGTGCTGTTCCGACGGTACAAAACAAACCATCATCCCAGATTCTGGAAATGTGCGACAAGCTCTTTCTTATTGACTGCGGCGAGGGCACACAGAACACCATACGCGAACTCGGTGTACATACAAACAGGTTATATAGTATATTTATCTCCCACCTTCATGGTGACCACTGCTTCGGTTTGCTTGGTCTTCTTTCCACCCTTGGAATGCTTGGCAGAACACAAGACATGCACATCTATGCACATAAAGACTTAGAACAACTACTCACACCTCTGCTTGCATACTTCTGTTCTCACCTACCCTTTTCCATTATCTTCCATCACATCAACCCACGCCGCAGCGAACTTATTTTTGATGACCGCACACTTACCGTTCGCACTATCCCGCTTCGACACACCGTTCCCACATGCGGCTTTCTATTCGAAGAGAAGCCCCGCCGCATACACCGCGAGACCGATGCTAAACCCTTCTCATACGCTTATTGTTCAGACACCGGTTACAAACCTGCCATCAGACGTTGGATAGACGGCGTGAACGTGCTGTATCATGAGGCAACATACACTGAGGCGCAACGCGACTCTGCCGAACGTTATCAGCATTGTACTGCTGCACAAGCAGCAAAAATAGCGACGAAAGTCAATGCCGGTACCCTGATTATCGGTCATTTCTCTGCCCGCATCAACGACCAATCAACGTTTCTTAACGAGGCACAAACAATATTCCCAAACACTATACTTGCCGAAGAGCACAGAACGTATGAGTTCAACTCATAATCACGAAAAAAGTTGTACCTTTGCATAAATTTAGCGTAAACCTGAATGAAGGCTCAAACAATATATATATGTCAGCAATGCGGCGCCAAGTCGCCGAAGATGTTAGGTCGTTGTCCCGTGTGCGGCGAATGGGGTACCTACGTAGAGGAAACCATTGAGCGCTCAAGCATAGCGCAGAAAACACCTAAGGTACTAACCTCCGGCATGGTGCCAAAAAAACTTACCGACATAGAAACCGCAGCAGAGACACGTATCGACATGCAGAGCAACGAGTTGAACCGAGTCCTCGGAGGAGGATTGGTACAAGGCTCAATGATTCTTCTTGGCGGCGAACCCGGCATAGGCAAGTCAACACTGGCCCTGCAGGTGCTGATGCGGTTAGAAGGACACCGGACACTATACGCCTCAGGCGAAGAGTCGGCACGACAACTGAAGATGAGGGCAGAACGACTGGCAGGCTCAGCGGATGATATGTACATCCTCAGCGAGACCTCACTTGAGAAGATTCTCGAGCACACAACGGCACTGCAACCGGAGATTCTCGTTATTGATTCTATACAAACAGTCGGCACAGAGACAATAGAGGCATCAATCGGCAGCTTGAGCCAAGTGCGCGAGTGCGCCAATATCCTCCTCAAATACGCCAAGGAGACCGGCACCGCATGTATCATTGTAGGACATATCAACAAAGAGGGAGCTATTGCCGGACCAAAGGTATTAGAACATATTGTTGACACGGTTCTGCAGTTCGAAGGCGACCAACACTATCTCTATCGAATCCTAAGGGCCCAGAAGAACCGCTTTGGCAACACCTCCGAACTTGGTATTTTCGAGATGCGTCAAGACGGACTGCGTGAGGTGACCAACCCTTCAGAACTGCTTCTGACAGCAGACCGCAGCGAACTCTCGGGTATAGCCGTCGCAGCTGCAGTAGAGGGTATTCGTCCCATACTCATTGAGGTACAAGGCTTGGTCAGCAGCGCCGCCTATGGCACACCGCAACGTAGCACTACAGGCTTTGACCAACGACGACTGAACATGCTGCTCGCAGTATTAGAAAAACGCATCGGATTCAAACTAATGCAGAAAGACGTGTTTGTCAATATCGCCGGAGGCTTGCGCGTCAACGACCCGGCTATCGATCTTGCTATCCTTGCTGCTGTGCTATCTTCTAACACCGACATCGCACTACCCGCCGACACATGCCTCACCGGAGAGGTGGGACTGGCAGGAGAGATACGACCCGTGCCGCGTATCGAACAACGAATAATGGAGGCGCAAAAACTCGGCTTCAAACGAATCATCGTTCCCGCCGCCAATAAGATTCCCGCCACCGGTCAACAGCAGTCACTTGCCGGCAGCCATTCCATAGAAATATGTCCTGTTCGCAAGGTGCAGGATGCTTTCAGACTTTTAATGAGACCGCTGTGAGTAGTGAGAATGAGTCACCTGCCCGCCGCGTCAATGACAAGTTAGCAGATTATTCAATTATTATACAGCAAAAAACTTATAAAAATGAGAAAACTATTCTCTTTTGTTGTTATACTATTTGCCTGTATGACACCTCTATCGGCACAGAGTGTCATTAAAGGTACGTTAGTTGACACAAATGGTAACCCGGTGATTGGCGCCGCTATTGCAGAAGACGGCACTACCAATGGTACTATCAGTGACATAAACGGACAATTTACCATCGGGGTGAACAATGGCGCTTCATTGACCATTTCTTATTTAGGCTATAAGACCATAACCACGAAGGCTCAGAATGACATGCATATTGTTATGGAAGAGCAGGACGAGGTGCTCGACGAACTTGTCGTGGTAGGTTATGGCATTCAGAAGAAAGCCAACTTGACAGGTGCTGTATCAACAGTAGATGTAGGCAAGACACTGGAATCCAAGTCACAAGCTAACGTAACAAAGGCTCTGCAAGGAGTTGTCCCCGGCTTAACCGTAACGCAAGTTAATGGTGATATCAACGAGGATGCTTCTGTTCAGATTAGAGGTATAGGTTCGATTAACGGTTATTCACGCCCATTATATGTTATCGACGGAATACCTATGGATGTAACTGACAACTTCAACCCTCTGGCATCAATCAACGCTAATGATATCGAGTCTATCTCGGTATTGAAAGATGCATCTTCCACATCTATCTATGGTACGAAAGCCGCTTTCGGCGTTGTTCTTATTACAACCAAGTCGGCCAAAGAGTCAGGTAAGTTCAAAGTAACCTACAACAACAACTTCGGTTGGAGTCAGGCAACCGTTCTTCCTCAGTACCCTAATGTAGCCAAACAGGCAGAGGCAATGCTTCAGGCTAACGACCGCAATGGTGATGCAAGCGAACTGTTCGGTATTTATTTCGACAAGACCTCTACCGAGGGTAAACATTTTTGGGAGATGGTAGGCAAATGGCAGAACCAATATGGCGAGAACTACAAGAAAGGCTACGAGGAGATTATCAAGGGCATTGACTATGATGAGTATGGCTACTATGCGGACTGGGATGTACCCGGCATCTTTTTTAACAACGCAGCTCCTTCTCAGCAACACAACATCTCGATATCCGGAAACACAGGCAAGACTCAGTATTACCTCTCATTCGGCTACGACCAAGAACAGAGTTTAACTAAGTTCAATCCTGACAAACTGCGTCGCTATAACGCTACCGTTAACCTGCAGAGTCAAGTAAAGAAGTGGCTTATGGTAGGAGCACGCTTCTCGTACTCAGATAAGAATTTCAACTCTGTTTATGCTCGCGGTGCCGGTACTTATCAGTACTTATGGCGCTGGGGATCATTCTTCGGCCCTTATGGCTATTTCGTTGACGCAAACGGTGACAAATGGGATGCTCGTACAATGATTGGTGGTCGTAACACCGGTGGCGACATCACACGTCGCTATATGTCTATGCGTGCTAACGCCTTCTTTAAGATTGATTTCTCACACGGCTTTACCTTCAATGCCGACTATACTTTCGTAAACTCCACATCACGCTACAAAGGCGATGGTCTGCCCTCGTATGTTTACAACACATGGGGACTTAATCCTACCGGTCCGTCGAACATAGCAGGTGCAACCACCTGGGTTGAAACAGACCGCTCGTTCGCATTCCAACACATAGCCAACGCCTACATCAACTACAACAACTCGTTCAATAAGGTTCACAATCTCAATGTAATGCTCGGTGGTAACCTCGATAAATATAACTACGAGTATCTCTACTTCGAGACTCATGCTATCATGGACCCCAATATGCCTGAACTTGCACTCTCCAACGAGATGTATGCCTATACTCACGCAAAAAACAAACGCGGATCACTCGGTCTGTTCGGTCGAATCAACTACGACTACAAAGGCATCTACCTTATTGAACTCAATGGTCGCTACGACTGGTCGTCGAAGTTCCCTGATGGTTCGAAGGGTGCATTCTTCCCATCGGCATCTCTTGGCTATCGTATATCAGAAGAGAGCTACTATGAGCCGGCTAAGCAGTATGTGAGCAACATGAAGGTGCGTGCATCGTATGGTACCGTAGGTAACTCGGATGTGGGTGACAATATGTTCCTCGCAACCATGTCTAAGCAAGGTAATGCCGTTAACTGGCTTGGCACAGGCTCGTCAAAATACGATACCCTCTCGCAACCTAAGCTTGTAGGCTCATCGCTCACTTGGGAGACCATCGCTACCACCAACATCGGTATTGACCTTGGCTTCTTCAAGAACGCTCTTAATGTCAGCTTTGACTGGTTCCAGCGTGAAAACAAAAACATGATTGCTCCGGGTAAAGCTATGCCAGCAGTGCTTGGCGCAAATGCAGCCTACGAGAACGCCGGTTCAATGCGTTCGCGTGGCTGGGAACTGACCATTGACTGGCGGCAGACCTTCGGCGACTGGACTGTTTATGCAACAGCTAACCTCAACGACTACAAAACAATTGTTACCGAATGGGACAGCAACAACCTCATTGGCGGAAACTACTCAGGTAAGGAATATGGTGAGATCTGGGGTTTCCAGACCGATCGTTACTTCACCGCAGAAGACTTCATAGGCGGCAATCCTACTAACGGCTATGCAGCAGGCATAGCTGACCAAACAGCTCTGCAATCCGGTAAGTTCGTTTACGGCATTGGTGACATCAAGTTCGTTGATCAAAACGGTGATGGTAAGATTGACGCAGGCGAAGGTACTCCTCAGAACCACGGCGACCTTATCAGGATTGGTAACTTTACTCCACGTTTCCAGTACTCACTCCGTGCCGGCTTCGACTACAACATCAACAAAGGCAAGGGCGGTGCTCTTGACCTTGACCTCTATTTCCAAGGTGTTGGTAAACGCGATATGTGGACACAGTCATCGTTCGTAATGCCGTTCATGCGCGGCGTTGATGGTATCTACGACCACCAGATGAGCTATGTAACTCAAGAGATGATTGACAAGAACACCATTGACCAGTCGGTTAAATATCCGGCTCTCTATGGCGGTGGAGCCGGACTTGGTACTATTCCAAGCACCGTACTCAACAACGGATGCTACAACTTCTATCCCCAGACCAAATACTTGGTTAACATGGCTTACCTGCGTCTGAAAAACATAACATTGGGTTATACTCTCCCGCGCAACATCACTCGTACTGCTTACATCGAGAAGATTCGTGTATATGGTTCTATCAACAACGCATGCGACCTTATCAATCACACTGCTCAGTATGGTCTTGACCCCGAAATCAATACCGGTGTCGGCTCATACGCTAACGGCGTTTGGGGACGTACGGAACCTATTACTCGTACCTATAGTATTGGTCTGCAAGTTGAATTCTAATTCTAAGATTTTTAAAAAAGAAAGAAATGTTTAATTTTAGAAATTCAGCGATTATGAAAAAAATAGCTTTATTTACAGTAGCAGTCCTTGTTTTTGCAAGTTGTTCGGTTCTTAATAGTGATCCGGAGACCGAGTTCACTAAGATGAACTATTTTACAAGCGAGACTAATGTTGAAGTGTTTGCCAACGCCTTCTATAACACTTTCACCGGCTACGGAAGCGGTTCTGGCGACTACTATTTCAACACTCTCAACGATGACCAATCAGACCGTGGAATCACTCCTTGGAAATACACCTCGGTAGGTGCTACTAATGAGGTATGGGACAGTGCTTATACCGAGATCCGTCGTGCTAACATCCTCATCGAGCAGGTGCCTAACATCGAGGCAATGAGCGAAGTAGCAAAAAAGAACTGGATAGGCATAGGTCGTCTGTATCGCGCATGGCAGCATTATAAACTCGTTCGCGCCTTTGGCGATTGTTATTATGTTGACCACGAAGTTCAGACCACTGAAAGAACTATTCTTTATGGCGCCCGTCAAGACCGCGACGAGGTGATGGATAAAGTGCTTGAAGACCTGAACTATGCAGTGGAGAATATCACATATAATGCTACTTCTCGCGTTGCTTTCAACGTGTATGTTGCCAACGCAATGAAGACCGAAATATGCCTCTATGAGGGTACTTTCTGCAAGTATCGTGTAGCAGCCGACGGACAGAAAGCTCCGGATGCAGTGCGCGCAAGTAAGTATCTGCAAGAAGCCATCAAAGCCGCTAAGGTAATTATCAATTCGGGAAACTACTCGCTAAACGGTACCGATGTGTCGGGGTATCAGGCTAACTTCAACTCGTTCGACCTTGCAGGAAACAACGAGATGATACTCTACAAACACTATATCGACGGAGTAATGGGACATGGTACAATCGACTATACCTGCGGTTCAACTCCTGTTATCGGTATGTCGAAAGACGCATTCGACAGCTACCTGTTCATAGATGGTAAGACAGCTGCCGAGACTGCTCAACCGACTACCGACAAAGGTGTGGTTGCTACTATATTAGCAACCGATGGTATATGCAACTCCGACCATGATGTGATGGATATATCAGCCGTCCTTGCTGTTCGCGACCCGCGTTTGTCTGTTCAGGTTGACAAGTATGTGCACTTCGTTGACCACGGCTATGCTCGTTTTGGCGGTTCCGAATCGACCTCAACCACCGGATATGGTGTGCTCTTGTTCGATGTTAGCACTATCGGCAGTTCGGAGCCTAACTGGAACAACACTGCTCGTCAGTCAACCACTCACAACTGGACCGATGCTCCTATCTTCTGGTATGGCAAACTCTTGCTTGACTATGCAGAGGCATGTGCAGAAGAAGGTGAAACAGCAGAGGCTACTGCAGCTATCGACCAACTGCGTACCCGCGTTGGACTACCCGGCGTTACCGCTACCGGCGGCAATCTCATCCAGAACGTGCGACGTGAGCGCCGCTGCGAACTCATGTACTGCATGAACGATCGCTATTGGAGCCTTATCCGCTGGCATCAGCTTGACAAACTGGACACCGACAAGAATCCTGACATCGCCAAGGGGGCATACGTAGGACCTCTCGCAGGTACAAGTGTTGAGGTGGACGCTGAAGGATATATAGTAACTCTCAATGGCAACAAACGTATATACGACAAGAAATATTACCTCTATCCTATACCGTCGAACGAGATAGCACTAAACCCGGCTGTCGGTCAAAACCCCGGATGGGAATGATAAAGAAGAGGCTGTCTAACAAGTTTTGTTAGGCAGCTTTTTTTGATGTACACCATCAGCGAATGGATGTCTGTAAGAATTTGTGAATGGTAGTCGTATTTTGATTAGAAAAAAAATAGGCTTTCTTGCTGTTTTTCAACAAGAAA
>JAFSTO010000050.1 GCA_017450435.1 Paludibacteraceae bacterium
AACCAATATACGGTTCTTTGGAAGAGCGAGGATGGTACGAGTACCATAGAGACGGATGACAACCAGAACTATGGTGCGGCTACTGCTTTTAACGGAACGACTCCTACCAAAGACGCTACGGCGCAATATACCTATACGTTTGACGGTTGGGCAATAGTGCCTAATGGGGATAAAGTATATAACAACGGAGCGACACCCACCGTAAGTGGACTGGCTACATACTATGCCCACTTCGGCTCTACCATCAGGTCATACGACGTTACTTTCGACCTCAAAGGTCACGGTGACGACATAGATTCACAGGTGAAAGACTACGGAAGCTTGGTAGATGAGCCTGCCGCCCCGGAAGCCACAGGCTACACTTTCGCCGGTTGGTACAAAGAGTCAAGTTGCACCCATGAGTGGACCTTCGCCTCAGATGTTGTAACCGGCGCAACAACGCTATATGCTAAATGGACGCCTAACACTAACACGCCTTACACCGTTAAGCACTACAAGCAGAAGTTAGACGGTACGTATCAAAACAGCGAGCCTAACTTGCCGGACGATACTGACAATCTGACAGGCACCACCGATGCCAAAGTCACTCCTGCTACGAAGAGTTACACGGGTTTCAAGGCACCTAACCCCATCACTGAGACTATCGAAGCCGATGGTTCGCTCGTCATAGGTTATTGCTACAGCCGCAATAGTTACACCTTAGTCTGGAACTGGGCGAGCGGCAGTACCTCTGCCGTGGCTGGCGAAGACTACACTGCTAGCGGAGCTGTCAAATACGAAGCACCGCTCACCTACCCAGCCAACGTCACAATGACGCGAACAGGTTACGACTTCAACGGTTGGTCAACATCAGTCACTACCATGCCTGCTGAAGAACTGACAATAACCGCAACATGGACGCCGAAAAAATACGCTATCACATGGAAGAGCGAGGACGGCAGCTCCACGTTATATACCGATGCTACTGCGGACTACGATTCTGAGCCGGTGTACGGCGGCGCTACTCCCACCAAAGCGCAAGATGCGGACTACACTTACACCTTCGACGGTTGGACGACAGAGGCTGACGGCAGTGGCACGTTCTACGCAGCCGGCGCCACACCAACGGTGAGCGGCGACGCCACTTACTACGCACACTTCACGAAGCAGTTCCTCGGCACGGTGATCGACATCATCGACTGGACCTTCGAGGCAGACAAAGCGGTGACGGTGACGCTGAACATGAACGGCTACAGCAGCCGTAATAAGACGCCGTGGCATATAGGTGTGAGCGGCACAGACATCGACAAGGTGGCAAGCGACCGCAATAATGCCGACCGCTCACTGACGATAGACATAAGTAGCATGAACCTCACCAGCGGCAGTACACTGACTATCATCGGCAAGGACGATGACGGAGAAGAAGAGTACCGCTACACGTTCCGCGTGCCTTACGTCTATACAAGCAACACCACCCTCACCACCTCGCCCGACGGCGAGGACAACACTATATTCGTGCACGACGGCGCCACACTGACTATCGACGGTACGGTGGAAGTAAGCTCGGTGTATGTGAACCCGCAGGCGAAGCTCGTCATCACCGAGAATAGACAGCTCACCGTGCTCAAACGACTGGTGATGCGCACCACGGCTTGGAAGGCGGCTGAGCTGCTGGACAACGGCACACTGAGCTTCGGTTCTCCTGCTACAGGACAGATGTACTACACCCGGCAGATAAGTGACAAGACCAGTTACTACCAGTTCTCCCTGCCCTACGCCTCACGTATAGAAGATGTGTTCTCCTCCAACAGCAAGAGCACCCCTTACGGCAATTGGATACTGAAGCGCTACGATGGAGCCTCACGTGCCGAGCACGGCGAGGAGGGACCGGAGGGTCAGGGCAACTGGGTATCGCTGTCATCAACCGACGACATACAGCCCTACACCGGCTACGAGATATGGTCGAACAGCGCGTACTACAGAGAGCTGTTCTTCCCCGTGACCTACGCTAAGCACAGCATCGATGACGACATCGCGGTGGCAGTCCATCCTCACACGGGTACAGCGGCTACACAGAACATCGCCAATGCAGGCTGGAACTACATCTCCACGCCGTTCACCTTCACCTATATGGTAGAGGACGCGCCGCCTACCGTCACTATCTCCGAGCTGACGGAGGACAACCACACCTACTGGCAACACGTGGTTGATCCGACGCACCCGCTGCCCACGGCACGTCCGTTCCTATATCAGGCACGCACCACCGCCGGCACCCTAACCTTCGGCGAAACAATAACCTTCGAGAGCAGCGTTCCTTCGTCTGTGGCAGCCCACAGAAACGCTACGGGTAACGCACACACCTCGCTGCAGTGGATACGTCTGACCGCCAAAGCAATAGAGACGCAGCTGAGCGATGAGACGAACATCCTCATCTCGTCGCGTTACACCGCTGCGTACGAGCTCGGTTGCGACGTGCAGAAGATGCTCTCCAACGGCAACCGTCCGCAGGTTTATACATCTCTGGCCTGCGGCATGCTGACGACGACGGCCGTGCCTGACGACATTACCGCTATACCTCTTGGCCTGTACACTCCTGAGGCAGGGCTGTACACCCTCACTGTTGATGCCAACCGCTGGCAGGACCGCATTGACCACGTATGGCTGTTAGACACCGAGAGCGGCACCACACACGACCTGCTCTTCTCGCCTTACCAATACGCAGCGGAAAAGAAGATGACCACCTCGCGCTTCGTTCTCATGCCTGTGATGAAAGCCGAGAGCTCAACCGAGTCAGGCAACGGCAGCGAGGTGACGACAGACGTTGAGGATAGCGGCAACACAGATATACACGTCAATATCAACGGCGGTCAGATCAGCGTCAGCGGACTGACAGCCGGCATGCCGGTCATGCTCTACGACGCTACAGGACGACTCATCGCCAAGCACGACGTACAACAGTCAAGAGAAGTGAGCATCAACGTCAGCGCCGCCGGTGTGTACCTGCTGCGTTACGGCAATGACACGAGACGAGTTGTCATAGGGAAATAATATGATTACACACAAAAAGAGACGGTAAACAAATACCGTCTTTTTTTGTTGGCTGACAGCGACGGGGAGACGCGGTGTTGATTTGAGTGATGGTGAATCTGAGAGACGGTGAATCTGAGAGACGGTAAATCTGAGAGACGGTGTTGATCTGAGAGACGGTAAAAAATACCGTCTCTACACGTGGGCGAAACAAGGTCGAGATGCGTGGGCGAAACAAGGTCGAGATGCGTGGGCGAACTGCAATACACCATTATAGCAATACACCATTATAGCAATACACCATTAAAAAAATAATATTTTCCTTGTGTATTAGCAATATATTTTGTAACTTTGCAGTGTATTTGAACTCTTCCCCTAACTATTTTCACTAAAATCAATATTTGAATATCCGTTTTACGCATATTTAAGTATCCGTTAACGCATATTTAAATATTCCTTTTTTCCTTATGTCTTATACACTATCAATGCTGGAGCAGCTTGCTCCGGAAGAGCTTGAGGCAATAGCCAAGGAGCTCAAAATCAAGACTCGCAACAGCGATCGCCAGTCACTCATGTATTCCATTCTCGACAATGAAGCAGCTCGTCATGCAGAGGACGTGCAAGCTCAGGTTGATGCCCGAGAGGAGAAAAACGAGAAAAAACGTCGTGCCCGCATCCAGCCTAAAGTGGAGCGCGTGTCGTTGAGCCGCATCAACAAAGGTCGGCAAGCAATAGGCGGTGAGGACGAAGCAGAAGCTCTTGCCGAGCAAAAGAAACAGAGAGAGGAGGAACAAGCCCGCATGACCGAGCGCAAGCAACGCAAGCAGAAAAAGACGACCAACGTAGCACCGGAGGTGGAGCCCATCTTCACCGAGCTATCGCTACAGGCAGCTACAGAGGAGATTCGGCAAGAGCCCTTCAACAGTTCACCACAGCAGATGATAAAGAACCATGCTGCCGAAGAGCCTGCAGTGCTCGCTGAACAGGTATTACCGTCCAACGACAACACACCGCTTGATGACGAGTACTACAACGCAGAAGAAGAGATGAGGGAGATGACCGACGACGAGAGGAAAGAAGCGGCACGACAGGCTGCACGCGAAGCTGCATTGATGGCGTTTGAGGAAGACTACGATACAAAGAACAAGAAGAACAAAAACGAGAACAGGTCCGCCGACAATCGTCAGAAAGAGGGCGACACAAAGAGAGAGCAGGACAACAAAGGCGGTAAACACAAGGCAGACTACGACTTCGGCGACTCAGTAGTGGGCTACGGTACCTTGGAGATTGCTCCCGATGGGTACGGTTTTCTGCGCTCACCCGACTACAACTACATCACCTCTCCTGACGACATCTACGTCTCTCAACAGCAAATCAAACAATATGCTCTCAAGACCGGCGACACCATACAGTGCTCTATACGTCCGCCAAAAGACAGCGATAAGTTTTTCCCGATGAACAAAGTTCTCCGCGTGAACGGTCTGCCCCCTGAACAGGCACGCGACCGCATTGCCTTTGAACATCTTACCCCACTCTTCCCCGACCATAAGTTCCGCCTCTGCACCGGCAACAACGACCCGCTGAGTTGTCGCATCATCGACCTGTTTGCACCTATTGGCAAAGGTCAGCGCGGCCTGATAGTGGCACAACCGAAGACAGGAAAGACCGTACTGCTGAAGAACATTGCCAACGCTATTCTTGCCAACCATCCCGAGGTGTTTATGATTGTACTGCTTATTGACGAGCGCCCTGAGGAGGTGACCGACATGCAGCGCTCGGTGCGTGCCGAGGTCATCGCTTCCACCTTCGATGAGCCGGCTGAGAACCACGTCAAGGTGGCGAATATCGTTCACGAGAAAGCAAAACGATTAGTGGAAAGCGGTCATGATGTAGTTATACTGCTCGACTCTATCACTCGTCTTGCCCGTGCCTACAACACCGTAGCACCAGCCAGCGGCAAGGTGCTGTCGGGCGGCGTGGAAGCATCGGCACTACATAAACCCAAACGTTTCTTCGGAGCAGCGAGGAACATTGAAAACGGCGGTTCGCTCACTATCATCGCCACAGCACTGACGGAGACCGGTTCGAAGATGGACGACCTGATATTCGAGGAGTTTAAAGGCACAGGCAACATGGAGCTTCAGCTCGACCGACGTCTGTCTAACAAACGAATCTTCCCCGCCGTGGACATCATGGCATCCAGCACACGCCGCGATGACCTGCTTCTGCCACCGGAGATCCTGAGCCGGATGATGATACTACGTCGTCACCTGAGCGACATGAACCCCATCGAAGCAATGGAGTTTCTCAAAGAAAGAATGGACCGAACGCGGAACAACGACGAGTTCCTTGCCTCTATGAATTCGTAAATGCGCCGAAATAATTTTTCGGCAAAAAAGAATATAGGAGCAAAGATACAGAGGAACGAAGAGCACGGACAAGAAGGGGAGAGACAGAATGACATTCGGGCATTATATAAACAGATGCCGATGGGCGAAGATAAATAAGAGACTGACAACGGAGACGGAACAAACAATGAAAGCAACAATACTTATATTAGATGGTCCGAACCTTAATCTGGTTGGTGTTCGCGAGCCGCATATATATGGTCATCAGCGTGTTGCTGACTACATAGAGCAACTGCGCCGCGCCTACAGCGACATAGAGATTGTCTATCGTCAGAGCAACCATGAGGGCGTGCTTATTGACCTTCTACAAGAGTACGGATTCGGCAAAGCCTGCGGAATTGTTTTGAACGGTGGCGGCTATAGCCACACGTCTGTTGCCCTGCGCGACTGTGTAGCGGCGCTGACAGTGCCGGTGGCTGAGGTACATATATCCGACATAAGCACAAGGGAACCGTTCAGACAACACTCCTATCTCACCGAAGTGTGTTCGTTCACAATAAAAGGCAGAGGGTTAGACGGATACAGAGTGGCTATAGAACAGTTTATTGGCGGGGCAACGGAAAAGACGGGAAATTTGTGAGACGGTATTGATTTGAGAGACGGTGAATCTGAGAGACGGTAAAAAATACCGTTTCTACACTTGGGCAAACAAGGTCGGGATGGTTGGGCGGGATTTTTTTGGGGGGACAGATAGACGGACTGCGATGTCGGTAAACGAAAAATAATAATAACTGATACACTATTGCTTAGCGAGACACAATATATTAAACGTTTTCTGCAAACATCTTTACGATGCTTGTTGCTGTGCGCTGTGCTTTTGATGACAAGCAGGGCAGCTAACGCCCAACTTGGCATGAATAGGCCTTACGTTGACGATAAGCTCATTCATTTCGGTTTCTCTTTAGGAGTGAACTTCATGTCGTTCTACACGTCGGAGTCGTTAGACCCGATGGATGGTATGATTCTTGACGGAGCCAATACTCGAGCTTTTGCCGGCGAGGTCTTCCACGCTCGCGTCAGCTACATGTTGCCAGGGTTCTCTGTGGGTTTCATCACCGACCTTCGCTTGGCCCGTTACCTCTCGTTGCGCTTCACCCCGCAACTTCATTTCGGTCAGCGGGTATTGACCTACCGCAGCGAGTCCGGCAAGTTCGACAAGCTGACGACCGACGTGCTGTCACTGCCGCTCACCATACCTTTGGAACTGAAATGGTCGGCTGAGCGCGAAGGAAACTTCCGCCCTTACGTGATAGCCGGCGGAGGCATCAGCTACAACTTCGGCCAGGATAAGAAACGTCCTATCCTGCTTGAGCCATTAGACTACTTCATACAAGTAGGAGCCGGTGTGGACCTCTACTTCCGTTGGTTTAAGTTATGTCCGGAAATCAAATATCAGATTGGCTTCAACAACGTTCTTGTCCCCGCAGAGCGGCGAATAGAGTTGCAGCCAAACGAGGCGTTCTATACCAATGCTATTCATCGCCTCAATTCTCACATGATTACTATCGTCTTTAATTTCGAGTAACAGAAGTCTATCGGCTTTCATCGGTGTGTTGCAGAATATACACCTTGTCCCCCCTTCTGAGCGTAGTGTCGGTCTTGATTGACAGATACATGCCCTTGTCCGCATATTGGGCGTCAGCAAGAGGTTTGTCGTCGGGTCTGCCGTCCTCCAAGGCAGGGAACACCCGTATCTCACTCAGCTTATGTTCCACGGCTCCCGTTGTATCACCTGTGAAGAGCAGTTCGTCACCGAGTCTTACAACCGCCGCCTCCACATGCAGTTCTGCCACACCTACCTTTTGGAAGAAATTAGTCACCTTGCCGGCATACACTTTTCTCCTTGTAGCTTGTGAGCCATACACATGCGTCCATTCGCCGAGCCGCTGCCCCAAGTAATAACCGTTCCACCAACCACGATTGAAGACACGTGCCAAACGATTATCCCAATCGCTTATCTTTTCCTCTATCGAACACTCTGCCTGCTCTGTGGCGGAGCCTCCAAACTCACCGTTCTCGTACGACTCTATCGCCTCTTTATAGCACTGCACCACAGTAGAGACATATTCCGGTCCGCGAGCCCTACCCTCAATCTTCAGCACACTCACACCGGCATCAAGCATCTTATTTAGGAAATGTATCGTTTTAAGGTCTTTGGGCGACATTATATATTGGTTCTCAATATCCAGTTCGTTGCCCGTCTCTTTATCCGTTACCGTATATCCCCGTCTGCAAACCTGCACACAGGCCCCTCTATTAGCGGAGCTGTTGTAGTTATCGAGCGACAGATAACACTTGCCGCTGACCGCCATGCATAGCGCTCCGTGGCAGAACATCTCTATACGTATTCTCTCGCCGTGTCTGCCTCTGATATCCTGCTCAATGATGTCGTTATGTATAGCCGCCACCTGTTCGAGGTTCAGTTCGCGTGCCAGCACCACCACGTCAGCGAACTGTGCATAGAAGCGCAGAGCCTCAGTATTGCTGATGTTGAGTTGCGTGGAAAGGTGTACTTCAACATCTTGCTGCACAGCATACTGCATGGCAGCGATGTCGGAAGCGATGATGGCATCCACGCCCGCCTGCTTGGCATTGTCAACTATCTCGCGCATGAGAGACATATCCTCCGGGTAGATGACCGTATTCAGAGTGAGGTAGGTTTTTACCCCCGCTGCTTTGCATCTGCGCACTATCTCGTGCAAGTCAGATGTGGTGAAGTTAAGACTGCTGCGCGAGCGCATGTTCAGCTTCTCTATACCAAAATACACCGAGCCTGCACCGGCATTGATAGCGGCGGCCAGACTCTCCCAGCACCCCACAGGTGCCATTATCTCAATTGGCGACTTCATATTGTACTATAACCTTTATCCTCGAAACTTTCCCCTCAAAACTCAACCCCTCTACTGTTTAGCGGACTCTTATCTTCCTGCCTATCTGCAGTATCGTTGTCTCTTTTATACCGTTTATTCTGCAAAGATTCCTTACCGACGTGCCATAACGCTTTGCTATTCCCGAGAGCGTATCTCCCTGACGTACGGTGTGATACTTGGCGCTTTGCAGCTGCTTCACCACTTCCTTATGCTTGAATGTTCCCTTCTTAGTAATCAGATATTTGTCCTCACGTAGTTTGCCTGTTGAATAGTCAATAATATTCTCCGTATCGAAGGCGTTGCCGAGGTATCTGAACTCAAAGTGGAGGTGAGAGCCGGTGGAGCGTCCTGTGTTGCCGCCTAAGCCTACCACTTCGCCTGAATATATTCTCATATTCTCGTCCACCAGTGGAGCTGAAAGGTGACCATATACAGTTTCCAGTCCGTTGTCGTGCCTAACGACCACATAGTGTCCGTATCCGCGCGGGTCCCAGCCAACGATACGCACCTGCCCGTCGAAAGCACAGCGCACCGAGTCACCCACCTGCAGCTTCAGGTCGGTGCCGTAATGATAGCGATAACGGCGCGGACCGAAACGCGATGTTATATACCCCGGGTGAGGCAAGGTAAAACCGCTGAGGTCAATAAGGATGCTATCCTGCAGCGAGTCGATAGGCTGGCGATAAGGATTAACCCTCTCGCTTGTCCAGATAGAGAGGTAGATGTCGTTAGCCGGATGGTCTTCCATCAGGTCGTCGGTCTCGTCGTTATAGATACGGCGGTAGATATTCGGTCGGTCAGCCACCTGGAAGACACAATGATGCGGCATCACCACGTCGCCATTAGAAGTGACGAAGAGAGTATCGTTGCGAATCTCAAACCGCAGACCTGATGTCATGTTATCCACCACCTCCATATCCTCTTCCGGCAGCTGAGGTATGTTATCGAAATCATAGCGCTCCTGCTCGGTGTAGGTGTCCTGATGACTGAAGTCAGTCTCCTGCTCCTGCTGCACGGCCTCGGTCTTCTGGTGACGACCACGACGTCTGCGCTCTTTTTCCTTAGCTCCATAAGCGGACATGACTGACAGGGAAAACAGCAGAACAAGAGTGAGAAGGGTTGTGTGGATAGAGTTTCTGTTTATTGAAAGATGCATAGATTTTTAGAATTTTTAGAGACTTTAGATACTTTAGAGTATTTATTTTTTATTTATTCTTCGCTGAAGTGTACGAGTACGCGGCGGTATGAGTTAAAAATCTTCGATTTCGACACAAAGCCGAGGTATCGTCGCTCTTCGTCAGTGACCGGCAGGTTCCAAGCGCCTGTATCCTCGAACACAGTCATCACCTCTTCCATTGACATGTCGTGGCGGAGAATAGCCGCGGGCGACGTCATCAGTTGCGATACACGAAAACGCTTGTATAGCCTTGGTTGGAACATTATGTTCCTCACCTCGTCCAAGAGCAGAATGCCGAGCAGATGCCCATCGCTATCAACCACGGGGAAGATGTTGCGCTTCGATTCAGAAATAATCTTACACAGTTCGCCGAGTGTCATATCCGGCGCCAGAGTGATAAGGTCGGTCTCCAACACATTGTCCATCTTCAGCAGAGTGAGCACGGAGCGGTCTTTGTTATGCGTTAGCAGTTCGCCTTTCTGCGCCAGACGCATAGCATATAGCGAGTGTGGTTCGAACACACGAATCACTATATACGAAGTGACACTGACAGCCATCAGTGGCATGAACAGATGATAGCCGCCCGTCAGCTCCGCTATGAGGAAAATCCCGGTCAGCGGCGCGTGCATCACTCCCGACATCAGTCCTGCCATTCCGACAAGGGCGAAGTTCGACTCTGACACACTGATTCCTGTCAGCGTCATAGCACGGGCCACCACAAAACCGGTAAGACAACCAATAAACAGCGAAGGAGCGAATATGCCGCCTACCCCCCCGCCGCCGTTAGTGGCAACAGAGGCAACAATCTTCAGAAGGATAATAAGCGTGAAATAAAGTAGCAGCACCCAGGTGTCGCTCCCTAAAACAGAGAAAGGCGAATGTGAAAGCGAGGAGAGTGTATCGCCGTTGATAAGCTCCACTATCACCTCATACCCTTCGCCATAGAGAGGAGGAAAGATAAAAATAAGCACCGACAACACCAGTCCGCCTACCAGCACCTTAACACGCCAGTCCTGCACCCTGCGCTTGAAGTTCTGCTCAAGGAAATTCATTCCCCTTGTGAAATACAGCGACACCAGTCCGCACACCACTCCGAGCACGAAGTAAAACGGCAGTCTGCCGACGGTGAACGGTTCGTAGAGCGAGAGCATAAAGAGCGGTGTGCTACCGGAGAAGATATACGACAAAGCCGTAGCGGTGACCGACGAGATGAGCAACGGTGCCACTGACGTCATTGTCAGGTCGATAAGCAGCACCTCCATCGTAAAAACCAGTCCGGCAATAGGTGCCTTAAAAATACCGCCTATAGCTCCTGCGGCACCGCATGCAATCATCAGCATCATAGTGCGCTGATTGAGGCGGAACGCCTTAGCGAGGTTGGAACCGATGGCTGCACCGGTCAGCACTATAGGTGCCTCGGCACCAACCGAACCGCCGAAACCGATGGTAAGAGCTGAGCCTACTATCGAAGACCACATGTTATGAGCCTTGATGATAGACTTACGCTGGGAGATGGCGTACAGAATCTTCGTTATACCATGACTGATATCATCCTTTACCACATAGCGCACAAACACCGCAGCCAGAGCTATGCCTATCATAGGTGTAAGCAGATACCAGAAGTAGTGCTCACCATGGATAAGCACCTGTTCAACAAACAGTTTAATAAGACTGATGAATGACTTAAGAACCCATGAGGCGACAGCTGTAGCAACACCCACAAGCAGACTCAGAACAAGAACGAGCTGCTTCTCGGAGATATGCGTCTCACGCCAACGAACAAGACGGTCGAAGAAAGATATTTGATTATGCTGTTTAATAACGTGTTTGCTTTTTTCGGTTACTCCCTGATTATTTTAATCTCATTATGCAACCCGAGTTTGATTATTGACGATGGTGTAGCCTCCACCTCTTCTTCCTGCCTATAGCGTACCACATAGTCAACGCCGTTGATTATTTCCGGCGTCACATCCGCAAAACTCTTTGCCGCCGGTTCGCCGGAGATGTTCGCCGATGTAGAAACAATAGGTGCATGCAGCCTTGCCACGAGTTCTTGACAGAACTTGTCCTCACACACTCTTATGCCGAGCGAGCCGTCGTCGGCAATAAGCGATGGTGCCACATTGCGTGCACCGGGGTAGATGATAGTGAGCGGCCGAGTGGCGAACTCTATAAGGTTCCATGCCATCTCCGGCACTTCCGTGACGTAAGAAGATATGCGCCCCGGTACATCAACCAAGCACAACATTGCCTTGGCATCAGCACGACGCTTCAACTCAAAAAGGCGGCGCACAGCCCGCTCCTGACGGGCATCACAACCCAAGCCCCACACCGTATCGGTGGGGTAAAGAATAATGCCGCCGCCCTGCAACGTAGTAAGGGCACGATGAAAATCTTCTTTTTCGTACATCACAGACTATGCTTTCTCTTATCGGTCAACGGCAATAATGCCTGCAAACCGGTAACTATTACACTGCAAAGGTAATGAAAAAAGACTGAATACGCAAGTAAAACTTGCAGAAAAGGAAAAAATGTTGTAATTTTGCGTCTGAAGGAAGGAATATGTATATCTTTCCACAATATCAAACCAAGTATAATCGGTGTTTCAAAGAAATGTCATTTTCAGAAGTGCCCTAACAATTATTCTCAATATGCGCCGCACTCTTCCTCTGCTTTTACTTAGTCTTTTGTCCTTGTCCGTATTCGCCTTCCGCACCGACACGGTCACGTTGCTTTTCGGTGGTGACGCGATGGGTCATAGTCCGCAGTTCAAATGGGCGTATCGTCCTGCCGACGGCACATACGACTATGAGCCTAACTTCCGCTACATAAAGCCGTATATCGGTCAAAGCGACTATAGCGTTGTCAACCTCGAGGTTACTCTTGCTGGCGAGCCTTACTCCGGTTATCCTAATTTCTCCTCTCCCGACGCATATTTTCATGCTCTTCGCGGAGCTGGGTTCGACATGTATCTGCTTGCCAATAACCATATCCTTGACCGTGGTCGTCGCGGCTTGCAGCGCACGCTCTCCGTCATAGGCGAAGTTGCCAATGCCGGCGTATATCTTGATTCGCTTGACCGCCGCTCGCGTTACCCGCTGATAGAAGACGTTTGCGGAGTGCGTATAGCGTTCTTCAACTGCACCTACGGCTGCAACGGATATTTGCCTCTGCCGCCGAACATGGTTAACTTCATTGACACCGCCGAGATACGCCGTGACCTGTTGTCAATACGCGACAGTGCGGTGGACGTGCGTGTTATGTGTATCCACTGGGGCGTGGAGTACGAACTGCGTGCCACTGCCCGTCAGCGCGAACTGGCACGATGGTTAGCAGAACAGGGCTTCGACCTCATCATAGGCGGACACCCACACGTGGTGGAAGATGCGGAAATAATACAGGTGCAGAACGACAACGGCAAGACCATTCGTGAAGTGCCGGTCTATTACTCACTCGGCAACTTGATTAGTAACCAGCGGCGTGAAAACACCAACGGAGGAATATTAGTGGCAGCAAAGCTGATAGTGAAAAACAGACTGCCGCATAGCAAACACAACGCACACGGCAAAAGACTGATAACGATAGAGACCTCATATCTGCCGTGCTACGTGCACAAAGGCACTATCAGTTATGAGACAGACGGACAAAAAAAGAGTGAGCGGCAATATTTCCTGCTGCCCACCACCGACTATCTCTCCGGTCGTTATTCATTCCGTCTTAGTAGCAGCGAAGAGTCTGCTCTTCGCCTTTTCCACACCAACACCACCGAACGCCTTCAGAATATGCGTTTGACGGAGTAAAGTATGTTTCCATCCACCTCTTCCCCGTGCATTTTAGCAAAATCAATCATTGGGGCATGTACTCCCTCGCCTATTGTCAAGCGAGGGTTAACCTCAACATGCAGTTCGTCATACATCTGTGCCTCAAGCAACGAATTCAGGATATGCGCCCCACCTTCCACCAACACCGAGTGAATGCCTCTTCTGCCTAATTCTGCAAACAACGTCTGCCAGTCAGACTGTTCCCGCCAAAGTATAGTACGCGGCAATGACAGCAGATAGTCCGAGGGCTGTTCTGCCTCTTGCATCACCCGCGCAGACATCGGCACACGAGCACGTCTGTCTAAAACGATACGCACGGGGTTTCTCCCTTCCCAATGCTTGGTAGTGAGGTGCGGGTCATCCAAGAGCACCGTTCCGCTTCCAACCATAATTGACATGTTTTCCGCCCTCATCTTATGAACCAATCGTTTTGTGATGTCTGTACTTATCTGCAGCGGCTCCTGCGGCTGCGCAGACGGCATACGTATGGTATCAATGAAGCCGTCCGCTGTCTGTGCCCACTTAAGGATTATATACGGCCTATGCTGCTCCTGCAGCATCAGAAACCGCTTATTCAATTCGCGGCAGGCAGTTTCCTCCACTCCCACCGTGACTTCCATCCCCGCCTTCCTCAGTTTCTCTATCCCCTGTCCTGCCACCAATGGGTTAGGGTCTCTCATGCCGCACACCACACGCTTCAGCCCTTTGTTCACCACAAGGTCGGCACACGGTGGCGTCTTGCCATAGTGGCTGCATGGTTCAAGCGACACGTACAACGTGGCATCATGCATCACCTTCTCACTCACGCCGTTAGCTTCCGCAGCGCGAAAACAATTGACCTCCGCATGCGGACCACCATACTTCTCATGCCAGCCTTCGGCTAAAACGTTACCCTCTGCTGATACAAGAACGGCACCGACCATAGGGTTAGGTGCTACGTAATACTCACCACGTTGCGCTAACGCAAGACAACGCTGCATATATTTCTCGTCTGTTGTCATAAATATTTATATTTAGAAAGACTAGAAAGACTAAAGAGACTAGAGAGACTATAGAGACTAAAGTACCCCACTGCTTTTTATCTCGCTGTATGTAAACCCGCGTGTCAGAAGATACTGCGTCAGTTTGCCGTCCCGCACTCTCTCGTCCTCTTCTCCTGACAGTGTACGCTGTTTCTGTTGCGCCACACGTTGTAATACAGCCATATAATCCTGTTCAGGAAAGGTCAGCAAGGCTTCGTTAATGAGGGCAGACGGCAGGCGTTTGGCAGAGAGCATCATACGCACTTTTTCCTTTCCCCACCCCTGAAAAAGAACCTTGTCGTGAAGGTAAGCCCTGCAATACCGCTCCTCAGAGATAAAACCCTCATCTATCAATCTGTCAATTATTTCTTCTGCCTTTTCGTTGTCGGCTCCCCATGCAAAGAGTTTGTCCCTCACCTCCAGCCGGCAGTGCTCCGCCTTGGAGCAATAAGTTTCTGCTTTTTGCAACAACTGCACTGTGGTTAGCGCACCGCCATCACTATTCGCTCTTTTCCACATAGGTCTTTCAGAATTTGTATATTGTTATACCCCTCAGCTTGCAGCATCTCTCTCATCTCACTGCCTAAGTTCTCGTTAATCTCGAAGACGAGTTGCACATGCTCTTGCAGCGATGCAATACGTTTGTAAAAAAGCAGAGGGTTATCGTCCGGCACAAACAATGCCGAATGCGGCTCATAGTCAAGCACATTACGCGGCATATCCGCTTGTTCCGACTTGCGGATATACGGCGGGTTGCTGACAATAATATCGAAAGATATTGGTTCACAAGGGTTAAAGGCAAGGATGTCGCACGGGAAGAAATGCACGCGACTTTGTCCTGACGGCAGGTTGTTCTCTGCATTTATCTCCGCCACTGCTATTGCCTCGACACTGACATCACAGGCATGCACGTCCCAAAGCGGACGCAGTTGTTTCAGTTTGATAGCGATGCATCCGCTACCCGTACCTATATCCAACACACGCAATCCGTTACCGACACTTGTCAGTCCGCATACGGCATCCACCAGTTCGGCTGTCTCAGGACGGGGAATAAGCGTATGTTTATTCACATTAAGGCGCAGACCGTACCAGTCGGTGTGACCGAAGATATACTGTATCGGTTCGTTATTCAACAGGCGCATTGTTACCTCTTGAGGATTGTAGCTGCCATCCGGCTCTTCTTCCATCCAACGTATCATAGCGCGTGCCTCGGCAAGACCGAAACGCGGAGCCAAACGCAATAGTATTTCCTGACGGGTAGTATAAAGCATCTTTGATTACCGATTATGGATTACAATCTGATATTTCCAAACCTTTCTTCGCCGCTTCTTTCAGCAGGAATTTCTTGGCAGCATCATGTTCGTTAGGAATAATGCCGTCCAGAATTGCATCTTTGACAGCGTTCTTCAGTTCGCCTACAGTCGAACACGGCTCCAAACCGAGCAAATCCATTATCTCATCCCCTCTAAGCGGCGGTTGGAAATTACGTATTCTGTCCTTCTCCTCTATCTCCTGCATCTTATGCCTAACCAATTCGTAGTTAGCATGATAGCGCTTCACCTTTTCTTCGTTCTTCGATGTTATGTCAGCGTGGCATAGGAGCATGAGGTCGTCAATGTCATCCCCTGCCTCAAACAACACCCGCCGTACGGCAGAGTCGGTGACCGTATCCTCAATAAGCGCAATAGGACGCATGTGCAGGTCAACCAGCTTCTCCACGTAAACCATCTTCTCGTTCTGCGGAAGTTTGAGCCGTTTGAAGATTCGCGGCACCATCTTCTTCCCTATGTAATTGTGGTTATGGAAGGTCCAGCCTGCTCCGTCTTCCCATTTTTTTGATTTCGGTTTGCCTATATCATGCAGCAACGCCGCCCACCGCAGCCACAGCACTTTATCCTCTGCCACCTGTGTGTTTTGAGGTTCGCTCGTCATTTCCGCCACAGTGTCCAACACCTGCAAAGTGTGCAGGAAGATATCCTTATGCCCTCGTCCGTCCACTGTTTCCACTCCTTGCAGAGCTTCCAACTCAGGGAAGATGATAGCGAGCAGGCCTGTCTTCTGCAGCAGTTTCCAACCGACAGAAGGTTTGTTGGAGAGCATTATCTTGTTCAACTCGTCGGCTATCCGTTCCGCCGTGATGATACGTATCCTTTCTTTATTGCGCTGAATAGCCTCAAAGGTTGTGATGTTGAGAGAAAAAGAGAGTTGGCAGGCAAAGCGTATAGCGCGCATCATACGCAGCGGGTCGTCGGAGAAAGTTATATCAGGGTCAAGCGGCGTGCGAATAATGCCTTGCTGCATATCCCTTATACCGCCAAACGGGTCGAGCAGTTCTCCGTAGCGGTCAGCGTTAAGACAGATAGCTAATGCGTTGATAGTGAAGTCACGCCTGTTCTGGTCCTCCTGCAGTGTGCCATCCTCAACTATGGGGTTTCTTGACTCCTTACGATACGACTCACGCCGTGCTCCTACGAACTCCAGCTCCAGTTCGCCGTTGACGCCGTAGTTTTTCGCAGCCTTTGCTCCAAGCTTGACCTGCGCCGTTCCATAGGTGCGGAAGACCGCTAAGTGCGAACCTTTCAGACGCGTATTGACCGCCTCTGCAAGACTGATTCCCGAGCCCACGACCACCACATCTATGTCTTTACTACCCCGCTGAAGAAGAAGGTCGCGAACCCAACCGCCTATGACATAGCACTCCAAACCGAGTTTGTCAGCCTCTTCACCTACAAGATGAAGTACATTATCGTCCAATTTAGGGTCTTTAAGCAACATATTCGTATTTTTCTGCAAAGATACAAAAAAAAACTCATTCTGCATCACACAATCTTCATTAGTCACATATTTTCGGCATGTTATTTGCATTTTCTTTTCTGTATGACATTCAAAATGCACATAAAACGACAATGTCTTGCATGGTTGGCAGTTCTTTTTGTGCCGTGTATCACAGCACAAGCAAGCAGTTCTGACACCCGTGTCCTGCAGAGTAGCAATAGCGGTACGGGCAGGATTGTCGGACTGCAGGTTGACCCTGTCAGCTTCGACACCACCTACCTTGCCACTCTGCATGACCTGTATGTATATCCTCGTCCAAAGTTCAAAAACAAAAAACAGGAGCGTTTCTATTGGCGTACCGTCCGTGATGTGAAGAAGACCCTGCCTTACGCCAAGCTTCTTGCGGCAGAGATAGACCGCACAAGCGAGTTGATGTCGCATATGACACGTCGGCAGCAGAAGAAATACTGGAAGCAATACGAGAAGCTTCTCTTCGCCCGCTACGAAGGTGACTTTCGCAACATGACCGCCTCGCAGGGACAGATGCTGATGCTGCTTGTTGACCGCGAGTGCGACCAAACGTCATACGATGTTATCAAACTCTTCCGTGGGTCGCTTACCGCTAACTTCTGGCAAGGAATAGCCAAACTCTTCGGCAACGACCTCAAAGCAGAGTATGACGGCAACGACAAAGATGCCATCGTCGAGCGAATAATCACGCTGGTAGAGGCCGGACAGCTGTAAGTAACCCTCGGCTACAACATTTTCAAAACCGAAAACCTGCCGCATAAGCAGAACTATAAGACCATAAACAGAACGCCGGAAAATGTTTTTTCAGGCGTTTTGTTTGTGTATTACAAAAAAAAGAATTACCTTTGCATAAAACAAAGGCATATAAAACAACGACTATATAATTTATAAACACACATACAATGAAAACAAACTACGAAATCCGCTACGCATCTAACCCTGTAGATGCAAAGAGTTACGACACCGCTCGTCTGCGTCATGATTTTCTTATTGAGCACCTGTTTGGTGCCGACGAGGTAAACATGGTTTACTCCATGTACGACCGCATGATTGTGGGTGGCGCTATGCCCAAGAACGAGTCGCTGTTGCTTGAGGCTATTGACCCGCTCAAAGCCCCGTTCTTCCTTACCCGCCGCGAGTTGGGAATCTTCAACGTCGGAGGCAAAGGGCGCGTCGTTGCCGGAGACAATGTATATGAGCTGGACTACAAAGAGGCACTTTATTTAGGCAAAGGCGACAGAGAAGTACGCTTTGAATCTGTGGATAGTGCATGTCCGGCGCTCTTCTATTTCAACTCTGCCAATGCTCACACCACTTATCCTGACAAAAAAGTGACCAAAGCAGACGCCGTAGTGGCGCACATGGGAAGCCTTGAGATGTCGAACGAAAGAAATATCAACAAGATGCTTGTCAACCAGGTACTACCCACCTGCCAGTTGCAGATGGGTATGACGGAGTTGGCTCCCGGTTCTGTATGGAACACTATGCCGGCACACGTTCACAGCAGACGTATGGAGGCTTACTTCTATTTTGAGTTACCTGAAGACCAAGCCATCTGCCATTTCATGGGCGAGGTAGAAGAGACACGCCATATATGGATGCGCGGCAATCAGGCAGTACTGTCTCCCGAATGGTCGATTCACTCCGCAGCAGCCACACATAACTACACTTTCATTTGGGGTATGGGCGGCGAAAACCTTGACTACGGCGACCAGGACTTCAGTCTCATAACCGACCTCAAGTAATATTGACCGACAGAGTTTACAGCCTGAGGGCGTACAACGCACGATGCCAACGGGGTGTTACAGTAAACGGAGAAGGCAAAAACCTTCTCCGTTTACTGTAACCATCAATGCCGCAACAAAAAATACGAATGCCGCAATATGGTTATATCTGATTGGGCACGCTGCATCATTTCCTCCACAGAGTAGGAGAGAACAGCAGAATAACGGTAAACAGCTCCAGACGTCCGATGAGCATCAACGCCGCGTATATCCACTTGCCCAATGTCGGGAAATCGGCGTAGGTACCCGACGGTCCGAACTGCCCGAGTGCCGGACCGACATTGCCTATAGCCGACACCGCTGCACCGAGTGCCTCATCAAAACTGATACCCATAGCACAGAAACAAATCATTCCGAGCAGGACAATAAAGACATAGAACATCATGAAAGCCATCACGTTGTTCATCTTATCCTGCGTAATAGGTTTATTATTGATTTTAGCGGGGATAATAGCATTCGGGTATATACGTCTCTTGCACTCAGCGTGTGCGTTCTTCGCGAAGATTGCCAGTCTTATCCACTTGATGCCACCGGCAGTAGAGCCGGCACAGCCTCCCGTAAACATCACAAAGAAGATGACGCACCACATCACCGGCCGCCACTGCATATAGTCATCGATAGCAAAGCCGCAACTGGTCATCGTACACACCACCTCGAAGAAAGCCTTTCTAAACGAGTCTTCCACCCCCGCGAGAACAGAGCCTGCCGTGACGGCCACCTGTGCCTTGTCTGACGCAAATCCGGCCCCTATATCAGTGTAATTCTGCAAATACAAGCCAATAGTAAGCATCAGTGTACAGAACCCTATTGCCCCAAGATACCAGTGCGTCTCCTCATCGCGCAACAGACGGTCAGGCTTGCGACGGAAGAGATAGATGATAAGAGCGAAATTGATACCGGCCACCAAAGTGAACAGTGCTATTATATATTGTATAGCCGGCGACGAGTAGTAGGCAATAGACGCATTCTTAGTGGAAAACCCGCCGGTGGCTATAGTAGAGAACGAGTGACAAACGGCGTCAAAAATGTCCATCCTGCATAGCCACAGGAGTAGCGCCTCAAGAGCTGTTATAATGATATATGTTCCCCACAAATGCTTAGCAGTGTCTGCGATACGCGGGCTTAGTTTCTCATAGCTCAGTCCTGTTACTTCCGCAGCGTAAAGCTGCATTCCTCCCAGGCCGAACATCGGCAATATAGCAATACTCAACACTATTATTCCCATACCTCCGACCCACTGCATCAGACTTCGCCAGAACAGACACCCGTGGCTGAGACTCTCTATATCGCGCAGAATGGTAGCCCCTGTGGTGGAGAATCCGGACATCGTCTCGAAGAATGCGTCTGTAAAACTCGTGATGGCACCGCTTAGGTAAAACGGCATCATACCGAAGAATGAAAACACTATCCAGACCAATGCTACAATCAGGTACCCCTCACGCTCCGCCACTTTTTTCGGCGCACGCCTGCCCACACACAGGCCTATTATGCCGCAAAGAAACGTTATCAACGTGGATACAACAAACGCACCGCTGTCCCACTCACCGTAGAGAAAAGTAACTACAGTAGGCAACAGCATAAAGAGCGACTCGATGATGAGCAGTGCTCCAAGCGTCCGAAATACTATTTTCCAGTTAAAAGTGCGAGTCACGGTTAATCAGTGTTTAGTTCACTTCTAAAAATTCCGGTTCGTTTATTGAAAATACCTCTCCAGTTTTCTTATCACGTGGCTCTTGCAGAATACCACTACAAGGTCGTCTTTCATTATCTGTGTATCTCCGTTGACGAGTATTCCCACCCCAGCACGCACCAGCGCACCGATGTTCGTGTCGTCGGGCAGGCTCAGGTCTTTGACCTTGTCTCTTGTCACACGACTGCCTTCCGCCGCAACAAACTCAACGAGCTGTGCGTCGGCAGAGGTGATATTCTGCACATTTCTCACCTCCGCACGATCAAGGAGCATCTGGTAGATATAGCTGGCAGTGATGGTTTTCTTGTTTAGAACAGTGCCTATATCCAAACCTTCTGCCATAGGTATATAGTCGAGGTTTTCCACATCAGCGATTGTCTTTCTGACCCCGAAACGCTTGGCAGCAAGGCAGGCGAAGATGTTGGTCTCGGTATTGTCAGTAAGTGCGATAAAAGCATCTGCGTCTTCTATTCCCTCGTCCTTCAGAAACTCCATATCATTGCCGTTGCCGTTAATAATCATTGCATTCGGCAGTTTCTCCGACAAGGCATAACAAAGGTCTCTGTCCGGTTCTATCAACTTAATTTGCATATCTGACGGCATTTGCTGTATAGTCTTCTGCGCGATACGCGTACCACCATAGATGATAACGTTCTTTATCTCGTGTCTGTTCTTGCCTGCCTGCTCAAGAATCATATCTCGATACTCGTGGCGGCACACAATGAATACCAGATCGTTAGGTTCAATCTGGTCATTTCCTTTCGGAATGATTGTCTCGTTGTTGCGTTTGACAGCCACAACGCGGTACTTGCCGTGAGCAAAATATCCGCTTGCGAAGCGCTTGAAGAGCATCTGCGCTCCCTCGCGCACCTTCACTACACACAGCTCCAGATTACCGCCGCTGAGCTGCAGGTTATAACGCATCCAGTTAGTATGAAGCGACTCAGTTATCTCTCTTGCCGCCAACACCTCAGGATAAATAAGGTGATTGAGTCCTAAGTTCTCGAAAAAACTGCGGTTCTCATCAAGCAGATACTCGTAGTTATCCACTCGAGCCAGTGTGCGCTTAGCCCCCAGACTGTTGGCTATCAGGCAGGATGTCATATTGACGCTCTCGCTCGGCGTGACGGCAATAAACAAGTCCACACCGTTAACGCCGATGTCCTTCAAGTCGCGAAGCGACGTAGGAGAGCCCACCTTTGTAAGCAGGTCATAACTCGCATCAAGAGCACCAAGACGGTCTTTGCTCTCGTCAAGCAAGCTTATTTCCATGTTTTCGCGGCTCAGCAGTTTCGCCAAATGTGTACCTACATCGCCCGCGCCCGCAATAATGATTCGCATAACCTTTGGTTGTTATAGTTCTGTTTCAGTTGTTAGAACACGTTTTATACCCTCTGCATCCAAGCCCAGCAGATGATACAACTCATCAGGCTTCCCGTGTTCTACAAAACGGTTGTTTATTCCTATACGTTTCACTGCTCCCTTGTATCCGTGTTCTACCAGATAGCCGAGAACAGCGCTACCCGCTCCGCCTTCTATCATCCCGTCTTCCGCCGTAAAAACCTTGTCGAAAGCAGTCATTACCATGTCCAGCGTCTGAGTATCCAACGGCTTCACCGCGCGCATATCATACACCGCCACGTCCGTGTTCTCCGCTGCCTCCAACACTGCATTACCTATTGCGCCGAAGCAGAGTACTGCCGTCTGCTTACCCTCTTTTACAAGCCTTGCATGAAAGATATCATCGTCTGCCACATTCCGCGCTACGCTCTGCTTCGGGGTGCATCCGCGCGGGTAACGTATTGCCACCGGTCCTTGAGCAGAGAGCGTTGCCCAGCGTAGCATACGTTGCAACTCGGCGCCGTCAAGAGGAGCAAGCACAGTCATATTCGGCACAGGGATAAGCATCGTCAAATCCAGCAGACCGTGATGAGTGGCACCGTCTTGACCGACAATTCCGGCGCGGTCGATACACAGCACTACATGCAAGTTTGGCAGAGCCACATCATGTACTATATTGTCAAACGAACGCTGTAGAAAACTGGAGTAGATATTGCACACCGGCACTTTACCTTCTTTCGCCAGTCCGCCGGAGAACGTTACAGCATGCCCTTCCGCAATCCCGACATCAAAAACCCTGTCCGGCAGTTCGTGCTGCATTATATTCATCGAGCAGCCCGTCGGCATCGCCGGTGTCACACCTACTATACGCTTGTCTTCGCGTGCCAGTTCGAGCAACGTCTGTCCGAACACATCCTGCCACAGCGGTGTCTGTCTCTCGCCTGTCATACGCTCGCCCGTATCGGGGTCGAACACTCCGGGGGCATGCCACGTCGTTTGGTCTTTTTCAGCGGGAGCATACCCCTTGCCCTTTTTAGTGATAACATGTAGAACCTTCGGACCCTGGTAGTCCTTTATCTCGCTGAATATCTTTACAAGAGTAACCACGTCATGCCCGTTTGCTGGACCGAAATAGCGGATATTAAGACCTGAGAATATATTACGCTGCTGCTTAGTGAGCACCGCCTTAAGGTTGTTATTGAACCTCTGTACGGTCTCCTTGCGAGTATCGCTCATCAAGCCTATCTTCCTAAGCCACAGGTAAGTCTTGTATCTCCAACGGTTGTATCTCTCGCTTGTTGTTATATCCACAAGATACTGCGTCATGCCGCCTTTTATGGGGTCGATAGCCATATTATTGTCGTTGAGGACAATAAGCAGATTGCTCTTGGTCATCGACACATTGTTCAGCCCCTCAAAAGCCAGTCCACCGGTCATAGCACCATCTCCAATCACCGCCACCACGCGGCGCTTGCCCTCGGCTGCAACAGACATACCTAATGCTGCCGAGATACTGTTGCTGGCATGCCCCGCCGTAAACGCATCATACACGCTTTCTTTCGGAGAAGGGAACGGCGCCAAACCGCCCAATTGACGGTTGGTTGAAAAACGGTCACGCCTGCCTGTCAGAATCTTATGAGCGTATGCCTGATGCCCCACGTCCCACACCAGCAGGTCGTCAGGAGTGTCAAACACATAATGCAGCGCCACCGTCAATTCCACCACACCGAGCGAAGAACCGAGATGACCCGGGTTCTTACTCAGCGAGCGGATGATAAAGTCGCGAACCTCATCACACACCGCAGGCAAACACTCCACCTTAAGACGTTTTAAGTCCTGAGGCGAATTAATGTTATTAAGATATGTATATTCCAATTATCAGTTGTTTTTTCTCTTCTCCAATTGGCTCACAAGAGCGTCAAAGCACTCGCTCAAGCCCTCCTCAAATGTGTCGCAGGTCTTTTCTGCGAACAAGCTTCCGATACGAACCTGGGTTTCTTTGTTCATGTTCGTTGCCGGTTTAACCACTGTCATCTTAACCTCAACCTCATCGTCTGCCTGCAGATGACGACCGAAACGCTCGGTTTTCTTCTCAATAAACTTCTCCAGCTGACCAGCCATATCGAAGTTAACGGCTTTAATATTCAGTTTCATAACGATATTGTTTTTAGGGTATTTCTAAAAAGAACAATATACACGTTCTCAGGAAATAGCCCGATTGATAAATGCACATTAATACAATTTACCATGCTATAATTCACAGCATTTTACACTATGAATTTGCAAAGATAACGTTTTTTTTCTATTTAAACAAGCATTTTGTTTATATTTTTTCACTTAGAATCTGTACATCAAATCCATGTACTGTCCAACAACAAATGCAATTTTGTTCAGAGTTATAAAAAATGTTCAAAGAAACACTGCTTAGGAGTATTAAAGTTCAATTTTTCTCTTGGTCTGAGGTTGAGTTTTTTCTGCACCTTCATAATATACTCATCCG
>JAFSTO010000051.1 GCA_017450435.1 Paludibacteraceae bacterium
GCCTTTCCCGTTTTTTTTGTCATCTTGCATTGCTGTCGGACTTTTTTCGTCTCTCTGTCAGTCCTGTTCCGGTACCCTCCACAGGACTGACAGAGAGATTCTTCGTTACTAAAAAATTGCGTTTCTAAATGGAAACTATAACCGACGTTGTTTGACACCCCATTTCACGTTGTTCGCAGGGGCCACGTTGTCTCTACCGGAATCGGTTGTTACGTTTTTTCACCGTCTCTCCCAACTAAGAGGAAGAAACATTCAATAAACAAATAAACAAGAAAACAAATGGAAACAAAAACTTACAAGCTCCTTTCGCCTACCGTGAATGGTGCGCTATGACCGGAGTAAAGTACTGTGTCAGCAGGCAGAGTCAGCACTTTGTCTTGTATGCTGCGGTATAATGTCGCAGTGTCGCCGCCGGGGAAATGAGTGGCACCGATTCCGTCCTTGAAGATAGTGTCTCCCACGAAAGCGCATTGTTCGCCGGGGTTGTAGAAGACGGACGAGTCTTCTGTATGACCGGGAGTGTGAATAAGACGTAACGCAAACTCAGGGTTGGCTTTCAGCCTGATTACATCGCCGTCATCAAGCAGCATAGCGTTGCCGCTTGATGGTTTATTGTCTGTGGAGACAATAGGGATACTAATCTCTTGACCGGTATAGACGCTTAAGTTATAGCGGCTGTTGCTCAGGTACAGAGCTCCTGCACGATGAATATAATACGGTATGTTCCAATGTGCAACAATCTCGCTTAAAGCACCTATGTGGTCAAAATGACCGTGAGTAAGCAGGACTGCTTCTATCGTCCAATGATGCGAATCGGCAAATTGAATAATACGTTCAGCATCTGCTCCCGGGTCAATTAGAAATCCGGAACCGCTATTTTCGTCAATGTGCAAATACGCATTCTCCTGAATAAAGCCGTATGTCGGTATCAGTCGTGTCATTATCACTTAGGAATTAGGTACTTAGCAGCTTGGTTCTTAATCACTCTTCATTCATCTGAGCCTTTACCTCGTAGCGGGACTTGCCTTTGTAGTTCTGCAGCTCCTCTATCGGCGCTGTAGTGGCGTTGATGCGCTCTTTGCTTATTGCTTGTTGTTCTGTCAGGTAGCGTACGACGAACCTGTCACGACGCTCAGCGTGACGAATGACTTGTGCTGCAAGGCTGTCGGCGTTGTAGTACTCTACGGCGCGTTGTGTTATGTTGCCTCCACTTGTTGCATTGCTCGAGGAGACACCGGCTTCGCCATTATTAAGCAAGCTTGTGATATAGGATTTAAAGTCGCTGTTACTCTGTTTGACGGCGCGTATTTTCTCAATATCTACAAGTGTGAGAGGACCATTACCGACAAGCTCGTTTGACGATTCATAATAACTGCGCTTGAGATTGAAGAGAGCACGGTCTTCAACTGCTTTCCGGAGGTTGAACTGTTGATAGAGCTCAAGGTTAAGCTCTTGGTGATCGCGCATCATTTCGGCTATCAGGTCAAGTTTCTTATATTGGTCAAGTGAGAAATCCGGTTGAAGCATGTCCAGTTCTATTTGTGTGAGGTCGCCGCCGGACTTGTCGGTAGCCGCTGCGATTGCCATGAACGGAGCTGCCGTCGCTTTCAAGAGAATATTACCAATTGTGCGGGCAATGATTTTTCCAAGCGAGAACTTGGGAGAATTGATGTCGCCGCTGATAGGAACGTTGAGCGCAATCTTGCCGTTGATGTCTTTCAGCAGTTCAACGCCTAACTTTAGCGGGATATTCTTTAGTTCCGCTTCAAGTTTGTCGTTCTTTTTGCCGAGTTTGAAGTCGTGAATGTCAATCTTTTCAGTGGCATCTATTATGCCTCGCCGTATAGTATTGTCGCTACTTAGTGACAGTGTTCCGCCTTCCACCTTATAGGCGAACATATATTCAATCCAAGGTGAGAGGTCGTCTAACTGTACGTTCTTCAGCATCGCAATGATGCGGACATTGTCTTTGTGAAAATCCATTCCTCCACGCCAGTTGGCCATCATGCTACCGCCGTTAGGCAGATTGGCTGTGATGACAGCGTGGTTGTCGCCGTCAAGAGTGAGGTCATTGGCACGGGCGGTAAGCTTGCGGAGGTCGTACTTGAAATCTGAAAACAGAGTCTTGTCACTATAATGTATGGTGGAGTTGCGCAGCAGAAAATGTTTTACAGCAACTGTCGGGCGTAGAGATGATGCAGTGTATTCATAAGATTCGGATAACTCAGATGGCTCTGACGATTCGGAAGACTCTGACGATTCAGATGACTCTGACGATTGAGAAGACTCTGACAACTTTTCATCCTCTTTTGAGAGTATCTTCGAAATGGTGGTGTAGTCTTTCGCCCGTTCGAAGTTGAATGTGATGCTATCCAGCAGTACGGTGTCTAATCTAAAGATAGCGGGACCCGGACTTATCTCTGTTATACCCACACGCAACTCTTTCATAGCTGCAACGGTCTGCCGATTGTCGTCCGTCAGTTCGAGATCTCGAACGGACATGTTGCCGTGAACTCTGACGCCCATTATATTATCTAAGGAGCCGGAGGCGGTTAGATGACCGCTCAGCCATGCGCTGAATGAGTGAATATTCAGTTGTTCTTTCAGTACCGGTTCTACTTGACTAAGATCAATATCTTGCAAGTCGGCTATCACTGAATAACTATTGGCGGACATGTTATATGCCCCCCTCAATCGCAGGTTGCCTCCGTCGTCAGGCAGGGCAAGTGAGAGACCGGCATCCGTCTGACGGTCACCGAAGTACAAACCGGGGATAATCAGATTGACGTGTTCTATAGTCCAGTTGTTATCACGTTTTCGGTCGGTATAACATAGACGTCCCTCGCGCAGACGGATGTCGTTAAGAGAAATATGCCAAGATGACGGAGTTGTGTCTTGTTCGGCTGTCTCTACGCTATCGTTTGACGCAAAACGTGCAGGGAGGTCGGAGAAATTGAAGCAACTGTCGTTGCTCCAGATGTTTACACCGAAATCGCTAAGATGAATATGCCTTAGATAGACGTTCTTTGCAAGCAGTCTCATTAAACTTATCTGTACGTATAACTCTCCGAAACTGACAAACTCACCTTCGTCACTTGGTCCTTCGTCACTTGGTCCTTCGTCACTTAGTACTTGGTCACTTGGTACTTCGTCACTTACCCTGACTTCTCGTAGTCTGACACTGCCGGTAAAGAGATTCACTCCTACACGTGACACTTGCACCTCGCGCCCAATCCAGCTGAGGCTGTTCCGCTCAACCACTGTTTTGGCGATAGGACCTGCTATCAGGCTCACTACAGCCAGAAAAAGCACAATAGATACTAATGTGATAATGATTATTTTAAGGCTTCTCTTCATAAAAGAACATGTTAGTCGCCAACGTTTCCAGGCGTTGGGTTGATATAATCGATCAGGTTTCTTGTGTTTGTTTTGTTGGTTTGGTTATACAAAATTACTACATTTGTGCGAGATGTGCAAGTTATTCAACAAAAATGCTTGATTATTTGTGAGAATAAAAAAAAAGCAGTAATTTTGCACGTAGATACCATTAATCAATTCACCATTAATCAGTATGACTTTAGAAAACATCATCACAGCGCAGGTTAGGCGTGCTGTTAAGGAGCTTTACGGGGTAAACATCAATGATAGTGATGTACAACTGCAGAAGACTCGTCAGGGCTACGAGGGCAATATGACTATCGTGGTTTTTCCTTTTGTCAAACAAGCGCGTAAGGCGCCTGCTCAAGTAGCAGATGAGATAGGCGCAAAGTTGGTAGAGTATGGCGGCGCTGTGACGCGTTATAATGCGGTGCAGGGGTTCCTCAACCTCGTCATTGCCGATGACTGCTGGCTGGCAATGTTCGACGAGATAGCCGCTTCGAAGCGTTTTGGCGAGGCAGAGGCTAACGGAAAGCTGATGATGGTGGAGTATTCGTCGCCTAACACCAACAAACCCCTTCACCTCGGGCATGTGCGTAACAACCTGCTCGGCTCTTCTATTGCACGCATTCAGGAGGCTAACGGATGGAAAGTGATAAAAACCAACATTGTCAACGACAGAGGTATTCATATCTGCAAGTCGATGCTCGCTTGGCTCAAGTGGGGCAACGGTGAGACGCCGGAGACAGCAGGGAAGAAGGGCGACCACCTTATTGGTGACTATTATGTACTGTTTGACAAGCATTACAGAGCTCAAGTGAGGCAACTCATGGAAGAACAGCATCTCGACGAGGATACTGCCAAGCGTGAGGCTCCGCTTATCAAAGAGGCTCAGGCTATGTTGCTTAAGTGGGAACAAGCAGACCCTGAAGTGAGAGCACTTTGGGAGAAGATGAATAATTGGGTATATGCCGGCTTTGACGAGACCTATCGTATGATGGGGGTCTCGTTTGACAAGATTTATTACGAAAGCAACACTTATCTTATCGGCAAAAAAGAGGTGGAGCGCGGACTTAAGGAAGGACTGTTCTACCGTAGAGACGACGGCTCCGTCTGGGCTGATCTCACTGCTGACGGACTCGACGAGAAACTCCTACTCAGGACAGATGGCACATCTGTATATATGACACAGGACATTGGCACAGCCAAACTTAGATATGAGGATTACCCGATAGACAAGATGGTGTATGTGGTGGGTAATGAGCAGGAGTATCACTTCAAGGTGCTGTCCATTCTGCTTGACCGGCTCGGTTTTCCTTTTGGTAAGGAGCTCGTACATTTCTCCTACGGTATGGTGGAGCTTCCTAACGGCAAGATGAAAAGTCGTGAGGGTACGGTGGTGGATGCCGACGACCTGATGGCGCAGATGATTAGCGACGCACGTGAGGTAAGCAAGGATAAGGTACTCAAACTGACTGGTATAACTGAAGATGAACAGCAGGAAATAGCACGCAAGGTGGGACTTGGTGCGCTTAAGTATTTCATTTTAAAGGTTGACCCGAGAAAGAATATGCTCTTTAATCCGGAGGAGTCGATTGACTTCAATGGTAACACCGGACCGTTTATACAATATACTTATGCGCGTATCCGCTCGCTGGAGAGAAAGGCAGAGCAAAGCGGAGCAACGGCATTCGACTACAAGTCTGCCTGCAGTAATACTGAGCATTTGACACTCAACAGCAAAGAGGTGGCGTTAGTACAGAGGCTTAGTGAGTATCCGTCTGTCGTAAGGCAGGCCGGGCAGGATTTCTCGCCGGCGCTGATTTGCAACTACGCTTACGCTCTCGCTCAAGACTTCAACTCCTTCTATCACGACTACTCTGTGCTCAATGAGCCGGATGAAAAACTGCGCTCTTTCCGCATAAGTCTATCTTCTGTCGTCGCACGTACATTGAGGCACGCTGTAGCACTTCTCGGCATCGAAATGCCGGACAGAATGTAAATAATTAGTATGTTTCAATTATTTGATACTTGATGTCTCACTTTCTTAACCCGCCTGACAACCTTGTTGTTAGGCGGATTTTTGTGTTAAATGATTTATTTGGTACGTATATGTTAGAAGGGATTCTTGCAGGGGTGTGAATCGTTTTGTAACTTTGCACTGATTTAACACAAGTTATTGTATCATGAAGAACAAATTTCTTAGATGGTTATTGACTGTAGTGGTGACTGCTTCGCTTGTCGGAGTGCAGGCTGCGGTCACCGTGAAAGGAGTTGTTGTGGACGGTACGGGCGAGCCGATTATCGGTGCAAACGTGCTCGTCAAAGGTTCAACAACCGGAACAATCACTGACTTTGACGGTAATTGGCAACTGGAGGTGGAAAGCAATTCTGCTACTCTGGTTTTTAGCTACATCGGTATGCAATCAAAGGAGCTGTCCGCTCAAGAGGCAAACGGTGCGACCATCACTTTGTCTGAAGACACTGAGGTGCTGGAAGAGGTTGTGGTTGTCGGTTTCGGTACGCAGAAGAAAGAGTCACTTACCGGCTCCGTGGCTGTGGTTGGTGCACAGGCTTTTGAAAGCAAGGGCTCTTTGTCCAGTCCGTTGGAGGCAATGCAAGGACAGGTGCCGGGTGTTATCATCACGCGCAGCAGCTCGGCGCCCGGTGACGAGGGGTGGAGCATGAACCTGCGCGGAGCAGTGTCTATGAACTCGACAGAACCGCTTATTATTATAGATGGTGTGGCTGCCGGAAGTGTGAACGACATGCGTAATCTTAACACTAACGATATCGAGTCAATCAACTTCTTGAAGGACGGAGCGGCGGCTATCTACGGAAGCCGTGCTGCCGGTGGCGTTGTCCTGATTACAACCAAGCGGGGGGCTGAGGGACGAGTGAAGGTGGAGTACAGCGGCTCGCTGACTACCAAACTGCTCGGACTGCAACCTACACTGATGAACAACATGCAGTGGGCAGAAGGGGTCATGCAGACTTTGGAAAATGACAAAAACACCGGACATGTGTGGTACACGTATGCGCAACTTGCACAACTTTATAACGGCAGGTATATTGATCTGAGCACATCGGCAAACCCCTTCGGTACGGCGGCGTTTACCGACGTGGCGGACTTCGTATTCTCCAATACTGATTGGCTCGGCGGGCTGTTCGGTACGGGATATTCCACTCAGCATAATCTCAGTATCAGTGGTGGCAGCGAGAAGAACACTTTCCGTGTATCATTAGCGTATAACTACGACGGCTCGAACCTCAAGTATGGTAACAACAATAATAACAGGCTGAATTTCCGCGTGAATGACACATATCATTTCACCAAGAACATCAGCCTCACATCTCAGTTTGCCTTCAGTCGTCAGGAGCAGGTCGTTCCTACCGAGATTGGTTCGGCGCTCACTACCTCTATGCCGATGCCGGGTCTGCCGATGGCAGCACTGAACGGCAGACCTTACGCGTGGGGCACATGGGGAAGTCCGGTCGCCAAGGTGGAGGAAGGTGGCGACAACAGACTAAGTGTGAATAACTTTTCACTTAATGAGACCTTTGCTTACAAGATTACCGATTGGCTTGATATGAACGTCAACTTCGGCTATACCAACAACTCGGCACAGCGTAACACTGCCTCGTATGCGATACAGTATTATAATATAACAGGTGAAAGGCCAACTCTTCTTGGGCCTACTCAGGAGAACAGTTATTACAACCAAACACAAAGTCGCAAGGATTTTATCAGTGCCAGCGGATACTTCAATGCTCACAAGACTTTTTCGGGTGTTCACAACACAAGTCTGACAGTGGGTGCTCAGTATGAGTATGAGCAGTACAACTACTTCGGGGTGCGTGCCAAGGATGTGCAGCGTGGTATAAAGACAGTGAACGGTGCAGGCGATGTTACTATCTCGCAGTCAAGTATGTATAAGTACGCTATCGCTTCTGTCTTCGCACGTGCCAACTACGACTATAAGGGACGATATCTTATCGAAGGTAACTATCGTCTTGACGGTTCTTCCAAGTTCCTCCCGGAAAATCGTTGGAGCAGCTTCGGCGGTGTGAGTGTCGGTTGGCGTATGAGCGAGGAAGAGTGGATGAAGACGTCGTGGTTGAGTAACCTCAAGTTGCGTTATAGTTACGCGCAGGTGGGTAATCAGTCCGGCATCGGATATTACGATGGCGTCCAGCTTTACAATATGGTGTCCAACAGCGGGGCATATATTGGTGACGGTCTGTTATCTTATATCGCCACCAATGGTACTTTTGCCTCACGTGAGCGCACTTGGGAACGTATCAGTAACTACAACGCAGCTATTGACTTCGGATTCAGTTTCGGCAAACACAATATTACCGGTACGGTGGAAGCTTTCCATAAGCAGAATAACAACATGCTTGTGAGTGTTAAGAAGCCTGCCACTCTTGGTGACAATGCGCCAAGCGCCAATGTCGGCAAGTTCCGCGACTACGGCGTGGATGGTCAGCTCAGCTATGACGGCAAGACCGGCGATTGGTCATACGGTGTGGGAGGAAGCATTACATGGGCAAGAAACCAATTGGTGGAATATGAGGGCACCAGTGTTCGCACAAGCGGATATACCAGTACGCAAGTAGGTTACGGTCTGAACAGCCTCTTCGGAATGAGGTATGGCGGAAAGATTCAAAACGAGGAGCAATTGCAAGCATACCTCGGACTGTATTATCCTGACAACGGTATAGGAATGCCTAACAACCTGCGTGTCGGTGACAATATGTTCTACGACGAGAACGGTGACGGCAAGTTAGACGAGAACGACTATATCTACCTCGGCTCTGATGACCCGGAGATTAGCTATTCGTTCAATGTTCATGCGGGGTGGAAGGATATTATTTCTCTGAGCATAGTCTTCCAGGGTGCCGGCAACCGCTTTGTCTGCCGCTCGGCGTATGATATGAACAACTGGGTGGTGCCTTTCAGAGGTATTTATATGAACAGTACGACTTCGTCTATAGGTAATACATGGAGCCCGGAGCGCCCCGATGCGTATTACACTCCTTATACAATGGACAATAATATCAACGTGTATAACTACCAAGCTTCGTCACTCACTGCACAGAGCGGTAATTATATCCGTCTGAAAGAAGTGTCGCTCCGCTTGAATATGCCTAAGAAATGGTTAGGTACGCAGAAGGCAGTTACAGGCTTCGGCATCTACGTCACAGCCAACGACCTGTGGGAACACACGAAGATTACCGACGGTTTCGATCCCGAGGCTAAACTCTCAAAAGGCGGCACTGCCTTCTATCCTTTTACACGTAACGTCACTGTCGGAGCAAATCTGACGTTCTAATAATCTAAGACTTCTGAAAATCTGTGATTTCTAAACTATCCAAGTCTTCTATATTATGAAAAATTATATAAGAAAATCGTACATTAAAGAGTCCTTGCAGGCAGTGCGTAGCAAGGTGTCAATCATCTATGTGGCACTTCTGGCATTTGTACTTTGTTTTCCGTCTTGTATGGATTTCGAGCCGGAGGACAAGATGGGTGATGGTCAGGTGTGGAGTTCGCAGGATAACTTCATACTCTTTGCCAATCAGTTCTATGGTTGGATGCGTGATATACAATCGTCCGACTATCAGTCTGGGTTGAGCGACGGAGTTCACTCTGATTTTCGTTCTGACCTTATCTGTACCGCCACTGAGAATGTCTATAGCATGGGTGCGTTTACCAAGCCTGCTACCGACTCGAACTACGGCACGCTCTATAAGCGTATTTATTATACTAACCTGTTGATAAAGAACGCAGGCGATTTTGGAAAGGAACGTGTGGGGGCTCCGCTCGGCGAGGCTTACTTCATGCGGGCGTATCTGTACTTCGAACTGGTGCAGATTTACGGAGATGCTATTCTCCTTACCGAGCCTTTGGATATCAATAGTGAGAAACTAACCTCAGAGCGTGACAGTCGTACGGTGGTTGTTGATCAAATCTTGGCGGATCTTGACAGTGCAGCCGTCTATCTGCCTGAACAGCCGCGTGAGGACGGGCGTTTGTGCAAGGACGCCGCGTACGCTATGTCAGGCAGAGTGGCTCTGTATGAAGGCACGTGGGAGAAGTTCCATAAGACTGACCTTTGGCAGACCGGTGATGTGGATAATATGACCAATAACGAGCGTGTGAAAACATTGTTGCATAAAGCTATCACCAGTTCGGAAAAGGTGATGAGCGGCGGACATTATCAGCTGTTCAATAACGCCACACTGGCCGACAAGTCATATCGCTATCTGTTTATACTTGAAGATGCGGCGCAGTGTAATCCTGCTAATGTGGGTAAAGCTGCCAACAAGGAGTATATCATCAAGACAAGACACCGCGCCGGTGACAAGCTTGCGCTCAATATCACTCACGCTATGACCAATAACGTGGTGTATTACACCCGCAAGTTTGCCAATATGCATCTCTGCCAGGACGGTCTGCCTATTGACAGGAGTCCGCTATTCGCAGGTTACACACTGCCTAACGACGAGTTTAAGAACCGCGACAACCGTATGCTCATGAATATGCTGCAACATGGTGAGAACTACTGGACCAACGACGGCAAGTGGCGTACTACGTGGACTGATGCTGACCTTGCCAACTCGCTTACCAACAGTGCTATTGGCAACACAGGATACCATAATAAGAAATGGGGTGTCGAGCGGCAGGTGGACGATAACTTCGAGTCAATGGACTGGCCTGTCTTACGTTACGCCGAGGTTCTTCTCAACTGGGCAGAAGCCAAGTATGAGTACGACGGCCGAATCAATGATGGCGACCTCAACCGCTCGCTTAACCAAGTACGCAAACGTTCTAATCCGAAGATGACGCCGCTTACCAATGCTCTGGTTGACGCTAACGGACTGAGTATGAGAGAGGAAATACGACGCGAGAGAACAGTGGAGCTAATTCTGGAGGGAATGCGTATCGACGACCTCAAACGATGGGCTACTGCTAAGACAGAGATGCCAATGGACCAAGAGGGTGTGCTATATAACGAATGGTTCGAAGCCAATTGGCCGAACTGTCCGTACAGCATCAGTCCTAATGGCTGTGTGCTGCTTTATACCGGCAGACAGTGGGAGGATAAGTGCAACCTCTATCCGCTACCGTCTGACCAGTGCCAACTTAATCCGCAACTCGGTCAGAACCCGGGATGGTAAAATTACCCTAACCACTCTAAACCCTTTGTAGGGTGTTCGCCGCGTAAGCGACGAGAAAAAACACTTATCACTTATAACATATCTCAGCAATGAAAACACAAAGAAATATATCTATCGTGCCCGTTGTACTTTGTACAATGTTTCTTGGCATGTTTGCCTCGTGTCGTGACAAATCCGTTATGCCGGATGTGGAGGCTGCTTATTGTCCGTCCTCTATTGAGATTGTTCTTCCTGAACAAGAGGCCGGTTTGCTTTATGAAGACCCGTCAACCGGCACGATGACCTTGCCACTTATCGTTGGGGAGAAAGTGACTCTTCAGTGGACTCTTAAGCCCGATACCGTCACTTTTACTGATGTGGTTTGGACGAGTAGTAATCCCACAAATGTCAGCGTCAGTGATGTCGGTGTGATTGAGGCATTGAGTGCTGCGGGGCTGGGCTACAGTATTATTTCTGTAGCTCCTAAGGGTATGTACTCCGGCAGCGGGGTTACATATTCCTTGCGTGTCAAGGTAAGTGCAACTATGACGCCGGCGACAAGCATTGATGTGGTACCTGTCAGTGAGGAGAACAGTATCTTTAAGGGCGACCAACTGCAACTCGTTGCCACTATACTACCTGCTGAGGCGACATATCGTACTGTTGCATGGTCAAGCGAGAACGAGAGTGTAGCAGTGGTGGACGCTAACGGATTGGTTACAGGTGTGGACACACACGGCAAGCTGAGCGAGACAGCAACTATCGTTGCAACAGCAAAAGACGGCAGCGGAGTTGTCGGTAAATACAATGTGCGTGTCAAAGACGTGGTTGACCCGACGTCAGTCATACTTGACAAAGCCTTTGACAAAGACAATTATACGTGCTGTGTATATGATAAATCAGTACAACTCGCATTCACCACTGTGCCCGAAGAGAGTACATTCTCAAAGATAGTGTGGGAGAGTAGCGAGCCGGAAATAGCCACGGTGGTGGACGGAGTTGTTTATTTCAACCAGAACGGCAACTTCGGCGATTTTACCATCACCGCTACTTGCCCTAACGGTGAGAGCGACGAGATTCGTATGAGTATGCCTGCAGGCTGGATACGTGAACATTTCAATAATGAGAACAACCTTACATGGGGCGTTGCTGCACAATCAGGTGGAGGAACGGAAACGTCGCAAGAATGGAATAGCGAAGGTTACGTGACTTGCACAACATATAATCAGAATGCCACCAACCAACGTGGTGACTTCCAAGCAAAGACGAAGATTTGGCTATGCACCGCTAATTATCCTATCTTTGCGATTCGCATGGACTACGTGCTTGACAAGTATGACTTCCTCACTTTCTGTGGTTATAAGTTCGATTGTGCCGGCAAGGACAAGGAGTCAGGCAAGGAGTATAAGGGCGAAGTAGGTGGCGGTAACAACACTTGGTCAAAACGTTATAAGTGCTCCGATGGCTCCAGCGTCATGGTTTACGACCTGAGAGAGAAGGCGTTCCCGACAGGAGGAATTCTGCCGGCTACTACTATCGCAGAGTTTACTACATTCCAAATAAAGTACGCCGATATGCGGCCGTGCGAGACACAACTTAATTATAACGTATATTGGGTAGAGACCTTTAAGTCGATGGACGACGTGAAAGCCGCCATCGAAGCCGAAGAACTCACTTGGGAAGAACAATAAGACGTTTACCATTTAGTCATTTACCAAGCACCATTTATTTTTTCTCATTTCACACTTAATGATTATGAAAGCTTTTAAAAATATTCCTTTGTACATTGTACTATTCTTCTTTGTACTCATTCCTATGTCCTTAGTATCATGTCAGCGCAACGAGTACGGCGATATGTCAGGCATAGTTGACAAGTGGAACGAGGTGAAGCCTCAGGCCATTGACACCCTCATTTTCAACCACCCCTGTGCTCTTTACACCTCTGCTGACTTTGAGCGTGTAAGTCGCGCGTTGGAGTCAGGTTCGGCACCGGCAGCTGTCAAGCAGGAGTTTGAGGCACTTAAGAACAATGTCTTTACCGGCGGTGTGTACGGAACGGTCAGTCGTGCCACGGTGGAGATAGTACGCGGCGACCCGAAGGGCACGATTGAAGGGAAAGAAAACTATGGTGTGGCTATGGGCGATGCTGCCGCCGCTTATCAGTACGGACTATTGTGGAACCTGACGAAAGAGGAAGATTATGCCAAGCGTGGCGTGTTTATTCTCAACGATTGGGCAAATAAGTGCCAGCGCGTTACTGCTAACGACCCTAACCACTACCTCGCCGCAGGTGCACAAGGATTCACGTTTGCTGCAGCAGGCGAGTTGCTCAGAAGTTATGATGAATGGACGGAAAACGAACAAGTTGTTTTCCGTAAGTGGATGATGGATGTCTTTGCGGAACGGAACATTGACTTTCTTCGCCGCCATTGCTCTACTACCTGTGGGGCCGGACACTATTGGTCGAACTGGGACTTGGTCAACCTCTGCTCATACTTCCAAATAGGAATCTTGTGTGAGGATAAGGAGATGATAGAGTATGTCTGCAATTATTTCCTTCGCAACGGTAACAGCAACGGTAATCTCTCACACCTTATGACTGCGGAACATCAGGATCCTCTTGGTACCGGTGAGTTGCTTTATCAGATGCAGGAGTCCGGTCGTGACCAAGGTCACGCTACGATGGCTATCGCCGTTACAGCGCAACTGTGTCAGGCTGCGTGGGCGTTGTATCAGAGCAACCCCACAATTACTGACCTTGATTTCTACGGAGCGCAGAACAACGCAGTGCTTCACGGAGCAGAATACATCGCACTCACTAATCTCCGTCAGGGTGAGAAGAACGACAACTCCGATGGTGCTTGGCTGATTAGTGTAGAGAAGATTCCGTTTGCCACTGTCGGTCCGTGGTGCAAGGGCGGAGACAACCACGAGGCATCCCACGAACACACAGTGTTCTCAACTGTCGGGCGCGGTACGGCACGACCGAACTGGGAGATGATTGTTGCCCACTATAAGGCACTCGGACAGCCTTGTCTCTACTCTGAGACGTTTGCTGGGAAGCTTCGCCCTGAGTGCGGTTCCGGCGATGAGCGATATGGTCTGAACTCCGGGGCGTTCGACCAAGTAGGCTGGAGCACACTCATGCTTTATCAGGAGTAATCATAAATCATCAATCATCAATAGTGTCCTCTTTCCTTTGTATATTGCTAACCGTGACAGCGTTCCCTTTAGAGAATGTCCGTCTTGCTGAAAGCCGATGGCATGACAACATGCGTCGCGATTCGGCATGGGTGTGCTCTATAAGCTCGCAGCAGGCGCTACATAATTTCCGCACTACTGTAGGAATGTACTCAGCATTGGAGGGAGGTTATGACACGATGCAGAAGATGGGCGGGTGGGAGAGTCCTGACTGTGATCTCCGTGGTCATGCAGTAGGGCATCTGCTCTCTGCTTACGCGTTGCTATACGCTGCTACCGGTGATTCGCTCTACCTACTCAAAGGCGATTCTGTGGTGCAGGGCATACGCGCTTGCCAACGTTATATCGGCACAGGCTATGTCAGTGCGTTCCCTGAGGGACTGATTGACAGGAATATACAGGGACAGTCGGTCTGGGCACCATGGTACACCCTTCATAAAGTGATGGCGGGAATGATTGCTCAATACCGTTATTGCAGCAGCGACACGGCACTGGCTGTGGTGCGTGATTTCGCACAATGGGCGGAGCGCAAACTATCAGGAATAGACAATGATACACGCCGGAGAATGTTGCGCAACGAGTTCGGCGGAATGCCGGAGGTGTGGCTTGACCTTTATCATCTTACGGGCGACAGCATAGGGTGCAGGCTGGCGGATTTCTTCTACGATAACGCCAAGTTGGATCCTCTCTATACCGGTGATTTCCGTGTTGGCACTATGCATGCGAATACTTTCTTGCCCAAGGTGATTGCGGAGACCAAGAAGGATAATCAGGATAGCCGCCGGATGGCGAGTGCGTTCTTCGCAGAGATGCAGAGTCACCATGTGATGGCTCCGGGTATCCTGTCCGACAAGGAGCATTTCTTCCAGCCGGGCACGATGGCGCACCATCTGTCTGCCTATACAGGCGAGACATGTTGCACCTACAATATGCTCAGGCTGGCACATAGGCTCTATAGTTTTTCTACTGACGCAAGATATATGCTGTATATAGAGCAGGCTCTGGTTAATGACATACTCGGTCAGCAAGATCCTGAGTCGGGTATGGTGCACTATTTCCTGCCAATGCAAACAGGTGCATACAAACTCTATTCCACGCCGATGAATAGTTTTTGGTGTTGTGTAGGCTCGAGTTTCGAAAGTCATGCCAAGTATGGAGAGAATATCTATTGGTATGCCGGTGACACGGTTTTTGTCAACCTGTGGATTCCTTCTACGCTGACATGGGCTGAGAAAGGACTGCGCTTGCGCCTTGAGACGGGTTTCCCGCGGTCGGATAACGCCACGCTCGTTGTAGAGCAGGCTCCGAAACGTACGGTCACTCTTATGCTCCGCCGTGATTCGGACTACACTGTTATTCATCGCCGTCTGCGTCCCGGTGAGCGCATTACTGTCCGCCGTGAGATGAAGCTGCATACCGTAGCGGCGGAGGGCGATTCATCCCGCGTCGCACTGTTCTACGGACCAATTCTTTTGGCAGGAAGGCTGGGGCATGTAGAACACCCGTTCTCTGACCCTACTAAACATAATGACTACTATACTTATAACTACAACGTGCCTGATTCTATTCGGGAGATGACGTTGAATGTGCAGGATATAACGCCTGTTGAAGGACAGTTTGCGGAGTTTGTGACTAAAGATGGTGTACGTATTTCTCCTTTGTATGATATACATCACGAACGATACGTCGTTTATTGGAAAATGAGAAGATGAGAGAAAACAGACTTGTAATATTCTTAGTGTTTGTCGCCTTGTCGTTTGGCCATTTGTCTGCGGCAAAGATTGAGCATTATGTCGATTCCGGTGCCACCTACTTGAGCGACCGCCTGTGCATGCATTGGCAGACGCATGCAACCACCACTTTTGTTCGCGGCGAGTTCTTCGACCACTTGTCGAACGACAGCGCCCCGATGCCTACGCTGATGATGGCAGGCGCTCGCAGCCATGTCACCGACTACCGTCGCCCGGCGTTGGAGGAACTGTCTCCGCGTACAGAAGACCCGCGAGGCATGTGGCTGTATAACAAAGTGACTGAGACTTACAAGTGGGCACCGATATGCGAGACGGGAAATATAATCCACTCCATCAATTTGGAAATTACTCGTCTTGGTCGTGATGCGGCGTTGCGCTATCGTGAGACAGGTGACAGGCGTTATCGCGATATAGCAACAAATATCCTTACTACGTATATGCAGGGTGTGTATTACACACGTATGCCGCAGGACATGATGCATGGTCACGTACAGACTCTTGTAGGACTGCAGACTTTCGAGGTTATTCATGAGGAAGAGGTGCCGTTCCTGACAGAGACCTACCGCTTGCTTGGTGTGAGGGATACCCTGATAGAGGCGGCTTTCAAGCATTGGGCTGACATCATAGAGGCTAATGGCGTGCCGCATAACAACTGGGACCTGATGCAGGCAAGGTTTATCTTTAATATAGGTCAGACTCTGCAGTCGGACAGTAACTACTCCGACGGCAAAGGACGAGAGCATTACTTCGACATAGTGGAAAACAAACAGTCTGTTCGTCAGTGGAGCCTGCGCACACTTACCGACTATGGCTATGACCCGCAGACCGCTATCTGGTGTGAGTGTCCGGGGTATAGTCAGGTGGTATTGGGCGACTTGGCGGAGTTCGTACGTCTGTACAAGACTGAACTCGGACGAGACCTGCAGGCGGAGATTCCTATTATTCGCAGAGCTGCTTTGGCTAATGTGGAATACTTGTATCCTGATTCGATGATAATGGGCTTCGGTGATACTCATCCGCATAAGCTCAAACCTGAGATATACGAAAAGCTTGGTATTGACCTCACATCTCTTCACCCTTCGCGAATGTTCGCTGCTCCTCGCACCTCGTGGCTCGTGCAGCGTACCGGCATGGATAAGCAGCAGAGCCTTGCGTTTGGTCTGAATGCAAGTGTCGGCAATCACATGCACGCCAACGGCATCAGTCTTGAACTATACGGCTGTGGCTTACGTATGGCACCCGATGCAGGGATTGGCTACAGCCTTTATTCCGGGGACGACTACAAGGAGTATTACTCGCGTTTTCCGGCGCATAACACCGTCTGTGTTGACGGACTAAGCGATTATCCGGTGATGATGTCGCAGCAGCCGTTCACGATTCTTGCGATGGACACGCTGCCCGTGCAGTATGCCGAGGTGTATATGCTTGACTCAGAGACACGCGCCGACCAGCAGCGATTAGTGATAATGACCGACAACTATTTTGTGGATGTCTTTCGCAGTCGCAGACAGGATGGGCAGGACAAGTTTCACGACTATTTCTATCATAACCTTGGTACGGAGATGACATTGAGTGTTCCTACAACGCCTACTGACGAACTGGCGTTTGCCGGCGGACATTTATACGCTTATTCGTATCTTTACGACAAGGAGTGTGCGCCACTCAGCAGCACTGTTGTGGCTGAGTATAAGATTCCTGACGGCAGACAAATGACGCAGTGGGTAAAAAGCATGCCTGACGCCACTGTCTTTCGGGCTTTATCGCCTTCCACGGAGGGTTTGAGCCGACTGAAGGGTATGCCGTATGATATACGCAACACACCAACGCTGACGCTCGTTCTCAGACGCTACGGCGAAGCCTGGACAACACCGTTTGTCAGCGTGATGGAACCAACGGCTGACTATAAACCTTCGGTGATTGACCACGTGGAGTTTCCTGAGGTTACTGTGTTGGATAAAAAGACTCGTTCGGCTGTCGCTGTTCTGGTAGTGAGAAAAGACGGCAGGCGAGATTTGTTTGTGTCAACCGATAACGAAAAAGCTAAGGTAAGAGTCAACGGAAAAATATATAAAGGCAAACTGTCATGTCGTTTCTTTTAAGCATATTACTGACCACATTCCTTCGTCTGCCCGCTAATACGGATTCGGTGAAGGCTGTTCTTTACTGTCATCAGAACATGACGGAAGAGGTGCTTTTCCGTAGCGACTATTTCACCGGTGAGATGGATAGGCTCGGCATAGCGATGGCATTCGTGCAGCAAGGTTCGCAGAACTGGGATGTGACGGTTAAGGACGAAGCAGGCAGGACTTGTCAGGAACGTTTTGAAATGCTTTTGGACGAATGGTCACGCCGATACGCTCACCCTGAAATCAGCAAGGCGATGATTATTCCCTTCGGCCATTCGGCACAAGCTACTTTTCCTTGGAACTTCGCGGCATGGAACACTGAACGGACGCTGTGTATCATCTCCTATCACGGCGATGCGCCGCGTACTAACCTGTGCGGATACGGCAGGGCGAACATTGAGTGGGGCAGAACACGCAATATTGACAGCATTCCGGGACTGATGATTATGGGCGAGTACGAATGGTGGGAAGCGCGACTTAACCCTGCGCGGGCATTCCGCATCATGTATCCGGAGAGTCGCATATCGTTTCTGAGAGATGCCGGACGGGGGCACTTTGACCTGTGCCGCGAGACGCAGCAATACATAGTACGCTTCATTGAGAAGAGCCTTAAGAACCCTCGTCCAGCGGGTGGGGTGGAGTATGATGGTTTTTGGTATCAAGACAAGGAGATGGCGGCTCTGACCAAAGCTCGGCAGAACGCAGTGCAAGGTAAGCGCATGCAGTATGTGTCGGCTATGCATGACGGTAAGCTGCTTCCCTTTGACCCTACGCAACATATCCGTATCCGTAGTATATGGAAGGAAGACACTTTGCGTTTGCAACCGGTGTTCGTCGATTCAACACACTCGGTGTTAAGTGCAAAGCATGCCGCTACCACTCCGCGCGTAGTGCTTATCTCAGGTGCAGCAAAAGAGGTGGCACCCAACACGTTTGTGCGCGATACTGCATATTTCGGAAACGACCCGAAGCGACTATGGGACGGCGTTACATTTTGCGTGGAAGCTGACGGCGACAAGCGATACAAGCCGGCTGTCAGAGAGATGAATTTTCAGTTTGCTAAAAAATGTATTGACACAGTCCGTTTGGGAATACTCTATCCGCAGTCGGGCGATACTATCCGCCTTAACGGTAACAAATACTATGAGGGGCAAATCGTTATCAGTGGCTGCCGCGATGTTGTTGTTGAGGGTAATGGTGCCACTCTGCGTCCCGTTGGCAGGGGATACGGAGTGGAGATAACGGGCAGCCGTAATATCGTTGTGCGTAATCTTACCACCACGCAGGTGCCTACGGGCAGCAGTGACACGGTGCTTATCGAGAACGTTAACTGCTATACCTCATACCCTTGGGGCGATGGACTGAATATCTTTGCATCCTCGCATGTAACCATTCGTGGCTGCTATTGTGAGACCAGCGACGACTGCCTCACCGTCTATGCAACACGCAAGGGGCACGCCGGTTCGGCAAGACATATTCTTGTGGAGAACTGCGTGTTTAATCCTAAGGTGGCGCATCCCATCTTCATCGGACTGCACGGCGCTGCATCGGAAGGTGATGACAGACAGAGGATAGACACTATCGATGACCTTGTGTTTAGAAATATACATATTCTCAACCAGCATGAGAAACAGCTGGATTATCAGGGCTGTATGTCGATTGTGGCGGGCGATAACAACGTGGTTCGCAATGTGCTGTTTGAAGATATCGTGATAGACCATATCGAGCGTGGTTCATTACTTGCTTTGCGAATCTTCCGCAACGAGAAGTATTGTCAGGCTCCGGGCAGTTGTATTGAGAACATCACATTCCGTCGAATAAGTGCGCCTGAGGAGGGCGAACTGAGTATCATCGAAGGATACTCAACAGAACGAATGGTTAGGAATATCCGGTTTGAAGACCTCTATGTGGGAGGTAAGCATATATGTGATACGATGCCCGACAAACCACGTTGGTACAAAACGGGCGATATGGCTCGTATATTGATAAGTAACTTTGCAGAAAATATTACGTTCAAATGACTCTTTTACTCATATTCTCAATACTTCTGGCAACGCATCTGACGATGTTCGCGGGTAATAATATTGCCGTTCTCACTTCTCCGAATGGTAAGTTCCGTGCAGAGTTCGCTCAGCAGTCGTCTGTCACTTCATACACGTTAACTTACTGTGGTGATACGGTTCTGACCCCTTCGCACTTGGGACTTAACTTAGACAACCGTTGTTGGGAGATGGCGTTAGGTATGCGCACTTTGCCGCAGTATGACGATTGGATGTCTCCTATGGAGTGGGACTCAGCAAGTGTGCCTGTGGAGCGGGAGAACTATCGCGGAATGACCATCTACCTCAGCCGGAAGGCAGAAAAACCGGCAGAACCGTCAGCACCGATGGGGAACGCAAGGAAGGCGGACAAGGACGGTTTGGTACGCTCTAACTATCGCCTGAATATTGAGGTAAGGCTTTATGATGAGGGTTTGGCTTTTCGTTATTTCTTTCCTGAACATCCTGCTGCAATCTTTCATAAGGTCATAGCAGACGAGACGACATACGCTATGCCTCGCGGCACGATGGCATACGCTGAGCAATGGGCGCAGGCGGGGTTTGAACATGTGTTGGTAGATAGTATAACCCGATCGGTTGAGATGCCTCTGCTCTGTCATAAGGACAGCCTTTGGACGGCTATCCTCACTGCTGATGTTGACGACTGGTGCCTTAGCAAACTGCAAAACAGCGACGAACAACTTGCAACCGTGATGTATTCGCCGGTGGACTTAGTTACTTATTTTGCCACACCCTGGAAGATTGTGATGGCAGCGCGTACTCCGGGGGCTATATTGGAAAAGTCCGTGGCAATGGTTGATGGCTTGAACCCTGAGCCGACAGGCGACTTCAGCTGGGTCAAACCAGGCAAGATAATGCGTGAGACGACGCTTACTATGGACGGTGCAAGACGAACGATTGACTTTTGTGCGGAACATGGTATTCAGTATATGCTTTTTGACTGGAAATGGTACGAACCATGCACTTCTCATGACGGCGATGCCACTAAGGTTATTGAGCGTTTGGATATGCCTCAGGTGTGCCGTTATGCTGCTTCGAAAGGTGTAGGTGTGTGGCTGTACGTTAACCAGCATGCGCTGATGAAACAGGCGCGCGAGTTGTTCCCTCTGCTTCGTGAATGGGGTGTGGTGGGCGTTAAGTCAGGCTTCGTGCAATACGCTTCGCACCGTTGGGCTACGTGGTTGCACGACCTTGTGAGGCTGGCGGCAGAGAACAAGCTGATGATGAATATCCACGATGAGTTCCGCCCGTCAGGCTTCAGCCGTACATATCCTAATCTGCTCACACAGGAGGGTATATGCGGTAATGAGGAGTTTCCTGATGGCGACCATGATGTGAAGCTCGCTTTCACGAGGATGTTGTGTGGTGCGGCGGACTATACCATCTGCTATTACGACCCGCGACTTAAGAACACTCATGCCCACCAACTGGCGGCTTCGATGGTTTATGAATCACCGTTAGTAACGCTCTTTTGGTACGACAAGCCGCAGCAGTATGGCGGTGAACCGGAGATGACGTGGTTCGAACAACTGCCGACGACATGGGACGAGACACGTGTGCTCGGCGGCGATCCGGATACGTATATTCTTATCGCGCGTCGCAAAGCGGATAAGTGGTTCGTGGCTGCTCTTAACAACGGCACCGAACGCGATGTGACTATTGATTTGTCTCAACTCGTTTTTACAGACGCACACACTACTATCAACTATCAGCTCTTTACCGACGATGATAAGGTAGATACCAAGACTCATGTGCGTGTTACGGAAAAGACAATACGCCGACCAAACAAAAGCAATACCCGCCTCCGCTTGCACCTAAAACCCAACGGCGGCGCCACAATGATAATCAGATAGACCGGATAGACTAGTGAGACTAGAGAGACTATAGAGACTATAGAGACTATAGTGACTCGAGA
>JAFSTO010000052.1 GCA_017450435.1 Paludibacteraceae bacterium
ATAAAAAATCGTTTCATTTTGTCAATAGCAGTTAACCTATACACCGCAAGGTTCTAAATGGTTAAACACAACGAAAGCCGCAGCGCTTGCCACGGCTCTCCGCTCTCCGCCTGATGTCTGTTTATACTCGCGAAGTCGAGTGTCAGATTACTTTGCCAGTTCTGCCAACAGGTCGTCGGCCGCAGCGATGAACGCCTCAACCATGACGCTCGTGAAGCCCCAAGTGCTCTTCTCTTTCGGCACGAGCGTAACATCTACGTCGTTCACAATCGGGTTGCCCTCTTCGTCAAGCGACGGCATCTTTTTCTGGAAGCCAGACGCAAACGTGATGGTTTCCATCTCTTTCTCCTGCTTGGTGCGCACAATACGCCCGTCGAAGCATCCCGAAACGATGGTCTGCTCGTCGTCCTCGGTGTAGCGGTAAGCCTTTACAGCCTTCTCCAACTTGAACTTGTTTTCGGGGTCTTTCACCCAGTCCACGATGGTCGGTTTCGCGTGACCGTTGTACACCACGTGCGGCATCTGCAACGCGTGCAGTTCCAAGAACCGTTTCCAGTTCGCGTCAATAGTGGCAGCCAACTTGCCGTCAGCAGCTTTCAGACTCTTGCGGATTTCGCGCAGCACGAACTCGTAATCCAACGTGCGCTTCTCAGTCTCGGAGATAAGGGTCTTCAACGCCTTTACATTCTCTTCTTTGATGGCTACATAATTCTTCTTCATACTCACAAGGTTCCACCACACAAGAGCGTCACCAAAAACCGCTTTAAGATGATACATATTCTGCTGCTCTATCAGCATAGAAAGAGGGCACGAACCCAATCGCACCCTCCCTGCCACTGATGGTTAACCTGCACCACAAGGACTTATGCAGCGGCATTATCTCATAAGAAATAACGATTTAATCGGTTAATCACTTGCATACATAGTATGCTTGTCAAGGCATTTTCACCAATGCCTGCTACTCTCTTTTATTTGTGCATTTATCAGCCTACAAAGTAGCCATGCAGGTGTGGGGAACTCTCCCACTATGGGTATAGTTATCATTACAAAGTATCGCCATTAGCCTTTCCAATACCCACCTTTTTCCATGCTTGTCAAATATCGTAACTGCATAGGTTGCCCTACGAAATACCAACTCAAAATTTTACGTACACTATCTCCGATAGTACATAGTACGCCATGCTGTCCTGCATGCTTGCAGCGCGCTTAGTACCTGTCCCCCTTCATCTCTGGGTATGGTTATCCCGTAACCTTTCCCACCGACCGGACTCGTCCGGCTATGCGGTTTGCCTACTACACTCCTTGCGTTACGCGCTTGCCCTTGGTATGTCAGTGTGTCTTTGTTCGCTGTCGTCCCGTTTCCGTTTTGACAGTGGCAAGTATAAGACTGCAAAAGCGCTTTCGCAAATTCCCCGACCCCGAGACACGAAACAATAAGGAGAAGCGCAGGCACACGTGTGAGAGTTCTGCAACTCGCTGACAATCAGACTGCTGCAAAGAAAAATGCAAAAAGTTTCGGAGAGTACCGAGGGTTGCGAACGGCTGCAAATGGGGGAGTACCAACGAGGACGGCACCCGCACACCCCGGGGTACATACTCATGTCTAACTCGCACTGAACCAACGGAAAATCGTAATTCCTCATGCCCACGCGCACACACGCGAGGCATACGTGTTTTTAAGGTACAATCGAGAGAGGGGGTACACAAGGAATCGTATGATGGCTGTATGGAAGATCGGTGTGCAAAAATTTGGAGGGGATAGGACTATTGGAATACTATATGAATATAGTACATAGATAAGATATATAAGGATTTTTATTAGATACCTCTTAATGAGAGAGTTACAATTTTGAAATGTTGTCATTTTGTACACATAATGTTGTCATTTTGACAACATTTGTGGTAAATATATGGTGTAGAACTTGTGGATAAGGGTGTCGTTTATTTGTAAGTATGGCATATTTTTTGTACATGTGTAGTCGAAATGGGAGAAATCCATTTTGTATGTGAGCTATGCTCTCGTTCTCCTTTCCGAAATCTACCAAGTTTCAACAATCCACGGAGGACGGAATGATGGTTCGCACCTGCTTGGTGTGGATTATGTGTATCGTTATTGTGGAATGGCTTTGGTAGAGCCTCGGAAAGATGACGTGACATATAGTCCGCGCCTTTTTATTATGCTAAATGTAATACTTATGAAAAAAGTCCTTAATTTATTTGCGCATCTTCTTCTCACTGCTCTTACCGTAGGGGTTGCTGCCGGATCAATACTGAACGGAAAGCCGACAGGGTTGATTGTTTCTGTTGTATATTTATGTATATGGTGCTGGTGCCTATTGACACAATCGCGACTATCAAAACTAAATGAGTGGAGTGATATTCAGCGCATGTGTAATGAGTGCTGCGAATTTTGGGAATCGACTAACATGTACTTTGTTTCATTGCTCGCCGGATTATTTTGGGCGATTGTAATATCGCCCGCTATACATGAACCTGACTTCTCGATAACGTACGAGTTACAAAGTAATGCTACTACTGGTACGTTCTGCCTGGCAGTGCCTATAGTTGTCATCATCGTATCATTCCTATTAAAACTAAAGAAAGGATGAAAGCCGTAGGATTCTTAATGGACTTTGCAGGAGATTTGATAGACTGCACAGCATATCTCCCTTTGCCTATGTACAGCAAACTACAAGACCTCTATGAGCATTTGGGAGAGAATGTCATTGAACTTGAATTGGAACTGGAGAATAAAGACCTACGTGATGTCATGTACTCGTATGCGGCAATGTGTATATGTATGGCGAATGCCAAACATAGTGTTTCTAAATATACGTGGGATAATTGCGCGTCTATAGAAAGTATAGACTTTGATCCGCCAATCCATCATTTTGATGCCGACTTGTACATCAAGGGATTGTTCTATTCACAATGGAGAATAGAAGAGTACATATTAAGCAAGATTGTTGAGGATAATCCTGATAGACGCAAGTCAATACTTCACGCAACCAAAAGACATAATGAGAGGTATAAGAAAACGTATGGCGTGTGGTTGAAGAGTATGAGTCAAGACGAATATATTACCGAGCAATACATAAAGAGAATAGATGAGAATATAAGGCAAAAGAAGAAAGCCACAACGTTGGATAATCTTGAGAGGGAAATCAAAAGGCTTGGCTTGCCAGATAGGTATACAAACGTTTTGATGCTCAAACTGAATGATGCTTATGAGCGCAAGAAGCCAAAGGTTGTGCATGAAGTGTACCACGAGCCTAAAAGCAAATCAATACACCCAATCTACAACCATAATGGATCAAGGCGATGATATAACAAAGGACTACTCTCACGAGCCGTCCTTTGCTGCTAACCAAATCTAATACCATGAAAAAACATACTCCCTTTGCAGGGGCGCTCTACCTCTGAACTATAAACCAATCTTGCGGAAGATGAAGGATTCGAACCTCCGGCACGTTTCCGTGCATCTCTTTAGCAAAGAGCCGCCATAGACCACTCGACCAATCTTCCTTTTTTGTGGCGAGAGTGGGACTCGAACCCACAACCTCAAGAGTATGAATCTTGCAAGCTGCCATTGCTCTATCTCGCTATGTTTAGTTGCGGGAGCAGGAGTTGAACCTGCGACCTCCGGGCTGTAACCCCGGCAAGCTACCACTGCTCCATCCCGCGATTGCGACCGACTATACTCGGATGGTTTCGAACTCATCCCTCTGCCCCCGGTACACGATGTTGGGGTTCACCCACCACTCTCCACGCTCTTTCGGTCTAACGACATCCATTCTTGCCAACTCCATAAGTCCTCGGTAAACCGCTTGGCGAGAAGTGTAACCTGTATATTCAAGGCACTCGTTGTAGTTGAATACGAAATAACCGCCAAACTGCAAGCGACTCATCAGATAACTGAATACTGCGACCGCTCCGCTGCTCATACCTACAAGAATACCCGGTTCAAAGAGTTTTACGAAGTCTGTAGTATCGTATATCTTCTGCGTTCCTACCAATTGGGTAGCAGATCGTACCTCACCAGTCTTTAGGTTGACCGTTTCCAGCGGTGCGGTGCCTACTGCATCTGCCTTGAAACGCTTGCGACACTTCTTTACTAAGACCTTATAAGGGTTTCCCTCAATCATCGCGTCTTGAAGTTATAAAATTATTTCCAAACTTCCAAATTTTTCAGCAAGAAAATTCACATTTACTGCATTTTTTCTTACTTTTCCTCGTTTTTGAATACAAAATCCAGCACTTTTCGGTTGGCTCTGTCTATCCGCGACCAGTCGGGACGGATATATACATCAGCCATCGGGTTATTTCCAACGTGAGCGAGGCATAAATCAATGTCATCCTTTGATATGTCGCAGTCATTGCGCGCGATAGTCGCCCATGTGTGGCGGAACCAGTATGGAGTTACGTGCTCAAAACCTAATATATTGCACGTGCGCGCAGTTCTGCACGCGATGAGGCGTGTGCATGATGCTTTAGCCGTGAAATCACCGAAACAGAACAGCAGTTCGCTGGAGTCAGGGGCTTTGTATTTCTCCATGAGGTCGTATATCTCCGGCTCAACGCGCACAGAAGTCAGTGCATGATCCATTCTACGGTCTTTCGTCTTGTGACGCTCATAGGTTAGGCGCATAGTCCGCTTGTCGAATGACGATTTCTTCATAGAGAGTAAGTCCATGAGGTTAATTCCGCACAAGCAGAATGACAAGCGCATCATATCAAGCGTCATCTGCTGCTTAATTGAATGCCCCTTGAGTGCAAAGAATGCCCGGACGCGCTCTGCCGTCATACTGCGCTTGGCAGTTTGAGAATGCCGGTAGTTCTCGAAGCCGATGAACGGATCATGGTATATAACTTTGTTGAACTCGGTGTTATGCTGACGCTGCAGCATGCGGAATACCTGGCATACGGCTATCAGATAACTGCGCTTGGTGTTCTGGGCGTATGGCTTGTAGCCAACGATGACCGATTTCTTGGTTATCGGTAGCTGCTTCTCGTCCATATACTCTCGGAACTGCCGAATAAAACTTGACGTGAAGTCCATCGCAGACATTTTGTCTATGCCCATTTCGCGAATGATAGCGAGAGCATGCTTGAGGTCACCCCATTTCTCTTCGTCGGACTCGACGAGTTCATAGCAATAGGAGAGGTAGTCGATGTTGCCGGCCGAGAGTGTCAAAAATTTTTTCAATTCGCATCCGCTCATTGAAAACAAATCAGCCGTGTCAACGTTCAGCAGTCTCTGCTCGTAGCCGCGTATAGTAGCCGACGTTCTGGTGATGATGAATTGGTCTTTAATCTCGAATGTCCTTCGATTGATCTGCGAAATGGAGCAATACAATCCCGTTGGTAGATAGACGGATTTGCGGTTGTGGGTGATTCTGATACTGACAGGGTACTTGCCGTCCCTGCGTTGTTGGTGCTGCTGCACCACTGCTTTGAAAGTTGCCATTTGTGGTATTTGTTTTAGTTGGTTAGAAATAATCTTTGCTACACTATTATATTGTGAAACGTTGGTGTAACAAAGTTGTTGTTTGGTGACGAATAATCGTCATATTTACCAACTCAACAGGCATGAATGGCGATGATTTGCGCGCAGATAATTACATTATAACTAACTTATAATCTACTATTTGCGCATGGTGTTATGATTGCATCTGTTGTTCGTGGTACTAATCTGCATTGGA
>JAFSTO010000053.1 GCA_017450435.1 Paludibacteraceae bacterium
ATTTTTTTTGAAGTTTACGAGCTCTTGCAGCTGCTCGACGTGCCTTTGCCATACGGGCGCAGATTGCTTTACCCTCTTTGGTTCTTTTGTCCACCGTTCCATCGGCGTTTTTTCTTACACAAGCCATAATTGTGATGTTTTGGGGTTAATAATTAGATTTATTCAGTACTCTGGTACTTATTCAAGAACAATAAACTCCGTGCGGCGGTTCTCCGACGCCATCGGGTCTTCGGTATTTTTCAACTCAGAAGAACCTTTACCAACTGCCTCCAGACGGGAAACGTCAATACCTTCATGCTCGATCAGGAAATCCACAGCTGCCTGTGCACGAGCTTCAGAGAGTTTCTGATTGAAAGCAGCATCACCTTCTGCAGAAGTGTGTCCTTCCAGACGCAGACGGAGTTCCGGATTCTTCTGCATAATTTTAGCAAGGTCATGGAGTACGAACTTTGCACTCTCGCTCAGGTCGGCTTTGCCTTTGACGAACTCAGCGGCGTTGAAGTTCTTCTCAATCTCCTCTATCTGCTGGATATAAAGCGTGTCATGAACGACTACTACTTTCTCCACTTCAACAATCTGCGGTTCAGCTGGTTTCTGGCAACCCTTAGCCAATAAGAGAATGAGCAAGATGGCAATGATAGCAAGAACTGCTAAACATATCCATAACCATTTATTGGATTTCTTACCGGGAACAGGAGGAACATAACCGTTCAGATATTCCAGACGGAAACCGCCTTTTTCTCCTCTTTGACCTTTTTCAAATTCAGCCACCTCAATATCATATTGCTTAGCGTGTGCGACCAGACTCTCAAAACTTGATTTAGTCCACATTTTGACAACAGACATGTTTGTGCCGTCTTGTAGTTTAATGACTTCATCCGGTTTAGCGAACCAGAAATCGAGGTCGTTTTCTGTCGTCAGCTCCTTACGGTTCCTGAAAATAACAGGCCAACCACAGTCAGGGTTGAGCTCTTTCGGAAACGCTTTCAGAAAATCTTCTAGTGTTGCATGTGGATACATGACATGATAGGCATGCATAATGCCCAATGCTGTACGGTTTTGCGCCTTACCGTAAACGCGAACTTTGCTTGGCATAATTGTAGATTTTAGAGGTTATTTTTTATTTACTTTCGCCGCGTGCGGCTTGACCGATGGTCAGTTTGTTATCCACACACTTCTCTCCTTTTTGGTCTTTAATCTGTACGGTCAGACCGAATAGCTGATCAAAGAGTTTTTCTGCCTCACCGACTTTCATCGATGCTTTGATTTTCAGCTCGGCGTAACTCTTTGTCTTGACATCTTTGCTAGTACGCTTGTTTAGTTCGGCAAGCGTCATTTCCGGGTCGGCTAACTGTGCGCCTTTGTAGATAGCCAGAGTTACCCCAAAAGCTTTTTTGAAGTCTGCGCAAACGGTCTTAACTTTCTTGTTCGGTGCCACGGTGAACTCTGCGTTCGTGAAGTGGTCTTTAATTTTGTTTAGAAGTCCCATAATGGTTTGATTTAATTGGTTTGTAAATAGTTATTTATTATTCTTCTTTTCTCGCTGCAAAATTACTGCTTTTTTGCGATATATTCGTAGTCCTTGTTAGTCCTTATTGCTCGCGCGTTTGCGCGTTTTGTAAATTTGTTGTACTTTTGCAGCGTTATTCCTTAAGGTACAAACAAAAACGCGGACAACTGATTGTCATCCGGTAAACGAGGTTGTAGGATACCTTAACAGACGGAATTCAACTCAGTTGCCCGCTATGTATATAAGCGCGTATCCCCGTAAATAAGATACGTGTGAATATAACAACGGGCATCTGCTTTGACTTGTTTTCCTATCTGTTAATTGAAACTTCCTACATTTCGTTTACTCAGACAAACAAGCATTAGCAAATGCTTTTAATCAATATGTCGGCGCAACACTTTGCGCTTTCTCTGTTTAACGTCCGAGGAAAGACGATGGTTTTATTACTTGCCTATGCCTTTTAATCGTTTTTTATCATAGGCGGTTGTTGTTTTCGTTATATGTTGTTGTATTAATTCTCTATCAGTTCCAAAGAAGATGTTCGTGTCAATAAGATACCTCATAGCCCAAAGCCTTCTGTAAATCTCTTTTAACAGCATAGAAAGCCGGTGACAACCGCTTGCCCTGGCTCGTCATCTCTTGCTCTATAGAGAGAGTACATAATCGAGATTCTCTTGTCTTCTTTTTTTAGTCATAGTTATTGGTGTTATTTTTAATCTTTGCAACTTATGGTTGCAAAGCTACAGTTTTTTTTTGATATATGCAAGTATTTGAGCGAAATTCGTTTGGGAACGTGTGTTTTTACGGATTTCTATACTAATCTTTCGATTGTTGGGCAGATTGTTCGGCTTTGAGGGATTGATAGACCATGGAGCGGATGAAGTTGTCGAGGCGGAAATAGCGTTTCGGGGCGTGGAGGGTTTTGTCTATCGGGGCTTGCGGGTCGGGACGGGTGCCGTGAGTGGAAGGCAGTTGGGCTATGTAACGCTTGCGGTAGTCGGTGAGCAGAGAGAGGGCTTCCTCTTTGGTGAGGTACTTTTTAAGGGAAGTTACTCGGATGCACCCGCTCTTCGGTCCGCAAACAGCCTTCGGCTTCGGTTTACGTCACGAAGTGATGCCCTCTAAGCCACTCAAGAGGTTTTATTTGTTATGCTGTGGTAAGCTTGTGATCGGCTGAATTACGTATAAATAACATAGTCTCTTTGATTGAGAGACGGTGAAAAACACCGTCTATACCATGCACAGCGTGGGAAGTATTGTTGCTCCGGGAGGTCTTCTACGACAGTTCGTAGCCGTAGTGGCGCAGTCGGCCGTCTTTTTGGCGCCAGTCCTTATCCACCTTGACAAAAAGCTTCAGGAAAACCTTTTTCCCAAAGAATGTTTCAAGGTCTTTTCTTGCGAGCATCCCTGTTTTTTTCAAAGCATTCCCTGCCTTGCCAATGATAATGCCCTTTTGGCTTTCTCGCTCAACAAAAATGACGGCAGAGATACTAATCAGTTCCGCAGTCTCTTTGAAACTATCCACTTCAACCTCCACAGAATAAGGTATCTCCTTATCATAAAGCAGAAGAATCTTCTCCCTGATTATCTCATTGACAAAGAACCGTTCGGGTCTGTCGGTCAGTTGCTCCTCGTCAAAGAACGGAGGGCACTCGGGAAGGAGCTGTACGATACGCTCCAACAATTGCTTGACTCCGAAATTCTCTTGTGCTGAGATTTGGAAAATCTCAGCATCCGGTAATGTCCTGTGCCAAAAGTCGGTCAGCGCGGCAAGCGACTCCTGAGTAAGCAAGTCAATCTTGTTGATAACAAGCAGTATCGGAGATTTTTGTCTCTTCACCTTCTCGAGAAAATCAGCGTTTTTCTCGGCCTCGTCCTGTCCTTCTGTCATATAAACCAACACATCAGCATCCGTCAGCGCCGATTCGGAGAAACGCAACATCTGCTCCTGCAGACGATAATTAGGTTTAAGCACACCCGGTGTATCAGAAAAGACAATCTGCCACCGCATCTTCTCGCCATCACGCTCTCCCTCACCATTGACTATTCCTAATATGCGATGCCTCGTGGTCTGAGCCTTGGAAGTGATTATACTGAGCCTTTCTCCTACCAGAAGATTCATCAAGGTACTCTTCCCCACATTCGGGTTACCAACTATATTTACAAAACCGCTATAATTTTTCATGTGACAAAAGTAATAAAAAAACACGACATAACAAAAAAAAAGATTAGATAAATCAATAAATCATTGCTAATGTCAGAAAAAATAACTACCTTTGTAGTCGTAATGTGTCCAAATACTCATATTTTGACAATACAGAAATAACAAAATAAACATTTGTAGGTTTATATATGATAACAATTACATTTCCCGATGGGAGCAAACGCGAGTACGCAGAGGGCGTAAGCGCTTTAGAGGTAGCAGAGAGTATCAGCCCTCGTTTGGCTGCAGAAGTATTGGCAGCAACAGTGAATGGCGTACAACAAGACTTGAGTCAGCCGATTCTGACAGATTCCACACTTATTCTTCACAAATGGGAAGATGCAGAGGCCAAGCACGCCTTCTGGCACACATCGTCTCACCTTATGGCAGAGGCCTTGCAGGAGTTGTATCCGGGAATACAGTTCGGTATAGGTCCGGCAATAGAAAACGGATTTTACTATGATGTACTCCCGGCCGAAGGAGTGACAATCAAAGAGAGTGACCTGCCGTTGATAGAAAAAAAGATGCAGGAGCTTCAGCAACGCAAAGAGCAGCTCATCCGCCGCGACATTAGCAAAGCCGACGCCTTAAAATCCTTTGCTGACAAAGGTCAGACATACAAGTGCGAACTTATCTCCGAGTTAGAAGACGGACATATAACAACATACACTCAAGGTTCATTTACCGATTTGTGCAAAGGTCCGCATCTACCGAGCACCGCGCCAATCAAGGCCATCAAAGTGCTGAGTTGCGCAGCCGCCTACTGGCGCGGCGATGCAAGCCGACCGATGATGACCCGTATCTACGGCATCTCGTTCCCGAAGAAAAGCATGCTCGACGAGTACTTAGCCCTGCTTGAGGAAGCAAAGAAACGCGACCACCGCCGCATAGGCAAAGAGTTGGAGCTGTTCATGTTCTCCGACATGGTAGGCAAAGGTCTTCCTATCTGGTTGCCGAAAGGAACGGCTCTACGACTCAGATTGGAAGATTTCCTGAAGAAGATTCAGAAGCGCTACGGCTATCAGCAAGTTATCACTCCGCACATCGGTTCTAAAAACCTGTATGTCACTTCCGGCCACTGGGACCACTACGGCAAAGACTCGTTCCAACCCATCACTACTCCTGAGGAAGGTGAAGTTTATCTGCTCAAACCGATGAACTGCCCTCATCACTGTGCTATTTACAAGAACTCCCCCCGCAGCTACAAAGACCTGCCGTTTCGTTGTGCAGAGTTCGGTACAGTATATCGCTACGAGCAGTCAGGCGAGTTGCACGGCCTGACACGTGTGCGCAGTTTCACTCAAGACGACGCACATATCTTCTGCCGACCTGACCAGGTGAAAGAAGAGTTTATTCGCGTAATGGAGATTATTCAAATAATCTTCAAAGCACTTAATTTCGACAAGGTAGAGGCACAGATATCTCTCCGCGACCCCAACGACCGCGAGAAATACGTTGGCAGCGATGAGGTGTGGGAGAAAGCCGAGCGCGCTATCCAGGAAGCGTGTGAGGAGAAGGGGTTAGACGCGCACGTTGAATATGGTGAAGCAGCTTTCTATGGTCCGAAATTGGACTTCATGGTAAAAGACGCTCTTGGCCGCCGTTGGCAGTTGGGTACCATACAGGTGGATTATAACCTGCCGGAGCGCTTCGAACTGGAATATGTTGGCGAAGACAACCAGAAACACCGTCCGGTAATGATTCATCGTGCTCCATTTGGCTCTATGGAACGATTTGTGGCAGTGCTGATTGAGCACACCGCAGGCAAGTTCCCGCTATGGTTGACGCCTGACCAGGTGGTAGTGTTGCCCGTTAGCGAGAAGTCAAACGAATACGCTTGGCAAGTAAAGGAACAGCTTGAAGCACAAGATATTCGCGTCATTGTTGACGACCGCAATGAGAAAATCGGCCGCAAGATTCGCGACAACGAACTTAAGCGTATACCTTACATGCTTATTGTTGGCGAAAAAGAGGCTGAAGAAGGCTTAGTCAGCGTACGCCGGCAAGGGGCAGAAGAGAAAGGACAGATGAGCATTCAAGACTTCGCCGACATGATTCAAAAGCAGGTGGAGGAACAGATGAAAGCTTACTAATGCAACAATAAACAACTAACACCAAATGTTAATTAAAATGGGAAATAATCAGCAACAGTCTCAAAGTTCAGGGACCCTGTACAATGCCTTGACAGCAGGTAGCAAGATTATTGGTACCGTAATAGCTGATAGTGACATCCGCATTGACGGTCAGTTAGAAGGCGACCTTCGTTGCAGTGGGAAGGTGGTTATCGGCGAGAAAGGTTTTCTTAAAGGTACCATATCCTGCCAGAATGCAGAATTGCTCGGCAAGGTGGAGGGGAAGGTAGAGGTCAATCAGACTCTGGCAATGCGCTCAACGGCAAACATGCAGGGCGAGGTGAAGACTCAAACTCTGATAGTGGAGCCAAACGCAGTGTTCAACGGCAGTTGCATAATGGCTAAACCGACGGCAGTGGAGAAAAAATAAATTCAAGTACCAAGAGACCAAGTAAGTTATACAAAACACGTCAATCGTCATGGCACAAGTCAAACCATTCAAAGGTGTTCGTCCACCTCGCGAGTTGGTAGAGCGCGTCAGTGCTCGTCCGTATGACGTATTATCGTCAGATGAAGCCCGCTCGGAAGCAGAAGGTAACGTGATGAGTCTGTATCACATCACTCGTCCGGAGATTAATCTGCCATCCGGGACTGACGAGCATGCCCCACAAGTGTATTCGGAGGCGTCGCGCCAATATAAGTTGTTCAAAGAGGCCGGTTGGCTAAGGCAAGACCCACAGCCTTACTATTATATCTACGCCCAGACATGGCGTGACAAGACGCAGTACGGCATTGTAGTAGCCGCCTCTGTTGAGGACTATAACAATGGCGTCATTCTCCGCCATGAGCAGACACGGCGTGATAAGGAGGACGACCGTATGCGTCATATTGAGAGTTGCAGTGCCCAAGTAGGTCCGGCCTTTCTTGCCTATCTCCCGAATGACGGAATACGCGCAGTGATAGAGCGCATCACCACATCAGAGAAAGCAGAGTACGACTTTGTAAGCAGCGACGATATTCGTCACCGTATGTGGTTAGTAGGCGACCCGCGGTCAATACTCGAGATAACATTGTTCTTTGAGAAGATGCCGCATCTGTATATAGCCGATGGTCATCACCGCAGTGCAGCCGCCTCGCGCGTAGCTGCCGAGAGAAAGGCTAATAATCCTCGGCACACCGGGGATGAGGAATATAATAGTTTCCTTGCTGTATGTTTCTCCGCAGATGAGTTGACCATTCTTGACTATAATCGTGTTATCAAAGACCTTAATGGTCTCACCCTCCATCAGGTGGTAGAGCGTCTGCACGAGTCGTTCATTGTTCATGACAAAGGACAAGATATGTATTGTCCGTCTCATATACATGAGTTTGCAATGTACATTCACGGGCACTGGTACGCCCTTACTCCAAAAGAAGGAACATTTGACGAAAACGACCCCATCAAGCGCCTTGATGTAAGCATCTCATCAGAGCTTATCCTTGACAAAATTTTCGGCATCCGCGACCTTCGCGACAGCAAGCGTATCGACTTTGTAGGCGGCATTCGCGGCCTGCTTGACCTCAAGCGGCGCGTTGACAACGGCGAGGCCGCGTGTGCCTTGGCACTATACCCGACAACCATGCAACAGATAATAGACGTGGCTGACAGCGGAAACATAATGCCGCCTAAGGCCACATGGTTCGAGCCTAAACTGCGGTCGGGGATAGTGATACACGAGATATAATAAGCGCAGCGGAAGCATGCGAATTATATTGTCATGAGCAAAACGATTTTACATAGAATATTATTCTTCTTTCTATGCACGACGGTGTTATTACCGTCGTGTTCGGTGCAACAACGTCTGAAAAGAGCCGATAAGAAGTACGCTATAGGCGAATACTACAGCGCAGCCGAAGCGTACAAGAAAATTCTTCCTCACATCAAGAAGCAAGACAAGAGTCTGAAGGCCTCAACCGCGTTCAAGCAGGGCGAGTGTTACCGCCACATTAACCACCCGAAAGCGGCAACAGCGTATGCCACAGCTATACGGCAGAAATATCAGTTGCAGGACTCCATTGTCTTTCTACGCCAAGCTCAAGTGCTACAGTATCAAGGCAAATATACTGAAGCAGCCAAATCGTATAGTCTGTATCTTGAGAGTCATCCTGACAGCTATGAGGGGCAGGCGGGATTGTATGCTTGTCAGCAAGTGGGAGAATGGCGCAAGATGCCAAGCAGATACAAGATTAACTTAGAAAAAGATTTCTCTGCCAAGCGTGCCTCTACTTTCTCCCCGTGTTACATAGGCGAAGAGAGCGATGCTATAATGTTCACAAGCAACCGCACTGCACGTAAGAAAAAAGACAAACGCAATAGTCCTGTAACCGGAGTACCTGTCAATCAATTATACACCACCCGCAAAGATGCTCAAGGCAAATGGGTGGAGATTGAATTGACAGAGGGGCTGTACGAAGTTGCCAACGGCGAGAGCGAGTCTGCCTCAGGTGCAGATGGTAGCGGCGATGGCGAAAGTGCAGAAGGCAGTCAGAAAAAAGAAGGTACGGCAGAGATAGGTGTATGCTGCTTCACGGCAGACGGCAGAACGATGTATTTCACCTACTCCAAACCCATCAATGGTCAAGACCTCGGTGCAAAAATATACACGTCTTCTCGCGCAAGCGGCAGCTGGGGAGAACCACAAGAGGTTAAGCTATTTACTGACTCAACGATTACCATTGGTCACCCTACTCTCAACCACACCGGAGACACCTTATGGTTCTCTTCTGACGCCCCCGGTGGCCTTGGAGGAAAGGATATATGGTTTGTAGTGCAGGACGGCGACAAATGGAGCATGCCGGAAAACGCAGGACCGGACATCAATTCTACAGGCGACGAACTGTTCCCTACTATGCGTCACGACGGCACACTTTATTTCGCATCAAATGGTCATCCGGGCTACGGCGGGTTAGACCTTTTTATGGCTTATCCCGATACTCTTCAGGTTGACACAACCGGCATACCACATTACATCGTGATGAATATGGGCATGCCGTTCAATTCCAACGGCGATGACTTCGGTATCACATTCGAAGGAAAGACCGACAACGGATATTTCTCATCCAACCGTAACGACAAAAAGGGTTATGACCAGATATACCGTTTCGTCCTTCCAGAGATGATTTTCCTTGTAGAGGGTACAGTGACCGACAATAGCGACACTCCTCTCTCCGACGTCAGACTACGTCTTGTGGGTGATGACGGAACCAACAGCAAACTGCAGGTACGCCGCGATGGAACATACCGTATCAAACTACGCAAAGACGTACACTATGCCATGCTTGCCTCTGCGCGCGGATATCTTAATATGAAGGAGACCTTGGAGACAACGGGCTTAAACGATAGTTACACTGCCACACGCAACTTCGTTCTCTCACCTATCAGCAAGCCCGTAAAAATGGATAATGTGTTCTATGAGTTCGGAAAATGGGACATAACCTCAGAATCAGCCACCGCTCTTGACGCACTGGTCAAACTGCTCAACGACAACCCGAACATCACCATTGAGCTGTCGGCTCATACTGACCTTGTCGGCAATGCTTCAGCCAACAAAACGTTGTCAGAAAAACGAGCTCAGTCGGTAGTGGCATACCTGATAAGCAAAGGTATCGCAACAGAACGACTAACTCCCGTCGGATATGGAAAAGAGGTACCGGTGGTGGCAGATAAAGCTATAAGCAAAACATATACGTTTATTCCCGAGGGACAGGTGCTTGACGAGGAGTTTATTCTCACTTTACCTAAAGAGCAACAAGACATTTGTAACCAAATCAACCGTCGTACAGAGTTCAGAGTCCTAAAGACGACATACGGGCTATATTAAGGCTCAGACTGAAAAACATTCCCAGTTACAGCGGTGTATAACCATCTACCTTAACTTTTGCTATGAAACAATATCTTGACTTACTTCAGCGTGTTCTGACAGAAGGAACTCACAAATCCGACCGTACCGGCACCGGCACTATATCCGTGTTCGGTCACCAGATGCGTTTTGATATGCACGACGGATTTCCGCTACTCACAACGAAGAAGCTTCATCTGAAGTCGATCATATACGAACTATTATGGTTTTTACGCGGTGATACCAATGTACATTATCTTCAAGAGCATGGTGTACGTATATGGAACGAATGGGCAGACGCTGACGGCGAGTTAGGTCCTGTGTATGGTCACCAGTGGCGCTCGTGGCCGGACTACAACGGCGGTACAATCGACCAGATAGCTCAAGTGGAGCAGATGATACGGACATCCCCCGATTCACGGCGCCTGATTGTATCGGCATGGAACGTTGCGGAAGTGAACAAGATGGCACTGCCACCGTGTCATACCTTGTTTCAGTTCTATGTAGCAGACGGAAAACTAAGTCTGCAATTGTACCAGCGCTCAGCTGATATATTCCTCGGTGTACCTTTCAACATTGCGAGCTATGCTTTACTTCTGCAGATGATGGCGCAGGTAACCGGCTTAGAGGCAGGTACATTCGTTCACACTCTCGGCGATGCACATATCTACCTCAACCACCTTGAGCAGGTCAAACTGCAACTCACCCGTGAACCGCGTCCATTGCCCAAGATGAACCTCAATCAGGATGTTCACTCTATCTTCGACTTCCAATATGAAGACTTCACACTCACCGATTACGACCCGCACCCGCATATAGCAGGCGTAGTGGCAGTATAAGATACACAAGAGTTACATTCCTCTATTCACCAAACAGTTTACCACATTAGTCCCTTTATATCATGATTTCAATTATTGTAGCAGTAGCAGACGGCAACAACGCGATAGGTGCTCGCGGCGAGCTATTATGTCACCTTCCGGCAGACCTTCGTCACTTCAAAGAGATAACAAGCGGACACACCGTCATCATGGGTAAACGCACATGGTTTTCCCTTCCTACTCACCCTTTGCCAAACCGCCGCAATATTGTTATCACCGACATTGCTGGCGAAACCTTTGCCGGAGCAGAGACTGCCTACTCTATTGATGAAGCACGAGCGTTGGTTGACGCAAAAGAAGAGGCATTTATCATCGGCGGAGGTATGATTTACAAGCAGTTTATGCCACTTGCCGACAGACTGTACATAACTCACCTGCATGCCGCTTTCCCTGACGCCGACACATTCTTCCCTGAGATAAGCACTAACAGATGGCAACAAACATCGCTCGAACGTCATGAAGCTGATGATAAAAACAATATTGCCTACTCATTCGCTACATATATTCCTAAAATGCTGAATGATTGAAGGCACTTCTAAAAATTACATTTTTTGATTATGATTTTTATCTTGAGTAGATTGTTGTGCCAAGATACCTTCTGCCGATATTATGTCTTCTCATATCCGCCATCAGCGCAGCCGCTGTGCCGATACGTGTAGTCACTTACAATACTGAAAACTTCTTCGACTGCCGTCATGACAGCCTAAAGAACGACAGCGCATTTCTCCCTGAGGGTAATTATCACTGGTTACCCTCACGCTACCGAAAAAAGATTCATAACCTGTCACAAGTTATTTGTAATATCGGTTCCACCGATTCTTCTTATGTATGTCCTGCCATAATAGGCTTACAGGAAGTAGAGAACGACTCATGTCTGATAGCATTGTTGCGACATCTGCCACACGAACACTTCCCGTATAAGTACATACACTACGAGAGTGCCGACCTAAGAGGTATAGACGTTGCGCTTCTGTATGACACTATACTCTTCAGTGCTGTGTCTGCTCACCCAATCCCTGTTCCCCATGACAGCATTGTGCGTCCCACACGCGACATTCTCTACGCCTCACTCAATAGCGGCAGAAATACTCTACACTGCTTTGTATGTCACTTGTCTTCGCAGTTAGGCGGCGCAGCACGAAGTGAGCAGAGAAGACAACAAGTAGCGGAGATAATCAAACACCATACCGACTCCATTCTCTCACTTGACTCGGCGGCACACATCATCGTCATGGGGGACTTCAATAGCCGACCACAACAAAATATTCCGCCACTTACCAATCTTCTATACAAATATCCGACAGAAATCGGTACACATAAGTATCATGGTATATGGGAAATCCTTGACCAGATTTACGTCTCTCCCGCTCTTCTTCGGCATGTGTCACAACCCGTCATTTACTCACCCTCATGGCTAATTGAACGCGATTTGAAACATCTTGGCGTACGTCCAAAGCGCACATTCATAGGACCACGATACGTAGGAGGCTACTCCGACCATCTGCCGGTGTATATTGACCTAAGGTGGTGAACACAAACCCAATGACAGGACATTTCAGCATTGTGGTCATTGCCAAAACACAAAAGAGGCTGTCTAACAAAAAAAAAGTTAGACAGCCTCTTTTATTGCGTCATAGGTTCAGATTCTACCGACGCTATCTAAAGTGTGAATACCGGGTAAAACAAACTATTTCACCTCCTCGGCATCAATATCAAGCACTTGATGTATCTGGTCAGCCAGTCGTCCGAGTCTGCGCTCTACGCGGTTGTATGCAGCCACTTTAATCCAGTTGCCTATACCGTCAGCAATAATACCCAGTCCGACAAGCCACGCTATAGTCTTTGCGCTTGCAGCGGGATTGCAGAACATGCCGTAGCAGCCGGCACAGATGACAAGAACACCAAGCAGACAGAGAATCCACCACTTGCTAAAGCCTAAACGTTTGTAATTGAACGAATCGAGCAAGAGGTTGACACCCTCATACAACACCCAGAAGGCGAAGATAAAAGGCAGTGCCACTGCCAATGGTGCCGGCATAAGGATAATTGCCACACCTAATACAACCTGCATCAGAGCTGCAAGAAAAGTCAGACCGCTGAACGGATTGATGTGCCGCAGAGTTGCCCACACACCAAAGGTGCTACACCCTGTAATGACAAGCATCAAACCGAATACCCATGCCAAAGAAACAAGTGTATCACCGGGATAGGCAATACACAACACTCCAAGAGTAACCAATGCTATACCACCAAGGCATAGCAAAATTTTTGTACTTGTTTTCATAATAATTACGTAATAGATTTTGTTGTATATTAAGATACACAAAGTTACTAAAAAAATTCCACATAGCCAAAGAATTGAAGCTATATGGAATAGTAATGGAGAAATATTTAACAATCAGACCAACGCTGACATATCTTACAACTTATAGCAGAAACTGACATACCATCCCCATTGCCACATGTAAGCCCCTTTTACGGCGGGTCGATACAGAAGGTTATTCAGTCCGAAATCGTATCCGCTGACCAAGCGATACTTATCCCACTCCAAGCCGCCGCCTAAACCGAGTTGCACATTACAACGTCTAAGTTCCCGCTCGGCTTCCCGGACATTATCGTTCACGTCAAGGTACTCAAACCCTTTATAGCGGTCGTGGTTTTCGACAGCTATGCCTCTGCGTCGCACCCAATCGAGGGTAGCATCCGACAAGTGCAGAGTCTGCCAATCCATTTCAGCAAGGCCCACCTGAATCTTCGGACCACCGAAGAAAAACAAATTAAGTTCGCGCCATAGTTTTTGAGTATAAAAAACCCTCACCGGCACCTCAAGGTAATACTGATTGATTCCGTGACGAATATACTCTATCTGTACCGTCTCTGCATTTTGCGAACGCCAGTGTTGATCAATACGTCCATACGTTGCACAAAAGGCAAGTCCCGTCTCTATAGAGAGACTATACGGCAGGTTCAGGTCAACCGTAGCACCGAGTTTGACGCCGTGTAAGAAAGGGTTGCTACTCTGCGCTGTTCTGGCACGTTGCTGGTTTTGCACATACCCTGCTTCCAATCGCCAATCGACAGAGAAGGAGTAGTTGACTCTCGTCTCCTTTGCCTTACGTGTAGGGTCGAAAAACTCCTGCTGACGATTAATCTCTCCCTCGCCTGCAGTCTTTGCCTGCTCGGTAGGCTGAGTAGTACGCTGCGCCATAAGCGGCAACGACAACAAAGTAACAATAATAAGAGATAGTTTTCGCATTTGTGTAACACCTTTTATAATTCTCCATTGAGCAAATCCGGCCGGCGTTCCATCGTATGCTTGACCGATTCCTCATATAGCCATTCTTCAACTTTTGCCTGATGACCAGATAATAAAATATCAGGCACACGCCACCCCTTATATTCCGCCGGCCGTGTATAGACACCTGCCTCAAGCAGTCCGTCCTGAAACGAATCGCTTAATGCCGACGTCTCGTCACCCAAGGCACCCGGCAGTAGCCGCACAATAGCATCAGTCATCATCGCAGCCGGCATCTCGCCACCGGTCAAGACAAAATCGCCAATGCTGTATTCCTTAGTTATCAAATGGTCACGTACTCGCTGGTCAACGCCTTTATAGTGACCGCAAAGAATGATTATGTTCTGCGTCATAGACAAGCGGTTTGCCTCTTTTTGCGTAAACCTCTCGCCATCAGGGGCAGTGAAAATAATCTCGTCATAGTGTCGCTCACCTGTCAGCTTGCTGATAACACGGTCAATAGGCTCAATCTGCAGTACCATGCCGGCACCGAAACCAAAGGCATAATCATCAACCTTACGATGCTTATCAAGCGTATAATCACGAAGGTTGTGCACATAAATCTCCACAAGTCCTTTATCCTTTGCACGTTTAATGATAGAGTGTCCGAGCGGACTCTCCAACAGTTCCGGCACAGCCGTTATTATATCTATTCTCATCATACTCTACAAATAAGCATCACACCACTATAGCAATTACAACCGGAAACCAAACATCACATTAAGGAACAGGGTCGTATCCGCTACCTCCCCACGGGTGACAACGCAGTATACGCTTAAGTCCGAGCCAACCGCCTTTCAATACACCATATTTCATCACCGCCTCAACCATATACTCCGAGCATGTAGGCACATACCGGCACGAAGGAGGAGTCAGTGGAGAAATGAATACACGATAGAAATATACCGGCAGGAGAAATAACTTACGTATCAATGTATTTACATCCATGGTTATTTATATATCATTACTTTGGCGAATTATCGTCACACCACAAATACAAGTCATTATAAATATTTTCAGATATCGGAGTCCAAAGCAGATATTATTTTCTCAATTGCCTTTCTTACTGCCTTCCTTATAACCGTTATGTCTTTCTCATCTTTCGACATATAATTAAATGCCATTTCCAAAGCCACTTGCCGCTCCTTGCACTTAGTTATCAGCGGTTCCTTTTCCAACCTGTATGCTTCTCTCATCAGACGTCGCATCCTGTTGCGGTTAACGGCATGCTTGAAGAGCGATTTAGGTGCCCATACCAGAACCTGAACACTTGCAGCCTGCGACGCTGCCGCCCCCCTCTGCCACGTCACCCTAAGAGGATAAGACACAAACCGGTGACCTGTCTTATAGAAAGACGCTATACGCAACTTACCACACAGGTGTTCTGACTTGGGAAAACAGGCACTCACTGCTTAAGTATTTTTTTCGTTAACCTGACGTACTGCAATGTCAGTTGTTATTTCGGTTGCTTGGGCTTGCTGTTTTTGCTCTTAACCGCAGCACCGTCTTTTTCTGAAGACAGATAGCTCTCAATGGCAGCTGTTATTGATGTAAACGCCGCTGACGGTGCCACGATAGCCGGTGTCCAGCCTATCTCCTCTGCCGCCGACGTGGTACTCGGACCAAACGTTGCAATTATTCTGCCTGCAGCGCAATAGTCATGACAATTATGCTTCAGTGCGTGCACGCCCGTTGGTGTAAACAGCACCGTCATGTCATACTGACGAAGCTCCTTCGCTGTGATTTTGACAGGCTGAGTCTTATACATAATGCACGTATCCACAGTGATGTTATGCGATGCAAACATCTTAATTGTATCATCATTATGCACATCCGAACATATCATCAGATACTTTTCGTCCGGTCGGCGCAACATTGCCGGCACAACGTCATCAAACTTGTTGGTAGCGCCAAAGAAGACACGACGTTTCCTATATTGGATATACTTTTGAAGATAATTGCCGACCGACTCAGAAGAGCAATAATAGTGCTTATCCTCAGGAATAGTAATACGCATCTCCTCACACAAACGGAAAAAATGGTCGATACCGGTGCGTGACGAAAAAATAAACGCGGTATAATCAAGAAGGTTGATGTGCTGTGCACGAAACTCACGAGCGCTTAGCCCAACCACCTGTATCAGTTGATGAAAGTCAATCTGCACACCATATCGTTTCGCTATATCAAAATACGGCGAACGTTCTGATTGAGGACGAGGCTGCGATACAAGAATCTTTTTCACACTCATATTATTCGTTTTCTTAATATATTATCTTAGCAAACCACACCATCGCCGCTATGGGTAACACCTCTACCGTAAGTAGATACAAAGGCAGAGTCAGAATACTGTATAACGACAGCGGCAAAAGGCTTATAGTCTTATATATCAGCCCTATTGCGCAAAGCGACAATAGGATAATTATCAAAATCAGAGGCACTATTGGCGTCACATTGGTAAAAAGAGCCAGCAGCATAATGGGATACATCAACAGCAGCGATGCTACATTCAGGTAGAAATAGTGCCGCTCATACGTTTCCACCTGATTCTTACTAAAAAACACTGCTCTCACTAACAACTGCATCACACTTCTCAAAGCCAATGCCCCGGCGGCACAGCCGCATAGTCGAAGGAAAGACAGCCAACCGAATGAACCGGAAGAAGTATAGTTTAACCACTCCAGCACCAGCCCCCCGAGAACAATACTATATATCACCAACAACGCATTACTTCTAATGTCGGAGCCCGAACCTACAAAAATGCTGTCACGCTCTTTCGTCGTAGGCAGACTTCTAAACACCCTGACATAAATTCCCGGTTGCAGCACCTGTACCGACACTGCCAATAGGAGAATACCGAGCATCAACCAAGCAACCCAATGCTCTGTCAACGGAGATGATATGAGAGCTGTACCTTCGATATTTCAATCAATTACTTCTTTCAAAACTTAGCTTTCTTCAGAGAGTCCTTGCTCCACCGCTCTGCCCCGAAGATGGCAGGTAGCACATCCTCCGGTTTATCCACCACCACGTACATCCGCTTATGCTCCTGAAGCCAAAACTGCTCCTCCACCATCTTGTCAAACATACTCAGAAGCGGATTATAGTACCCGTCGGTATTCAGTATAACGATAGGTTGTGTCACTATCCCCAACTGCTTAAGCGTCAGAATCTCCGTCAGTTCATCCAACGTTCCTATACCTCCGGCAAGAGCGACTAAAGCATCAGTGTGCTGCCAAATCCAAGTCTTCCGCGCTGCCATATCAGCAGTCACAACTATCTCAGAACATTCTTTGTGGTGCCAGCCCTGCTCAACCATAAACTGCGGAATGACCCCTACTACACGCCCTCCGGCGGCAAGCGAAGCATCCGCCAAAGCCCCCATCAGCCCCATGTGACCAGCTCCGTAAACGATTTCCAAACCGTTGTCTGCAAACAGTTTACCAAGAGCCGCTGCCGAATCGTAAAACAGCGGGCGAAGACGCGAAGATGAGGCGCAATACACACCTACACGATGTATCTCTTCTGATTTGTACATTCTTATCCCAATTAAACAAATTTACAAATTCAACCGCAAAATTACACAATTTTAACGATATATTTGGCAGTTATACAAAAAAAAACTAATTTTGCATGTTATTTTGTCGAAAAATGACTTTTTTGCTTGTTTTATTGAAAATAAATTCTAATAAAATACTCACATGTCTCAAGTTGCAATTGTTCCTGTTACAACAAAAGCCGAGATGAAGACTTTTGTTCAATTTGCCAATCGCTTGTACGAAGGAAACAAATACTACTGTCCTACGTTGGACTTCGACGAGCTAAACATTTTCCGTCAGGACAAAAACCCTGCATTGCAGTTCAGTGAATACGCTCTCTTCCTTGCCAAACGAGGCAACGATGTTGTCGGTCGCATTGCAGCCATCATCAACCATCGCGCTAACGAAGCATGGAACGTAAAGAAACTGCGTTTCGGTTGGTTTGATTTTGTGGATGACCCTGATGTGAGCCGCGCTTTGCTTGATGCTGCACGTGAGTGGGGAAAGAAGAAAGGAATGACCGAGATGAACGGTCCGGTAGGTTTTACTGACATGGACAAAGAAGGTCTGCTGATTGAAGGCTACGAAGAAGTTGCAGCAATGCCTGAGTTGTACAACTACCCGTATTACGTTCGTCACTTTGAGGACTACGGCTTTCAAAAAGAGGCCGACTGGATTGCCATTCAGATTACTCCTCCTACAGAAATTCCCGAACGTTGGCAGCGAATGGCAGACATTGTGCAACGAAGAAGCAAACTGCACATTGTGAAGGTAAAAAACTCAAAAGAGCTCCTAAAGAGATACCCCAACATGGAGTATTTCGACGTGCTTTCCGACGCCTATTCCAAGCTTTACAACTATCAGCCGCTGACCAAGGAGCAGAAACGCTTTTACAGCGAATATTATTTTGGTCTGCTTAATTTCGACTTTGTTACCATAATTGAGAACGAACAGAACCAGATTGTGGCGCTCGGTTTGGGCATGCCTGACCTGACAGAAGCGCTGAAAAAAGCCAACGGCAGCCTCTTCCCATTTGGCTGGTATCACCTCCTCAAAGCGCTGAAGGCCAAAAAGATGGATGCTTTTGACCTTCTTCTCATTGCCGTCAGACCCGACTATCAGGAGCACGGAGCTCACGCACTCATATTCGCAGAGCAAATACCTTGGTTTGTCAAATACGGCATCAAACGTGTAGAGACCACGTCCATACTTGAGACCAACACTAAGAACCTGGCCAACTTCACCGGCTTCGAACACAGGATACATAAGCGCAGAAGAGCGTATATACGCAGCATCGGTTAGTAATACAAAACACCTACGGAAAAGGCTTGCCGGAGGGCAAGCCTTTTCTATGTCAACTATCATTCCATCGAAAAGAAATTAACACTACCTCATTATCTGATTAGTCCTTCCCCCTCCGTCAGTTTGGCTGTAAACGTCAGCAGCTTGCCTGAGCGCAGGACAGTCAGCGTCACAGTATCTCCGGGGTTATGCCGCGCTATCTGCTCCTGCAGGTCAGTAGCAGAGTGAATAACAGCTGCATCTATTTGAGTTATCACATCACCGGCACTGATGCCCGACTGTTCTGCCGCTCCACCCTGTATCAGTCTGACAACATATACACCTTGTAGTGTGGTCAACCCTTTTTCACGCTGCAGGTCCGGCGTGATGTCTTGCATAATAATACCGAGAATAGCACGCTGCACTGTACCATACGCACGCAGGTCAGCCACAACCTTCTGCACAATACTTGTAGGAACAGCAAACGAATATCCTGTGTAAGAACCCGTCTGCGACGCAATAGCCGTGTTGATACCGACCAATTCACCGCGTGTATTAACCAACGCTCCGCCTGAGTTGCCGGGATTAACGGCAGCATCCGTCTGAATAAAACTCTCAATCTTCATATCCGCATTCAGAATGTTGATATTACGTGCTTTTGCACTGACTATACCCGCAGTAACCGTTGAGGTCAAGTTAAACGGATTGCCGACAGCCAACACCCATTCACCGACCTTCAAGTCGTCTGAACTGCCTATACTGATGATAGGCAAACCGGTAGCATCAATCTTCAGAAGAGCGATGTCGGTACTCGGATCGGTGCCAACCAGCTCGGCAACGAACTCGCGCTTGTCGTTCAAAACCACCTCTATTTTCCTTGCTTTGTCAATGACGTGGTTATTAGTGACTATGTATCCGTCCTCAGAGATTATCACCCCTGAGCCGCTTGCCATCTGCGCAGGCATCTGCTGCTGCGGACGACCAAAGAAAAACTCAAAGAACGGGTCGGCACTATACCCCACGCTCTGATAGGTTGTCTTCACGTGCACAACAGCATTCACCGATGACTCAGCCGCTGCCGTAAAATCGGTGTAACCTGACTGCGGAAGAGAAGCAAAGCGGTATGATACAGCCGGCGTAGCACGCATTGTACTATCGCCGGAAGCAGACAATACGGCAGAGTAATCAGGCAAACCCTTCCTTAACACCAACACACTCGTAGCAGCCCCGGATAATGCTGCTACAACAACAATTAACAAAAATTTTAAAGTCTTTTTCATAATTCATTCCTCCATAAAACATAGGGTTATATACACCCTCTTCATGACATAACAAAACAACTTCCGTGCCAAACTATTTTCCGACACTGACAGTTTTCAAACGGCACAAGCAACAAAAAAATGATTATAAAAAAAATGCAAAAACACTTGCGAGGGTCGGAAAAAAGCAGTAATTTTGTATTCGATAAAAAACGACTTCTATGAAACGCTTGTTTTCACTTTCTCTTATTTGTCTTATTTCCTCATTAGCATGGTGTTGTACTAATCTTATTGTCGGAGCCGGCGCATCATCCACCGGTTCACCGATGACGACTTACGCAGCCGACTCATACGGTCTGTACGGATTTCTGCGTTATCGTGCCTCCGCCGACCACGCAGAGGGCGAAATGCGTAAAATTTTCGATTGGGACACAGGCAAGCCTCTTGGTGAAATACCTGAGGTGGCACACACCTATAGCGTTATCGGCAATATGAACGAGTATCAGCTCACGATTGGTGAGACCACGTTCGGCGGCAGAGAAGAGTTGCATGACACTACAGGAATCATTGACTACGGGAGCCTGATATACATAGCATTAGAGCGCTGCCGGACCGCTCGCGAAGCGCTGCTGTTCATGACCACTATAGTACAGGAATACGGCTATTATTCAGAAGGCGAGTCGTTTACTATAGCCGACCCGCACGAGGTATGGATAATGGAGATGATAGGCAAAGGCGGCAAAGAGAAAGGTGCGCTATGGGCAGCGGTGCGCGTACCCGACGACTGCATTACAGCACACGCCAACCAAGCTCGAATAACAAAGTTACCTGTCAAAGGTGCAAAGAAACTAAACCTGAAGAAGGAGATTGCTGACTATGACAAGTTGTACCCGTCTCTAAAAAAGAGATACACAGTAATGCAAAACACAGCTCAAGGCACAGAGTGGTTGTGGTCAGGTGACATCTGTCGTTTTGGCAGACAACAAGGCTTGTTATCAAGCAACGATGAAGAGTTTTCGTTTGCCGACAGTTATGCACCTCTTGACTTTACCGGCGCCTATGCCTGCGAAGGACGTGTATGGGCGTTTCTGCGCAAATACGACACCACGATAGACGAGTATCTGCCATACGTGATGCACGAGAACAACGAACACATGCCTCTCTTTGTCCGTCCTTCACGCAAACTCACTCCTGCCGACCTGCGCCGCGACATGCGCGACCAATATGAGGGTACGCCACTGGATATCACCAAGAGTGCAGGCAGCGGCATCTGGCACAGCAAGCTGCGCTATGGCGGACTGATATTCAAGCTTGACAGCACCGAGTACTGCTACCCGCGCCCCATAGCAACGCAACAGACCGGCTGGTCGTTCGTAAGCGAGATGAGAGCCGACCTTCCTTACGGCATATTCTGGTTCGGAGTGGACGACGCGGCAAGCAATGTATATATTCCATTCTTTTCCTGCGCTAAAGACATTCCTTACTGCATGGCACAAGGCAACGGCGACCTGCTCACCTACTCACGCACGTCTGCGTTCTGGTCATTTAACACCGTGGCTAACTATACCTACACCAAATACGAAAGAATGATGCCGGAAGTGCTGTTCCGTCAAGCTGAATGGGAAAGACGTTTTGAAGACGACATGCGCCAAATGCCAACACGCATAGAAAAGATGCTTCCTGCCGACATAGCCGATTACCTCACCCGCTACTCATGCACGCAAGCTGACGCTGTTGTGGAAGATTGGCACAGACTGTTCGAACTGCTGATGGTGAAGTTCTTAGACGGAGTTGAGAAAAAACAAGACGAGAACGGCACCTTCCTCAGAACACCATACGGCGAGTCACAATCACCGGACAGATACAAACCGGCTGAAGAATATCTACGCAGTATTGCACCTAAGGTGGCACATTAACATGGAGCGTAACAGCAGCGCTGAAGACAAGCGCTACTTACAAAACAAGAACAAAACACATACTAACAACTAAAATAATAATATGAAACCATTAGATATATTTCACGAAATAACCAAGATACCCCGTCCTTCCAAACACGAGGAGCAGATGAACGCATGGCTTCAGCAATTCGCTGCTGAGCACGGACTGGAGTGCGAAGCATACCCTATTTCAGAAGGTGCTTCAACTGCCAATATTATCATCCGTGTACCGGCCACAGCCGGCTATGAGCATCATGACGGCGTTATTCTTCAGGCTCATCAGGATATGGTTTGCGAGAAAGACAGCGATGTAGAGCACGACTTCATGCGCGACCCTATTCAGACTTACGAAGAAGACGGTTGGCTACACGCGCGCGGCACAACGCTGGGTGCCGACAATGGTATAGGAGTAGCCATGGCTCTTGCCGTTGCCACCTCTGACGTTCCCCACCCTGCCTTGGAGCTGCTCTTCACCACTGACGAGGAGACCGGTCTGACCGGCGCCCACTGTCTGCCCGATGGTGTGTTACGCGGCAAACGGCTCATCAACCTCGACAACGAAGACGACGGACAGATTTGCATGGGTTGCGCCGGTGGTATAGACACTCTGGCACACCTATACTACGAAGAAACGGCAGCGCCCAAAGGATGGTTCGCTGCAGAAATAAGCGTCTCAGGTCTGCAGGGCGGACACTCAGGAGAGGATATCAACAAACATCGCGGCAATGCCAATAAGCTTCTGACACGTATCCTCTTCCATATAATGAGTAAGATGCCGCTACGCCTATGCCGCATCGACGGCGGCAATCTGCGCAACGCCATAGCACGAGAAGCCAAAGCAGTTGTGCTGGTGCCTATGGAGAGGAAAGAAGAACTAAGGGTGGAGTTCAATCTCATAGTGGATGCGATTGAGGACGAGACAAAACGTTTTGAGCGGGAGATGAGCATGACACTTGAGTCCGTATCGGCCGATCAACTCACCGTTCTTCCACCTAATGTGGCAGAAAAACTGATATTGTCGCTCTACTCCTGCCCGCACGGGGTTTACAGCATGTCGCCCGACATTGACGGGCTGGTACAGACAAGTACCAACCTTGCCTCCGTAAAGATGAAAGAGGACAAAAGAGGCAAGTACATTGAGATAAACACATCCCAACGCTCATCCATAGAGAGCGAAAAACACTGTTTGAAAGAGATGGTAGAGAGTGCTCTTCGACTAAGCGGCGCCGATGTGACGCATGGTGACGGTTACCCGGGATGGAAACCTAACCCACATTCCGAACTGCTGAAAATAACCAAAGAGGCATGGCTCGAGAACGAAGGCAAAGAAGCACAGGTGGTGGCTATACACGCCGGTCTGGAGTGCGGACTATTCCTCGAGAAATATCCTCAACTTGACATGGTTGCCTTTGGACCGCAGATGACCGGTGTACATTCGCCGGCAGAGAAAATGAACATAGCCTCAGCCGAACGTACATACCAATGGCTCCTGAAAGTATTGGAAAAACTATAATCCAAGCAATCTAAAACTTCGAAAGTTTCCAAACAATCTATAATATTAAAAATTAACTAACTAAAACTAATTTATCAACCATTATGTTTATTGAAAACGTACATGCGCGTGAGATTCTTGATTCACGCGGCAACCCGACCGTAGAGGTTGAGGTAACTCTTGAGAGTGGTGTAATGGGTCGCGCAAGCGTACCGTCAGGTGCTTCTACCGGTGAGAACGAGGCATTGGAGCTTCGTGATGGTGACAAAGGTCGTTATCTTGGCAAAGGCACACTGAAGGCAGTGGAGAACGTCAATGAGGTTATCGCTCCCGAGCTTGTAGGCATCTCCGTACTGGAGCAGCGTGCTATTGATGAGCTCATGCTTAAGCTTGACGGCACCCCTACCAAATCAAAACTGGGTGCAAACGCCATTCTCGGTGTCAGCCTTGCTTGCGCTCATGCAGCAGCTGAGTACCTTGGCATACCTCTCTACCGTTATATCGGTGGTGCTAACGGTCACGTACTGCCTGTTCCTATGATGAACATCATCAACGGCGGTGCACACAGCGATGCTCCTATTGCATTCCAGGAGTTCATGATTCGCCCTGTAGGTGCTCCTTGCGAGCGTGAGGCTATCCGCATGGGTGCCGAGGTATTCCACGCCCTTGCCAAACTGCTCAAGAAACGCGGTTTGAGCACAGCCGTTGGTGACGAAGGCGGTTTTGCTCCTGCGCTTAACGGCATCGAGGACGCTCTTGACAGCATCATACAAGCTATCAAGGACGCTGGATACGAGCCGGGCAAAGACGTGAAGATCGCAATGGACTGCGCTGCTTCTGAGTTCGCTATCTGCGAGAACGGCGAGTGGTTCTACGACTATCGTCAGCTCAAAGACGGCAAGAAGAAAGATCCTAACGGCAAGCGTCTGACCGCTGCTGAGCAGATTGACTTCCTGGAGCACCTTATCACCAAATATCCTATCGACAGCATTGAGGATGGTCTTGACGAGAACGATTGGGACAACTGGGTTAAACTCACCGAGCGTATTGGCGACCGTTGCCAATTGGTAGGCGATGACCTGTTCGTTACCAACGTTAAGTTCCTTGAGAAAGGTATCAAGATGGGTGCAGCCAACTCTATTCTTATCAAGGTTAACCAGATTGGCTCTCTTACCGAGACTCTTGACGCCATCGAGATGGCACACCGCCACGGCTATACCACCGTCACCTCCCACCGTTCAGGCGAGACCGAGGACACCACTATTGCCGACATCGCTGTAGCTACCAACTCCGGTCAGATTAAGACAGGTTCACTCTCACGTACCGACCGTATGGCCAAGTACAACCAGCTTATCCGCATAGAGGAACAGCTTGGCGAGCGTGCACAATACGGCTATAAGAAACTGCGTTAATCGCACCACTTAACACAGGCTCTGCAGACAGCGCATTAGTGCACAGCGCATTAATGCGCTGCCTTACAGAGCCGGTTTTGTATTTATGAAGTTCAGTTTTGACAATATACGCAGTCTCTTTCAAGAGATTTTGTCAGGTGACGTGTTCACACGCGAGACGTTCCGCAAACAATACGGACTGATATTGTTTGTGGTGTTTCTGTTTGGTGTGTATATCAACGCCGGCTATCAGGCACAGCGCCAACAGCGGCGTATAGCGGAACTGAACAAACAGATAGAAGAGGCACACTTCGAGTATCTCACCGTTTCTGCACAACTCGTGGAACAAACCCGCCAGTCTGTCATAAGCAAGCGATTAGAAGAGAACGGCAGCAAGGTGAGCATCAGTCAAGAGACAGCGGTACTCGTGGAATAACGCTGTGCTTCATGGTGAAGCTAATAATGGTGCGCAGCGCTGTTTATTAAACTTGTTTACCGTCTAATTTCACGAGACGAGGCAAAACAAACAACAATTGGAGAAGAGACGACAGATTATATTACGTTTTGCGCTGATTTTTATAGCAATCACGCTTGGTTTTTTGCTGGTACTTGCCCAGATTGTGCGCCTTCAGACAGTGGAGCGCAAAAAATGGCTTAGCGCCGCCCCCAACCAAGAGGCTGTTCAGCGTGAGATAGCAGCCCGCAGGGGAAACATCTATGACTCCGACGGGCGTTTGCTTGCCGGCAGTTTGCCTCGCTACACTCTCACGTGGGACTCGCGGGTGGAGGCACTGCACAGAGGCGGCGACACACTCTTCTACCACAACCTTGACAGCATAGCCGCGGGGCTTTCCCGCATCTTTCGCGACAAATCAGCCGCAGCCTATCGCGAACAATTCAAAACAGCCTTCCGCCGGCATGACGGCAGAATGAAGATTCAGCCCTACCCCGTCAGTTATACAGAGATGAAGCAGGTGAAAGCCTTGCCTCTCTTCCGCCGCAACAAATACACCAGCGGTCTCATCATTGAGGAGAGTCACAAACGCATCAAACCCTTTGGCAACCTCGCCAGCCGCACCATAGGCGGCATCTACGGCGAGACAGGTTTGGGCAACTCAGGCTTGGAGAAACGCTATGACCGCCTATTGGCCGGCGAACCGGGACTGAGTGAGCGACGGCGTGTAGCCGGCAGGACCGAGTATGTGACCATTGACGAACCGCGTAACGGCGTGGATATTCTCACATGTATTGACGCCAACCTGCAAGACCTTGCCGAGACGATGTTGCGCCGGCAGATAGAAGCAATTGAGGGCGAATGGGGCTGCTGCATACTAATGGAGGTACAGACGGGCGAGGTAAAAGCCATCTGCAACCTTGACCGCACCTCTGAAGGCACCTACCGCGAGATGATTAACCACGCAGTAAAACGCTATGAACCGGGCTCTACATTCAAGACAGTAAGTCTGATGGCGGCACTTGATGACGGCAAGATTAACTATGAACGAGACACGTTTCGTGTTTATAAAGACGGCTGGAAATATCAAGACGCCGTCATACGTGACGCACACCCTGCCGACACCGTATATCACGTAATTGATGCCCTTGCAGTATCCAGCAACATCGCCCTGGCTAAAATAGTAACCCAAAGTTACGAGGGCAAGGCTGCCCGTTTTGCCGAACGCGTGCGCCGCATCGGGATATGCGACAGTATCCCCTGCGAGATTCCCGGCGCCGAACCGGCACTGCTTGCCGACCCGCGAGATATGGCAACACTCGCGAAGATGTCGTACGGCTACTCAGTGGAGATGTCGCCACTGCAGATACTGACATTCTACAACGGCATTGCCAACAATGGCAAGATGATAAGCCCGCTTATCGTCAAAGAGATACAAGAAAACGGCAAAACCATTGAAAAATTCGAGAGCCAGGTGCTGAAACAATCGCTCTGCAAGAGCAACACCTTACACGAGATACAAGAGTCGTTACACGCCGTGGTTTGGGATAACGAACTCGGCACCGCCTCCGTTCTGCGCTGGAATGGCAAGATTGTGCGCCGCAAAGCTCAGAGTCCGCTTGTACATATAGCAGGCAAGACTGGCACGGCACAGGTGTTCGAGAACGGCCGTTACTCATCACGCCACCACCGTATAGTTTTTGTGGGGTATTTTCCTGAAGAAGAACCGCAATACTCATGTATATGCGTCATTCATCACCCGCATCAATATGGTATGTACGATGCCGGATTGAACTGCGGCACGGTTGTCAGGCAGATAGCTGAACACACTATTGCATACACTGGTATTACCGACTCCGAGGAACTGGAGATTCCTTATGACTCTATTGACAAACCGCGTGTCAAAGGCGGCAGGCTGCAGAGTATTCATCGCGCAGCCAAAGGGGCAGATATTCGCGTAGGCAAAGCACACGCAGACTGGGCTCTGGTTGAGCCTGACATGCAGATAAGACCCGTTGTTACAGAGGAAGGCAAGATTCCTAACGTACTCGGCATGAGCGCCATGGACGCCGTGTACGCCATAGAGCAAACAGGCATGAGAGCACAGATACAAGGAAAAGGACGAGTGTGGAAACAAAGTATGAAAGCAGGTGAACCGGTACTGGTGGGGCAGACGGTGTGGTTAGAACTAAGATAATATTCTGCTGAAAATCCAATGTTTACAATAATATAACAAACATCGACTTATGATACTTAAAGAACTTCTACAAAACATTGATGTCTTGTCCATAAAAGGCGGAACGGATATTGACATCACAGATATTCAATTTGACTCCCGTCTCGTGCACAATGGTAGTCTATTTGTAGCCACAGTCGGCACCGCCGTTGACGGGCATACGTTCATTTCCCAATGTATCAATGCCGGAGCCGTTGCCGTTGTCTGCGAGACGCTGCCTGCCGATTGTGATAAAAACGTCACGTACATTCAAGTAAGCAACAGCCATCTGACTCTTGGTCTTCTTGCCTCACGTTTCTACGGTAATCCCTCCAAACACCTCACCCTTGTCGGCGTAACGGGCACCAACGGTAAGACCACCATTGCTACATTGCTTTGGGAACTGACCAGAGCACTCGGGCACAAGTCAGGCCTGCTATCCACCGTCTGCAACTACGTGAACGAAATCCCTGTTCCGAGTACACACACCACCCCTGATGCCTTGGCGCTTAACAGCCTGCTCCGCCGTATGGTGGACGAAGGATGCGAGTATTGCTTTATGGAGGTATCGTCGCACTCGGTGGTACAAGAACGCATTGCGGGATTAGACTTCAACGGAGCGTTGTTCACCAATCTCACACGCGACCATATCGACTTCCACAAGACGTTCGAGAACTACCGCGATGCCAAGAAACATTTCTTCGACAGTCTCGGCGCCAAAGCCTGCACCCAAAGCGGCGCGGAGCTACCGACCTTTGCTGTAACTAACAAAGACGACCGCAACGGACTGGTGATGACTCAAAACACCCTCGCACATGTATATACCTACTCCACCCGCTCTCTTACCGACTATAGGGCACAAATCCTGGAAGAAGGTTTTGAAGGTATGCTTCTGTCACTGAACGGACAAGAGGTATTCGTTCCTCTTGTCGGGCGCTTCAACGTAAGCAACCTGCTTGCCATCTATGGTGCAGCTCTCGCGCTCGGGTTTGACAAAGACGAGGTGTTGCGTATATTAAGCACCCTGCGGCCTGTCAATGGACGTTTTGAGACCATTCGCTCGCATAAAGGCTGGACAGCTGTCATTGACTATGCGCACACTCCTGATGCCGTTGAGAACGTGATAAACACCATCAACGCTATCCTCCGCTCAGGAGCGCACAAAGAGCCGGCACCACGACTCATCACCGTGGTCGGCTGCGGCGGTAATCGTGACAAAGGTAAGAGGCCTATGATGGCGCAAATTGCCAAACGAGGCTCTGACCAACTCATCCTCACCTCAGACAACCCGCGTGACGAGGAACCGCAAGACATACTGAACGACATGCTTGCCGGACTCAACGACGAAGAACGTCTTACAACGCTCGTCATCGAAGATCGACGACAGGCAATACGTACGGCTTGCACACTGGCGCAGAAGAATGATGTGATTCTCATTGCCGGCAAAGGGCATGAGGATTATCAAATAATCAAAGGAGTGAAACACCACTTCGATGACCACGAAGAGGTGCGAGCAATGATATAAGACATACACAACATTGCTTAGTGCACTGTAGAGTTTGGAACACAAAAAAAGACGACACACAAAATTGTATGTCGTCTTTTTTGTATGGTCTATAATCGGCTAAACGGATTAGCGGATTGTGGTACCCAGCACGTTGTAGGTCCTGCCATTCTTCTCGATGAGCAGGTGACCGTTCTTGATGGTCTTGGTAGCCTTAACCGCTGCGTTGACCTCGTCGATACCATCACCGAAGGTTGTAGAAACCTTATAGAGCGTATTGTTGTAGCAGAGGAGGTCAGCGGTAACGAATACGTCTCCAGCCTCATTCTGAGCCACATTGATAGTAGCAGAGAAGATTCGATAAGCGCCATTAGCATCCGACACATAACTACCAAAATACTGCAAATCAAAATCTTCTTCGGTATAGTCACCGGCGATCTCAGTAGCATCATCCGGCATCCACAAGGACAGCTGAACATATGCGGAAGTTTGCTCCATACCTGACACAGCGAACAAACCATTCGTAGCGACATAGTCGTCAACCAGTTCCCACTCAGAAATTGCTACGTTAACTGTATTCTCAGCAACCGGATCTTTGTAAGTGAGGTTGAAGATATAGTTGTTGCCATCCGAACCAACAAGTGTACCATTAACCGTAACAATGCCTTCAGCGGAAACAGCAACTGTTACAGAACCATCTACGAATGTTACCTCTATCGTATCATTCTCGCCATAGATGTCGATATAAGAGTAGTCTGCATCCAGATCATCTATGGTGTAAACGCCTGCTGTCTCGGTCGTTCTAACATTGGAGATAGAGAAGTCAAAGGCCTCATTAGCACCCATAATCTGCCACCAGCCTTCTTCCGCTACATAATCAGTCCAGATGAGCGCACCCGGATTGGTGAGAGAACTGAGAGTAATCTCAATGTCCTGAGCCGGAGCTTTCTTAACGCTCACGAAGATAGCGTTCTTAGCCTGCGGGTTGCCGTTGTACTCATTGTAGATAGCCAGAACGGTCAGGGTATCTTTCTCTGCTACATTGAGGTCAGCGAATTTCCTGCTCTCTCCGGCAGGGGTCAGCAGACCGTAAACATATACAGTGTCGGTTGCGTCAATGAGGTCGAAGTTACCATATTGAGCATTCTGGATGTTGGAAACAACACCGGTGAGGATGCAGGTATCGGTAGTGTTCTTGAGCGCGAGGAACTCAGCGATGGTCTTTGCACCAAGGTTCTGCGGAACGATTTGGCTCTTCTCTACGATCACATAGGTACATCCGGCAGCAAACTCAGGAGTAGAACCATATTTGGTCAGTTTACCGGTAACGGTTACTTTGTCGCCAACAGCAGGAGCTTCCTCAGCGGAAGCGCAGGCAGCACGGTAAGCCTGGATCACATTGCCACCGTCAGCCGCGTCAGCCATCCAGAAAGAGATGTTATTATACTGGCTGCTATAAGCAGTTTGGATAGCGGTTACATAGCCGGTGATGGAATATTCCTTGCCATCGTTGTAGAGTTCGTTGTTAGCGGCAACAGAGAGAGCAGCCTCAGCAGCCTCAGCGCAGTTGGTGGGGTCAGCCAGAACGGGGGTCTCCACCTTAACGGCGTTAATATATCCTTCGTGCCAATCTTCGCCACCTTGACCATCCGGACGGAAGTAAACGGTGTAGTCACCAGCCTCGGTGATTACATAGTTGTTATCTATACCATTCGGGAAATAGTTTGTGGATTCGATAGTAGTACCATCCGAGTAACCCACTTTGAACTCGTCGTTTGCAGCAAACGTAAACTCACCCATGTACTCACCCTCGTTAGCAGGGTTAGCAGCGAGCTTGTAAGCAGCCATCGGACCCCAGTTGGTCATCGAACCTGCTACGTAGTAATCCATAGTCGGC
>JAFSTO010000054.1 GCA_017450435.1 Paludibacteraceae bacterium
CTATATACGTAAATGATTTAGTGTTCGTGTGGTTGTATGTCACTTCCACGCTCGTTGTCGGGTAGCAGTTGTCGCTTATCGCCTCGAAGGATAGTGTGGGCTTAGGATAGACTTCGAAGGTTGTAGTAGCCGTGTCGCTGACGCATGAGGCAGAGTGGGCAACAAGCTTCAGCGTGTATGTGCCGGCGTCATACGAGCTGATGTCAATATCAAAACCTGCGGCAGGAATGGCGGCCTTTTCCGACCATGCCGTCTTGCCTACAATAATATACTGATATTGCGTGGCGTCAGTGGTCGCGAAGGTAATGTGTGCTTTCAACGAACCTTTACATTCGCTCGTTACGGCGAGGTCACTAACCTTCGGCTGAGGGTTAATGGTAAAGCTTTGTGGAGTGGCTGTGGTAACGCAGCCTTGGTCTGACACTGCTTCGGCATGTATGGTATAAGTACCGGCTGTCCAGCCTTTGGTGTTGATGTTAAAGCTATTGTCAGTATTGACAGCAACGGTTGTCGCTGCTTGTTTGACCGTCTCACCTTGTTTGACGGTGTAGTGTATCTCTACTCCGTCAGTGCTGTAACCCACGTTCACCTCATCTGTCGGGTAGCATGACGATGAGATAGAGTTAAGACTGATGGTCGGGTAGGGTTTGTATGCCGGTTTGGCAAAAGGAACAGGCCCGGTAACGCTGCAGTCTTTGCCGGCGAACATAGCTGTAACGCTTCCGTCAGCATTGAGTCCGCTAATAGTGTAGCTAACACTGCCCACAGCCGATGTTACGGTGGTGCTATGTCCATTGCCGTCGGAGATGATGATACTCTCTCCCGCCACGTTAGCCGTCACCATACCCGTCACACTGAACATCGTCTCACCGCATGCCGGACTATTGGCCACTGCTGTCAGGGCTGTTATCGACTTTTTCGCAGGAGTGGTGTAGCTGGCGCTATGCTCAGGTGTACAAGTTTCATAATCTTCGAAATATGCTTTCACTATGCGTTCCTCTCCACCAATATCTTTGAGTCCTGTCAAGGTTATAAGAGCCTCTGTTTCACCCGGGGAAGGAACGACTTCGGCGGTCTTGATATCAGAGTCGTCTGTGTATTCTACATATAGTCTGTGGCCTGCGCCTTGCAGGAACTGTACTGTGATATTCTCAGAATATGTCTCTCCGCAGAACAACATCGTGGCAGAGGGCGACGATGCGGTAACGGAAGTGATGGTAGGACGGTCAGGCAGGGTGACGGTATATTCCTTGGTACAGTTTAATCCTTCGCTCAAACCATACTTGAGGGTCATACTTCCGCCTCCGATTGGCACAATTGTATCTACAACATAGCGGTAAGTGCTTCCTATCGTTGCGGCATTGTGCAGCAACACGCCGTTTTGTTTTGTGATAACAAGGTCGCCGGTCGGGTTAGTGATGACAAAATCAATAGTGTCTTTTACGCGACCGTTGCAATCCACATTGCTGAAGCCCTTATGTGTGGCGGTTATGCTTCGGAAAACCGGGGGCGTTACCTTGATGGTTGTCTTGCAGCTTAGGTCACCGCTAAAAGCAATTTTGCATAGTTCCTGTTCGCCTATTCCGTCATAGGTGATAAGGTCAGAGAAGAGTATTGTGTCGCTTAGGGTTGCGTGTGGCTTGCTCTTCAGCTCCGTGTCGCTCATGTTGTACACCTTAAGGTCGCCGGTCTTGGCTTCGTTCCATGTAACGATAAGTGAATCGGTGTAGCGTCCGTTGCAGTCTGGCGGAGAAAGATGATGGGCTGCCGACCATGTGCCGGCTGTCGGTGCTGTGAAGACAATGGTATCTTTACAGTCTGTGCGGTTGCTGAAGTAGGCAATGACGGTGTCTTTTCTACCATCAGCAGGAACGGTACGGTGATATGTATATGAACCTGTGGGCAGTGTGCCGTTGGCAACGGTTGTCAGACCTGCTCCTCGTGGCTGCTCTATAATAAGATTTCCTGTCTGATTGGAATATGTAAACTCTATCGGCTGAGTGACTTCGCCGCTGCAGTCTATCGTCGGAGCAAAGAGTGCATTATGTCCTATCGTCGGAGCGGTCGGGGCGGTGAAGGTCTCATTCGTGTCGGTAGCTTTGTAGGTCTGTCCGACGAACTCCGCTTGAAGAGTATGAGTAAGACCGTCTGCACTGATAGGCAGGGTGGCGGCTGTTATGGTGTTCGATGCCGGACTACGCGTATCATGCGTTGCGCTATAGACGGTGGTGCTGCCGTCTTTGATAGAGAGAGTACCGCTTATCTCTGCTGCGGTGATAGTAAACGGTATGATAAACGTTCCGTCACAGTTGACATCAGAGGGGGTACCGACGGTCAGCGATCGGAACTCGCGCTGGTCGGGAGATGTGTATTCCGCCGTGTTTCTGCATGAACTGAAGTCGTTGAAGAACACCTCAAAGTGATGCTTAACCCCGTTGTCGGTGGTGATGTTCTCAAACGTGTGAGAGACGCTCCCGCTTGCGTCAACGCTCCCGCTCCATGATAGAGTAGGGGTGAGGTCTGTACTGCGTATGGTGATACTTCTGCCGCTTGCGTTGCTATAGGTGGCACTAACCGTGACGTTGTATGTTACCACACCAAATAACGGTGTGGTCGGAGTAGCTGCGACGCTGTTTATAACCGGTACACTCACTGCATTCGTCTTGACGTCTTGCTTACACTCTTCTTGAAACCACGCTTGTGCCCAGGTCTTATTTCCGTCTGCTTGCGGGAAATAAGGAGATATGGTATCAAACTCGTGTATGGATTTATCCACTGTCCGAAGCGGACTTCCGGCAGCGGTGCCTTGGAACTTTAAATTGCCATCCACGGCATCGTTCCATTCTATATGATAGTGGTTGCGATATCGGCCGTCGCAGAGTGTGTCGGTGCCGGTTATAGTGATTGACCATGCCGCCGGTGTAATACTCGGAAGATTGAGGTATTCTGTCTTACAATCTTCTCTCCCTACGAAATAAGCTCTCACCTTGTGAGCAACGCCGTCGGCACTGAAGCTCCAATCATAGGTGTAGCTCGTGTTGCCGATGATGCTCGCTGCCGGTATGGCTGCTATCTCATTGTCGCTCTCGTCTATTAGAATAAGGTTGCTGCTTTGGTTGGTGAACGGCACTGTGATATGGAATGTTATTACTCCGTTGCAGTCAGCGTCACCATGTGTTTCTGATAGTGTGCCAATGGTCGGGTAGGCGGCTGCTGTCAAGCTATAACTCTTTGTGCAGTCCCAACCTTCAGTTAATCTTGCGGTAAAGGTCTGTGCTATGCCGTTAGCGGTCAGCCCCGTGAACGTGACGTCTGCTGATGTACCGACCGAGCTGACTGTCTGTGCTTCACCCACCGGCGGCGTAACGATAAGGTCGCCGACGGGGTTGGTGATGTCAAAATGCAGTTTTACGGAATATTTGCCGTCACAGCTGACTATGCCTTGTTGTGCGTGTGAAATAGTCATTGTCGGAACGACGGGTGCGTCTTGGGGAATAACGCTGTCGCAGGCCGGACGGCCTTCAAAGTAAACGCGACATAGGGGAGAGCCGTTATTGCGGGCGTGGAGAGAAGAAATTAAAAGAGTGTCGTTGTGTTTGCTTATAGTCTTGATGGTCGTCCCTGATGTGTTTTTCACAATTAGGTTGCCTGCTGCATAGTCGTCCCATGTAAAGAATAGAGAGTCAGTATAAAGGCTGTCGCAATCAGGCTTGCCTGCGTGGCGCGTGTATGACCATTTGCCTTGTACGGGCGAGGTATAGGACGCTTTGTGAGACGGAAGCTCTTTGCATGACTCTGCTCCGACGAAGTACGCCTTGAAACTATGAACGGAAGCGGGTGTCTCCCACGGCATGGTGAATATATGTGAGGCAGTGGTTGCCCCTATGGCGGTGGTGAGAGTTTGGGAATGTCCGGCTTCATCGGTTATGATGAGGTTGTGTCCTTGACCGTTGGTGAAGTTGACAGTTATTTTTACTTTATAGTTGTCGTCATCGCAAGCGTATGACTGTATCTCTGCTGTCGTACTGCTAATCTGCGGACTGTATGGTGCTGCGGCAGAAATAACATAGTCGGCAATTGAGCACCCGTGCGAACCGGAGAAGCTGACGTTGACGGTGTGACCCGTCTTGCCGTCTGCCGGAATGTCAGGTATGACAATGATAACACTGTCTTTCTTTTGTTTCTCAATATTATAGGTTGTTGACGGTACTGTGCCGCCATCGTTGACGCTCGCGGAGAGTGTGCCGTTTTGATTGGTATAATACACTTCAGCTGTGAGTGTGGTGGTCGGTACATCGCATGTGGGGCTTCCCCAGGTGAGCCGTTTGATGCTTATCTCCGGCGTCTTGTAGGCTGTGTATTTGTATGTGCATGGGGCATCGGTTCGGAGGGAACCATCGTCAAAATAATATGTCAGTTCATGTTCTGCGCCGTCTGCCTGTCTGCCCGTAAGCGTGCCGCTGTAGCTGGTCGTCGTCAGGGTGTCGCCGGGGATAGTTACCTCGGCCAACTTGGTCAATCCTTCGTAGATATATAGTTTACCACGTTTGTTTTTAAAATTGATAGTATAGTCCACATCGGCTGTCAGGGCGTTGCAGTCAGGCTGCTTAGGAGTGAAGATAACCGTGTCAATCACACACTTGAGATATTTGACGGTGAAGGTCTCATAACCTGCTACGTTGGAAGAGCGTGAGGTAATGGCTTCAAAACGTATGTCGTCAAGTGCAAAGTCGTTCCCTCGGTTCTGTCCGCTCTTATTGAGATTTATCACTCGCAGTACGACACTGCTGCTTGATACTGTTGGCGTCTCTATTGCCGACACGCCGTGCCAGCGGTTGTCACGATAGTCTGCCAGATTGATGGGGGAAAGTCCGCCAAGAGAGGAGAAACTGCTACCACCATTGTAGCTTATCTGGAACTGCAAACTGGCGCCGTTGTTCATCTCGCCGAAGTTGTTGATGTTCGCCACCCAGAACGAGAACAAATAGCTGACGCCGGCTTGGACACTCAGGCCTGACACTTGCCATGCCGGTTGGTCTTCTGTCGTGTTGCTTTTCGAGTCAAACAGACCGAAGTAGTTACCCTCATGAGAAGTTACCTCATTGTAGGTAGAAGAGAATGTGTGTGAGTTGCGGCTACGCGCAAAACCGCCCGAAGCACCTTCATTGGTAGAGTAGTAGTCAGTTAAGTCTGCTCCCCAATAATCATAGTAGCTGTAAAACGTGGGCTCTGCTTCAAAACTGCCGGTGGCGGACAATAGATTAGGCTCACCTATCTCAGGCTGATTAGTGGCAAGAAAAACGTATGATATATCTTTTTGTTCACTCGGTCCGGTGAAGGTGTGGTTGCGTATAGCGGTGAATGCGTCGCTGTTAGCAGTATTGGTCCAGAGGAAGTTACTTGATGACTGATTGTCAGGCGTCAAGGTGACGCTCTCTCCTGTGAACTTAATGATGGCAGGAAGATGTTCGGTCACCTCGGCTGAAGGCGGGGCAACGTGTACTATGCATGTTTCAGAGCAGCCTGTGCGTGTGAGGAACTGTGCCTGTAAGGTGTAGTCTTGTGCTGTAGAAGCGTCGAAACCCGTTAGCTTGAATTTCACAGGAATAGAATCTATATCTTCGTTTGGAATGATGACGGTGTCCACATCATCGCACCAAATCATCAGGTCACCTGCACCCAACTTGTCGTCAAAAGCTATCAGTCCGTCCACGGCACTCGTCTTGTCCGTCACGTTAGCATCCGATGCTACTGCTGAGAAAGAGGTAATGGCGCAAGCACCTTCCGCACCCGGCGAGCAGTCTTGATTAAGACGGATACGTAACAGACGACATTTCGACGGCTTAGCGGCTTGATAGAAATAATATGTATCAGAGCCGGCATCTCCTAAGGTGGTGTTATTATCCATTTTACCCTCTTCATCGCGAAAATCAAGTCCCCATATACGCTCCCAATAGTCGCCGTCAGAATGATACTTAAACCACGCGTGACAGTATGAGTTGGCATAATCATAGTTTTTTGGGGCTAAGATATAGGTGGTACCTGCTGCGGAAGTGCATATCTGTTCATCCTCGTAGGGCATTGACCAAATACCTGCTTCAGGGTCAGGGTTACCGCTTGGCGTGGGGGCTACCACTTTCCAATTGGCGTCTTTCCAGTCTGTACCATACCCAAAATTCTCAATGTAGTTTTTATTATGGATGCCGAATTCTATATCACCTGTTTCGTTATATTTCGTACCCCCGTTGAATGGTGTTGCACCTGGTGCATACCGAGCTAATTTTATCTTATCCCACTCTCCTGCGGCACCGGAGGGGATTTCGATGTAATACACTGTAGGTGTGTACCAACCGCTTACTTGTATCCAATAGTCATCAGATGTCTCACTATTGATAAGTTGGCACCACAAATCGCAGTTGTCTTTCCACTTTGGATCCCAATCGGAGAGACTTGATGGGGTGCCGTTGATATATATTTTCTCTCCGGTTTCGAAATATCGGGCATAAGTACCAAGGCTTACAAGAAGAACAAGCAGTAGTGTGTATATCTTTTTCATGGTAGTATAGAGATTCTTTTGTCGGTTCAAATTGTTTGACTTTGGGGTGTTTTGGTTCACTTAACAGTCACTGATTTCAGTCTCCGATAATATTTACCCTCACATGTCGGTCTTCAGCAGCCTCGGCTTCGGTGGCGTTTTGGTGTGCTTTTGAATCGCCGTAGGCTGTTATCTTCAGTCTCTTCGCGCTTATGCCGTTATCCTGTAGAACTTTAGCTACGTTCTGTGCACGGCGCAGCGATAGACGCTCGTTGTAGGCGTGGGTGCCAATTGAGCAACTGTATCCGCTAATCTCGGCACGCCAATCGGGGTGAGAGCGAAGTGTTTCAAGTATTAACATAACCTCAAGCTCTATCTCCGGCGTTATGTCTGCCGAGTTGAGACCGAAATATACTCGAAACTCCTTCTGAATACCTGTTGTGGTAGCCTCCGGCAGTTTCTGCTTGGGCTGCACTGCGGGTTCCGGCTCCACGTGAGCAATCTGCGGCTCAGAAACACGTATGGTAGTATCACGATGCTCAACGATACGCATCTGTTTCTGTTCGGTGGTGAAATAGTCGTATAACGTGCGGTGCTCTGCCGCAGGTTTTTGTCTTGCGTGCCATTGCACACCTATTTTTACCCCGGCCGCCCAAGGGCGCGATGCGCCGGCTTCGTTGCTGTTCCATACGCCATCGTAAGCGGGCATCCATGCGTAGTCCGCGTCCTGCCAACCAAGTGGAGAATGCGAAGAAGCGTTCAGGTCGGTAACCGTGTAATGGAAATAACCGCCAAGAAGAATATCGGTCTGCTTGCCGGCGGGAAGAACCAAGCCGAGGTCTGCAAACACCCCCGGAGTGATAAGAGTGGTCAGCAACTTGCCTTTGTCGTTACGCGTGCGGGGACCGAACTCATGCACATCGTCAAGCCACAGGTGGCTGTCTTCGTAGTATCCTTTGTGAAGCAGGTCGCCATGCACCGTCTTATAACTGCTCATGACGGCAAGCTGTGCGTCCGCACCAATCATCAGGTACAATCCGGCTTTCTCGTTCCATACGTGTTGCCACTGCAGAGCGATAGGAATGGCGGCTTGGTGTACGGTCTGCCTCTCCTGCCAGTCGGTAAGCTCGGTATGGTGTTCGTAGGCTTCACCATCGGAGTCGGTCTGACCTGCCCACTTGCGCTCACCTGTCAGACGTGCTTTGGACGAGGTGGCGGCAAACGACGCCCCGACCGATAAGCCCCAGTGCTCGTGGAAGAACCACGCATACTGCAGTTGCACGGTGGCGTGTGGAGTACCACTGACCCTTCCACCGTTGGACAGAGCGTAGTTAAGCGTCCCCCAACCGCCACCGGCGAGGAACTGAACATAGTGAGAACGACGTGACTGCTCACGCTCGGTATAGATAACTGTGTCACGGGATGTGCTGTCAAGACGAGTGACAACATCATACAATGTATCGTTGCTGACGATGATGATGGTATCGTTGGCGCTTGACGTTACGTCGGCAGTGCCAACTACAGCAGCTAAAATAAGCAACTGGAGACGGAGATGTTTTTTCATGGTTAGTATTTTCGTGCGCAAATTTACTAAAAAATTCTGTAACACGGAAATAATAACGCAAAAAACGAGCTTTTTTTATAAAAAAAATAGCTCGCTTTGCTTCGGAATTCCCCTGACTGCCATTCGCCTATGACTCTCACACAGCTTTACACTATGCCGACTATTCCGAGACGGACACCACCCGTCGTGGTGCTATCTTTGGTTGATATTTGGGTTGTATTTCTGTACCCCACGTTCAACGTTATTCATATTGTTGGAAAAGAAAGTCGTTGTAGGGGTAGCGACGGACGTGTATCTCTTTCACTCTGTCATATATGAGTTGGCGGAGGGCATCAATGTTCTGCTTCTGTTTGGCGGAGATGAAGATACAGTCGGGTTGCATCTTCGCCATCCACGTCTGTTCCAACTCCTCAAGAGGGATGTTCTCCCTCGTGCGCGGAGTGAGGTCGTCCTCGTCCTTGGGGGTGTAGCTGAAAGCATCGGTTTTGTTGAAGACCAAAATCTCAGGTTTGGGCTCCTGATATACGTGTTTCTTGTACGCTTTGGTGTCTTTGTTCGGGTCGTATCCCGGCATCGGCTCGTCCGAGTGTTCGCGGCGTGACACGGTGGTCTCTACGTCACAAATCTCTTGAATAGTCTGTTCCACAACATGATACTGCTCTTCAAAGTTGGGGTGCGAGATATCCACAACGTGAATCAACAGGTCTGCTTCTCTTACTTCGTCAAGTGTTGATTTGAACGACTCTACAAGGTTGTGCGGCAGCTTGCGAATGAACCCGACAGTATCGCTTAGCAGAAATGGTAAATTGTCGATGGTAACCTTGCGAACGGTAGTGTCAAGCGTGGCAAAGAGCTTATTCTCGGCAAACACGTCCGACTTGGACAGTAAGTTCATCATCGTACTCTTGCCTACGTTGGTGTAGCCCACCAAGGCCACGCGAACCATCTTGCCTCTGTTCTGACGTTGCGTGGTCATCTGGCGGTCGATTTTCTTAAGCTCCTCGCGAAGCAGAGCAAGTCGGTTTTTTATTATTCGCCGGTCGGCCTCTATCTGCGTCTCACCCGTTCCGCGGTTGGTGCCGCCACCGCCGCGCTGACGGTCAAGGTGAGTCCACATACGGGTCAGACGCGGAAGCATATACTCCAAATGTGCCATCTCTACCTGGGTCTTCGCGTAACTCGTCTGTGCACGCTGAAGGAAGATTTGCAGAATAAGTATGGTGCGGTCGATAATCTGCACACCAAGCTCGTTTTCTATATTTCGCAACTGGCGTGGTGACAACTCGTCATCGAAGATTACCACATCCACAGGCTCATCTGTGTCTTTTTTACCGTCTATATACTCCCGTATCTCCTGAAGCTTGCCTATACCGAGATAAGTGGTGGAGTTTGGTTGCTCAAGGCGCTGTACGAAACGCTTGAGAGGAATAATTTTGTTGGTGTCGGCAAGGAAAGCGAGTTCGTCAAGATACTCTTTTGTCCTGTCTTCCGGCTGCTGTGGGGTAATCACGCCCACTAACACCGCATGTGCCTGATATTCTTTTATCTCAATCATATTGTTTTAATTACTGTTGTTGGTTTTCACGTTGTCGGTTTTTATGTTTACCCCCCATAGTGTAAAACCGTTAGTGTGCTTCGAGCCAATTATGTCCTATCCCGCATTCGGCGATGAGTGGCACGCTCAGCTCCACAACACCCTGCATCTCTTCCACCACTAATTGTCTCACTCGCTCCGCCTCATCTTGCGGCACGTTGAAATTAAGTTCGTCGTGCACCTGCATTATCATTTGTGCCCGGAGCCCTTCTTCCTGTAGGCGTCGGTCAATGCGTACCATAGCTATCTTGATGATGTCAGCTGCGGTGCCTTGTATGGGGGCATTCACCGCATTCCGTTCCGCAAAACTGCGGACGGTGTTGTTTTGTGAATAGATGTCCGGCAAGAAACGTTTGCGTCCGAATAGTGTCTCAGCGTAGCCGTTCTGACGAACCTGTTCTTTCTGCTGCTCTATATAACGCATCACACCGGGGAACGCTGCAAAATAGTCGTCAATAAGCTGTTTGGCTTCCTGCCTGCTGCATTCAAGCTGCTGACTTAGTCCGAAGGCGGAGATGCCGTAGATGATTCCGAAGTTGGCTGTTTTTGCTCGGCGCCGCTGCTCGCGACTAACCTCGCTTATCGGGCAATCAAATATCTTCGCAGCCGTAGCCGCGTGGATATCATCCCCTGCGCGGAACGCTTCTATCATGTGGCGGTCGCCGCTCAGATGAGCCATCAGGCGCAGTTCAATCTGCGAGTAGTCGGCACTGACAAACAGGCAACCGGCGTCTGCAACCACGGCTTTTCTTATCAACTGACCACGCTCGCTGCGGATAGGCAGGTTCTGCATGTTGGGGTTCGACGAGGACAGGCGTCCTGTGGCTGTTACTGTCTGGTTATAGGTGGTGTGAATCTTGCCTGTTCCGGGGTCAATGAGTGCCGGAAGGGCATCGATATATGTGGAGAGGAGTTTCTTCAGTTCCCTGTATTCGAGAATCTTACTGATGATAGGATGACGCTCTTTGATGCTCTGTAGCACCTCTTCCGAGGTGACGTACTGTCCGCCCTTGGTTTTTTTTGCCTTGGGGTCTAAATGCATCACTCCGAACAATAGTTCACCCACTTGTTTTGGGGAAGAAATATTGAAGTCTGGCAGTAGTCGTACTGCTTCTGCATGCTCTGCTTTCACATCTTCCACTATTGCAAGAATATCCTTCTCTATGCCGTTCAACTCTTGATGCATCTCATCTGAAGCTTCGTGCAGAATATCCTTGTCGAACCTCACTCCGGCGTTTTCCATTCGTCTGAGGATGGGGGCCAGTGGCAACTCTACATCAGTGTATAGACGCCAAAGACGTTCGTCTTTCTTGAGTTCGTTCTCTACTGCAGCAAGCAATGCATCACCTTGGGCACCATAGATGTCCTCAAGATACGCGATGTCATGTTTCATCTCCGGCTGCAACAGATAATGAGCTATCTGTGCACGCTCTTCCACACTCGTCTCGTCCGTCTTGTTCCCGGTCAACGCTTCTCCGCAGGGTAGAGGCTCTTGTCTATTGTCTCTCGTCTCCCGGCACTCATCTGCCGTCTCTCCGAAGAGGTTTAACTGGTATCCTCCTTTTTGTGGCGAATGTTTCTGAACGTTAGTATTGGTTACATCGTGTTGGTTGCTATGTGTGCCTACTCGGTAGAGGCTCTCTTTTCGAGCGTCTCTCTCTGAAGAGACGGTGGAGAACACCGTCTCTACCTTTGTCGGAATAGCCGGATTAGTGGCGAGCGATGCCGAACGTTCGTTTCCGTGCCCCTTTATCAGGCTGCGGAACTCCAGTGTCCTGTATATCGAGTATAGTGCCTCAAGGTCATCGTCCTTGCGTTGCAGTTCATCCTCGTTCAGTTCCACAGGCACATCGCGGCGGATGGTGGCAAGAAACTTGGAAAAACGAATCTCTTCCTTTTGCGTCTCCACCTTGGTGCGTAGCGCACCTTTCAGTTCGTCTGTTCGGTCAAGCAGTTGCTCCACTGAGCCGAACTGCTGTATCAGCTGCACTGCGGTCTTCTCGCCTACACCTTTGCAACCAGGTATGTTATCTGCCGAATCGCCCATCAGCGCAAGCAGGTCAAGCACTTGAGCTGTGTTGTTGATGCCGTATTTGTTGCAAACGTCCTGCGGACCAAGCTCCTCAAAGCCACCGGAGTGACGCGGACGGTATTGGTGTATATGTTCTGTTACAAGCTGACCATAATCTTTGTCGGGCGTTGCCATCAGCACCTCGAATCCTGCCGCTGCCGCTTTGTCTGCTAAGGTGCCGATTACGTCGTCTGCCTCGAAACCCGCTACCTCATACACCGCCATACGCCGTGCCCCAAGTATCTCTTTAATGATCGGCACCGCCTTGTGTATATCTTCAGGCGTGGCATCGCGCTGCGCTTTGTAGGCTGGGTAGGCTTCATGACGGAAGGTGCCGCCCTTAGGATCAAAGGCAACACCGATATGAGTCGGCTGAACTTTCTTCAGCAAGTCCTCAAGCGTCAGGCAAAAACCGAAAACAGCAGACAAGTTTTCCCCCTTCGAGTTGATACGAGGAGCACGTATAAAGGCATAGTAAGCCCTGAAAATCATTGCGTATGCGTCTATCAGCAGTAGTTTTTTCATTATAAATTGCTTTTTTCCGATTATCTCCGATTTCACCACTTTATCGTTTCCTGTCCGTGAGCGGCGAGGTAGGCGTTGGCTTTGGTAAAATGCCCGCATCCGTCAAACCCGCGATAAACCGATAGTGGAGAGGGGTGCGAACTGGTGAGCACAAGGTGTCGTTTGTGGTCGATGAACATCTGCTTGCGCTGTGCGTAGGAACCCCATAGCATAAAAACTAAATGCTCGCGTTGCTTACTGAGTGCTTGGATAGCGGCATCCGTCAGTTCTTCCCAGCCTTTGTTCTGATGTGAGCCTGCCCTATGTGCTTCCACTGTGAGGGTTGCGTTGAGCAGTAGCACACCTTGCTCTGCCCAAGGCGTTAGGTCGCCGGAGGGCGCACACACGGATGGAGCACCTGTGTCGCGGGCAATCTCTTTGTAGATGTTCTGAAGCGATGGTGGAACCTGCACACCTTCCGGCACGGAAAACGACAATCCCATGGCCTGACCGGGCTCGTGATATGGGTCCTGACCAAGGATAACTACGCGAACCTTATCAAACGGACACATATCAAACGCACGGAATATACGGCTGGCCGGGGGATAACACGTGCGGCTGTGATATGCTTGTCTAACAAATCCTGTCAGTAACTCGAAGTACGGCTTGTCAAACTCATCCTGAAGCACCGCCTTCCATGTGGCATCAATCCTAACATCCATAAGTAATCATTAGTGTCCGCTTAAAATATCATATTAGTTTTATAGTCAACTGATATTTAGTCAATTATATTGATATTTTGAGTAAACGGATTTGATTTAACAATGTTTTATATGTTTATGTCTTTGAGCGCTTTTCGCTCGTAAGAGTTGACAAATTGGTAGTAAAAACTATCTGGGAACTTGCTTACGAGGAGTTTTTAGTAGCAATTTGTATAAGAAGCATCGCTTCTAATGCACTCAAAGGGTTTTGTTGGTTTTTGTTTATTTTTTAGTGGACAGTAGTGATAAGTAATAAGTAATGAGTCCTTGTTCTTTCTCCTTGCTTTTGCAAATTTACTGCTTTTTCGCCAATTCAGCAAATCTTTTCTCTTAAATATGTTTTTTATTGTTCTTTGGAGGGTGTGTCAAAACCGATATATACAATCTCTTTATCAATTTATAGTTTCCATTTAGAAACGCAATTTTTTAGTAACGAAGAATCTCTCTGTCAGTCCTGTGGAGGGTACCGGAACAGGACTGACAGAGAGACGAAAAAAGTCCGACAGCAATGCAAGATGACAAAAAAAACGGGAAAGGC
>JAFSTO010000055.1 GCA_017450435.1 Paludibacteraceae bacterium
CCTGTTTGTCGCTGCCGTAAAGCTCATAGTACAGCCACTTCAATTCGTCGTAGTGTTTTGAGAGTCTGGATTCAAATTCGTTCATGAAGAATCAATACTCCTTGTGAAAAATTTGGGATTGCTAATATTATAGCGTAAGAACGTAAGAAAAATTCCCCTGTCTCGTGAATTAAGACAGGGGACGGGAAAAATCTATGTGTCTGTGAGGATTACCTCTTGAGGTTGACGACTTCCTCCAGAATTTGGTCGCTGACCGTTACAACTCTTGTGTTGGCCTGGAAGCCTCTCTGTGCGATGATGAGGTGTGTAAATTCCTCAGTTAAGTCGACGTTGGACATCTCGAGGTATTGTGCCATGATTGAGCCTTTGCCGTTGGTTGTGGCACCGTCAATGTTGGCGTTACCTGAGTTGACTGTTGCGCGGAACATTGTGTTGCCGATTTTCTCGAGGCCCTGTTCGTTAGCGAAGGTAGCGAGAGCCACGCGGTAAAGGGGAATGTTTAGGCCGTTGTCGTAAGAGCCTGTGATAGTGCCGTCGACAGCGATTGAGTAGTTCTTGAGGACGCCCATAGTGTAGCCGTTTTGGTAGACTGGTTTAGTTGTGGTTTCTGAGGCGAATTGGGTAACGCCGTCGATGTTTTCTCCGCCCGCACCGACACCACCGCCGAAGTTGAGGGTTATTGTGCTGTTGGGCTGACCGTTGAGGCTGAAGGGTACGGTGATTTCGACTTCAGCGTTCGGGAATCTGTCTGACAATCCGCGCCTTTGGTTGTCCGTACTGTCAGCTATTACACTGCTGATTCTGCCTGAGCCGTCGAATTCGATTTCTCCACAGTTAGGGGTGGGAATTATATTTGTGAGTACATCCTGTCCTGATTCGTCCCTCTCAATTAGGAACGCCTCCCAACGCCAGCGGTTCTCCGTGAGCTTCTTGAACGTTACCTCGAGGGTGTGTTCTTTGCCGTTGTCGTCGTAAATCGTGGTCTTCGTTGCGTGGTAGGCCCCCTGATAGGTTGTGCCCTGCGTTGACCATACACCAAGAGTACTAACGTCGCCGGGAGTGTCAAGACTCTGTGCCTGCATGAAGTTCAAGGTATCTTTCGTACTGCTTGCAGCACTTGAGGAAGCTATTGCTATCTGGAAATTAGGGCCCACATTTCCAGTATACGGGTCAGCAGGAGGTACATTGCCGTTGACGATACGGTAACCTAAAGGAGCGTTGCTGTTATCCGTATCCGCCCACTCTACAGAAGCAAAAGTCCCGTCAGCGTTGAAGTATACAGTAGCTTCGAGTTTGTGCATTCTCTCTAGTCCTTTTATGGTATCTTCATCACCATTAGCTGCTACGTAGTTAGCAATGTCGGCATTGCTGCAGCCATAGTACCACAAAGTTAGCTTTGACGCCGTCTTTGATAGATCTGACCCAGTATCTACAGCTCGTTCGTCAAATTCTGCTAGGAAATGGTACGTAACATCTGCGGTAACGTTGTTATTACCGTCAACAGCAATAGTAGGGGCTCCCTGTAGCTTGAAACTGGTATAGTTCATATTGCTCTTCACATTGTAACTGAATACAGTAGGGTTAGCCTTAATTGTTACTCCATCTAGAACTCCGCCGTTAAGATCGGCAGCAAGCCCCGCATTAGAAGCAGTACTTGTTACATCCACTGAACCGTTATAGAAGGCCAAGCTGCGAAGTTTTAGCGCACCTGTATCGTCGTCATACTGTGCCGCAAAATACATAGGAGGCGTAGAACCAGGGAATTGATAGACTGGCATGTATGAGTCAAGAACGCCCTGATCAGCAACATTAAGTGTGTAGTTGCCAGTAATATCGGTAGTGATAGCAGCTCCTGAATCTCCAGTGAAGAAGTGCCCGTTGTCATCAAGTATCCCCACAAAAGTGAGATTATCATCATCTGTTGTTGGGACTGTAGGATAAATATATGTACCGTCCGCGTTATATGTAATTGACGGAAGGCACAAGTTAGGCAGACCTGTCCCTTCGTCTTTTTTGTCTATATTGACCATATCGAGGCCTATAGTTGCAGTCTTTCCTCCGCTTGAGAGCGCGATATTCAGGTATTCGCGAACACCGACTCCTGAAGCGTTATAGGCACTATTACCATCTGCAATCGCTTGGGCGGATAAGTCTGAAGCCTCAACATCGAGTCCTGCTGTTGTAAAACTCAAGCTATAGTCTGTACCGTTCATAGAGACAACTGCATAACCTTGACTACTAGTGCTGTGTCCTACCATAGCGTTGTACGGAATATCCGCAAATCCATACGGCAAGTACGCTCTGCTCCGGCTGTCCAAGTTGCACTGATAGTCCACCTGCGTCGTGCGCTTCGCGTCTATCTTCTGCCCCAGCGGAATATTCACCGTCGACAACTCCGCCGCCTGCTGGTACCCGTCTAACGGTGTATCCTCAATC
>JAFSTO010000008.1 GCA_017450435.1 Paludibacteraceae bacterium
GCGCGCTGTTGTACGTGGCGCAGGTGAGCCCTGTGGCTTTCCGGCTGGCGAACGGTCCGTACGACAGTGAGCTGTGGGCATGGATAGGTGCTGCGGTGGTGGCTTGCGGTATCTTGCTGGAGAGCATCAGCGATGCGCAGAAGAGTGCCGCGAAGAAAAAGAACCCGAAGCGGTTCGTCGATACAGGTTTGTACCGTCTGGTGCGCTGCCCGAACTATTTGGGCGAAGTGACCATCTGGACGGGTGCGTTGCTCAGCGCGATTGGCGCAGGGCTCAATTGGTGGCAGTGGCTGATTGTGGCTATCGGCTATGCAGGCATTGTGTTTGTGATGTTCAGCGGCGCACGCCGGCTGGAGTTGCGTCAGAACGCCGCCTACGGCAATGACCCCGAATATCAGGCGTATGTGAAGAAAACGCCTATCCTGATACCGTTGTTACCTATTTATTCCGTAGCTAAATATGAATGGCTCAAAGCTTGATTTGTTTGCCGCCCAGGGGGCTCTGACACCCCAAGACGTAACGCCGTGGCAGACGTTTTCCGGCAGAGGGATGCGGTTCGAGTTGGAGGCGTACGACTGGAACGGCGTTGCCCATGTGTCGCACCTGAGCATGCGCGGTCTGTTCGGTCTGATGAAGATGGACACGCTTATCTGTACGCCCTACGCCAAAGACATGCCGCTCTTTTCGTATGATTTTATCAGCATTTTCGGACGCAATACCCTGCTGTTGGAGACCTACGACACCTTGGTAGGGAGCGTGGATCTGAGCACTATGACTGCGGTGAAAGAGCAATACAGCGACCTGAAGGACAAAGCGACGCGCCCTGCCTGGTTCGACCGTCTGAAACTGCCGCCGACCGTTAGCAAGACCGGCCACGGCGCACGGTTGGAGGCGATGACGGAGCAGATGCTCAGTGCCTATATCGACCTCTTTGCTACGGCGCGGAACATAGACCGGGCTGTCAAGAACGAGCGCAACAGCGCCTATGTGGAGGGGCTGATTAAGGACGGTCCGACCTACCGCGCCGTGAGCAAGATGATTGGACCCGAGCCCGCCAAGACCCTTTTCCGGCGGTGTCTGTTCGGGACGGCTATACTATAAGACAATATAAAAAAGCAGATGAAAAAGCAAATTCTTCTTATGACAGTAGTGGCAACGCTATGCGTTAGCTGCAATATATACACCCGTCCTGAGCCGAAAGGCGAGATGGCGTACCCGCAGGCAGAATGGCTCAGAGCCGGCGAGATACTGATGCACACGCCCGGACCGGAACTCTTCAACGGCGTGATTCATCCCTCGGCAGGACTGTTTGAGCACTATTTCGACGTGGAGCAGGCTGCCGCAGAGCACCGCGAATATATACGTCTTTTGGAGCGGAACGGCATCCGTGTACATACGGTTTACGAGATTCTGAATGAGACGGGAATTGATACGTTAAGAACATTGGCATCCAAGGTTCTGCAATACGATATATCCGCCATTCCCGACGAGGACGCAGAGGCCTCAGAACAATACCGCAAGCAGACGATAGAAGAGATGAGCAGAGACGACCTTATTCGTTGTATTCTGCTGCAACCGACAGTCAAACTAAACCGAACAGACAATAACACCGGCTATGAAGCGCAGTATATCCAAGCCCCGCTGATGAACCTCTACTTCACGCGGGACCAGAGTATCACTACTCCGCGCGGACATGTGATTTGCAAGATGAACTCCTCGCAACGTGCGCCGGAAACAGAAATTATCGAAGTATGCTATCACCATTTGGGTTTACGTCCCGTGCTACGCATTGAGGGCGACGGACGATTGGAAGGAGGCGATTATTTCCCCGCCGGCACAATTTCTCTCATCGGTTGCGGCATGCGGACGAACATGGAAGGCATACGCCAGATGATGGAGGCAGACGCCTTCGGACACGACACTGTGGTAGTGGTGCACGACCATAAGCTCTGGCAGATGCAGATGCACCTCGATACGTATTTCAATATCATCGACCGTGACCTGTGCACTATGGTACGCAGCCGGTTTGAGGCTCTGCCTAACGAACCGGAATACGTGACCTGCGATATATACGCCCGTGCTGCCGGAGAGAAGGCGTACCGCCTTATGAATGAAGATAAGCCCTTCGTTGCTTTCCTCGGGGAACGTGGAATGCAAATCATCCCGATTGACCCGGAGGACGAGATGCATTATGCCAACAACTATCTGACCATTGCTCCGCGCCACATCATGGCAGTGGGCGGACAAAGCGAGGCTGTACAACAGCGTTTACGTGAAGCGAAAGTGCAGGTTGAGTGGGTGCCGTTGGAGAGTCTGATAGACGGCTATGGCGCCGCACACTGCATGACGCAGGTGATGAAGAGAGCCAAGAACTGATGACCGACATGATACATGTAGTAAATGACCATAATTATATATATCACACGCCCCGCTTTTGTGCGGGGCGTGTGATATATATAAACATTAACGGCATGTGGTATTTCATCACTTCACTTCTGCGCCCGATACATTGTAGGTCTTGTCTCCGCGCTCAAGCAGCAACTGACCGTTCTTTATCACTTTCAGAGTCGCAGTCTTCTCACCTGATATGTCCTCGACAGCTGTTGACCCTGTGGCCTCAACGAATATCACACCATTGTACCAATCCTCACCGCCTTGTGCATCAGGACGGAAGTAAACAGTCTTTGCACCGGTGTGCGTAGCATCCACTACATAGTCATTGTCTGTCCCTTCCGGATACCAAGTCTTAGCTATATCGTTCTCAACGTATGCTACTTTGAACCTGTCGCCCTCAGCCAATGTCATTTCCAACTTATACTCCTCGGAATTATCCTCATTCACAGCGAATAGATAAGCTGCAGCCGGGGTCCACTCGTTCATGGAGCCAAGAAGATAATAACCGTTGGTCAGCGTAGGTTCAACCGACCCGTTTGCTTCAATATAGAAGAAACCTCCCTGATGAAACTCGTTCCAGTCAGTATTGCCGGCCGGGCGGAAATAGATTGTCTTCTCGCCTGCGTATGCTGCCGTTACAGTGAACTCCGTTCCCATCCCGTCAGGATACCAAGTCTGTGTGCCTCCCTGTTCGCCAAGCACTTTTATAGTCTCGCCCTCTGTCAGTGTTGTAGTGAGCGAATATTCGCCCTCTACATCTGTGGCAGCAAACTTGTTTGCATCCGCAGCTTCCCAGCCCTTTTCCGAACCCACTAAATAGTAATCAGCTGCCGGAGCAGGGTCAGCATCACCTGTTTTGGTAGCGTTGACAACACATGCTGAGGTTGCAACAGTAAACACATACTCAATCGTATATACAGCACGCTCGGTAATAGCGAACTTGGCATTCCCGCCGGCGCCGTTGTCATAGTAAGCGTTCCATGTACCCTGCTCCACAATCTTATACTCATACTCCTTGACGGCTAATGTCAGGTTGGATATGGTCAGCTTGTAGGTCACGCCGTTATCCGATGAAGTCATCAGGTTTGCCGCATTGCTGTTGTTCCAAGCAGCTCCGTTCACCACAGCTTCTTCACCTACTACAAGGTAATGCTTCTCTATCACCGCATCGCCTTTTTTCACAGCGGTAGCACTTACATTCTTACTGCTCGCATCAAAGGAGAAAGTGACATCGTACTTTCCGTCTTCTGCGACAGACAGTTTGGCATTCTGTCCGGGCCATGATTCCGTCCAAGCGTGGTTCTTAACCACCTTGTACTCATACGTAGTGCCTCCGATGAGAACCACATCTGACTTAACCAGCGTGTAACTACTGCCCTCAACGAGCGTCATGTCGTTGTTGGTGTCTGTGGTGCTCCATTCTGTTCCTAATATAGCAGAACTGCCTGCCACCGTATAGGTAACAGTTTGAGCACACATGCCTATGCACATCAGCGCAAAAAAGAAAAGAGAAAAAAACTTTTTCATACTGTATTGGATTTTGGTTAATAATATTGGTTAATTCGTATTCAAAACACTCGTAAATACTTCGCACACCGGTCATTCGTACTTTTCGACTCGGGCACTTTTGAAAGACGGTAAAAAATACCGTCTCTACCGTGGGCGAAACAACGGGTCCACGCGAACAACGTGAAGCGCGGCGTCAGACAAGCTTGGTCAATTGGTACATGACTGCTGTTTCGAACACGAAATTACAACAATTCTTTCATATATGCAAAGAAAAAAACATCTTTTGCGCATTTTTCGGCACTGTAAAGTAGTGAAAAGCATATTCTACCGGGCTATATGACTATTAAGCGGAAAGATAAATACACAAATGTTTGCATATCTGCTAAAAAAAATATACCTTTGCTATAAGTTCCGTAATTAAATCATCCGGCTCCTCCGAAATAACCGGCAAACTCCGGACTATCCGGCAAAAAGAAAATAAACATCATGTAACCCATGGAAATTGACAATCTGTTAGAATACTCCCAGCGTCATCAGCTGCGTTCATGGCTTGAACAACACCACTCCTTGTCAAGCCACTGCTGGGTGGCATGTTATCGTTCGAAGGTGCGCCCCGCCGACAATTGCCTACCCTACCTTGATGTAGTGGAAGAAGCACTATGCTTCGGCTGGATTGATTCCACCGTCAAACGCCTGCCGGACGGCAGGCTGGCACAACGTCTGTCACCACGACGCAAGAACAGCCATTGGACAGAACTGAACAAACAACGATGCCAAGACCTTGAACGAAGGGGTCTAATGACCGAGGCAGGACAGCGTTGTTTCGCACAAGTGTTAACCACGCTTTGAGAGACAAGACCGACTAAAGCACAACATAAACAGACAAAATGACAATATACACTAAGAAAGATGGCCGAAAAGACCATCTTTCTTAGTGTATATAGCTACAGTCACAAACACCAATATATCAACAGAAAAAGAGTACAATCCGAGAAAAATAGTCAAACATTGGCGTGTTTCAGAATATGACAAACAGACCACTTTGGCACTTACTTTGTAGAATAAGGGGCGAATTATAGAAAAGTTTGAAACGTTTAGTCAGTTTCCCGACTCTGCTTGAGAGTCGCCTCGGGTGATGCCCGAAGCGGGGAAGTAAATAAGAGAACATGATGAACAATAAAAAAATCCTGAGCGTCCTTATCGCCGTCAGCTGCCATCTGTCCGTTGTCATCGCTCAACCGACAGCTGTCGGCGGCGATACCATTCGCTACACCCTCGCGGCATGCCGCGAGATGGCATTAGAAAAAGGCGCCACCAGCCGCTCCAATCGGGAGATGATGCGTGCGGCGGAACTGAACAGAAAAGCTGCGTTAGCGGCTGCATTCCCTAAGCTGAGTGCCAACGGAGCATACGCATGGAACTCCGAGAAGATGCACCTGTTAGCTAACGAGACTGCCTTCGACTTCGGAACAGCAGGCGTGGCAGCCGATGGTAAACCATACTTCAACTGGAGCCAAGAGACGCCGCTCAGCCGCATTGCCTCTGACTTGGAAGGCACCCGTTTGCAACAACCGATACTCGACCTGCAGTCAGATGCCGGACAAAAGATTGCCCAAGCATATCAGCAGGTGTATAATACCATGACTGTCGATATGACACACGTGGCAGTGGCTCAGGTGGGAGTAACACAGCCTATATACACCGGCGGCAGGCTCACGCAGGTATATCAGATTGCAAAAGCCACAGAACACATAGCGTCTATCGAAGCCGAAACCAAGCACGACGAGGTGATAGCCAAAGTGGATGAAGCATACTGGCGCGTAGTGTCGGTAGAACAGAAAAGGCGTTTGGCAAATAACTACTACGACCTGCTTTGCAAGTTAGAGAGCGACGTAAGCGAGCTGATGCAGGAGGGTCTTGCCACGCAGTCGGACCTGCTGAAAGTGCGCACCAAACGCGGCGAGGCGGAGGTAAAGAAACTGCAGGCAGAAAACGGTCTTGTTCTGTCGCGCATGGCTTTAGCACAACTGTGCGGACTGCCGTTAGACGCAGTGTTCACGTTGGACGAGAGCGGTCTGGACGAAACGACATTGGCAACAGACACTATAGATGCCACAACAGCAGCTGCGGGGCGCAAGGAACTACAGCTTGCCCAGGAGGCAGAACACATAGCCCGCAGCAATGCCAAACTCATAGCAGCAGGGCTGCAACCTAATATTGTCGCTTCTGCCGGGTATATCTACACCAACCCGTACGCCACCAACGGTATCCGCAGCGACTGGCACGGGCAGGGTTTCTTCACCGCCGGAGTGGTGGTGAACGTGCCTATTGCGCATGCCGACGACATTCTGCGATATAAGGCGGCCAAACATACTGCCAATGCTGTGGCGATGAAAGTGGATGAGACAAAAGAAATGCTGACGCTGCAGATAACGCAAGCCAACCAGAAACTGATGGAGTCGCAGCAGAAGATTGCCGTGGCGCGACTGACATGCAGCAATGCCGACGAGGTACTACGCATGGCACAAGAGTCGTTTGCATCGGGCATGATTTCAACCTCAGAACTGATGCAGGCACAAACGGCATGGATGGCGGCTGCAACCGACCTATTGGATGCCGAAACAGAGGCGAAAGTGAATGAGACACGCCTCAGACAATACACCAAAGGATTATAAACTTGAAAAAAAACAAAAGATATGAATAAAGAAAAACAAGGAAGTTTGCTACTTGGCTTAGTTGCACTATTGGTTGTAGTGATAGTCGTAGCACTGGTAGGCGTGTTTGCCCTTCGTCCGGAAGAGACATTGATTCAAGGCGAGTCGGAAGCTGCCGAATACCGCGTATCCGGCAAGGTGCCGGGCAGAATAGAGATGTATTTCTACGAAGAGGGCGATATGGTGAAGAAAGGCGACACCTTGGTTGCCATCTATTCGCCTGAGGTGGAAGCCAAGAAAGAACAGGCATTGGCTGCACGCGATATGGCAGAAGCTGTGAATCAGAAAGCCAAGAACGGTGCCCAGCGCGAACAGATAACCGGTGCATACGAGTTGTACCAGAAGGCCAAAGCCGGCGAGGAAATCTACCGCAAGAGTTACGAGCGCGTACAACGGCTTTTCGAGAAAGGAGTGGTCAGCGAACAGAAACGCGATGAGGTACAAGCACAATATAAAGCAGCGGTAGCCACCGTGCGTGCTGCCAAGAGCCAGTACGACATGGCACTCGCAGGCGCCCGTGAAGAAGACAAAGCCGCTGCCGAGGCACAGGTGGCACGTGTGGACGCAGTGCTCAAAGAGGTGGCGGCAGCAGAGGCTGAACGCTATCTGCTCTCGCCATGCGACGGCGAGGTGAGCGAGATGTTCCCAAAGGTTGGAGAACTGGTAGGACAAGGCAGTCCCGTGATGGCTATCGTTGATATGAGCGACGTATGGTTCACCTTCGCTGTGAGAGAGGATATGCTGCATGACTTCACTATGGGCAGCGTGGTGGAAGTAAAAATCCCTGCCTTAGGCGACACCAAGTACCCGCTGACCGTGACGCACGTCAAGGCAATGGGCACCTACGCCACATGGCGCACCACCAAGCAGAACGGAGGATACGACGTACGCACGTTTGACGTCAAATGCCGCCCGATGAGCACTATACCTAACCTGCGACCCGGTATGACCGCCTTAGTCGTTAAGAACTAACCAAATGGTAAATGGTAAATCGTAAATGACCAAATGGTAAATGACCAAATGGTAAATGACCAAATGGTAAATGGTAAATGACCAAATGGTAAATCGTAAATGACCAAATGGTAAATCGTAAATGGTAAATGGTAAATGACCAAATGGTAAATAATGTCTATACTTATCAATATATGGCACGTGATGCAGCGTGAGGTCAGGCAGATGTTTGCCCGCCCGCTGTATATGTTCGCCTCGGTTGGAGTGATGCTGCTGTCCACATTCTTCTTCCTCACGCTGATGCGTCAGGGTGCAGCAGAGAAGATGCCGATGGCAGTGGTGGACTTGGACCAGACAAGTATATCGCGCCGCCTGTGCCACGAGATGCAGGCCACCTCGTCGGTTGATGTTTGTATGATAACCTCGTCGTACGCCGAAGCCCGCGAGGCTATGCAACAAGGGCATATATACGGCATCTTTGTCGTTCCCGAAGGGTTCTACAGCGACCTTGTGGCGTTCAAACGACCGCAGATAGACTTCTACGTAACCAACGCCTACACCGTAGGCGGCAACACTGCGTATAAGCAGATGCTCACCGTGGCTAACCTTGTGTCGGGAGCGTTCCAACGCGAGGTGCTAAGAAAGAAAGGTATGTCGGAGGATATCATTATGAAGCGTATCCAACCCCTCACCATCGAAGGGCACATGGTGGCGAACCCATGGGGAAACTACTCGGTGTATCTTGTCAGCACCATACTGCCCGGCATATTAGGGCTGATATGTATCATGCTCACTATCTTCGCCATCGGCTACGAACTGAAGATGCAGACCTCGCGAGAGTGGCTGCACACAGCAGGCGGCAACTATACCGTGGCAATGATTGGCAAACTCATTCCTTATACACTGATATATATTGTGCTTGGCATAGGTTGCCACACTATTCTCTACAGCTTTGCCGGCTTCCCAGTCAACGGCAGTCATGCTCGGTTGCTTTTCGGACTGATGCTGTTTGTCTTCGCTATGGAGGCTATGGGAATCTTCCTCATAGGCTGTCTGCCTACACTGCGTGATGCCATCTCTATAGGAGCATTGTACTCGATGCTCGGTTTCTCACTCTCGGGCTTCACCTACCCCGTAATGAGCATGCTGCCTGCCGTGCAAGCACTGGCTAATCTCGAACCGCTAAGGCACTATTACCTCATCTACGTCAACGAAGCACTGATGGGTGCACCCGTACAGAACAGCATGGTTCCGGCATTGTCGCTTTGCGCGTTTATGATACTCTCGCTGTTAGTAGCACCACGCCTGCACAAGGCTTTGATTTATCAAAATTATCCGCTTAAATAATGGCACATCATTTATACAGACATCTGTGGCTTCAGACATTGGATACGTACAACGTGTTCATCTCTGAACTCAAGCGCATCTTCCGTGACCCCGGAGTGATGGTTATCTTCATTGTTGCCACACTTGCCTACCCTTTTCTATACAAAGGCATCTATTGGAACGAACAGATAACCGATATACCCGTTGCCGTTGTTGACATGAGCCGCTCCGCTGAGAGCCGCGAGTTTCTGCATAAATGGAACGCATCACCTGACGTCAAACTTGCCTATAGTTGCGCATCGATGGCAGAAGCAGAAAAACTGCTGCGCGACCAGAAGGTGCACGGCATAATCTATTTCCCGCGCGACTTTGCAGCGCAACTTGCCGACCCGTTCGGACAGGCACATATATCGCTCTACTGCGATATGTCGTCGTTTCTATATATGAAAGGCGTCTATCTGAGTTGCAACCAGGTGATGCTGGAGTCGATGCGCGACATACAAATCGACCGCTACGAGCAGATGGGTATGGACAAAGAGTTTGCGTGGACATTAGTTCAGGACGCGCCCTACACCGAGACCGCACTCTTCACTCCTACAGGCGGTTACGGCTCTTTCCTCATACCCGCGGTATTAGTGCTCATACTGCACCAGACGCTCTTTTTCGGAATATGTATGCTGGGCGGCACTGCCCGCGAGGAGAACAACGAACTATATTGTATTCCGGGCCGGCGCCGCGACTACTCAGTGCTCAGAATCATCTTCGGCAGAGGTGCGGCATACTTCGTTATCTACTACACATTGGCAGTTATCCTATTGGTTGGACTGCCGCGACTGTTTGACCTGCCGCACATCGGGCAAGCAGGTGACATTATGCGCTTTATTGTGCCTTATATATTAGCCACAACGTTCTTCTCAATGTGCGTGAGCGTATTTATCCGCAACCGTGAGTCGGGCATGGTGCTGCTTATTTCCTCATCGCTTATCTTCCTTTTCCTTGCCGGCATATCATGGCCCAAAGAGATGATACCTGATGCATGGAGATACCTGTCATACATCATCCCCTACACCTCCGGTGCCCACGGGTTTATCCACCTTTCGTCAATGGGTGCCACCCTATGGACCACCCGCGCCGAGTACTACACCCTGTGGATACTCACCGCCGCATATTTCGTCATAGCAAGCATTCTGCTCTTCGCTATAGGCCGGCATAAAGAAAAAGACGCTGAAGCCGGCGTCTCATAGAGAAAAAAGTAAAAAACATAGCCACGAAATCAAAAAAAACAATACCGCAACAAAATATAAGCGGCACCCTCACGGATGCCGCTTACATTTTTGAGCACCGACGTAAAACGTTACGTCTGAAGATGCGCTGAGTTATTGAATCTCAATCTGCTTAGCCGTCTTGCCTTCCACTTTCTTAACCTTAGGCAGCTCGATGGTCAGAATACCATCCTCCACCTTGGCATTGACAGCCTCTTCGTTAACATCGTCAGGCAGAGAGTATTTCTGCTCGTAGTTGGTATAAGAGAACTCGCGACGCAAGTAGTGAGAATGTTTGTCTTCTTCCTTGTGCTCATACTTGTTCTCAATAGCTACACACAGGTTGTGGTCATCATCGATGTTTACACGGCAATACTCTTTCTTCACACCCGGAGCCGCCAACTCAACAAGGTAGGCATTTGCTGTCTCTTTTACGTTAACCGATGGAGCAGTGGTGCTGGCGCTGTTCATTAAATCTGAGTTCAAAAACTCGTCAAATACAGTCGGAAACCATCCGTTTCTGCGATACATCATAGGTTTCATAATCTTACCTCCTATAATTAAGTTGTTAAACATATTCATTTCAGTTTTTGGTTGTTATACCTACCGCCTCGTGCCGTTTGGCACTCGGCTTACACCCACATTTACGCAATTAGTGTGCCGATTGTGCAACACACCCGTATTACTGCCAAAATGACCACTTTTTATGACACTTTGTCGCCGACAGACGTAAGAAAGTGACAATTTGTACACAAAAACCAAGCAAGAAATAAACGACTTTTATTGTGTAACTCGGATTTTTGTCGTACCTTTGCAGCCGGAAACAAAAAAACAACATTCTTCACAAATAAAACTAAACTAACATGGAAAATATGTTCTATTCTCTTCAGGAGTTCGTGAGCAATGCTCTTGCCGGCATGTCAGCACTGGCTGTGGTGCTAATCTACATCGCCGTTATCGTCCTCGCCCTGCTACTCGTCTATTTTATCCGCATTCACATTGCCTACCGCATGGCAAAGAACCGCCATCGCGACCCGCTCGCATGGGCACTCCTGTCATTCTTCGTGTCACCGCTGCTTACGTGGATAATCCTGCTTATTGCAGGCAATGCCGACTGAACCGCGCTTCACCCGCTTGGGAAGCAAACAACCTCTTATATAAATATGGACACTCTACCACAAACACCGGCAATCCTCGTCTCGGCAGTAAACATGCTGCTGCGAGACGAGGAGTTTGATTCGCTTGAGTCGCTGTGCTATAATTTCAATAAGGAACCTGAGCAACTGAAGTCGTACCTTCTTGCCAACGGATACACATACGACGAAAAGCAACGACAATTCAAATAAGGAAGCAAGCCGAAAATGGACCTACAGAAAGCGGAAATAGCCTACAGTTTCTTCCATCAGAAACTCCGCGTCTATGAGCACTCGTCTCTGTCTTGGCAGCGCGATGATATAGAGGTTGCCATCAGCGACTACGTAGGCATGATGGACAAAGCTCTATACCGCACTATCGCCGGCACAACGCCGGACTACCTGCTCAATCACACGCGGTTTGAGGCAGACCTGAGAAGCGCCGTGGCGCAACTGGAGCGCTTCATATTCCGCTAAGCAGATACTCTATCTTGTCGCCAAGGGCGGACTTACGCTCTATATGGGCGAGGATCTCCTGAACCGTTCCGTTACTCTCAAAGGTACCACGCACGTTCTCGAAGTCAAGCAGACGCTGGTGCTGGTCACCGTCGATACCGAAACCTGTCTGGGCGTTGAGACTGAACTCTTTCTTCGCATCATCATACACTAACCTGTCAAGGCTGATAACCGCCTCTTTCCACTGACGGACGGTGCTGATGAGCATGTCCCTGCTAACTTGGTCGTACTTGCAGCCCCAGAGCTGCTCCAAGTGCTCTAACGCCCATGTCCATTCGTAGGAATAATAGTGTTGGTGCATCTGTTCAAAACGCGTTTGAATAACGTTCAAATCGGTCACTTTGTCCGACTCTATATCGCTCAGCAAACGGCTTAACTCCGACTTCGGAACAATCAGACTGCCACAATCCACCCATTCGCCCGTACCAACCTGCGTGTCAGGACGGAGTGCCGCACGAAGCTCGGAAAGACTGCGAGGCGAACAACCCTCAATACGCGAAATGAGAGAGTTGCCAAGAAACTTGGCTATTCCCATGCCGTACAGCTCTATACCCTTATTAAGCGAACTGTGACGGATACGGCAGTTGTTGTAGCAATACTCCTCCGTTGTCTCTCCGCTCAATCGGCGTATCTGCTCCAGTATTTCTTTCCCGCGCCACATCTTCTGTATAGTATAAGGCGATAGAAGGTTGAAATTTATCTGGTCGATTTTATGCGGGTCGCACCTATTGTCACGGCGCGGCCACTTCTGCGCATCACGTATCGTTCCCACCGAACGCAGGTTCACGCCCGGAACGAGGTAACTCTCTGTAGCGTTTTCTATAAGGTAAGAGAACGGCAGGTCGCTCGTGTCGGAATGTTTGGTATGTCTGCCCATCACCAACGTGAATGCGCCCACCTTGGCCGGCCAGAGGATATATGAGTCGGACGTGGTCTTCGCACCACGCTCCGCCACTCCCTGATGAATAGGACCAAGCTTGTACATGTGGTTAGACTGGTTGCTGCCCGAACCGGCATTGAGGAACGAGAACATACCGGCTATCAAAAGAGTGGACTTATGGTGAGTGACGGTATAAGGACCGGCGAAGATTGCCGTTGCCTCACCGTGCATGCCCTGACAGTTGCTGAAGAACAACGAATCAAGAGCTGAATAATGCTTGCCAAACACGCAACCTTGTCCCACAAAACAACAAGAGATAAGCGTACTGTCGGAAATCTCCACGCCCGAGGATATGATGAAGTTGTTGCACTTCACTCCCGAGCCGAGGCTCACCGGCGCCGACTTGTTACTGTTGATACTGCCGTTCTTAAGCACCGACACGCCCACTATCTTCGCCGCGTCGCCTATACGCACGTTTTTTATGCTGCCGCAGTTGAGGATACGCACCCCCTCTCCTATCACACCCGTCTCCGACTCCTGCGCTGACGCATAGTCGTCAATCATACGATGCAGTCTGTCCAGCGCCTGCGGACGATGACGATACAGCGTCATCACGTATGCCAAGTGAGCCGACAGATGGTCGTAGATAGGTATCTCGCGCCCGCCGCCTTCGTTCATCACCGGTACACACACACCGTTGCCAAAGCGGCTCTTGCCGTCAACCAGTATGGCATTGACGTTCTCTATACACGTGCCGCTACCAATGCGGTAGTTCGCTATATAGTTATGAACGTTATATATACGCACATCGTCGCCAATCTCCACGTTGTGCAATGTGGCGTGCTGCAAACCTGAGTGAACCTGCAAGCCGCCGGGCAAAGTGTACTCGGAGCGGAACACTCCCATACGAACAGTGCCCGAAAAACGCACATCACTGACGTAACACGGAGAGAATCCATCTTTAACCTCAACCTGTTGCCAGTCACTTGCACTGCATCCTTGCGACTGCAAGACCTGTATTTCCGATTCTGAAAGTTTTCTGTACATAGGAAAATATTATATTAACAGTAATTATTATCAGCTTTAAACGGTATTTAAACGGTATTTAAACGCAAATCCGACCTTGTTTCGCCCGCGTGTAGAGACAACGGGGCCCCCGCGAACATCGGTGAAGTGGGGTGTCAAACGGGGCCCCCGCGAACATCGTGAAGTGGGGTGTCAAACGGGGCCCCCGCGAACATCGTGAAGTGGGGTGTCAGATGGTATTTTTTTATCGTCTCTACATGACAAAGCACCGTCTCTCAATGACAACGCTCCGTCAAAAACCCCGTCTCTGCCGTGGGGTACTTTTTTTACGCGATGAAGTTCAAAGCATGCGGTATGAGCGACACCTCGTATGGGCCGCAGGCATCAACCAAGATGCCGTCTTTCTCTATCACTATATGCTCATCTGTCTGAATGAGAACCCGCTGAGCAGTGAAGTTTCTGATAAACTCCACCTCCGGCAGCCTGCCGTTGAAGAGTTTGGGCAGTGCCCGCATGATGTCTTTAAACGAAGGAGTGGTGACGAACATTGCATGAAACAGCCCGTCGGTAGGGTCAGCGTCAGGGTTCTGCCTTATGCCGCCGCCTGAGAACGGACCATTGCCTATGTTCATCGTGAACAACGGCTGCTGCCACTCCTGCCTACTGCATTCCCCGCTTTCCGTAACGTCATGCTCCACCTGCATCAACACAGGAATTGAACGATGGGTGAACACTGCCGACAAGAGACCGAAGAAATAGTTTAGTCCGTGGCTGCCTACGTAATATTTAAGAACCTGCGCGCGCTCACACGTGCGGGCATCGATGCCGAAACCTACGGAGTTGACGAAGTAATGTTTCTCCTCCACCCCTGCCCTCCTCAGTGTCAAGCAACCTACATCAATAGGATGCGGCGTGCCGCTGAAAAACCTCGCGAGCGACTTCTTGTAATCCTTGTCCAGCCCCCAGTAGCGTCCCCAGTCGTTGCCCGTTCCGCGAGGCATCAGTCCGACAGATATATGCGACTTGTCACTGAGCGAAGCGTGCATCACGCCGTTAATCACCTCTGACAACGTACCGTCGCCACCTAATACCAGCAGTCTGTCGTAGCCCTGCTCCACCAGCATGCGCGACAACTCCGAGGCATGACCGGCATACCGGGTAATATGATACGTATAAGCCATCTGCTGCGACTTGAGCAGGTCAAACAGATAATAACGCTGACGCAGATATGAACGCTTACCGGCCTTGGTGTTGATTATTACTCCTAACATTTTTTTCAAATATTATTTGCCTGCAAAAAGCAAAACCTCTTGAACCCGTAAAAACAAAACAGCAAAAACCTCTTGAACCCGTAAAAACACATGTCCTTAAAAAAACAGCGCCTTCTCTTTTTTGTTGAGAAGGAGCTGGTTTGTCAGTAGAACGGCTCCGCTTGTTTAGTGAGCGAAGAACTCTTTAACGTTCTCGTTTGGAACAATTTCTTCCTGGAAGATGTAAGCACCCGTCTTCGGTGACTTTACCATCTTGATGCATTTTGAGTGATTACGCCCAGCATTGCCTGTTTGCAACGAGGCGACGGCTTTCTTTGCCATAGTTAAGTCCTTTCTTTAGATGGGTGATTACTTAATCTCCTTGTGGATTGTGTAGCGCTTGAGAATCGGATTGTATTTCTTCAACTCAAGTCTGTCAGGAGTGTTCTTGCGGTTCTTGGTGGTCACGTAGCGTGATGTGCCGGGCAGACCGCTTGCTTTCATCTCTGTGCACTCAAGTATAACTTGCACGCGAGCTTCTTTCGATTTCTTTGCCATTGTTTAGTCCTCCTTCTTTAAGCGTAAAGGTAACCCTTTTCCGCGGCTTGTTTGAGTGCGGCATCAAGCCCCATTTTGTTAATAGTCTTCAGACCAGCTGCACTCACGTTCAGACTGATCCAGCAATCCTGTTCTACCCAGTAGAACTTCTTGTGGAAGAGGTTCACATCGAAGACGCGCTTGGTGTGGCGCTTCGAGTGAGAGACATTGCATCCGCGCATAGCCCTCTTGCCGGTGATTTGACAAATTTTTGACATTGTATTATAATTTTATTTTATTTTTCCTGACACGCACAACTACCGAGAGAGCATCTCACATCTCTCCTGTAGCTGCTCAACCCACTTATCATCAGCCTTTTTCGTAATACACTGCTTTTACTTACCGTAGCAGTTTACGCCAAAAAGCTTGCAAAATTACAAATATTTTCTGAATTACACAAATTATTTGTCGTTTTTTTGAAAATATTTTTTGAGTTAAGCGTTTTATCAGTCATTCAGCCGGAGTGTTAACCCATGTTTCGCCAAATGCATCAGGCCTTGTTTCGCACACGATAGAGACGGTACTCCGCCCTGTCACGCATTTGTCATCAAAAACGCCACTGTCACTGACAATTTGGCAGTCAACGCCCTTCACCCAACGTTTGGCACACGATTTGACAACTACAGGTGTCCGCAGTTCCGGACAAACCGGACTCTCTAGACTCTCTAGACTCTCCGGACCACAAGAATGTAAAACTTAAAAAAATAAAGAATATGAGCAAGATTATTGGTATTGACTTAGGAACAACTAATTCCTGCGTCGCAGTTATGGAAGGTAGCGAGCCTGTTGTTATAGCTAACAGCGAAGGCAAACGTACTACCCCTTCAGTGATTGGATTTGTTGACGGTGGCGAAAGAAAAGTAGGTGACCCTGCCAAACGTCAGGCTATCACCAACCCGACCAAGACCGTTTACTCCATCAAACGTTTCATGGGTGAGACCTACGACCGCCTCTCTTCTGAGATAGCGCGCGTACCTTATAAGGTTACCCGTGGCGAGAACAACACTCCGCGTGTGGATATCGACGGCAGACTTTACACTCCGCAAGAGATTTCCGCTATCATCCTTCAGAAGATGAAAAAGACCGCAGAGGACTACCTCGGTCAAGAGGTTACCGAAGCCGTAATCACCGTACCGGCATACTTCAACGACTCGCAACGTCAGGCAACCAAAGAGGCGGGCGAGATAGCCGGTCTGACCGTAAGACGAATAGTGAACGAGCCTACAGCCGCTGCACTCGCCTACGGGTTGGACAAGTCGAACAAAGATATGAAGATTGTGGTGTTCGACTGCGGCGGTGGTACACACGATGTATCAGTGCTGGAGCTTGGCGACGGTGTGTTTGAGGTTAAAGCCACCGAGGGTGACACACACCTTGGCGGTGATGATTTCGACCACCGTATCATCGAGTGGCTCGTACAGGAGTTCAAGAACGAGAACGGCGGTGCCGACCTGAGCAAAGACCCGATGGCTATGCAGCGTCTGAAAGAGGCTGCCGAGAAAGCTAAGATTGAGCTTTCGAACACCACCTCTACGGAAATCAACCTGCCGTACATCATGCCGGTCAACGGAGTGCCACAACACTTGGTTAAGACCCTCACACGTGCTAAGTTCGAGCAGCTGATTGACGACCTTATCCAGCGTACTATCGCTCCGTGCCGCTCGGCTCTGCAGAAAGCCGGTCTTTCCACAAGCGACATCGACGAGGTCATCCTCGTGGGCGGCTCAACACGTATCCCGGCCATACAACAGGCTGTAGAGAAGTTCTTCGGCAAAGCTCCTTCCAAGGGCGTCAACCCCGACGAGGTGGTAGCAGTAGGTGCCGCTATACAAGGCGGTGTGCTCAGCGGAGACGTGAAAGACGTGCTGCTGCTTGATGTAACGCCGCTCTCACTCGGCATCGAGACTATGGGCGGAGTGATGACGAAGATGATCGAGGCGAACACCACTATCCCGACAAAGAAGACCGAGACCTTCACCACCGCTGTCGATAACCAGCCGTCTGTAGAAATAGTCATCTACCAAGGCGAGCGCCCGATGGCTGCACAGAACAAACTGCTGGGTCGTTTCCACCTTGACGGAATCATGCCGGCTCGACGCGGCGAACCGCAAATCGAGGTTACCTTCGATATCGACGCCAACGGTATCCTTAACGTCAGCGCCAAGGACAAGGCTACAGGCAAGGACGCGAAGATCCGTATCGAGGCTTCCAGCGGCTTGAGCGAGGAGGAAATCAAGCGGATGAAAGCCGAAGCAGAGGCTAACGCCGAGGCTGACAAACGCGAGAAAGAGCGCGTGGACAAACTGAACAAGGCTGACTCGCTCATCTTCCAAACAGAGAAGCAGCTGCAGGAGTTCGGCGACAAAATCCCCGCTGACAAGAAAGCGCCTATCGAGTCTGCACTGAAAGACCTGAAGGCTGCCTATGAGAAGAAAGATGCCGACGCATGCGAGAACGCCTGCAACGCACTTACCTCCGCCTTCCAAGCTGCCAGCGCTGAGATGTATGCAGCACAACAAGGTGCAGGCAACGGAGCAGGATTCCAAGGCAACAACGGAGCCGGAAACAGCAACGACAACAACAACGACAAAGGCGACGTGACCGACGTTGACTTCGAGGAAGTGAAGTAATCGACCGGAGCACAAAAAACAAGGGGGTGTGTCAGTTTTGACATACCCCCTTGTTTTTTCCAAAATCCCGGATAACCGGAATACTCTGACAAACCGGATTAACCCGGAATACTCTGACAAACCGGATTAACCGGAATACTCTGACAAACCGGATTAATCGGAATACTCTGACAAACCGGAAAACCCGGAATACCCTGACAAACCGGATAACCCGGAAAAAGCAGACACAGCGGCCGGTTATCTAATATAAATATAATACAAGGCGCTTGCTATTACCTTGTCCAAGAAAAATGAAAAAGAGCTCGATAACCCGCCGCCGTCTGCCGTTTTAATTATTTCTTCCAAATTAAGTTCTCGTTTCCGCCCCCATTTGCCCCGACCTTGTTGCATTAATTCTTTGTGCCAACGCCTCGCATAAGACACGGCTCATATTGACTTCTACGGCATTGCCGACATTGTCTCTCCGTCCATTGTGCGGCAATTCAATTGCCGCAACATCGTACATCTGTCCTTCGTACTGTTTCCCCCTGTTTTTTCCTCTTTACTATAGCATAACCTATAGCGAACACGAGAACCATCACAACGGACAGGTCACCTATGGGTGTATCGTAGGGGTCTTCGCGGTCGTAGCCCGGTCTGAATCCGCCGGTGCCTCCGCCCAAAGCCCCGCGCTTGGCACGGCCGGCTTCCTCCTCTGCTATTGTCACCCCGCCGCCGACTGCCAATGCCGCAACC